>JBBQSO010000075.1:0-25938 GCA_038213805.1 Planctomycetota bacterium | reverse complement strand
CCCCGACGGCGAATCGCCGCCTGACCGCCACCCGTCCTTTCATGGCACGTCGACGACCTGCCTCGTGCCGCCGTGGGAATGGCGCGAGCACGAACTGATGATCACGTGGGAGGAGATCTGAAGCGCTCCTACGCGCCCTTGCGCTTCGCCGTGCGCGTCGCGCCCTTGGCCTTCTCGATCGGCGCCGTCGGCGCCGCCTCCAGGTAGAACGCCAGCGCCGCGCGGTTGTGCTGGCGAACCAGCGCCTCGAGGCGTGGGGCCGAACGCTCAGCGAGCGCGGTGATCATGGCGCGGTGCTCACGCTCGGCGGCGCTGGTGTCGGGGTGGCCGACGTCGCGGAAGCGGTGGCGGCGTAGGCGTTCCCAGTCATCGCAGACGCGGTCGAGCATGTCGAGGGCGCGCGGCATGCGCGCGATCTCGGCGATGGTGCGGTGGAAGCGCCGGTTCAGTTCCAGCCAGCGGCCATCGTTGGCGGCGCCGGCCATGCGCTCGACCAGGGCGGTCAGCGTGGTCAGATCGCCTAGCGTGGCATGCTCGATGGCGCCGCGGAATACCGCCTGCTCAAGGCACTCGAGCAGGGCGAAGATCTCGCGCGCCGAGTCGGGGGTGATGGCGGCGACCACCGCGCCGACGTGCGGCTTCTGTTCGACCAGACGCTCCGCCTGCAGCAGCTGCAGCGCCTCGCGCACCGGGATCGAGCTCACCGCCAGCTGCGCCGCCAGGTCGTCGATGACCAGCCGTTCCCCGGGCTGCAGACGCGCCTGCACGATCGCCTCGCGCAGGGTGTGGTAGACCATCGCCTGCTTGGTCTGGAACGCGCGTCCGCTGGGCGGCGTGAGAGGGATGGGCATGCGGCGTTTGTAGGCGGATGGGCGGAGAGGGGAAGTGACACGGGTGGGGAGACGGGGAAGGCAGGAGGGTGGAGGAGCGGACGGAGAAGTCAGGCACATGGCGGAATGCGGTGTGCAGAGCGTGTCTGCGATAGGCGATGGTTCTCTCCCGTCCTTCATCTCCCAGTTCACATCTTCCTCCTTCTTGCTCCCCTACTTCCTGCCGTGCTCCTGCCTTCCCTTTCCCCTCCAGAATTCCCCTATTTCACGTACTTATAGCGGTTTCCCTGCCACCACAGCTCCAGCGCCTTGGCGGTGGTGCGGCGTTCGGCGGCGGTCCAGGGGTGGTCGACGGGCAGGCCGGCGAGGGCGCGCGGGTCGGCCTTGAGCAGGGTGGCGAGGGCGCGCAGGGCGTTGTCGCCGACAGTACGTGCACCGTTGACATCGACGCAGCGCGAGGGGCGTTCGTCGTCGAGCAGGCCGATCAGGCCGTCGTAGTCGTGCTCGTCCGGCTGATAGGCTGGTGGAGGGACGACGAAGGCGGTGCCCTGCGTCGCGCCGTCGGTGCCGCCGGTCACCACCAGGCGCGCCGCGCGCGGGCGCGCCTCCCAGCTTTGCAGGCGCTCGTCCAGGGTGGGGTTGGCGGGCGTCGTCGGCGGCAGGCGCGCGGCTGCGAGCAGGGCGGCGATGCGCGCGGCATTGCCCTGCGGGTCGAGCGGATCGAGCAGGGTGCGGCACAATGCGGCGGCGGTGGCGGGCGGTACCAGTGCCTCTTCGGGCGCGGCGCAGAGTTGGGCGCGGCTCCAGCGGAACAGCGCGCGGCGGAAGGCGGTGAGAGGGTCTTCGGGGATGATCGTCGGATGGGCGGCGCGCCAGGCCTGCTCCTCGGCGGGTGCGTGGGCGTACGCGCCGGTGGGATCGAAGGGCTGGTCGGGCTCGCGCCACGGACGCAGCTGTCCGAACTGCCGCGCGCGCTGATCGGCGATGGCCACCGCCGCGGCCCCGAGGTCGGGCCAGCCGGCCAGGTGCAGGATCGCGGCGGTTGCGGGCAGCCCTTCGCTGCGCTGGGTCAGGTGGAAGCTGATCGGCACCATGATCGCCAGCGCTGCGCTGGCGCGCGGCCGCGCCTCGGGCGCCAGCGCCTCCAGCCACGCGGCCACCTGGGCCGGGGCAAACGGGTGCGCGATGCTCGCCAGCGCCGATTCCATGGCGGGCGCGAACGCCAGGCACTTCCCGGAGTCGACGCGGTCGTCAGGTCCCGGGCGGAAGCGGTAGGCCATGGCGATGATCCACGAACCGTCGGCCAGGTGCAGATGCAGGCCGTCGAAGGCGAACGCGCAGGTGACCAGTGGTGAACCCGGGTGGGTCTCCTGCGTGGTCGAGGCTACGCTCGGCAAGGGCATCTGGGCGCGGCCCGGATCGAACGTCGCTGCCACCGTCAGGCGGCCATGCAGGAAGGTCGCGCCAGCGGGATCGGGGAAGCCGACCGCGCGCAGCGTGCGCATCAGCATGGTCAGCGCTTTTTCGTCATCCGGGCTGATCAGGTCGGCGGCGGCGAGTGGTAGACGGCAGGCGGTGACCAGCAGGAGCGCGAGCAGGTGGTGGCGGCGCATCGGGGTCTTCCTCGGCGGCTGCGGGGTTTCACCCCAGCGAGGTCGCCGAGCATGGGTGGGGCCTCGTGGCGCCCAACCGCAATCCGCCGGACTGGATGGACGGGTGGCGCAGTCTGACGGTCAGGGCGCCTTGACGGCGAGCCGGGCCACCGTGATCTCGTGCGGGTCTGCGCCGTTCATTCGACCACGTCCCCACGCCCATCCCCCGGCAGCACCAGCGTGAACGTCGCCCCCATCCCCACCCCGTCGCTGTGCATCGTGAGCGTGCCGTGCATCTCGTGCGCCGCGTTGGCGCAGCTGTGCAGGCCGAAGCCGTGGCCATCCTTCTTGGTGGTGAAGCCGTGGGTGAAGATCTGTGCGAGCACCTCCGGCGCGATGCCGACGCCGGTGTCGCTGACGCTGAAACTGATGCCGCGCGCGGGCGCCGCGCGGATGCGCAGGACCACGCGCCGCTGGGGCGGATTGCCCTCGGCGATCGCCTGGCGCGCGTTGGTCAGCAGGTTGACCAGGATCTGCAGGACTTTGTGGCGGTCGAGCGCGCATGGCGGCACGTCGGCGTAGTCGGCGACCGCCTCGACTTCGTGGCGCGTGAGCGCCGTCGCGCTCAGTCGCAGGGCCTCGTCGCCCAGGTCCTGCGGGCGCAGCATCTGCACCACGCCCACGCTCTGCCCGTGCGATTGCTGGAGCTGGACGATCTCGCGGATGTGTTCGATGTTGGCCGACAGCCCACCCAGCTCGCGGACGACCGTGGCGTGCTGGGTGGAGAGGTGCTCGGCGAGCTTGGCCAGGTAGCCGGGCAGCTGGCGTCCCTTGGGATCGTCGCTCATGAAGGCGCCCAGCCCGGCGCCGCGCCCCTGCATCATCGCCGCGGCCTTGGCCAGGTTGGCGGCCTTGTTCTCGTGCAACTGTTCGGCGATCACGGTCACCGAGACGTTGACGCTGTTGAGCACGTTGCCGACGTTGTGCAACACGCCGGTCGCGACTTCGGCCATGCCCGCCTGGCGCGAGGCGTCGAGCAACTGGTTATGCAGCGATTGCACTGCGGCCTCGGCGCGCTTGCGTTCGTCGATCTCGTGCACCAGTTCGGCGTTGCGGTCGGTGACCTCCCTGGTGCGCTGGCGCACGGTCTCTTCCAGGCCCTCGGTGAAGCGCCGCAGCGCCTCGTTGCGCGCGCTGACTGCCGCCTGCATGGCGGCGAAGGACGTGGACAGGCGGCCGACCTCGTCGCCGCCGCGGTCGGCGACGCCAACGCTGAAATCGCCGCGTGCGACGCGTTCGCTGGCCTGTACCAGTCCGCCCAGGCGGGACGTCCAGCGCGAGATCACCAGGTAGACCAGGGTGCAGCTCACCCCGGCCGCGACCAGCAGCACGGCGATGCCGATGTGGCGCTGGTGCTGGCTGCGCGCGACGGTCTGGGCCAGCTCCTGGCGCAGCTCGTGCGTGGCCTCGGCGACCAGCTTGGCGAAATCGGCGCGCAGCGCGGTGGCGGCGGTGTTGAGGCGCGCGGCCTCGGCGGTGGCCTCGGCGCCCGACAGGCCCTTGACCAGCGCGGGATAGGCCTTGCTCGCATCAGTGGTGTAGGCGGCATGGCGGTCGGCGAGGGCACGGATGCGCGCGCGCTGCCCGTCGTCGAGGTCGGCCAGCGCGAGCTGCCCGGAAATCGCGTCGCTGGCGGCGTGCGCCGCGGTGATGCCGATCATGAACTGGTCGGCGTCCCCGGTGAGTACCGCGTCCTGGTAGGCCTGCACCTGCGCCTGCAGCGCGATCTCGGCCTCGCGGCTGAGCGTAGTCAGCGGGAACAGCGTGGTGGCGGTATGGTCGAGGCGCTGTTCGGCGTGCAGGCCGAGCAGCGAATCGACGATGACGGTGACCAGGTAGCCCAGCACCAGGGCGCTGATGCTCAGCCAGATCTTGGCCGAGATGTTCATCGCCGCGCCTCTGCGCCGGGACCCTCCATCCCGGCGGGTGCGGCCGACTGTGCGACCACCGCGCGGATCTCCTCCAGCGTCACCGGTTTGGTGATCAGGGCGTCCATGCCGGCGCTCTTGAACAGTTCGCGGTCCTGGTCGAGGACACTCGCGCTCATTGCCACGATGCGCGTGCGCGCGCCGCCTGCACGGCTGCGGATCAGGCGCGCGGCGGCAACGCCGTCAAGGTCGGGCAGGTGGTAGTCCATGAAGATCAGCGCGTATTCGTGGCTGGCGGCGAGCGCGGTCGCGGCACTGCCGCTGTCGGTGGCGGTGACATTGCAGCCAAGGCGCTCGAGGATGCGCGTCACCAGCAGGCTGCTGACGGTGTCGTCTTCGACCACCAATACCTCCAGCGCGGGCTGCCCGGGGGCATTCGCCGGTGCAACCGCGATACGCCGTCGCGAGCCCGAAGACCCGGCACCGCGCGCCTCGGCGAGGGTGTGGCGGGTGACCAGTTCGTTGCCCGCGCGCTGGCCGTGCTGGCACAGCACCCCCAGCGCATCACGCAGATCGAGGAGCTGCACGGGTTTGGTCAAGTAGGCGTTGAAGCCGGCCGCGGCCGCTTTCTTGCTGTCGCCGCGCTGCCCGACCGTGGTGAGCAGCATCAGCGGCACGCCCTCCAGCCCGGAGGTGGCGCGGATGGTCGCGCCGAGCTCCAGCGGGTCGGCATCGGCGAGGCGGGCATCGATGAGCGCGACCACGCGGCCGCCGACCGTCGCGCGCAGCGCCACGAGGGCCTCGGCCGCGCTCGCCGCGGGCAGCGCTTCGCAGCCCCAGCTGCGCAGCTGCTCCACGACGATGCGGCTGCTCAGCGCGTTCGGGTCGGCGACCACCACTTTCAGCCCCGCGAGGTTGGCGGGCTCGGTGCGTGCGCGCGGTGGCGCCGGATCCGTGGGCAGCGGCAGGGTCACGGTGAAGACCGAGCCGAGGTCCGGCTGGCTGGTCACCTCGATGCCGCCATTCATCAGCTCGGCGAGCTGCTTGGAGATCGCCAGGCCCAGGCCCGTGCCGCCGAACCTGCGCGTGGTGCTGGAATCGGCCTGGGTGAACTTCTGGAAGAGCAGGCGCAGCTTGTCGCGCGGGATGCCGATGCCGGTGTCGTGCACCGCGATCGCCACGCCACCGCCGGGCGCGCGCGCGACGTCGACGAAGACGTGGCCCTTGAGGGTGAACTTGACCGCGTTGCCGACCAGGTTGGTGATGATCTGGCGTACGCGGCCCGCGTCACCGATGACCGCCTGGGCGAGGTCGGGCGCGAACCGGTAGAACAGCTCGATGCCCCTGCTCTCGGCGCGTGCCGAGAGCAGTTCTATCACGCTGCTGACCGTGGTCAGCAGGTCGAAGGGGATGGGCTCTAGCGAGAGCATGCCCGCGTCGACCTTCGAGAAGTCGAGGATGTCGTTGATGATCGCCAGCAGCGCTTCGCCCGAGCTGTGGATGATGTTGGCGAAGTCGAGTTGCTCGGCGTCCAGGCGCGTGGTCAGCAGCAGCTCCGCCATGCCCATCACGCCGTTCATCGGCGTGCGGATCTCATGGCTCATGGTGGCAAGGAACTCGGATTTGGCGGTGGCCGCGGCCTCGGCGGCGATCTTGGCGCGGCGCAGTTCGCCCTCGATCTGCTTGCGCGCGGTGATGTCGGCGACCACCACGATCCAGCCGTCGGGGTCGCCGGTCGGACTGCGCAGCGCAGCGCTGTAGGTGGCCACCTCGATGCCGACGCCGTCCTTGCGCTTGACGTGCACATCGGTGCCCTGGCGGTCGCTCGCCATCGGAGCCTCCTCGCCGCTGCGCATCAGCACGCGCAGATGGTCGGGCATGCTCGCCGGCAGCTGGTGGCCGATGATCTCGGCGCCGTTCCAGCCGAAGATGCGCTCGGCCGCGGGATTCCAGCTCGTCACCCGGCCCTGCTGGTCGAGCACGAAGATGCCCACCGGACTGACCTGGATGAGCGTCGACAGGCGCGCGTTGCTCGCCGCCAGCTCGCGCACACGTGCCTGCACCAGCGCCTCGAGTGAGGCCACGCGCTGCTGCGCCTGCCGGCCGAGCGTCCACTTGCGGCACAGCGACTGGGCGATCTGGATGACCTCGATGGTGTCGAAGGGCTTCTTGAGGATCAGCACGCGGTCGGTCGCGCCAAGCTTCTGCGCCATCTCGTCCCACGAGTAGTCGGAATAGGCGGTGCAGATCACGATCTGGATGTCGGGGTCGTCGGCGAGGATGCGCAGCGCGGTCTCCATGCCGTCCCAGCCGGGCGGCATGCGCATGTCGACGAAGGCCAGCGCGTAGGGCTGCCCGCAGCGCAGCGCGACCAGGACGCGCTCGTACCCCTCCTTGCCCTGCTGCGCGGTGTCGACGGTGAAAGCCGGGCGCTGAGTCGTCTTCGCGGTCTCGCCGAAAAGATCGGCCTCGAGCTCGGCGAGGTCGGCCGAGACCGCCGGCGGCACCAGGATCTTGCGGTAGTCCGCGTGGATGTTCGCGTTGTCGTCGATCACCAGGATGCGGCGGTTGGCGAGCGGATCGGTGGCGTCGTCGCTGGGCATCGCGCGGTGCTTGGGGTTTCGGCAGGAGTACGGAGGGACCTGGACAGGGTAACCCAGAAAGCGGGGCTCCTCAACCGCGCTTGGAGGGGAGGCGTCGCGGCGCGCCGGGCTGCGCGTCGCTGCGCGGTGATGAGGCCCGGCCGGGGTCGCTGCCGGGCCTGCGAACTTGAAAAATAAAAGCGTAACATGCGTATTGAATTGGTTTTGAGTAAATATATAGGGGCGCAGGGTGGGTTGTGCTGGCCGGAGGAGCCTCCAGCCGGCACCGCCGTCATTCCGGGTGGCCCCCACCGCCGCCCTGCTTGCGCCCATCGCTGCCGGCCCGCCGCGGCGGTGGACGTGGAGCGGACGATCCCGCCCTGGGCCCCCGGAATCCCGTCGCATCCAGCCGTTCCCGCGCTGTGCTGCCGTGATGCGCACCCGAGGAGGCCCGCCATGCCCATGATCCGCCCGACCCTCGCCGCCCTCCTGGTCCTGGCCGCCCCGTGGGCGTTGGCGGTCGATGCCCCGGATGCGCGGGTGCCGACCTGGGCGAACGGCCCGTCCAGCGTTGCGGGCTCCTTCCCCATCGCGGTGTGGCTGCAGAACCCGGCCAACGCCGCCGCCTACCGCGCCGCGGGCGTGAACCTGTACATCGGTTTGTGGGACGGTCCGACCGAGGCGCAGCTCGCCGAGCTCGCCGCGGCGCACATGCCGGTGATGTGCGCGCAGAATGCGGTCGGCCTCGCCCACCTCGCCGATCGCACCATCGTCGGCTGGACCCAGGAGGACGAGCCCGACAACGCCCAGGAGCTGAAGGGCGGTGGCTATGGTCCGCCGATCGCACCGGCCGAGATCGCGCGTCTGTACGCCGATATGAAGGCCAAGGACGCGACCCGGCCGGTGTTCCTCAATCTCGGGCAGGGCACGTCCTTCACTGCGTACATCGGTCGTGGCGTGCGCACCGGGCATGACGAGGACTACACCGCCTACGCCGCGGGCGGCGACGTGCTGGCTTTCGACATCTATCCCGTCAACGCGGCCGAGCCGGCGGTGGGCGGCAGGCTCGAGTTCGTCCCCAGGGGCGTCACGCGCCTGCGCGCCGCGGGCGGCGGGCGCAAGCCGGTGTGGTGCTGGATCGAGACCACCCGGATCGGCAAGGACGCTCCGGCCAAGCCCACGCCGGCGCAGGTGCGCTCCGAGGTGTGGCTGGCGCTCATCCACGGCGCCAGCGGCATCGGCTATTTCTGCCACTCGTGGAATCCATCGTTCGACGAGGCGGGCCCGCTGCACGACCCCGCGATGCTCGCGGGGCTGACGGCGATCAACGGGCAGGTGCGCGAATTGGCGCCGGCGCTGAACAGCCCGCTCACGCTGGCGGGCGCGGGGGTCGTCGCGGCGGATCCCACAGTGCCGGTGGCCGTGCTCGCCAAGCGTGTCGGCAGCGAGAGCTACCTGTTCGCAGGTGCGCTGCGCATGGGGACGACGATGGCGACGTTCACCGTGCCGGAAGGTGCGAGCGTCGAGGTGCTCGGGGAGGGTCGCACGATCCCGATCAGCGAGCATGCGTTCAGCGATCGCTTCGAAGGGTATGGGGTGCACCTGTATCGGGTGGTCGGGAAGCCGTGAGCGCCGGCGGGGTGGGCCGGGCGACAGCCGCATGCGCTGCGCGAGCAGCGGGATTCAGCGGCGACGATGTGCGGGCGGAGGTCGCGGCTTCGCTGGCCGGTGATCGCGGCTTGGGCGCCACCGCCCACGTCGACCCTGCTGGCCGTACCAGCGGGGACGGTTGTCGCCTCCCACGATCCGCGAGATGGTGATGATGAGGAAGACCATCAGGATCAGCCCGATGGGATAGACGCCACTCGCAAAGCTGACCATGACAAAGCCGGTCAGGATCAGCGCCGACACCAATCGCCGCACGCCCGTGGGGATGGCATCGAACGTGCGGACTAGCCAGTTTGGGTGGTTGCCGGTCGGGTCGGTGGCAAGGGCGAAGGGGTCCGCGCCTGTTCCGTCGTCGATGGCTGGCGACGGCTTTCCGCCGGAGAGCAGGCGGGAGAGCGCTGCGGCGACCACGGCGATGCCCAGGTCGAGCAGCCAGGGAGCGAGCACGAGCGCAGCGATCGCCGGATGCTCCCCGGCGCTGCTGCCGGGTCGCCAGGCGAAACCCGCCATGCATCCGCCGGCCAGTCCGGAGACGGTCGTGATGACGGCGATGAGGCGGAGCCCGGCGGACCACGCCTGGGCAGCCTTCCAGGTGGACCAGCCATGGAGATAGGCGGCCCACCCGCGGATGGCCAGCAGCGCCAGACCGCCCGCAGGTGCCCAGACCAGAAACGGGTGCGTCGGGTAGGCGTCCAGCGCCGGGATCACCAGGGCCAGGGCGGTGAGGATGCCGAGCAGGATGCGGTTCAGCAGCCAGATGGCATCGTCGTTGGAGCGCTCCGCGAAGCGACCGCGCATCAGCGGCCATGGGGGCAGGTGGCGCCGCCAGCCGGTCGGAGCGTAACGGATCCAGTTCCTGCCGTGGTGGCTGAGCGCGAGCGCCAGCACGACCGCGCCCACAACGATGCCGAGGCGCTGCCAGGGGGAGGAGATGCCAGCCGCGACGATGACCCCACCCGCGAGAAGCTGCGCCCACCCGAGAGTCTGCACGCAGGCCGAGTCGAATGGACCGAGGTGAGCGTCCAGCCACGGCCAACAGCGGTTCCTCCAGAAGCGGCCGAGCGGGCGCTGCAGCAGGAAGCCGGTGCAGGCCAGTGTCAGGACCGTGAGGAGCGCTCCGGCGGCGCCGTGACCACTCGTGAGGTTGTCGAGGATAGGCGTCAGCAAGGACGCCACGACCAGGATCAGCACGCTGACCACCACCAGTGACAGCATGTCGAATGCCTGTCCGGGCCTGGTCATGAGCAGTTTGCCGTCGAAATACCCGGGATGGCGGCTGTCGAGCAGCTGCACCAGGTAGCACTGTGGCTGGCGGCGCAGGGTCTGGGCGATGCGCTGGCGCAATTCGTGGTTGGGCCGCACGCGATGCGGCGCGATGAGCAGTTCGGCGACGTAGATGCGGCCGGCCGGCTCCAGTGCGGCGGCATCACGCCCCAGCATCAGGGCCCGGTCGATCTCGAGCGCGTGCTCGCCCAAGGCATCCACGCGCGGACCGGTGGCCCCATCCACCAGCGCGCGCGCCCGCTCGAAATCGACGATGGCGATGCGCGGAGCCAGCCACAGCGAGAGGCCCCATCCGCTGCGGTCGGGCAGTTCCGCGAGGCGCGTGGCGAAGCCGCTGAGGCGGGTCCACGCGCCTTGGGCATGCAGCTGGGAGAGCACGGCCAGCGCCACCTCGCCATCCCCGGCCTGCACCACCTCGAGGAGCGCCGCGTCGTCCACGACGGCGGCGGTGGCCACCGGGACGTTCGCGACGCAGGTGCGCAGGGCGTCGTGCCAGGCCCGCCACCCCGACGCGTCCGGCACCGCCTTGCGCGCCGCGGCCAGGGCGCGCAGGGCCTGGCCCAGCGTCTCGGCGGTCACGGCGCGGTCCTCGGCGAGCCGGTGCACCATGGTGGCGGCGACCTGCAGCACTGCTTCGGCATAGTCGTCCGCGGCAGGGGGTGCGGTCGGTTCCGCAGCGGGAGGCGGTGGCGCAGGCGGGTTGTGCTCGGCTTCGGGGGCCGCGGCCGTTGCGAACGGTCCATCCGTGGCCAGCGCGGGCGGGGCTGGCCGCTCCGGCTTGGCTGCCGCGGGCGGGTCGCCGGATCCGGCCAGGGCCGCCGCGGGGTCGTCGACCGGAGCAGCGGCCGTGGTGCTGACGGCCGCCATCGCGGTCCGCATGCGCAGCGCCAGGCGCGCCTGCTCGTAGGCGGCGCGCAGTTCCAGGAAGCCCGTCGGGTCGCGGTCGGGGCGGTGTTCCTTGAGCAGGCGCGCATAGGCGCGGCGGATCTCGTCCTCGTCGGCCTGCGCGCTCAGGCCGAGACGCTCCCAGCAGGTCACTCACGCACCCTGGGGGGCGTCCGGATCCGGCTGCCGCTCGCCCTCGCCGGCGAAGAAGTGCGCCATGAAGGAGTCTAGCACGGCGGCGGTCGCGGCGATGCGTTCCGGATGCTGTTCCTGGAGCGCCGCGTCGAAATCGTCGACGCGGGCGCTGAGCGCGGCGCGCGCCGCGCCGGTCAGTTCGCCATAGAGCCGGTTGGCGCGCTCCAGGCGGGCGCGGTTCGGCAGGCGGTCGCGCGGGTGGAGCTTGAGCGGCCGGAGGCGCTGGACCGCCGCGTCGATCTGCTCCCTGCTCATCGCTCCGGGCCGGCATTCGATCACGCGCGCATGCCGAACGCCGGTGGCGAGGATGAGCACCTCGACCTCCAGGATGCCGTTCATGTCGTAGCTGAAACGCACTTCGATCTCACCCACATGCTTCTGCCCTTCGCGCGCGCGCAGGCCCTTCACTTGCATCTTCCCGAGCATGCTGTTCTCGAGGACCAAGCGGTTCTCGCCCTGGTAGATCTCGATCTCCAGCACGTCCTGCTGGGGATCGCGGGCGCGGTAGCTCTCGACCCGGCTGCACGGGACGATGGTGTTGCGTTCGATGATCGGCGAGAAGAAGCCGTTCTGGTGATGGCCCGGGCTGAGCTCCTTCGACACCGCGACGCCGAGGGTGTGCGGCGCGACGTCGGTCAGCACCAGGTCCTGGACGGCCTCGTGGTTGTCGCACAGCGCCGCCTGCACCGCGGCGCCGAGCGCGACCACGCGGTCGGGGTCGAGGCTGGCGTTGGCGGTCCGCCCGAGGTCTTCGCCGATCAGCGCGCCGACCATCGGCATGCGGCTGGCTCCGCCGACGAGCAGCACGTCATCGAGGTCGCTGGCCGCGAGCCCGGCATCGCGCAGGCAGCGGCGCACGACCGGACGCAGCCGCGCGGTGAGCGCGGCGGTGAGGGCGGCGAAGCCCTCGCGCGTGATCGCGATCTCGCGGGAGCCGACCGGGATCGTCACGGCGTCCTGGATCGCGAGGTGGCGCTTGGCCACTTCGACGACCTGGCGCAGACGGCCGTGCGCGGGTTCCGGCGCGACCGGGCCGTGCTGCGCGAGCACATGCGCGAGCAGGAGGTCGGTGTAGTCCTCGCCACCCAGCCGGCTGTCGCCGCCGGAGGCCTTGACCTCGATCACGCCTGAGAACATCTCGAGGACGGTGACGTCGAAGGTCCCCCCGCCGAGATCGAAGACCAACAGCTTGGCCTCGACGTCGCGCTGCCGGTAGCCGAAGGCGAGCGCGGCCGCGGTGGGTTCGTTGATGATGCGCTGGACCTCCAGGCCGGCGATGCGCGCCGCCTGCATGGTCGCCTGCCGCTGGCTGTCGTGGAAGTACGCCGGGACCGAGATCACCGCCTGGGTGACCGGCGTGCCCAGGTGCATGCTGGCGATGCGTTTGAGCTCGTCGAGCACGGCCGCCGAGCATTCCGTCGGCGTCCAGGTGCGGCCGCCGAAGCGGTAGGCTGCGGCGGTGCCCATGTCGCGCTTGAAGAACGCCTTGCCCGCATCCGGTTCGACCACCAGGCGGTCCTTCGCGGCTCTGCCGACGAGCAGCGCGCCATCTGCGCCGATGGCGACCACGGATGGTGTCAGGTGCTCGCCGAGTTCGTTCGCGAGGGTCTGGGGTCCCTCGGCAGTGAGGATCGCGACCAGGCTGTTGGTGGTCCCGAGATCGATTCCTATCGTCGGCATGCGGCTCCCGGTCCACGGCAGCATCCGCCCGCGGGCTGCTTTTCAAGCCAGGGCTGAATGGTCAATGGCTCGCTCCGGGTCCGCTGCCGCGCGTCTGGGAAGTCTGATGCCTGTCCATGAATCCAAACATGCTGCGTCTGCACCAAGAACGATCGCCCGCGCGGGCACGGGTGCTTCCTTGCGGATCTTGGCGGTGGTCACCGGCCGGGTCCCTTCCGAGCGGCGGTGGCCTGCCCAGGGATCCGCCTGCGCAGCATCCACGTCCGGAAGCGCGGGCTGCCGCTCAGGGAGACGAGTTAGAAATCGGATGCCTGCTGCGGGGCTGGCGGAGGCGTCGCGGCCTGCTCGGCGCGTTCGCGCTGCTCCCGCTCGGCTTCGGCTTTGGCGGCGGTGAGGATCTCGTGCAGGCGGGCCTCGGCTTCCTGCTGTTTCTGCTTCTCTGCGGCGATGCTCTGGTCGAGCGCGGCAGTGGTGGCCTTGAAGGCGGCTGTTTCAGCGGCCCAGCGCTTCTGCCATGCGTCGCGTTGCCGCTGCCCGTCCTGGCGGATGCGGTCATATTCCGCCTGCCGGTCAGTCAGTTGCTGTTGGAGTGCTTGGATGTTCGCGGCATCGGGAATCGCCCCGGGCGCGAGAGGTGGCACATCCCTGCGTGCGGAAAACGGTGGCGAAGCGGGATGGGAAGGTGCTGACGGCGGCGCTTCGTGCACCGGCTGGGCTGGCGGACTGGCGTCCGTGCGCGCGGTGGTCGTCCGCAGCGCGACGATGACGCCGAGGATGCTCAGGCAGATGCAGAGGATGGTGGCGGATTTCTTCATGGCGATGCGCGCTGAACAGCCTGGTGGCCGGGAATCACGACCATGCGCCGTCATGGCAGCCGTGCAAGTCGGGGGAGGATCTGCGAGCTAGACGGTGGCTTGGCGTAACCGCGCCCACCCCGCTTGGTTGGACTTTGCGCGCCCATGGTCATCCGGAAATCTCCTCCACCCCCACCACCTGGAACGTCGCCACCCCGAACTCCACCATCACGATCCCCGTCGCCCAGAATGGCCTGCCCGCCTCGATGGCCGCGCCGTAGGCGTGGTAGACCTCGGGGAACCACACGGATTCCGCGATGCCGCATTCATCTTCGAGCGTGACGAAGGACATCGGCCGGACCGAGGGCTGGTCCAGCGGCGTACCGTCACGACCGCGCATCTGCGTCGACAGGACCTGCTTCGACGTGATCACCCAGACCAGCAGCGTGAGCTTGCGCCGCTGCATGTCCGGGCGGACGTCGTGGCAGTGCCAGCGCCGTTTCGTGGGCAGGTCCCAGAGTGCGAACGGATGCGTGCGCGGCAGGATGGCCAAGGCGTGCCAGGTGTGGTGGTCCAGTGTGCGCTGCGGTATGGGTGCGAGCTCGCGCGACGGGAGCGGATCCGCGCGAAGGTCGGCCGCGAAATCGAACTCCAGCTGATCCGGCTCCGCATCGCCCTGGCCGCGCGACTGCTGCACGGCCTGTTCGACCAGCCAGAAGCGTCCCGCCGGCTGGTGGGTGGCGAGCAGATCGTCGAAGGCGCCCGCCCACAGCAGCGCGTGCATCTCGCTCGCAGACGCCCGGCTCCGCCGCCAGAAGTCGCAGGCGCCGATGAAGGGGGCGCGCTCGCGCTCGTTGAGGATGCGCGCCACGGTGCCCTGGCGCAGGCCGTGCACGAGCTGGAAGCCCAGGCGGAAGGAATGATGCGTGGTGCGCTTCGTCTCCCACGTTCCGCACCGCACGCAGGGCGGCTGGATCTCGACCTTCCAGCGGCGAGCTTCCTCGACGTAGGCGCAGGGGCCGTAGAAGCCGCCGCCGTTGCAGATGACGCGAGCCATGAAGTGGGCGGGATTGTGGACCTTCAGGCAGGCCGCCTGGAACGAGACCTTCACGTAGCTCGCCGAGTGCGCCTTGGTGAAGGAGTAGCCGGCGAAGGACACGATCATCGTCCAGACCAGATCGCTGACCGCGGCGCTGACGCCGCGTTCCGCGCATCCGGAAAAGAAGCCGCCCGCCAGGCCCGCCAGGCGCTGGGGCGTGTCGCTGCGCCCCAGCGCCTTGCGCAGGCTGTTCTGCTGCTTGATGCCGAAGCCGGCGAGGTCGCGGGAGATCAACATCAGGTCCTCCTGGTAGGACAGCACGCCGAACGACTCCGACAGCAGCGCGCGCAGGGCGGGATGCGGGTACCACTCGTCGCGCTGCTGGCCGGTGCGGCGGAACTCCGCGAAGCGCTCCAGGTAGGTGTTGATCCACGCATTCGCTGCGGGACGGATGATCGAGGAATGCAGCGTCAGGCGTTCGAAATCGGTCTCGCCGGCCTTGGCGTTGAGCAGCCGCATCGCCGGACTCTCGATGTAGAAGCAGCCGATGGTCCGCCCGCGGCTGACCAGCTGCCGCGCGAGGTGGTCTTCTTCCGGCTGCCATCGCCACGCATCGATGCTGATGCCGTCCTCGCGCAGGTCGGCGAGGACGTCGCGCACCACGCCCAGGGAGCGGTTGCCGAGGAAGTCGATCTTGACCAGGCCGAGGAGTTCGGCGCCGTCCTTTTCCCAGGCGATGGCCGGCGCCGGCAGTCCCTGCAGCTGCTTGGCCGCGGGGTGGATCGGCACCATCTCGCGGATGGGATCGCGGGTGATGACGATCCCGCCGCAGTGGACGCCGAAGTTGCGCACCGCACCGACCAGATCCTGCGCGGCGCTGCGCACCGCGTCCCACCCGGCATCGGGGCCTTCACCGACGGAAAAAGTACGCTGCAGGGCCAGGCCGCGCTGGGCGTCCGTGATCGCGGAGCGCTCCTTGCCCAGCACGCGGCCCGCCTCGCGCCACGCGCCCTGGTGCTGCAGGGTCTGGTGCGTGCTCACCAAGGCGACGTGTTCGCGCCCGAACGTGTCGATGGTCTCCTGCAGGACCGCGTCGCGCTCATCGTGGGCGAAATCGACGTCGATGTCGGGCGGGTCGAAGCGCTCCTCGCTCAGGAAGCGCTCGAAGACCAGCTGGTGCTTGAGCGGATCGACGTTGGTGATGCCCAGCACGTAGCAGACCAGGCTGGAGGCCGCCGAGCCGCGCCCGCAGGTCTGGCGGAAGCGCGTGAGGTGCCACACCGCGAGGACGTAGGGGGCGAAGCCCTTCTTGGTGAAGATGCTGAGTTCGTACTGCAGCCGGTCGCGGACCTTGGGCGATTCGGCGCCGCCGTAGCGCTGCCGGACGCCTTCGGCGCAGCGCCGGCGCAGCTCGGCGTCGGGATCCTCGACCAGCGCGGGCGGCAATTGCCAGGGTGTGTGGCCATTCGCGAGCGGCGCGCCGGGCGTGTACGTGCAGCGCTGCAGCAGGGCGCGGCCGCGCGCGATCGCCTCGTCGTGATCCCGCATCGTCTCGAGCAGGTCGGGCAGATCGGTGAGGTGCAGCGTGCGGCGGCCGACGCGCGCCGAATCGACATGCATGCGGATGCCGCTGCGATCCTGGATGAGCGCCTGCAGGTGGCGGCGGCGTTCATGGCCCGGGCTGAGCGCGGTCAGCAAGGGCGCGACCACGGGCGCGAGCTGCGCCGGCAGGGGCGCCTGCCGGTGGCCCGTCAGCCAACCGAAGACCTCTGCGCCGTGCCAGGCGAAGCGCTCGGCCCAGATCGTCGTCGGAGCGAGTACCACCAGCCCGTCCAGCGCGGGCGCAGCGTGGGTCTCGCCGTCCAGCCACGCGTGCCAGCCGTGCTCATCCTCGTTGCGCCAGGACAGCAGGCGGCACAGCGCGCGGTAGGCGGCGGCATCCGGCGCCAGGCACAGCACCAGGTCCGCGGGACCCGCATGCTCATGCACCGGCAGAGTGGCGCCGACGGCGACGCGCCGGCCCCACTGCTCGATGGCGGCCGGTAGCCCGGCAAGATCGCCAAGGTCCGCCAGCGCCGCCCAGGGTCTCGTCCCGTCGTCGCCATCGTCTGGCTCGGCCACATAGACGGGGACGGGGGGAGGGGCCTGCGTCGCGCGCGTGAAGGCGCCCGCCTGCAGCGCCACGCTGACGGCCAACAGGCTCGCCGGATAGTTCCCGCCGCGACGCTCGGCCGGCGCGATCTCGCGGGCGCGGCAGAGGCCGGCCAGGGCGCCGCCCCATTCGCCGGGGCTGACCGTCCCGCGCAGGAACGAGAACGTCGTCTGCACCGCCAGCAGCGGCAGGGGCTGCTCACCGAGCGCCTCGCGCACGGCGTTGCCGAGGTCCATGGCCGCCGACCGGGAACGCTGCTCCGAGGTCTCCTCTGGTCCTGCATCCGGCGGCCGTTGTGCGAGACGGGCGAGGAGATCGTGCGAGGGCATGGAGACCGCCGGTGCCGGAACATGGGGGAGGCGAGAGCGGGCCCGGATGGCCGGGCCCGGAGTTACGGCGCGGCATCCGTGCCGCTCGACGATAGGGACAATACGAACCCTATCTGAGGCTCGCCGACCGCCGGTCAAGCGGCGTCCCGGTACGCAGTCGAAAACATGACGGGCGTATCATCCTAACCCGTGTCCCGGCAGAGATCCCACCAACGGGATGCGTGCGCATGGACGTGCAGGGTGACTGCACATGGCCGGCCTACCGACGACTGGACTCATCCGCACCATCAGGATTCTGACGCCACTCCCTCGGCAGCGTGCGCGGTGCCGTCATGGGTCCCTCGCACATCCGCCTCCTGCAGAAAGCGCTCGGCGTGTGTAACCGCTATTACAACGAACTGACCATCCAGCGGATCGAGGCCATGCTCGGCGATCTCATCGTGGTCCTGGATGAAGCGCGTAACCGGTCGCACAAAGCGGATCAGCGCCTGACCGATGAGGTGCTGCTGCTCTTTCCGCACGATGGGCGACTCGCCCTCGGGACCGGCCGCTGGGGATTTCCCAAAGCGCCGGGACACGGCGGCGGAGTGACGATGAATGCGCGCTCCGAGGCCTTGGACACCACGTGGAAAGCGTGCGCGCGCTGCTGGATGCCGTCGACGGGCTGGGTGGAGTACGATGAGGAGTCGGACGGCGCCAAAATCAAGCGGACCGCCTATCTCGTGAATACGCCCGACGCGTCGCCCTTCCTGCTCGCGGGCGTCTGCGCGGTGCGGGACGGTGTGCGCCGCGTGGCGATGACGACGCAGGACGCGCCCGCGCGGCTCTCCCATCTCTGTGATCGCATGCCGATCCCGTACGCGTTCGAGGCGATCGCGGAGCGGGATCCAGAGCAAATCATCGCGGGGGTGGTGATCAGTCCCCTCTGACTCACCGGGGTGGCGACCGTGACCAGACATGGCCTGTCCATGAAGTTGCATGGAGCGATCCCAACCGCTCATACCGATAGCCGTCGGATCTCTGCTGTGGCAGGCCAACTCCGCCATGCCATCGTAAGAGGCATGCTTCCTGCCGTACCGCACATCCGCAGACGAGCGTCGGGAACATTCCTCTGGGCTGGTTGCAGCATTTGTCTGGTGATCATGGCTTGGCTGACGATGTGGTTCGGGCTTCCTCATGTGGCGCCGGAATGGGTGGTTGAGCATTCCCCCTGGGTCGAGCCGATAGTCCGTGCGCAGGCCGACAAGAGCATGCGTTCCGATGGGATCGTCGCCTATTACAGACGATTGGACGAGTGGTCGTCGGCCGCCTTCCCGGCACTCGAACGCCTGCTGCGGGCGAATGATCCGTGGGTGCGTGTCTACGCTGCGAACGCAGTGAGGCATATTCAACATGAGACCCAAGGGCGGTTGCCGGCAAGCCTCACCGGGCAGTTGGTCCAGTTGCTGAGAGGTGACGAACAGGAAGAGGCGCGGATCTGGGCGGCTTCCGCACTCGCTGGAACCGATGTTCCGAGCGCGCGGCAGGCGCTACTTGCCGCCACCGAGGATGAATCTGCCGCGGTGCAGCAGAGCGCCTTCGAATCGCTGGGGGGTGTCAACGATCCAGCGATCATCACGCGCAGGCTGGCTGTGCTCAACAGCCCATTCCGATCCCTGCGTGTAGCCGCGCTGCAGGGACTCGGGACTCCCGATGATGCGAGCCAGGTCGCGCCCTTGATGCGCGTGGTGGCTGAGAAAGACCTCGAGTTCGAAGTCCTCTTCGGGGCGTTCGATGCCTTGCGGCGGAGCCGAACACCTGCGGCCTTCACGGCGCTGTCAGCCATCGTGGCCGGGGATCAGCGCCAGCGGGTAGTGCGTCTCGCGATGGATGCTCTCAACGAAGGTGCATGGCCAGCGGACCTGCATGCCGAAGCGCCTCTGCTGGTCGCCCTTGATCGTCCAGAACCCGGTGTGCGTGCCGTCGCCGCGCGCTTGCTGGGTCTATTGAGTGTGCAGGGCGACGATCGCCTGCGCGACTTGCTGGTCACGCGACTCGATGACCGCGAACCGTGGGTGCGTGGAGAGGTGGCGTTGACGCTCGCCATGTGTTTCCGCGATCCGGTCGTGGTGGAGGAGTTGATCAGCCGTTTCGAAGACGGCCGCCTGCCGGCGCCGCCGATGGGTGAACGTGAGAAGGCCGAGGGGCTGATTGCGTATTCGGCGAGTGAAGACCAGATCGATGCCGTGATCAAGCTTCGCCTGACTCCCAATCAGCGAGAGCGTCTTGAGCGCGTGAGGCGGCGCTTGGACGCTGACCATGCCGGCCCGCCCAAGTAGGCCTGGTGATCTTCTACCGCTGAACGCGCGAGGCGTGGACCATGCGATCCTGCCACTCGGCCGATTCGCGGGAGGTCAGCTGCCGCTCGACGAGCAGGCTGGCGCGCAAAGCGGAGAAATCACGCTGGCTGTTCCAGCTGCGCGGATAGCTCGCTGGTCCAAGCAGGATCACCCGCTGTCCGGCCAGCACCGGGATGTCGGCGGGCACGCCTTCATTCCAGATCCATTGGGCATTGTCGGCAGGTGACCTCGGCGCTTCCGGCTGCGACGCCTGACGGATGCCCTGCCACGTGTAGAGATTCCAGCATCCAACCAGGGACTCCTTGTCCGACTGCGCCGCCATCCCGCTTGCTACGGCGACCGCTCGTTGCGAGATCCGGGGTTGCTCGAGCAGGCCACGTGGAAAGGCGTCCATGAGCAGGACGTTCAGCTGGAAATTCTCCGAGATTCCGGTCATGCGCCCGCAGATGCCCCGGCCGCTGGACGGTTCGATGACCACGAACGGTTCGTCATCGAGAACGGCAAGCATCCGGTCCAGCCAGTGCGCACCCGATGAGAACGCAGACATGCGCCGCATGGACTCCTGCAAGGTGGACTTCCAGGATTTGCGGATCTCTGGGCTGCGTGACGTTACCGCGATGGCGGCCAAATAGCACTCGGACAAGGCCGTCCATGCGTCTGCGCCTGCTGTGTCCGACGGGGCCAACTGCGCGCGGGCTTGTTCGAAGGATTCCGCTTCGTCTTCGCTGTCCTGGGGGATTGTCGCCAGGCATCGATCGTAGAATCGCGTCGCGCCGTGTGCCAAACGCTCGATGAATATCCGCAGTGGTTCCTCCAGAGTTTCGGCAGCAGCGCCTGATTCAACCAGGTATCCGCAGGCGATGGCCAAGAGGGGGGCGACCGAAAGGGGGGCGTCGAACGCACGGCTGAGTTCGATGACCGCCTCATCCAGGCGGTTTTCAGACTTGGCATCTCGCAGCACCGCTCCCAGGCTCTTGCGCAGATCCGCATCGGTTAGGCTGGGGAGTCGGATCGATGCCATGAATGCAGGCAGTGATGACAGCATTTTCCTCCAGAATCTCCGACAGCGTAATCCCCGCCGCCCGTATCGGTAGGTGGCTGTCGTAAGTCCCTGACGTCACTTCGTCTTGGTGTTGATGCGAGCAGGATTCTCCGCACCTGCCGTCTGCCACGGATGCGACTCAGCTGCTGCAGCCTCCTGCCGAAGGTGGCAGGGTCTGGCCGTGGCGTCATGGTGCGTGGTGTCTGCCGCGTTCGCCGAGGAATCGACGCCAGCCCATGCGGAGGCCTGTCGGTGATTGGTGAACGTGCGCCACTGGATGACCTTGCCGTTGCGGAAGGTGAAGGCATCGGTGATGCGCCCGTCGCGCCAGCCGGTCTCGTTGTTCAGCCTGACGCAACACAATAAAGGACATACAAATTTCCCTAAATCCCGACTCGGCAACCGCCCAAGCGTGGCGAGCAATCGGGCGGTCGGGCAGGGAGATATGCGCAAGTCTTTTTATCTGGCTCTGTTCCGTGCGTTAGTGGCGGCGCCCAGTCAAGCCGAAGTGAAACGGCTCCAAGGTCACGGGCTCCCGATGCAGCTCGAATCCTGATTCAAGCAACCATTTCCGGCACGCTGCGGGCTGAGGCCGGATCGCGAGGTGTGGCCCACGCGGCGTAGGCACATCACTGCGCCAATGGATGACACCGACACGCCCACCGGGGGCCAATACGCGATGCGCCTCGCGCAAAAGGGCGAGCGGTTCTTCGCAGTGCAGGAGATTGAAGAGCAAGACGATGTCCGCCGTACCAGGAGCCATGCCCAAGCCATCATGGGCCACATCCCGCACGATGCCCTCTACGGACAGCCCGAGCGAGCGGGCCTTGGCGTCAAGCTGCCGGACGAGATCAGCCTCGATGTCGATGCCCACTACCCGCTGGCCGGTCAGCCGCGCGGCCGGCAAGGTGAAGGTACCATACCCGCACCCAACATCGACCACGAGGCCGGTCGCAACGTCGAGTCCCAGCGCCCTGAGGGTGGCCTCGGGGTCGAAGAAGGAGTTCCAGCGATCCTCTTCGGGCATGCCGCTATCACGCGTCTTCATAGGCAGTCACCGGGTACGCTCCGTCTTTCACGTCTTTTCTGCATCGATATGGCAGCTTTCTCATCAGCCGCCGTCTGCAAGGAATGGATTATGGGAAATCTCCCTTCCGAACAGTCGCAGCTCCCAGGGCACAACCAAGAACATACGCATTCTACCCAATCCCGACTAGGCAACCGCCCATGCGTGGCGAGTGATCGGGGGGTCGGATAGGGGGAAATTCGTATGTCCTTTCTCATGCCGCACTTCTTCTTGGCAATTGGCCACTCGAATCGGCTCCCCGCATTTACCGCATGTGCATTGCCATGGCTCTCTGACGGCAGAAACTTCCACTGGGATGAGCCGCAATGCTAGCCGGTTGGAGCGACCTGATGCGCAAATCGATTCTGGCACGATGCCTGCACGTGGGATCGTACGCGATCCAGCCCTCGCCGCGTACTGACCGTTACTTTGTCATCATTTGCGGGCTGATCATCATTGCCGTGACATGTAGCATCTGCTTCGCCATCCATACCTTCTCGACTGATTCGGGTATTTGGTCTGGTCCAAACGACCCCTACCTGCTTCAGTTCCGGCCTTGTACCTCCTGGCTGTGGAAGCACGACCCCTATTGCATCGGATTGATAGCGTGGGGATTGGCCGTGTGCGCGGCGCTTGGTCCACTCGCTGCTGCAACGTCACGGGGAACATCCTGGCCGACCGTCGTATGTGGAACAGGAACGCTAGTCCTGTGTCTGGGATACCTGCTCATCACGTTCAGTCTATGTATGCTGCCGCTTGGCTGGGGAATGGTCTGATGTTTGCCAACGTCGCTCGTATCAGGTCCCGAGCTGCTCGTACCTAAAGCCTATTTCCAGCCGCTCGTACGGAGAGGTCGTCGCCGTAAGCCCTGCTTCTCACGACTTCTTTGACTGGATGCGAGCGACCTTCTCCGCATCCGCCGCCCGCCACAGATACCACGCCGCCACGCTCCGCCACGGCGCCCACATCTCCCCGATCCTCGCTAATTCCTTCGGCGTCGGCATGCCCGCCCGTGCGTAGGCGAGGCGGTACCCGTTGCGCACCCCGAAGTCATCGACCGGCAGCACGTCGGGCCGGCCGAGGCGGAAGATCAGCAGCATCTCGACGGTCCAGCGACCCACTCCGCGCACCGCGGTACAGCGCGCGATGATCTCCTCGTCCGGGAGGTGGACGATGGCGCGCGTCGATGGCAGGGTGCCGTCGAGCGCCTTGGCGGCGAGGTCGCGCAGCGCGAGCAGCTTGTTTCCGGACAGGCCGGCGCCGCGCAGGGCGGCATCGCTGAGCGTCCCCAGCCCGGCCGGGGTTGGGAAGCGCTTGCCGTCGCCGCCAGCGAGGGCCTTGACCCGCCCAAGGATGGTGGCGGCGGCCTTGCCGTGCAGCTGTTGATGGATGATCGCGCTGCCCAGCGCCTCGTAGGGCGAGCCGCCGCGCTCCGGGCGCAGGATCGCGCATGGCCCGTTCGCGATCAGCAGGCGCGCCATCACCGGGTCGACTTTTGCGAAGTGGCGGCGGATGGCGGGGGCGTTGAAATCGCTGACGGGGATGGCGGGCATGCGCTGATTGGATCCGCACCAATCAGACCTGCAATTGCGGTGTCACCGGTCCGATCATTGCTGGAAATGCATCATCTCTGGGTTGGACCGATGCGGTGGAGGATGGCGCGCAGGTCGTAGGCTGGGTGGTGTGCCACAAACCACTCCTCAGCTCTCCGCCTCCCGGTCCAGCAGCACGCGTTTGCGCTCAAGGCCCCAGCGGTAGCCGGCCAGCCCGCCGTCGCTGCGCACCACACGATGGCAGGGGACGGCGACCGCCAGCGGATTGGCGGCGCAGGCGCCAGCGACCGCGCGCACCGCGCGTGGGCTGCCCAGGCGCGCGGCGAGGGCGGCATAGGTCGTGGTGCTGCCGCTGGGGATGGCGCGCAGGGCCTGCCAGACGTGCTGCTGGAAGGCGGTGCCGCGGATGTCGAGCGGCAGGCCCAGGGCGTGTCCGGGCGCGTCGATGAGGCCGACCACACGCGCAACCAAGGTGGCGAAGGCGGGATCGTCGCCGCACAGTTCAGCCTGTGGAAAACGGTCCTGCACGTCGCGGACCAGGGTCGCGGCGTCGTCGCCGAGCAGGATGGCGCAGACCCCGTTGGCGCTGGTCGCGACCAGCACGGTGCCGAGCGAACAGCTGCCGGCCGCAAAGCGGATCGTCTCACCGGCGCCGCCGCGACGGAAGCTGGTGGGCGTCATGCCGAGCAGAGCGGTCGACTTGGCGTAGAAGCGGCCGCTCGACTGCCAGCCAGCCGCGTAGATGGCGCCCGTTACGGATCCCGGCGCAGTGAGTTCCGCGCGCACCCGCCCGGCCCGGTGGGCCTCGGCATAGCCTTTCGGCGTCACGCCGGTGATGGCCTTGAAGACACGATGGAAGTGATGCGGGCTCAGGCCGGCCGCGGCCGCGAGCGCGCTGAGCGACGGCACCGGGTCGCTGGTGGCGATGAGCCGGCAGATGTGCGTCACGGTCGCGGCGTGCGCGTGCGCGGCCTGATCGGGGTGGCAGCGGCGGCAGGCGCGGAAGCCGGCGGCTTCGGCATGCGCTGGCGTGGCGTGGAAGGTGACGTTCTCCGGGCGCGCGCGGCGCGACGGGCACGAGGGGCGGCAATACACGCCGGTCGTGCGCACGGCGAAGACGAAGTTGCCATCCATGCCGCGGTCGCGCGCGATCACCGCGGCCCAGCGCGGGTCGCAGAGCGTGGTTGCGGCGGCGTGAGGCGTCGCAGCACGGCTGGTGGGGATGCGCGAAACGGGCATGGCGATGCTGGGCATGGTGGCGGCATGCTGGCGAGCGGAAGCGGCGGCTGCACTCCGGTTCTTGCGGTTGCATCCGGGGGAGGGGCGGGAAATGCGGCGGGACGGAATTGGCACTCCCCATGGATTCAGGGTGGATCCTGCAGGGGGTCGCCGGATGGCGGAAGGTGAGCAACGTTCCGGGTCGTAAGGCGGTTCCATGGGAGCGTGCTTCACTGGGTTGCAGGCCTGGCGGACGTGGGAATCCCAAGGGTGCTCGCAAGACGCGATGCGCATGGGATTCCAGTCAACGGACCAGCCAGGGCATCCGTATTCGCCGCTGTCCTCGTGCCTCGTGCCTCGTGCCTCGTGCCTCGTGCCTCGTGCCTCGTGCCTCGTGCCTCGTGCCTCGTGCCTCGTGCCTTCCGCCCTGCGACCCTTCCCCCGTCCCCGGAGTCCCCATGCCTCTGCTGCGTACCGTGCTCCTCCTGCTTCTCATTGTCGGCGCGCTGCGCGCTGAGAGCTGGAACAACCCGCCGGGAAACCTGACGAAGAACGTCCAGCACCACACCTTCAAGAGCGCCTCGATGAAGACCGAGGTCGGCTATAACATCTACCTGCCCGAGGACTACGCCAAGGATTCCGCACATGCCTACCCGGTGCTCTACTATCTGCATGGGCGTGGCGGCAACGAGAACGACAACATGGGCTCGTTCGGGTTGTTCGACGCGGCGATCCATGACCAGAAGATCCCGCCGTTCATCTACGTGCACGCCATGTGCGGCTCGCAGAGCGGCTATGTCGATGCGCCGGACGGTTCGGTGATGGGCGAGACGGTGTTCATCAAGGAGCTCATCCCGCACATTGATGCGACCTATCGCACGCTGCCCTTCAAGGGTGCGCGCGCGATCGAGGGCTTCAGCAAGGGTGGGCAGGGCGCGTTGCTGTTCGCGTACAAATTCCCGGAGCTGTTCTCATCGGCGATCGGCTATGCCGCCGGCCTGGCCAGCGGCGCCGAGCTGAAACGCGAACTGCCGGCGGTGTTCAAGCAGATGCACAACGACGATATCGCGCAGTTCGACGCCACTTCAGCCTGGCACTTCGCGCGCGCCAACGCTGCCCAGCTCAAGACCGGGGTCGGTATCTGGCTGGTGCTTGGCGATAAGGATCCGCACTTCGACCGCAATCGCCGCATGGACGCGCTGCTCACCGAACTCGCCATCCCGCACGAGTACCACATCCTGCCCGGCATCGGGCACGACACCGGACGGGTCTACCACGATGTCGGGGTCGACGGGTTCATCTGGCATTGCAAGCTGTTCGATCTGACGGTGCCAAAGGGGGCGAAGAAGAAGTAGGAGGGGGGTGTGGAGTGGCATGGTGGGCGCAAGCCGTGAGCGTTGACGACGCGACCAGACAGGTCGTCCAGGGCAACGCCCTTCCATTACCCACAAATCAGTCGGATCGCAGGCATTCTGAGCCCGCGGAGCGGGCGACACATCGTAGCCCAGGGCCCCAGCCCTACCCATTACCCACAAGTCAGTCGAATCGCAGCCACTCAGAGCCCGCGGAGCGGGCGACACATCGTAGCCCAGGGCCCCAAGCCCTGGGTCGCGCGGAGTGCCTGCGGGCCAGCCCACGGAGTGGGCGACACAGCAGGCTCAGCGGCAATGCACGACCATTGGGACCCGATCTGGGGATGTCCGTGGATCATCACGATTCGCCCAGCATGCACCTCATTTCGAGGTGGCAGGACCTGTGCCGC
>JBBQSO010000074.1:0-26278 GCA_038213805.1 Planctomycetota bacterium | reverse complement strand
AGGCGGCGTAGGTCTTCATGATGTGCCACAGGATCGGCTGCGGCCCGACCGGCACCATCGGCTTGGGCAGCACCTCGGTAACGTCGCGCAGGCGGGTGCCCATGCCTCCGCACAGGATCATCGCGGGCGGCATCGGGATGGGCGAGGTGGGCATCGTGGGGATCGTCCTCAGGGGGAGTATGGTGTGCGCTCCGCGTCCGCGCGCGGGTCATTTGCACACCGGCCGACGTATGCAGCGGAGTGAAAAGGACTTTGATCACGCTGCAAGGGGGCAGGTCAGGGGCGGTGGAGCGGAAATGGTGCAGAGGATGCATCGGGGGAGCGCAGAGCGGCCCGAGCGGCCTGGACCCCGGGGGGAGGCGGGTCCAGCGCGTGGACGAGGTGGAAACCGGCAATCCGCGATGGGGTGGATCGCGTATGGTGAGCGAGCGAGGTCGTCATGACGCATCCACCCACATCCATCCTGCTGCCCGGCCTGGTCGCGCTCGTCGTCATGTGGACGAATGGCCCATGCGCGGCTGGGGCCGAGACGGTGGTCGCATTGCCCGCCGCGCTGGCGCCCGCCGCCGAGCCGCTGACCTGGGTGCCGTGGTCCGACGACGTCTTCGCGCGCGCCAAGCGCGAGCACAAGCTGGTGCTGCTTGATCTCGAGGCGGTGTGGTGCCATTGGTGCCCTGTCATGGCCGAGACCACCTACCGCGATCCGGCGGTGGTCGCGGTGCTGCGCGCGAAGTACCTGCTGGTGCGCGTCGACCAGGACGCGCACCCCGACCTCGCCAACCGCTATGAGGACTACGGCTGGCCGGCGACGGTGGTGTTCGATGGCGATGGCCGCGAACTCGCCAAGCGCCGCGGCTACATCGCGCCGCTCAGCATGGCGTCGATGGCGCAGGCCTTCGTCGACGATCCCACGCCCGGGCCGTCGGTCACCGACGGGGTGGGAGCGCCGGTCGCCGCGGCGCATGCCGACGGGCCGCTGCCCGCGGAGCAGCGCGCCGCGCTGCTGGAGACGTGGCGTGACGGTTACGACCGCGCGCAGGCGGGTTGGGGCACGGTGCACAAGTACCTGGATGCCGACGGGGTCGAGCTCGCCCTGCTGCGCGCAGCCGGCGACGCCGACGCGGCCGGCATGGCGCGCGCCACCCTCGATGCGGCGCGCGCGCTGATCGATCCGGTGTGGGGCGGCGTCTACCAGTACTCCACCGGCGGAGTGTGGAGCGAGCCGCACTTCGAGAAGATCATGGAGGTTCAGACCGGCGCGCTGCGCACCTACGCCCAGGCCTACGCGCTGTGGAAGCAGCCTGCGGACCTGGCCGCGGCGCAGGCGGTGCGCAAGTATCTGCGTGATTTCCTCACCGGTCCCGATGGCGCCTTCCTCACCAGTCAGGACGCCGACGTGGTCCAGGGCGAGCACAGCGCGGAGTACTTCGCGCTCAACGATGTGGGCCGGCGCGCGCGCGGCATGCCGCGCATCGACACGCACCGCTATGCCCGCGAGAACGGCTGGGCGATCACCGCGCTGGTCGCCTTCTCTGCCGCCACCGGCGACGCCACGGCGCTTGCCGACGCCGAGCGCGCCGGCGCCTGGGTGCTCGCGCACCGCGCCCTGCCGGGTGGCGGCTTCAGTCACGACGGCGACGCGGCGGATGGCATCTATCTGGGCGATACCCTGGCCATGGGTCGTGCCGCGCTCGCGCTCTACACCGCCACCGGCACGCGGGCGTGGCTTGACGTCGCCAGCGGCGCGGGCCACTTCATCGCCGCGACCTTCCAGCCGGCGGAGCCGCCCGCCGGCGCCCTGCGCGCCGGCTTCCTGACCGCCGCGGCGCGCGGCCAGGCGCTGCCCCCGCTGCCGCAGCGCGACGAGAACGTCGCCCTGGCGCGCTTCGCCAACCTGCTCGCGCGCCATACCGGCGACGCCGCGCACCGCGCTCTCGCCGCCCAGGCCTTCCGCTGGGTCGCCGCGCCCGGCATCGCAGAACGCCGTCCGACCGCGCCGGTGCTGATCGCCGACGCCGAGCTCGCCGCCGAGCCCCTGCACATCACCGTGGTCGGCCCCAAGGACGACGCGCGCGCCCAGGCGCTGTTCACCGCGGCGGTGGCCGCGCCGGTGGTCTACAAGCGCCTGGAGTGGCTCGACGCGCGTGACGGCGCGCTGCCCAATCCCGACGTCCAGCTGCCGACGCTGGCGGAACCGGCAGCGTTCCTGTGCGTGGATGGCGCGTGCTCGCTGCCCGCCAAGACGCCGGAGGCGCTGGGGCAGCGGGTGGCGAAGGCGCTGCGGTGAACGCTGCGCGTGCCGCTTCCTGGGAGCGCCGAGCCCCAGCTCGGCCGGTCTTCATTTTCACCCGTGAGCGTCAGCCCGTCATCGTCACGGCGGTTGGGTATGCTTCGACGTGCGAGCCGAGCTGGGGCGCGGCGCTCCCAGGAGTGGTCCCTCGTTGGGGATACCCGCCCTACTGCGCGGCCAGCCGCGCCGCGCGCTGCGCGTGCACGCGCAGCGGCAGCGCCTGCAGGCGGATGAAGCCGGTCGCATCCGACTGGTTGTAGGCGCCGCCGTCGGCCTCCATCGAGGCGATCGCGGCGTCGTAGAGCGAATGGGCGCTCTCGCGGCCGACCACGGTGACGTTGCCGCGGTCGAGCTCGAGGGTGACGCGGCCGGTGACGTGGCGCTGGCTGGCCTTGAGGAAGGCGTCGAGCGCCTCCATCTCTTCGCAGTACCAGAAGCCGAAATACGCCATCTGCGCGAAGCGCACCGCGAGCTGGTTCTTGGTGTGCAGCAGGTCGCGGCTGACGGTCAGCGCCTCAAGATCCTGGTGCGCGGACAGCAGGATGGTGCCGCCCGGGGTCTCGTAGACGCCGCGCGATTTCATGCCGACGAAGCGCGACTCGACCATGTCGATGCGGCCGATGCCGTGCTTGAAGCCGATCTCGTTGAGGGTGCGCAGCAGGTTGGCGGGCGAGAGCTTCTTGCCGTCGACCTTGACCGGTACGCCGGCGACGAAGTCGACGGTGACGGTCTGGCGGCGCGCCTTGACCTGGGCGATGGGCAGACTGCGCTCGAACATGCGGTCGAGCGGACGCACCGCCGGATCCTCAAGCATGCCGGCCTCGAAGCTGATGTGCAGCAGGTTGTCGTCGCTCGACCAGGGGTCCTTCTTGGTCGCCTTGATCGGGATGCCCCACTTCTTCGCGTACGCGATGGCCTCGACGCGGCCCTTGATGTCGGTGTTGAACTCGGGGTCGCGCCACGGTGCGATGATCTTCACGCCGGGCAGCAGCGCGTGGGCGGTGAGCACGAAGCGCACCTGGTCGTTGCCCTTCCCGGTGGCGCCGTGCGCGATGTACTGGGCCTTCTCCTGCTTGGCGATCTCGACCATGTGCTTGGCGATGACCGGGCGGGCGAGCGAGGTGCCAAGCAGATAGCGGCCCTCGTACTTGGCGTTCCACGCGATCGCGGGGAACACGAAGTCGCGCACGAACTCCTCCTGGACATCGCGGATGTAGCATTTGCTGCCGCCGCTGTTCAGGGCCTTCGCTTCGAGGTCCTTGTATTTCTCGACCTGGCCGACGTTCGCGCAGAAGCAGATGACGTCGTAGCCCTTCTGCTCGAGCCAGCGCACGATCACCGAGGTGTCGAGGCCGCCGCTGTAGGCGAGCACCACCTTCTCCTTGCGCGCGCTTTTCGCAGGGCGGGCAGCGCGGGCGGGGGCGGCGGTCTTCGCGGACTTCTTGGACGTGGCCATGGTCGGCTCCTGGGCATCCGGACGTTGCCGGGGTTCGTACTGGGCGGCGCAGCCTAGCGGGCACCCTCGGCGATGCCAGCGCACCGGGCCGCCTCTCCGCTTGCCCGTACGGGTCGGCGGCGGACCATGCCGCCCTCCCCGGAGTGCCCGATGCGTCCGACCCTGCTCGCTTGTTTCGCCGTCGCGCTCGCCGCCGGGCAGGTCGTGGCCGCTGATCAGCAGGCCCCGCCGAAGCCGAAGCCGGCGCCGCCGACGCCCGTGACCGCCGAGCCCGCGCCGGCGGTCGATCCGATCACCGCTCGGCGCGCTGGCGCGGCCGCCGACGCCATCATGCAGCGCGAGGCAGACGCCCGGCTGCGGCCCGATCCCGAGGCCGAGAACACCCTGGCCGAGGCCGAGGTCCTGCTCCTCGAGGCGCAGACCTACCTCGACCAGAAGCAGCCCCTGAAGGCCGGCGAGACCTTCGTGTTGGCCAGCGCCAAGCTCCAGGGCATCCCGGTCGAGCAGCGCAAGCCGCTCGGCAAGCGCCTGGTCACCGCCAATGGCAAGCTCACCGGGCTGTCGCGACTGCTCCTGGACGAGCCGAAGCTCGACCCGGGTCAGGCCGTTCCGGCCACGCCCCCCATTCCGCCGGCCGCGCCGGCACCAGCCAAGCCCTGAGAGGCGCTTACGTGGCTGCTTGGCGGCCCGAGCGATTGACCGTGCACGTGGCCAGGCTTGTGGCCCAGGATGTGCTAGAAAGCCAGCCTGCTGCGTCAGAGTGACCCGCGAGACCCCAATGGCGACCACCAAGCGTGATTATTACGAGGTCCTCGGCCTGGCCAAGGGCGCCAGTACGGATGACATCAAGAAGGCCTATCGCAAGCTGGCGATGAAGCACCACCCGGACCGCAATCCGGGTGACAAGGAGGCCGAATCCAAGTTCAAGGAGGCCGCCGAGGCCTACGAGGTGCTTTCCGACGAACAGAAGCGCGCGCGCTACGACCAGCACGGCCACGCCGGGGTCGACGGCATGGGCCACGCCGGCGGCGGCTTCAATTCGATGGAGGACATCTTTGCCGCCTTTGGCGACGTCTTCGGCGGTGGCTCGATCTTCGACCAGTTCTTCGGCGGCGGCGGTGGCGGGCGCAGCGAGCGCAATCAGGGCGCCAGCCTCAAGCTCGGCATCGAGATCACCTTCCGCGAGGCGGTCAAGGGCACCACCAAGACCATCGACCTCAAGCGCAACGAGCCGTGCGAGACCTGCAACGGTAGCGGCGCCAAGGCCGGCACCAAGGCGACCACCTGCAGACTATGCGGCGGCCAGGGCGTGGTGCGCCAGGGCCAGGGCTTCTTCGTCATGCAGACCACCTGCCCGCAGTGCCGTGGCGCGGGCAAGAGCATCGCCGACCCCTGCGGTTCGTGCAGCGGCCAGGGCGCCAAGCCCAAGAAGGTCACCATCAAGCTCAAGATTCCCGCCGGCATCGAAGACGGCAGCCGCCTTCGCGTCGGCGGCGAGGGTGAGCCCGGCCGCGACGGCGGCCCGCGCGGCGATCTCTACGTCTACGTCAAGGTCGCCGCCGATCAGTTCTTCGAGCGCCACGAGCAGGACGTGGTGTGCAAGATCCCGGTCACCTACGGCCAGGCCGCGCTCGGCGCCGAGCTTGAGGTGCCGACCCTGGAGGGCGCCGCCAAGCTCAAGGTCCCCGCCGGTACGCAGCCCAACGACCTGCTGCGCATGCGCGGCCTGGGCATCCCGGACGAGCGCGGCCACCGCGGCGATCAGATCGTCGTCGTCCAGGTGACCGTGCCCAAGCGCACCACCGACCGCCAGAAGGAGCTGCTCAAGGAGCTCGGCGAGATCGAGGAGCGCAGCGCCGAGCACAAAGGGTTCTTCGACAAGATGAAGGCGCTCTTTGAATAAGAGACGCCGGTTCCCCTGGATCTTCCCGCAGCGTCAAGGATCAGCCATGCCCACTCCCGAACCGAAACCCGCCCACGAGAACGAGCCGCAGGACGCGGCCCAGGACCAGTCCAACGCTCCGGAGGCCGACGCCTCTGCCGAGGACATGGTCATCCCAGCCACCGAATTCGCCGCACTCAAGCGCGAGGCCACCGAGTGGAAGGAGCGCTGTGCGCGCTCGCAGGCCGAGTTCGACAACGTGCGCAAGCGCCTGCGCAAGGAGGCCGACGAGGCCGGTACGCGCGGCGTGGTGCGCTTCGTGAAGCCGATCCTGGGCGAGCTCGACAATCTGGGTCGCGCCCTCGCCTCGGCGAATCCCGAGTCCTTCGTCGAGTTCGCGCAGGGCGTGAGCATGATCCAGTCCAGCCTGCAGTCGGTGCTCGCCAACGCCGGCATCGAGAGCATCCCCTGCGAGGGCCTGTTCGACCCCGCCGTGCACGAGGCCATCGCCGAGCAGGCGTCGGACCTGCCGCGCGGCACCATCGTGCAGGTGCACCGCCCGGGCTACCGGCTCAAGGAACAGCTGGTGCGCGCGGCGCAGGTGGTGGTGTCCAAGGGCGCGGAGAAGCCGGCGGGGTGAGGCGCATGGCTCACGGCGAGCGCGCCCACAGTGCGCGCCGCAGCGTCCAGCCTGGCCACGACTCCAGATCCGCGCGCAGGTCGTAGGCCACCGCGTCGGCGGCCTCGCGCGCCCGTTCGCCCAGGGGGGACCGTCGCTCACGTTGCGCCAGCCAGCGCAGCGCCGGCCCCGCGGCGGGTCCCAGGCTGCGCAGATAGGTGATGTCGATCGGCTGCCCCTGGCCGGTCTCGCGGCCCAGGCCGACGTTGTGCCAGGCGATCAGGCCGCCCCAGTCGACCAGCGCACAGGCGGCGAGTGCCGCGCTTGCGATCCCCAGATTCGCACGCACCAGCCAGCGGTTGGCGCGGCGCGCGTGGATGCGCCAGGCGATCAGCAGCAGACCGGCGCCGACCAGGCCGAACCACACCAGCGCCGCGACCCGCCACAGGCTCAGGCCGTAGACGTCGACGTAGAGGTGCAGGCGCCACGCCGCCGCGCCGAGCAGCAGTACGTTCTGGACGAGCCAGGCCAACACCAGGCGGCGCGCCCAGGGGTGGTCCTGCGCGGCCGAGCCCGGTTGGAACCATAGCAGCACGAACGCGGCGGCGAGCAGCGCCGTGGCCATCAGCGGGTAGGCGCCGCGGTGCGCGTAGGCTGCGTAGGTCATGCCGCCGGGCAGGGCCAGGCCGCCCCACAGATAGGAGAGGTCGAGGGTGTTCTGCAGCGCGAACAGCGCATTGCAGATCACCAGCGCGCGCAGCGCCAGGGCCGTGCGGTCGACGCCGCGCGCCGCGGGTGCGTCCGCGCGGGGCTTCGCCCAGCGCGCGCGCAGCAGGAACCACATGCACAGGCCCGCCAGCCACCACGCGACGATGCGTACCGGCGCCGGTACGCCGAGGCGGTCGAGCTGGCTGCGCACGGTATCCCACAGCGCGGCGAGCCAGCCTTCGACCACCGGGTTGGCGACGGCGAAGAGCCCGGCGAACAGCAGCCCGCACCCCAGCGGCAGCCACCACGCGATGAAGCCGGCGCGCAGCACCGCCGCCGTCGAGCCCGGCGCCGCGTGGTGGGCGCGTCGCCAACGCCTGCACAGCCAGGCATCCAGGAACGGCCGCGTCCCGAGCAGGAGAGCCTGCACCGGCCCCTCAAGCAGCAGCCCCGCGACCTCGCGCTGTCCACCGCTGCGCGCCAGCCCGGCCAGCACCATGATCGCGAGCCCGCCCACCAGCGGCGCCAGCACGCCGGCATCGAGTGCCTGCGCACCCGTCATCACTGCCGCGACCCCGGTTGCGAGCCGACCGGCGCCGAGGCGCAGCACCCAGGGAAAACGCAGCAGGATCAGCACGGTGGCTGCAGCCATGACGATGGCCACGCCGCAGCCGAGCGGTCGGTCGTAGAGCAGCGCGTCGCAGAGCGCGATGAAGGCGATGGTGGCGCCGAGCAGGACGGGCAGGCGCCAGGGACGGTGTGGGGTGGTGAGCATGGTGGCCTCCGCTGGCCGTCATGCTGCAGGGCTGTGTGGAGGGAGTGTGGACGGTCTGTGGAGCGCGCGTGGAGCAGGTTCCCGCGTGCACGTCACCCCGGAATCACCAGTCGCGCCATCGCGCCACCCTGCGCATGATTCTCGAGCGTCACCGTCCCGCCGTGCAGGCGCGCCACCTCGCGCACGAAGGGCAGGCCCAGGCCGGTGCCCTTGCGGCCAGTGGCCGGGTGGGGCAGGGAGAAGAAGCGTTCGAACAGCCGGGCCAGCGCATAGTCGGGGATGCCGGGACCGTGATCGCGCACGGTGATGACCGCGCATCCGCTTTCCGCCGCCACGTCGAGGGCGAGCGCCGAACCGCTGGGCGCGAAGGCGATGGCGTTGTCGAGCAGGTTGGTGAGCGCCTGGCGCAGCAGAAAGGCGTCGCCGGTGGCCGGCGCAGCGGCGGAGCCGGTCACGGCCAGGGCGAGGCCGCGCAGCGCGAGCCGGCTGGTGGCCGAGGTGGCGACCGTGCGCGCGACCGCGACCAGGTCCACCGGTGCGCGGCTGGCGAGTGCGTCGCGGCGCTCGAGTGCGGCCAGGGCGAGCAGCTCTTCGCTGAGTTCGTGCAGGCGCTGGCTCTCGCCGCGCAGGTTGGCGAGGAAGCGCTGCCGTTCGGACGCCGGCAGATCCTCGCCGAGCAGCTCGGCGGCGGCGCGGATGCCGGCGAGCGGACTCTTGAGCTCGTGGGTCAGCGCCTGGACGTATTCCTCCGCGTACTTGCGGCCCTCAAGCTGCTCGCGCAGCTCCTCCAGGGCGCGGCCGAGTTCGGCGATCTCGCCGCGCCCGAGCGCGGGCAGCGGCGCGCGCGCGCCGCCGGCGACGCGCCGCACGTGCGCGGTCAGGCGCGCCAGCGGTGTGGTGATCCACGCCGCGGCGGCGACCGCCATGGCCGCCACCGCGCCGGCGATGACCGCGGCCACGGCGATCACGGTCTGCGCCTGGGCGTCGACGAAGGGCGTGGTCGCGGCCACCGCCTTGGAGACGCTGACCACACCGATCAGCTCGTCGCCGTGGCGCACCGGCGCGGCGACGTGCAGCACGGCGGTGCCGGGGTCATTGGGGTCGGCACGGGTGGCGCGCGCGCCGTAGGCGCCGCTCAAGGTGCGTGCCACGTCGTTCCAGCGCGCATTGTCGCGGCCGACGTCCTGCGGCCGCGCCGAATCGAAGAGCACGATGCCGTGGCGGTCGGTGAGCGAGATCTCCAGCGCCAGCGCCTCCTTGCGCGTGGCGTAGATCCGCGCGTGCAGCGGCCGGGCGCGCGCGTCAGTCCAGGCGCGTGCCAGCGCCGCCGGGTCGGGCGCGTCGCCGGGGGAATGCGCGGCGACCTCGGCAGCCATCACCATCGCCACGTCTGCAAGGGTCTCCTCGGTGACCTGCTGCAGGGCGGGGCCGGCGTGGGCGATGATCCACCACGCCAGCCACGCCGTGCCGGCCAGCGCGGCGACGGCGACCGCCAGGGTCAGGCGCAGGCGCAGGCTCATGGCGGCGGGGGCCAGCTCTCGGCCAGGGCGTAGCCCTCGCCGCGCACCGTGGTGATCGGTTCGACCGCAGGATGGACGCTGCGCAGGGCGGCACGCAGCGCCTTGATATGGCTGTCGACGGTGCGGTCGAAGGCCGCGGTCGGATCGTCCCAGGCGAGATCGAGCAGCTGGCTGCGGCTGAACACCCGCCCGGGCGCGCCGGCCAGCACCACCAGCAGGCGGAACTGGTGGCGCGAGAGCTCAAGCGGGCGGCCGTAGAAGGTCGCCTGGTGGCGTTCGGCGTCGATCATCAGCGGCGTCGTGGCGTCGGCCGCGACGGCGGCTCCCGGCGACGTGCGGCGCAGGATGGCGCGCACGCGCGCCGCCACCTCGCGCGGGCTGAACGGCTTGACCACGTAGTCGTCCGCACCCAGCTCCAGGCCGACGACGCGGTCGATTTCGCCGCCGCGCGCAGTCAGGAACAGCACCGGTACCGCAGTGCTGCGGCGCAGCTCGCGGCAGAAGTCGAAACCGCTGCCGTCGGGCAGACCGACATCGAGCACCACCAGCCGCACCGCGGCGCGGGTCAGCGCCGCGCGCGCCGCACCGAGGGTGGTGACCGCCTCGACCTGGAAGCCCTCGCTGGTGAGCGCGTAGACTAGGCTGTCGGCGATCGCCGGCTCGTCCTCGACCACCAGGATGCGGTCCGGGCCGGGCATGCGGGTTCAGAGCATGGGCAGCGGGACGCCGTGCGCGGGCAGCGCGGCCGCGCCAGCAGCGGCGGCGATCACCGAGGCGATGACAGCCAGGAAGAGGAACAGCGCAAGGGTCGCAAGCGCCGACAGCACGCTGCCGATGATGCCGCACACCAGTCCGGCGGTCGCGAGTTCCGCGCCGAGCAGGGATTCGGGCGCGACGGCCACCGCGCGGCGCGCACGCACCGCCAGCACGATCGCGGTGATGCCGAGTCCCAGGCCGAGCAGCGGCACGCTGCCCAGGACGAGCGCGAGGATGCCGAATACGAGGCTGGCGACAGCGCCGGGGGCGAAGGGTTTCATCGCGGTCTCCGCGTGAGACGTACCAGTCGGGCCGCGCTTCAGCAATGCCAGGGCGCGCCTCCGGTCCCCCGTTCGCCTCCGCCCAACCGCCCCGTGCATCCCGCCACGGCGATCTAGCATGCCGCGCATGTCCGGCCCCGACTTCTACGGCATGACCCTCGACCAGACCCGCGTCTGGGCGGAGGGGCTCGGTCTGCCCGCGTTCCGCGGTGCGCAGCTTTTCGAGGGTCTGTACCGCGCGGGTGTCGCGCGCTTCGCCGACCTCAAGGGCCTGCCGCGCGACCTGGCGGCGCGCCTTGATGGCGAGTACGCGCTGCTGCCGGCCGGCGAGCATCGCCGTCAGGAAAGTCGCGACGGTACGGTGAAATCGCTGCTCAAGCTGCACGACGGCAAACTCGTCGAGTGCGTGTCGATCCCGACCAGCGACCGCCACACGGTGTGCGTGTCCAGCCAGGTCGGCTGCGCGGTGGGCTGCACCTTCTGCGCCTCTGGACAGAACGGCGTCGAGCGCGATCTGACGGTCGGCGAGATCGTCTACCAGGTGTGGTTCCACCACCAGCGCCGCCCGGTCACCAACGTGGTGTTCATGGGCTCGGGCGAGCCGCTGTTCAACTACGACAACGTGCTCGCCGCCATCGCCGTGCTCGCCGAGCCCAAGGGCCTTGGCCTGGGCCGCCGGCGCTTCACGGTCTCGACCTCGGGCGTGCCCAAGCGCATCCGCCAGCTCGCCGTCGACGAACCGCAGATCACCCTGGCGCTGAGCCTGCACGCCGCCGACGACGAGACCCGCGACCGCATCGTGCCGATCAACCGGCGCTGGCCGCTCAGCGAACTGCTCGCGGCGATGGACGACTACAGCCGCCTGGTCAACCGGCGCATGACCCTGGAGTACGTGCTGCTCGAGGGCGACAACATGAGCGACGCGCACGCCGAGCGCCTCGCCGAGATCGGCCGCCGCTACGGCGCACATATCAACCTGATGCCCTTCAACCCGGTCGAGGGCAGCCCGCACCGCCGCCCGAACTGGGACCAGGTCGAGATCTTCTCGGCCCTGGTCGAGCACCTTGGCGGCCACCCCACGGTGCGCGGCCAGCGCGGCGCCGACATCGACGCCGCCTGCGGCCAGCTGCGCAAGCGCGAGCTCGCGGTCGTCGAGGGATGCGGAGAGGATAAAACAGGAGACGCGGAGGCGCGGAGGTAGGAGGAGGCGAGGTGGGCTGGTCTCGTCCGCCTCGCAGCGGTTCGGGCATGTCCGGCGGAGAAGACGAGGCGACGGCGCGGAGGGCTGAGTCCGATCTCAGCCATTCAGACTCGCAGGCTGTCCTCCTCCGGCCTCTGCGTCTCCGCGCCTCCTGTTCGATCGGCTGTCCGGTCCGATGGACGACCGGACGCCGCGCTCACTTATCCGGCAGCTTGCCCAGCGCGTCCTTGGCCTCGGTGACGATGGTCTCGACGCCGAAGCGTTCGATGACCTCGCCGAGGCGCTTGCGGGCGGCGACCAGCGCGGCCGCGGCGACGGGCGGTGCGGTGCCGGGCGCGTTGTAGTCGACCATCAGGCTTGCGACGCGCGCCTTGGCCTGATTCCACGAGAGCGTGGCGGCATCCGTGATGTAGGTGCGGATGCTGGCGAAATCGGCCTTCTCGTACTTCTTGGTGTACTCGTCGAGCTTGTCGAGGGCATCCTTGAAGCGCTCGCTCTTGACCAGCACCTCGGCCTCGCCGTGGGCCTTCTCCTCCTGGTCCTTGGTCACGGCGTCCTTGCGGCGCGCCTTCTCGGCATCGATCTTCGCGACCTGGGTCTGCACGTCGATGATCAGGCCGGGGTAGTCGGCGGCGTAGTCGGGACGCGGGCCGGCCTCGGGCTCGACCGGGTTGGCGAGGAAGTCGCCCACCTGCTTGGTGAACTTGTCGAGGTCCTCGTCCGAGTACTCGAGCAGTTTGCCAAAGCCGTCGATGACGCGCTGCTTGCTGCTCGCGGCCTTGATGTCGCGCTCCAGCTTGGCGATCGCCTCGCTGTAGCCGTTGAACTTCTGCTCGAGCTCGAAGGCGCTCTGGCCGTACGGCACGCCGGCCAGGTTGGGATCCTTGGGATCGGGCGCCGCGGCGTTGCCGAGCGCGGGGATCTCAATGGCCTTCTTGCCGGCCGAGACCGCGGCGCGGGCGCGGTCGGGCTGGCGGTTCCTCAGCGCCTGCTCGACGGCGTTGAGGTTGGCGTTGCCATCGGCGAGGGCGGCGGTGGCGGCGCGCTGGCGGGGGTCCTCCTTGCCGAAGAACCAGAAGGCGGCGGCGCCGGCGGCGATCAGCACCATCAGCAGCACGGCGACCTTCATGCCCCAGCGGAAGTTGGCTTTCTTCTGCTCCTGCTCGGCCGCGGTCAGCGGGCGCGAACCGCGCGTCACCGGCACTTTGGCCGAGGTCGCGGTCAGGCGCCGCGAGCTGCGCGTATTGGCCGCCGGCGCGCCGCCATCGTCAAGCAGCTCCTCGTGCGGATCCGGGACCTTCGCTTCGAGCCCTTCCGAGACGGGCGAGCGCCGGGGGGCCGGGCGGGTCGCTGCGGTGCGGCGAGATGACGGGGGCATCGGAGGTCTCCTGGAAGCGGAGCTGACAGTAGCCGGGGCACCATCGTCCACAACCGGCGCGCCGTGCGGCGAGGGGGGCTGTGTGGTCATCGCCGGCACGGTATCAGGCACCGCGCGGAGGCTGTGCGGAATGCCCGACATGGCGGAAGACACCGGCTCAATGCGTCGCGATCACCTCGTTGCGGGCGTTGAGCGCCAGCACGGTCGGGCGGTGGGTCTTGAGCTCGTCCTCGGTATAGATCGCGTAGGCCACGATGATCACGCGGTCGCCCTTGTAGGCGTGACGGGCGGCAGCGCCGTTGACGATGATGTCGCGCTTGCCGCGCTCGCCGGGGATCAGATAGGTCTCAAGCCGCGAGCCGTTGTTGCAGTTCAGCAGCTGGATGCGCTGGTTGACCAGCATCCCGGCGCGCTCGATCAGGTCGATGTCGACGGTCAGGCTACCCGGATAGTCGAGCTGGCAGTCGGTGACCGCCGCCTGGTGGAGCTTGCCCTGGAGCATTTCACGGAGCATGGCCTGTCCTTCTAGCGAAGGGCGCAGCGTAGGCCCCGAACGCAGGGAGCCAGCGAGATATGGGGCAGCTGCGGCGGGCTGTTTGCGAATCGCGATGACAGTTACAAGATCAATATAGTCAAATGATTACGACTTTACATCTCGCGCCATGCGGGATCTGCTTCTGCCTCTTCCCAGTGCCGCCGCAGGAGCGCGGAAGCTCTGTGTGAGGCCTCCTCTTCGCCGCTGGCACGACCGAGAGACCGCAGTCGCACAATCGACCGCACAATCCCGCTCAGGTCGGCTTCACCCGCTCAACCAGCTCCAGCCCATGTCCGGACAGGGCACTGATGTGGCGGTCGCTGGCGGTGATCAGGCGCATCCGCCGCACGCCCAGGTGGTGCAAGATCTGCGCGCCGATGCCGTAATCGCGCGGATCCATGCCGGGATCGGGCTCGGAGCCGGGGCGGTGGTCGATGCCGCCCAGGCGCACCAGATGGTTGGGCAGGGTACGGCCATGACCGTCGCGCATGTGCAGGTAGATGCCCTCGCCGGCCGCGCCGATCTGGCGCAGGCTGGCGCGCGCCCCGCCGGGGCTGTCGCCATTCAGCAGATCGTCGAGCACGCACTCCTTCTGCACCCGCACCAGCACCGGCTCCTCGACCGCGCGCTCGGGGCCGAGGCGGTCGCCGACCACCACCGCGAGATGGTGGTCGCCGCTCAGCGTACTGCGGTAGGTGTAGGCGCGGCAGCGCCCGGCCGGGGTGTCGACCGAGGCTTGCGCGGCGAGTTCGACCAGGCTCTCGCGCTCCTCGCGCCAGGCGATGAGGTCGGCGATCGACGCCAGCAGCAAGTCGTGCTCCTGTGAGAAGGCGACCAGGTCGGGCAGACGCGCCATGGTGCCGTCGCCCTTCATGATCTCGCAGATCACCGCGGCCGGGGTCAGCTTGGCGAGGCGCGCCAGATCGACCGAGGCCTCGCTGTGGCCGGCGCGCACCAGCACGCCGCCGTCGCGCGCGCGCAGCGGAAAGACGTGGCCGGGCGAGACCAGGTCCTCGGGCCGCGCGTTCGGGGCGATCGCCGCCTGGATGGTGCGCGCGCGGTCGGCGGCGCTGATGCCGGTGGTGACGCCCTCGCGCGCCTCGATCGAGAGCGTGAAGGCGGTGGCCAGGCGCGAGCGGTTGTTGCGCGTCATCAGCGGCAGGCCAAGGCGGTCGAGCAGGGTCCCTTCCATGCTCAGGCAGATCAGACCGCAGCCACGCGTGGCCATGAAGGCGATCGCCTTGGCGTCGGCGAATTCGGCCGCCATCACCAGGTCGCCCTCGTTCTCGCGGTCCTCGTCATCGACCAGGATGACCATCTCCCCGCGGCGCAGGGCTTCGAGGACGGGCGGGATGGGGGCGAAAGGCATGGGGGACGTCCAGCGGAGGATGCGCAGCGTAGCGGGCTTGGCGAAAACGGCGACTGACGAAGGTGCGGGAGCCAGACAGGCGTCAGGGGGCATACCGGAGACCTGATGTGCCGGGTGGGGTGGGGCTGTCACGCCCAACGGTGGGTGGCGGGCGACGTAGTTCCGGGTAGGCCATATGGCCGGAGGTCGCCATGTCCCATCGTCCCCTCGCCCGTGCCGCACTGGCCCTGCTCCTGGTCGTGGGTGGCCTGACTGGCGCCGAGACCGCCGACGATGGCGCGCGGCGCGCGGGTGAGCTGTTCGCGGGTGCGCGCGGCTGGCTCAACACCGATGCGCCGCTGACCACGGACAAACTCGCCGGCCAGGTGGTGCTGATCGATTTCTGGACCTACTGCTGCATCAACTGCATGCACGTCATGCCCGACCTCAAGGCGCTGGAGGCCAAGTACCACGACCAGCCGCTGGTGGTGGTCGGCGTCCACTCCGGCAAGTTCGACCAGGAGAAGGACCTCGCCAACATCCGCGCGGCGGTGCTGCGCAACCACCTCGAGCACCCGGTCGCGGTCGACAGCGACTTTGCGATCTGGAACCGCCTGGGCGTGCGCAGCTGGCCGACGCTCGCGCTGCTTGACACCCACGGCAACATCGCCGCTGCCTGGGCCGGCGAGGGTCACCGCGCCGAGATGGACGCGGCCATCGCCAAGGCCATCGCCGCCGGCCAGGCCGACGGCTCGCTCGCCAAGGCGCCGCTGCGCTTCACGCCCGAGCACGACGCCGCCGCGGATGGCGTGCTGGCCTTCCCGGGCAAGATCCTGGCCGATGCCGTCGGCAAGCGCCTGTTCATCGCCGACACCGCCCACCACCGCGTCGTGGTCGCGGGGCTGGATGGTGCGGTCACGGCGGTGCTCGGCTCCGGCCATCCCGAACTCGTCGACGGCGTCGGCTCAGCGGCCGCATTCAACGAGCCGCAAGGCCTGGCCCTGTCCGAGGACGGGCGGACGCTGTTCGTCTGCGACCGCCAGAACCACGCGCTGCGCGCGGTCGATCTCGCCACGCGCGCTGTCCACACCCTGGCCGGCAACGGCGAGCAGGGCAACGACCGGAATTACCAGGGGCCGGCCAAGGACGCGCGCCTGAACAGCCCGTGGGACGTGGTGCGCGTCGGCACGCAGCTGTTCATCGCCATGGCCGGCCACCACCAGATCTGGCGCTACGACCTGGCGGCTCAGACCATCGGCGTTCATGCCGGCAGCGGGCGCGAAACCTGCACCGACGGTCCGCAGCGCACCGCAGCTTTCGCCCAGCCCAGCGGTCTGGCCGCTGGCGACAGCGCGGTCTACGTCGCCGACAGCGAGGTCAGCAGCGTGCGCGCCGTCGACCTCACCGCCGATGGGCGCACGCGTACGCTCGCCGGTTCCGGCGACCTGTTCGGCTTCGGGCTGGTCGACGGCCACAGCGGCGATGCGCGCTTCCAGCATCCGCTCGGCGTGGCCCTGGGTAGCGGTCCCAAGGGCCCGCTGCTGGTGGTCGCCGACACCTACAACCAGCGCCTGCGCACCGTCGATCCCCTCAGCGGCGAGGTCGCCACCCTGGCGCTGCCGGGCCTGCCCGCCCCAGACGGGCTGTTCGAGCCCGGCGGTCTGTCGATCGCCGCCGGCACCATCTATGTCGCGGACACCAACCACCACCGCATCGTCGCCTGCGCCCTGGATGGCAACGGCGCGCGGGTGATCGCGATCACGCTGCCGAAACCGTGAACTTCGCGGCGACGACGGGGGTTGACGGGATGTTCAGGGACGGCATGTCGCGCGCTTAAGCGAGAAGCGAGAAGCGAGAAGCGAGAAGCGAGAAGCGAGAAGCGTCACGGAGTCAGCGGCAGCGCCACGCCGCGCGCCTGCGCGGCGACCAGCAGGGCGTGGGCTGCATCCTGATCGCCACGGGCACGCTGCAGCCACCACGCGTCGAGCGTGGTGTTGGTGCTCCAGGGCGACATCAGCAGGTCGATGCCCTCGGACACCGGCCAGTAGTCATCGCCGCGGATGCGCGCAGCCAGCGCTGCGCCCTGGTCAGCGCTGGTCCAGCGCAGCAGCGCCCAGGTCCAACCGCTCGGCGCGCTCGGGAAGGCGGCCGCATCCTCGCTGCGCAGCGCGCAGGCGCGGGTGAAGTCCGCGTCGGCGAGCACGCCGGCCGCGCGGCCGTGATCGAGGTCGAGCAGCACCGGCAGCAGCGCAGACGGGGAGACGATGCGCTGGAGGCGGGCGATCAGCGCCGCAGCGGCCGGGTCGCGGGCGGCAAGGGCTGCGGCGCAGCGGCCGAGCAGGGCGTGGGACAGGGCGTGGCGACTGCCCACCGACGGTGCGGCCGCATAGGCCTGGTCGCAGTGCGCGACCACATCGTCGGTCAGTGCCGGACCGCCGCAGGCGGCGAGATCGACCAGCAGATCGGTGCGCACGTCGACGGCGAAGGCGAAGGTCGCCCCGCCCGCGCGACCGAGTTCCTTGATGACCTGTTCCGGGCGGATCAGGGCGCGCGTGTTGTCTTCCCGCTGCGCGACGTCGTTTGCGCCGCTGGCGTCAGCCTTTGCCTTAGCGGCGGCGTCACCGTGGTCGAGTTCGACCTGGGCCAGGCGCTGCAGCAGCGTGCGCGCCGCCGGGATGTCGCGGGCGAGCAGGCGCAGGTGGATCAGGGGCGACCAGCAGCTGCGCTGCTTGGCGCGGATCACCACCAGCTTCTCGTACAGCCCGAGCACGCGCGGCAGATCGGGATGCTTGGCGAGCGTGGCCATCAGCGCCACGCGCCCGGCCTCGTCATTGTAGAGGAAGCGCAGCATCCCGAACTCGCCGAAACGGTGCAGCCGGACCTGGTCGAGGCGCGTGCCGATGACGTCCATGAGCATGCCCTGCAGCACGATGTCGGCCTGGTTCTTGAGCAGGATGCTGTCGCCGGGCTCCAGGGCGAAGGCCTTGCCGAGCATGGTCGTGCCGCGCTCGAGCAGCGTCCGTTCGCCGGTCGTCTCGAACAGTGCCAGCACCGCGAGCGCGCCGTTGTTGAGCGTCGAGGCGTCCTCTGGCAGCTTTGCCCAGGCGTCCACCGCTTGGCGCAGCAGGACTGCCGCCTCGGCGTCGTGACCGGCCTCGGCGGCCTTGCGCCCGCGCAGCTCGGCGAGCCCGGCGACCACGCGCGGCTGGGCTTGGTCGCAGCGCGACAGCCACACGATCTCGTCGTCGATGTCGGTGAAGGTCACCGAGCGCAGGGTCGCGGCGGCATACTTCTGATCGGTGTTGCCGGCGTTGGCGTAGGCCTCCTCGCTGAGGGTGCGCGATTCGGATTCCGCGCCGACCAGGCGCAGGATGCCGGCGGCCCGCAGCAGGCCCTCGCCATCGCGCTTGTGGTCGACCAGCATCTGGTCGAGCAGCGCGCGGCCGTCGCCCGGCTTGCCAAGCCAGTAGTAGACCTGGGCCAGCGACTCGCGGTAGCGGTCGCTGTCACCGGCGACGCCGCGGATGGCGAGAAAGGTGCGCTCGGCGGCTTCGAGGTCCTTCTTCTTGGCCGCCGGGTCGGCTTGGCCCTGGGCGCGCTGCAGGGTGACGATGCCCAGGTCCATGGCGGTGGGCACGATCACGGCTGCGGCGGCCAGCGCGCTGCGGAAGTGCTCCAGGCCGGTATCAGCGGCAACGCGTGCGCTGATCCAGGCGTCGACCGCTTCCTGCTGATGGGCCTTGTCGAGGTGTTCGTAGCGCGCGTACCAGTCCGCGCCTGCCTCATCGCCGCGCAGGGCGGCGAGCGCGCGGTCGGACGACTGCTTGTAGGCGTTCTCCCAGGCGGCCTCGGCGGCGTGCAGCTTCTTCAGGCCGGCGCCGGTGTAGGCGTCGAGCAGCGGGAACGAGTCATCGATGCGCCCGAGCGCGGCGTAGCGGCTGCCGAGGATGCGCGCGCCCTCGGTGGCGCCCAGGCGCTTGGCGTGGGGCTCAAGCAGTTCCTGGCAGCGCTGCTCGTCGCCGCGCTCATCGGCGAGGATGGCCAATTCGATGGCGGGCCACGGGTCCTCGGGGGCCAGGGCTGCGTAGGCGGTGAGCAGGGTGACGCGGTCGGCGGCCAGGGCGAGGTCCTCGGGTGCCGCGGCGGGGTTCTCGACTGCGCCCTGATTCTGCGCGCTTTTCGCACTCTTTGCGCCCTTTGCAACGCGCGCCGCCTTGGGGGCGATCAGGTGGCGGGTGAGATCGATCAGGCCGATGGCGGTGCGCGGGTCGGCGGTGCGCGCATGGGTGGTCAGAGTGCGCGCGTGCGCCGCCAGGGTCGCATCGCCAAGATCCGGCTCGCGCTGCGCCGCGCGCACGTCGGCGACCGTGCCGAGTACCGCCAGGCCCTGCTTGGGCGGCAGGCCGTCGAGGCTGCCCGCGATCAGCGCGGCGAGCGCGGCGTGCGCCTCTTCCGTCGACGGTCCGCCGGCCATCAAGTCGGCGTAGCCCTTGGCTGCGGCCGGCAGGTCGCCGGCGCCGGCGCTGGCCTGCGCCGCGACGAAGGCCTCGTGATCGCGGTAGGCGGGTGAACTGCGGTAGTCGTCGTACTGCGCCCAGGCGACGCTGGCGGCGATGCCGACGACCAGCAGCAGATTCCAGGCCTTGGCGAAGGGCGAGAGGCTTTCCTTGCCGAGGAAGTACCAGCCCGCGCTGGCATCGGCGACGCGGAAGGCATCGACCGCCAGCACCGGCACGAACAGCACGCACAGGCTGCGCGTCTTGATGTACGTGCCGGTCTCGCGGTCGAACTCGCGCTTGCCGTACATGCCCAGCCCGCAGCCATTGATGCTCATCAGCGTCGGCGCCTTGGCGAGCGGCCGCATGGCGGGGAAGCGCAACCGGAGTTCTTCGCGATCCATGATAACTCCACTGCAGCGCCGGAGGTTTCCGCATCTGCGTGGCAGGCAGGCCGGGGCGGGGCGAGCATGGAGGGGCGGGCGTAGATGGCAATGCGCGGCTGCGCAGACGCGCTACCGCGTCTCGCTGCGATCCAGCTCCAGCTGCAGCATCAGGCAGGTGCGATCATTGATCTGCTGGCGGTCGCGCAGGCGCAGCAGTTCCGCGCCCTGGGCGGCATGGATCGCGCGCTTGACGTCGATGGAGACGGCGCGGCGTTTGGTGGCGCGGTCGCGGATGGTGCTGTCCTGCTCGTGCAGGCCGTCGAGCTCGTCGACCATGGCCTCGCGCAGGTGGTGCACGGCGATCGGGCAGGAGTGCTCGCTGCAGAACGCGTCCAGGCGCGCGATGCCGGCGCGCAGCACGGCCTCGCGCGCGTGGCGGATCTCGTCCTCGTCGGCGGCCTCGTCGCGGATGCCGAGCAGGCGGATCAGCGGTAGCAGGCTGAGGCCCTGCACCACCAGCGTCGAGAAGATCACGGCCAAGGTGCAGAAGATGATCAGGTCGCGTCCCGGAAAAGGCAGGCCGTCGGCCAAGTAGGGCGGCAGCGCCAGCGCGGCGGCCAGCGACACCACGCCGCGCATGCCGCACCACGACAGCACGAAGACCTCACGCAGCGCGGGGTAGCCGCCTTCCCGCCCGCGCAGCCGCGCGCTGAGCCACAGCGGCACGTAGGCGCCGGGCACGCACCAGGCGATGCGCAGGACGATGACGGTCAGCGCGATCAGCACCGCGCCGGTGACCGGCCAGGTGCCGGCGGCGCCGAGCGAGCGCAGCAGGCGCGGGGTCTCCAGCCCGATGAAGATGAAGCAGAAGCCGTTCAGTACGAACACCAGCTGTTCCCAGGTCGCGAACAGCGCCAGGCGGCTGGCCGGGCGGATGTCGTGGATGCGCCATGACACCAGGAAGCCGGCCACCACCACCGCCAGCACTCCGGACGCGCCCACCGCCGCCGCCACCGCAAAGGCCAGGTAGGGCGCGAGCAGCGAGCAGGTGAACAGCACCGCGGATTCGTGCAGCCGGGTGTTGATCCACGCGAACACCACGCCCACCGCCACGCCAGCGACCACGCCGCCGCCCGCGACCCAGGCGAAAGAGAGTGCGGCGTCGCCGGCGTGGAAGACGCCGCTCAGCGCGACTGCGACGCCGATCTGCACGCCGACCAGCCCGGTGGCGTCGTTGACCAGGCTTTCGCCGCCGAGGATGGCGGTGATGCGCCGCGGAATGCGCAGCCGCTCGATCACCGCCTGGGCCGCGACCGTGTCGGTCGGCGAGACCACCGCGCCGAGGATGAAGCAGGCCGCCCACGGCAATTCGGGGAAGCAGGCCTTGGCGACCAGACCGACGATCAGCGTGGTCGCCGCGACCAGACCGATGGCAAGCATGGCGATCGGGCGCAGCCAGCGCCGGAAGTCCAGCCACGACGATTGGAACGCGTCCGCGTAGAGCAGCGGCGGCAGGAAGATCAGCAGGATGAGGTCGGGATCGAGCGGCAGGGTCGGCATCCCCGGCACCACCGCCGCCAGCAGCCCCGCCGCCGCGAGCAGGATCGGATACGGCACGCGCAGCCGCGGCGCCACTGCGCCGACGAAGGCCACCACCGCGAGCAGCACGATGACGACAAGCAGCGTGTCGTGCACGAGGCTCTCCCTTGTCCACAAGGGTCGCAGCAGCATCTGGTGGGGCAAGTGGGAGGCTTCAGGCGTTCTCGGCTCGAATCGCGAGCGAAAGTCCTGACGGGACGGATCCTGGCGTTCGGCACCACAAAAGCGCTCACTCCACCGGTTCGATCTCCGCCGACATCGATCCGGCGCTGCGCGGCATCCGCCAATCGGCGCCGTAGGCGTGGATCTGCTCCTGCTTGAGTTCGGCGCGCTCGCGGCTGGTGGTGTCGACCACCACCCGGCCGCTGGCATCGACTTCGCAGGCCATGGTGAAGGCCTGCTCGATGGTGTGGCCGAACAGCGCGACCAGCATCTCGATGACGTAGTCGTAGGTGTGGTCGTCGTCGTTCAGCAGCACCACCTGCCAGCGCGGCGCGAGCCGCGTGGTGGTCGAGACCTCGACTTCGATTTCGGGGACGGCGGTGGGCATCGATCGTAACTATCGCAGCGCGTTGCAGCGAGTGAAGGGGGAGGAGGCCCGTCCCGGTACGGCGGTGGGTGCGGTATCCGCCGCGCCGCGCGCCGCACGCCCGGTCAGGGCTCCGCCGTGGTATCGACGATGGCCAGATAGCCACGGCGGCCATCGGCGAGGTGGACCAGCACCCGCCCGGCCCACAACGGCTGCGCCTCGCGTTCCGCCACGGTACCGGCGGGCAGGGCGTCGCCGGGATTGCCGGCGCTGTCGAGCAGGTGGGAGTCGCGCACGGTGGCGAACAGTTCGTGGCGTGCATCGTGCAGCTGGGCAATTTGGCCCGGCGAGACCGCGACCAGCGCTGCGCAGCCGATGAACGCCACCGTGCCGCGCCGTCGTCGTCCGGCCAGGGCGAGGCCAAGGGCCAGTCCGGCGGCGGCAAGCAGAGTGACCGCCGTCCAGCCGGTGCCTGGCCAGGTCAAAGGTCCGAGGCGTTCGCTCCAGCTCAGTGCCACGCCCTGCGCCGGATCGAGCGCGCGCAGGGCCTCGCGCGGTTCGCGGCGCTCCGGCGCACGCCGTGCCGCCTCTGCCAGCCAAGCGGCGGCACGTGGACGGTCCTCAGCGGCCGCGGCGGCCAGGCCGAGATCGAGCCACGCATCCCAGCGTCCGCTCGCCTGGGCGGTGGCGTAGAGCGCGGGGATGGCCGCTGCGGGATGGCCTGCACTCCACACCGCGTAGGGATCATCGGCGCCGACCAGGGGCGCTAGTGCGCCCAGCAAAAGCGCGAGCAGCAGGGCGCGGGCCTGCCGCAGTCGGGGGACGGTGGCGCGCGTCACGGCACGTCCTCCAGCGCCGCGACCAGATCGCCGATGTCGCCGAGCTGCTGGCCGCCGAAGCGTGCCAAGTCGATGCGTTCGGCCAGGCGCGCCGCGGCAACGGCGGCCGGGCCGCCGCGCAGCACCTGGCGCAGCTCGTGGGTGGCGGCGGCGAGGGCTTCGAGATCGTGCGTGGCCGCAGCACGGCGCAGGGCGCGGCCGCGGTGCGGGTGGTCGGGGCGGCGCGCCCGCCAGCGCCCCACCAGCCCGACCAGCGCGCCGAGCGCCAGGGCGCCACCAAGGGCGAGGAGGCCGAGCGCGGTGTCGGGACGGCCCGCCACGTTGCCGCGCAGCGGCGCCGGCAGCAGCAGCTGCGGAGTCGCGGTCGCAGCCGCGGTCTCGCCAAGCGGCTTGCCGGTGATCGACACGTTCGCCGCACGCCCGGGCAGCACCGTCAGCGTCAGCGCCGGGCCGTGCGCGTGGTCGTAAGCGCGCCTGCTTGGATCGAAGTACGCGAGGGTCAGCGCGGGCAGGTTGAACTCGCCGGCGCGGTCAGGGACCAGGTCCCAGCGGAAGCTGCGCTGATGCGGTCCGGGCACCGCATTCAGCGGGCGCTGGTCGCGCGCGGTGGCAGCGGTGCCGTGCGCAGGCTCGTCATCGTCCTTGGGATAGGCCTTCAATCCGGCCGGTACGGCAAGGACGGGCCGGGTGATGAGTTCGGTCTGGCGGCCATCGATGGTCACGGTCAGCACCGTGCCCTCGCCGCTGGCAATGCGCGGGCGCTCGAGGGCGGCGCTGATGGAGAGCGGGCCGAACAGGCCGTTGAAGTCCGCTGGCCGGCCGGCCTCGGGCAGGGCGGCCACGGTCAGCGACGCGGGCCGGATCGCCACCGTGCGATCGGCGATCGGTGAGAGCTGGCCGAAGAAGTCCTCGCGGCAGATCACGTAGGCCTGCTGCCCACCCGCCTGGTAGGTGCCGGGCAGGGCCCAGGTCAGCGGCCAGCGGAACGTGCGGATGCGCCAGGGATTGCCGCGCGCGTCGTAGGTCTGCCCTTCGCTTTCGCTGCGTTCGCCCAGTGGCAGCGCCCCAGCCGGCGGCGCGAGGTCGCACTGGCGCAGTCTGCGCGGCTTGTCGTTGGGCTGGCGCAGGTAGATGCGGTAGACCAGGGTGGTCGGCTCGCCGGCGACGATCGCCGGCGGCTCGAAGGCGGTCTCGGCGAAGGCGTCGCCCTGCAGATTCTGGTTGGCCGCGCTGGCGGTCACCGTTACCGGCGTGGTGGTGATGGTGCTGCCATCGGCGAGCGTCACCGTCACCGCCGGGATGCGGAAGGTGTCAGCCATCTGCGCGCGCACCGCCAGGCGCACGGTTTCGCTGCGCGTGACCACGCCATTGACGCTGCGCATCGACTGCATGCCACCCTGCTGCACCTGCCATTCCAAACCGGCGATCGGCGGCAGATTGACATTGGTTACACGCGTGGCGGCGTCCTCGATCTGGATCGTGCCCTGCAGCACCACGCCGGGCACCAGCGGATCCGGCAGTTCGAGCTTTGCCTCGGCTGCGTCCAGGCCCGCGAGGCCGAGCACGGCGACCAGGCCGACGAGCACGTGGCGGATGGCGCGGGGCAGACGCTTCACCACGCCTTGCCCTTTTGCGCGCGCGCGCCACTGCCGTCGAGCAGCTGCATGCGCAGGGCGCCGCGCTTTTCCTTGGGCAGCTGGTCGAGCCAGCGGTCGGCCGCCGCCTGCTTCAGATCGTGGGCCGGATCGTTGCCGGCCTGCGCGCCGCCGCTCGCGGCGGCGGCCTGATCCTGGCTGTGATCCTTGTCTTTGTCCTTCCCGTCATCCTTCCCACCTCCGCTGAGCTGGTCCTGCGCGCCGGGCTGTTTGCCGGGTGGCTGCGCGGCCTGGTCCTTGCCGTGGTCGTCGGCTTTGCCGTCGCCCGGCTTCGGCTCCGTGCCGCCGCTCTGCGGGTCGGGTTTCTTGTGATCGTCGCTGGGTTTCTGGCTGTCCTGTTTGGCTTGCTGGTCGTCTTTGCCGTCCTTGCCGTCCTTGGACTGATCCTTCGCATCCTTTTGATTCTGGCCGTCTTTGCCGTCTTTGCCGTCTTTGCCGTCTTTGCCGTCTTTGCCGTCTTTGCCATCTTTGCCGTCCTGCTTCTGCTGGCCGTCCTTGGGATCCTGCTTGGCCTGATCCTGCTGCTGCTGCTGATCCTGATCCTTCTTCTCGGCCTCCTTGACGATGATGGTCACCTTCTGCCGGGTCGCGGCCTGCCAGCGGTCGCTGGCGGCGACGGTGACCTCGGTCTTGGCCGGTTCGCCGACCGCGCCGCGCAAGGTGCCGTCGGGATCCAGGCGCAGGCCCTTGGGCAGCGCGCCCTCGATCAGGCTCCAGGCGAATGGCGCGGTGCCGCCGCTGAGCTTCAGCGGCCGCACCACGGGCGCGCCACGCGTCAGTTCGATCGGCTGCGGCTCCTCGATCACCGGCGGTGGGTTGACCGGCACGGTCACGGTGCTGGCGCGGCTGCGGCCGTCCGCAGCGGCGATGGTCACGGTCAGGGCCTGATCGCCGGGTTGTTCCGGCGTGCCGCCGATCACACCGTCGGTGGAAAGCGTCAGACCCGCGACCGGCGCCGCGTTCCAGCGGTAGGCCTGGACCGGCCCGCGTACGCCGAGCTGGTGGCGGTAGGGCGCCCAAGCGGTGGCCGGCGGCAGCACCGCGGCGTCGGGCGCGAAGGCGTCGCTCACCGTCAGCTGCAGATCGGCCTCCGCCGAGCGCGCACCATCGTCGGCGACAAGATGCACGGTGACGGTGCCGGCGTGCAGCGGCGAGCCGACGATGGTGGCAGTCGCGCCGTGCGTGCGGCCAGGCGCCAGCCCGTCGGGCAGGCCGCTGATGCGCCAGTGCGGCGCCGCCAGCCCGACGCAGGCCAGCTCGGCCTGATAATCCTGGGCGAGGATGGCTTCCGGCAGCACGCGTGTGGTGATCGCTGGGGCGGGGATCACGGTCAGCGCGATGCTGCCGCTGATGCTGGTGCTGGCCGCGTCCTGGACGACCACCGGGATGGGTGTGGCGCCCGCAGTGGTGGGCGTGCCGTGCACGCGTCCGTCGCTGTCGAGCGCGAGGCCCGGCGGCAGCGCGGGTGGCGGGGGCGTGGCGGGGGCTGGGTCGGTGCCGTTCGCGGGTGCGGCGGCCGCTGGGGGCGTGCCGACGCTGAAGCGATAGCCGCCCGCACCGCCGGCGGCCTGCAGCCGCTGGTCGTAGGCTTCGCCAACGTGCGCGTCGGGCAGGCTGCGAGCCGCCAGGTGCAGCTTCTTCGCTTCTTCTTCGGCGCGGCGGCGCGCTTCGTCGTGACGCACCACCAGCACGCGGCGCAGCTCGTCGCGCAGCGCCTTGCCGGCCTCGTCGCCGCGGCGCTCGCAGGCGTGGATGGCGGCGGTCAGCGCCTCCTCGAGGCGGCCCTGGCGGTAGCGCGCCAGCGCGAGATTGCTCCATGCGTCGGCGGCGAGGTCGGTGAGCGGGCTGCCGGCGGCGCGCTCGAGGTGGCTGACCGCGGTGTCGGGATCGCTGTCGATCAGCAACGTGCCAAGGTTGAAGTGTGCGGGCAGGAAGTCGGGCTGCTCCAGAAGCAGCGCTTCGAGTTCTTTGCGCGCTTCAGCGGGGGGCCGCCCCGCCGCCGCGGTCAAGCGCGGCCACGGGTCG
>JBBQSO010000073.1:0-26865 GCA_038213805.1 Planctomycetota bacterium | reverse complement strand
AGTGCCCTCAGCCATGATAATTCAGCCATCAGCCATCAGCCATCAGCCATCAGCCATCAGCCATCAGCCATCAGCCATCAGCCATCAGCCATCAGCCATCAGCCATCAGCCATCAGCCATCAGCCATCAGCCATCAGCCATCAGCCATTCACGGCTTCTTCAACGTCGACAGGTAAGCCACGAGATCTACGAGATCCTGCTGCGTCATGTTGGCCTGCAGGTTGGGCAGCATCTGGGACATCGGCAGCTTGGCGCGCGCGGTGACGTCGGCCTTGGCGTATTTGGTGACGACGCCGCCGATGGCCTTCATCGAGATCTGGTCCTTATCCTCGCTGGCGACGATGCCGATCGGGGTGCTGCCGTCCTCGAGGGTCAGCATCACGGTGTCGAAGCCCTGGGCGATGACCGCGCTGGGGTTCACGATCGACTCGAAGAGCTTGTCCTTGGGCAGGCGGGTGCCGACTTCGGTGAGGTTCGGTCCGAAGTCGATGCCCTGGCCCTTCACCTGGTGGCACATGAAGCAGAAGGTCATGAAGAAGGTCTGACCCTTGGCGGCGTCGCCGTTCAGCTTCGCGAGCTCTTCGAACGCGGGCAGCTTGGTGCCGTCCTTGGTCATGTAGTCGGCGGCGGAGAGGCCGGTGGCAGCGGAGAGGAGGAGACCGAGGGCGAGGAGCGTGCGCATGGCGGGATGATCCGGGGAATGGGTTTGAAGAGAGACGTCGGGCGCGGGCTGCCGTTGAGCCGCGGCGTGGTAGGGGCGACGATGCCGGGCGCGGCGTTCCGCGCAACCTCTGCCCGCACAGGGCCGCACAGCTCGCGCCATGCCGTCTCCCTTGAATGTCTCCTCGAACGGATGCGTTCCGCCCTGCCCCTGATCGCCAGACGCACGCGCGCCGGGTTTCCCGGTGACGGTACGCACCCCCGGAACCCGGGCCGCATGCTACCGCACCTGCATCACATCGTTGGTGCGGATTCGCGAATGGTGGGGGCATTCGTCGTCCGCGTCACGACTGAGCGGCAGCGTCCGGGTTATGGCACAGGACCGGGGTTGCGCGAGCCGGCCGCGCGCGCAGCCTGCGCAGACACGAAAAACGGGCCCCAGGCCCGCACCACCCGTTCAGGAGCGCGCATGAAATTCGGCATGAATCTGCTGCTGTGGACCGACGACCCCACCCAGGACTCGTTCCTGCCCGTCCTCCAACGCCTCAAGAAGCTCGGCTTCGACGGTGTCGAGCTGCCGATCTTCAGCCTGGACGAGGCGCGCTGGAAGATCCTCGGCAAGCGCCTGGACGATCTCGGCCTGGGGCGCACCGCGGTGACCGTGCGTACCCTCGCCGACAGCCCGATCAGCCCCGATCCGGCGGTGCGCGCCAAGGGCGTGGAGCTGACCAAGCGCGTGCTCGACTGCATGAAAATCGTCGGCGCCACCCACCTCGCTGGCCCGTACTACGCACCGCTCGGCCACTTCAGCGGCCAGGGCCCGACCGCCGATGAGTGGGGCTGGGCGGTGCAGGGCATCCGCGAGGTCGCACAGTACGCGGGCAAGCTCGACATCACGCTGGTGCTGGAGTTCCTCAACCGCTTCGAGATCTACCTGCTCAACAACGCGGCCGACGCGGCGCGTTTCGCGCGCGAGGTCAATCACCCGGCGTGCAAGATGATGTACGACACCTTCCATGCCAACATCGAGGAGAAGGACATCGGCGCAGCGCTGAAGTCGTGCGCGGACGTGCTGGCGCACGTCCACATCAGCGAGAACGACCGTTCGACGCCCGGCCTGGGTCAGGTAAACTGGCAGGCGACCTTCGACGGCCTCAAGAAGATCAAGTACGACGGCTGGCTGACCATTGAGGCCTTCGGCCTGGCCCTGCCCAGCCTGGCCGCAGCGACCAAGATCTGGCGGCGCATGTTCGTCAGCGAGGAGCAGCTGGCGGGGGACGGCCTGCGCTTCATGAAGCGTGAGTGGGCGAAGCGCAGCGGTAAGAAGCCGGTGGCGAAGAAGGTGGCTAAGGGCGTGGCGAAGACGAAGGCCCAGGCGGTCGCCAAGAAGGCCAAGACGGCCAGCGGGAGCAAGGCGAAGGGGAAGTCTCCCACGAAAGCGAGCGCGACAGCCAAATCCAAGGCCAAGACGAAAAAGTGAACGGGCGCGCCTTCGCGGGCCCAAGCCACCGAGCCATGTAGCAAACGAATAACCCCCGGCGATCGCCGGGGGTTATTCGTTGGGCCAGGCCGCATCAGCAGCGGTCAGACCTGGCCGAAGAACTCACTCCGTTTCGGCGATGCGCACAGGCTTGTATCCGCCGATGGTCTTGAAGTAGATGAGCAGGAAGAGGTAGATCACTGCCATAATGGCGGGGATGAACGAATCGGCCGTCAGCGTCTTGCGATCGCCTGCGATGCTCGCGGCTGCGACCGACTGTTCGTTCGGCGTGCGCAGGGTCGCGTCCTTCTTCTGGACCTCCGCGAGCTTGGTACCGTCCAGCCCGACCGCCGGGGCCAAGAACAGGAACGTGCTGGGCGCGGACGCCTGGTAGGCGGTGAAGGCCTCTGCGTTCGAGGCCTGGAGCGCCTCCCCGGCAAAGCGGTCCTTGGCATAGCCGAGTCCCGGGCTACCGAGCAGGCCGACCGACATCATGCCGATACCGCCCATGATCGACATCGCCACCGCGCCGCTGCGCGGAAAGCGATCGCCGACGATCGCGAGCATGGTCGGCCAGAAGAAGGTCTTGCCCAGCGCATACACGAAGAGCGCCACCAGAGCGCCAGCGAAGGTGGTGATCGCGCTGGCGAGGTTGAGGCCGACCACCGCGAGGGAGGCACAGATCAGGAGCAGACCCACTGGCGAGAGCTTGAGGGTCTTTTCGATGAAGTGGGCGCTGAAGCGCAGGCCGAACATCACCAGGGAGGTGAACACGAAGAGCAGCTTGCCTTCGCTGGGCGAGAGGATGTTGCCGGTGATGTTCTGAATCCAGCCATCGGTGCCGAGCTCGACGGAGCCGATCAGCAGGTGGGCGATGAAGAGCACGAACAGGAGCACCGAGCCGATCGAGAAGCGCGTGATGACACCGATGATCACCAGCAGGACGAAGCCGATGCCGTAACCGATGAGGCCGGCGTTCTTGGCGGCGGCCGCAGCGGTCGCGGCGTCGGCGTTGGCCGGGGTCAGCAGGGGCGCCAGGGTGCCGCCGAAGAACACCGCCAGCAGCGCGCATACGACGAGACCGCCGAGGATGCCGACGTCCTTGAACATCTCGCCGATTTTCAGCCCCTTGGCGGCCGCCTCGGACTTGGGGAAGCGCTGACCGAGGAAGAGGATGCCGTAGAGCACAGTGGGAATCAGGTACAGGCTGAGCTGCAGCTTCCAGCTGAAGCCTTCCTTTCCGCCGAGCAGGGAGTCGGTGCCGAGCAGCCAGCCCGCGACGCCGCCGAGGACGAGGCCGGCGGGCCAGCTGGCGTGGAGAATGTTGAGGTAGTGAGTGCGGTTCTGCGGGAACAGCGTCGAGACCAGCGGGTTGGCCACGCCCTCGAGCGCGCCATTCGCCAGTGCGAACAGGAACATGCCCCAGAAGAGGAAGTTGTAGGCGGTGGCCGGGTCCTGGCCCTTGGTCGCGCCAAAGGTGACGAAGGCGGACAACACGTGGAGGGCGAAGGCGGCGACGATGAGCTTGCCGTAGCCGAGCTTGTCGACGATCACGCCGGCGATGATGATGCCGAAGCAGAAGCCGGTGAAGCCCGCTCCGCCGATGGCGCCGAGCTGGGCACCGGTGAACCCGAAGTCCGCACCCCAGTTGGCGAAGATGCCGCCGCGGATGGCGAACCCAACGGCCGCGGCGAGGATCGCCATGGATCCGGCGAGCAGCAGCCGCTTGGCATTATGATCAGGTACCGGCAGATCGGAGGGTTGGCTCATGGGATGGTCCAGGTGGTTGGGATTGTTTGCGCGCCCATCAGGGCGGCCAGCCGGTTCAGATGAAGGCCGGGCGTTTCGCAGTATCGGGAAGGGAGCGTAGATATAGGAGGCAGATGCGCGGTGCTGGCGGTACCCATCTCAGGGGTGGGCAGCCGTGTCACACCCCGGTTGTTCTGTGGAAACGAGTCCGGGCAGGCGCTTCCGACAGACGCGCCACGCGTAGCCGAGACCCGCTCACCCCCCGATCAACCGCCCGATCGCCGGCAGCGTTCCCACCAGCGGCCGCAGATAGGGCAGCAACTTGGCGTCGACGGTGTCGTTGCCGGCCGCGTTGAGCCAGTCCCGTGGCAGGGTGCGGGTGTCCTTGGCGACGGTGCGCAGGGGCGTGACGAAGGTCTCGACGGCATACGCGGCGCCCTCGCCGGTGCGGCGGAAGGCGATCGAGCCGCTACGCTCGCCGCGTAGTGCCGCGGCCACGGCGTCGGTGCCGACGCGGCGGGCCTCGGCGGCGTCGACGTCGCTGGTCACGCCGGGGAAGCAGCGCTGCAGGTAGCCGAAGGTGTCGGCGCGGATGCGGTATTTCACTCCGGGGGTGGCCTTGGCGAGGTGGGCCTTGAGCACGCCGGCCAGGAAATCGCCGAGTGCGCCCGAGCCGGAGAGTTGCTTGTTGCCGTGGCTGTCGACCTCGCCGAGGTCGACGATCTCTTTGCCGCCGGGGCCGTGGATGCCCTCGGAGACCGCGATCACGCAGCGGCCGAGGCGCTGCTGGACGGCGAGCACGTCGGCGCAGAAGCGCTCCAGCGAGAAGTCGGTCTCGGGGCAGTAGATGAGGTGGGGGCCGTCGTCCGGAAAGACCCGCGCCAGGGCGCTGGCCGCGGTCAACCAGCCGGCGTTGCGACCCATGACGATGTTGATCTTGATGCCGCCCAGGCTGCGGTTGTCGAGGTTGTCCCCCATGAAGGCCTGGGCCACCCACTTGGCGGCCGAGCCGAAGCCCGGGCAGTGGTCGGTGACGCGCAGGTCGTTGTCGATGGTCTTGGGGCAGTGGAAGCAGGCGAGCTCGTAGCCGTCCTGCTCCGCCATCTCGTTGATGATGTGCGCGGTCTCGGCGGTGTCGTTGCCGCCGATGTAGAAGAAGGCGCGCACGCCCTCGGCCTTGAAGCGCGCCAAGACCTTCTGGCAGACCTCGGGAGTGGGCTTCAGTCGCACCGACTTCAGCGCGGCCGAGGGCGTGCCGGCGACTACCTCGAGATTGGCGGGGTCCTCCTTGGCGAAGTCGCAGAAGTCGCCATCGAGGATGCCCTGGATGCCGCGGATCGCGCCGAGCACGCGCGGGAAGGCGGCGCGCTGGGCGAGGGCGGCCGTGACCACGCCGACCAGAGTCTGGTTGATCACGGCGGTGGGGCCGCCGGATTGGCCGATGACGACGGTGCCGGGGGTGAGAGGCATGGGGAGGGTCCTTGGGGAGGCGAGACAGGAGGGACGGTGGAGGGTGCGGAGTGCGGAGTGCGAGGTGCGGAGTGCGAAGGACGTCCGCATGCGAGAAGCGAGAAGTGCACCTACGGCGCAGCGCGGGATACGGCGCTGGAGGGCGCGTTATCCGCGACGAGTCTGGCGCTGCAAGCGGTTGGGACGATGCGAGTCGGTGGTGGGCTGCCGCAGGGGAAGGGTTGGTGGCGGACCGGCGAGCGCTATCGTGAGGCGCATGGTCCGCACGTCCGCCTGCTTCGCATTGCTCCTCCTCGCTGCCGTCATCGGCGCGGCTGAACCCGTCGTGCCGGTCCCGGCACCAGTGACCCCTCCTGCGGTGACGGCCGGCGCGGCGGCGGCGGGTCACCGCGTCGCCTACATCCCGATCGATGGCGATATCAACGAGCTGCGCGCCTCCTACTTCAAGCATGCGCTCGAGCAGGCGGTGGCGGCGAAGGTCGATTCCGTGGTCGTGCACCTGACCACCAATGGCGGTACCCTCGGCGGCGGTTCGGACATGATGTCGATGGCGATGGGCGTGCCGAAGCCGGGGCCGCGCATGGTCGCCTTCATCGACCACCACTCCTATTCGGCCGGCTCGCTGATCGCTTATGGCAACGATGAGATCTGGCTGACCGAGGGCGCCACCCTGGGTGACATCGGTGTGATCATGCAGGGCAGCGACGGCGCCATCACCTACGGGCCGGAGAAGATCGAGACGGTGGTGCGCACGCTGCTGCGCAATGCCGCGCAGAACAAGGGCTGGAACGAGGCGAAGCTGGTCAAGATGACGGCGCGCAACCAGGACCTCTACCGCTTCGACGGCAAGGACGCCAAGAGCGGGCCGCAGTTCGTCATCGAGGACGACCTGCCGCGCTTCCTTGCCGACCATCCGGAGGTCGACGGGTCGAGCAAAGTCGTGCTGCTCGGCCACGACCGGCTGCTGAGCTATACCGCGCACGACGCGGTGCAGGAGCACATGGCCACCGGGCTGGTCGCCGGGCTCGATGCGCTCTACGCGCAGCTGGGCACCACCAGCGCCACGGTCCTCGACCTGAGCCCGAGCCGCACCGAGGAGATCAGCTGGAAGCTCGCCGGCTGGGCGCCAATTCTGGCGGCGGCGGCGGTGTTCTTCCTGGCCATGGAATTCAAGGCCCCGGGCGTCGGCCTGTGGCTGGTGCTGGCCGGGATCTGCGGCGCGGGCTTCTTCATCTGCCAGTACTACCAGGATCTCGCCGGCTCGCTTGAGCTGGTGCTGCTGGTGGTGGGCGTGCTGGCGGTGATGACCGAGTTGCTATTCGTGCCGACCGGGGGTTGGTTGGCGCTGCTCGGCGTGGCGATGGGCGCCACCGGCCTGGTGCTGTCGTTCATGCCGGACATCGACCAGTTCAGCCCATCCTCGCCGAACTGGGGAAACGAGCTGCTGTCGGCACTGCTGCACAGCTCGCTGGCGCTGGTGGCGATGATCGCCGGGGCGGTGTTCATCGTCATCGCCTTGCCCAACCTGAAGGTCATGCGCCGCCTGGCCTCGACCGCGGTGATCGGCGGCACCAGTGCGGGCGAGGCCGAGCGTCACGCCGCCAGTCTGATCGGCCGGCACGTGACGGTGCGCACCCCGCTGAGCCCCGGCGGCTTCGTGGTGATCAATGGGCGCGACCTGGGCGCGAGCAGCGAGCACGGCGAGTACATCGCGGTCGGGACCACCGTCGAGATCGTGGCGGTGCGCTTCGGCGAGGCCATCGTGCGGCTGGTCACCGAGACGCCGGGAACCACGGCCGCGGCGCCGGGGCCGGTGGTGTCGTGATGACCGTGCTGCACACATTGCTGGTGGCGGCAGGCGGCGCGCTCGCGCAGCTGCCCGCGCAGGCGCCGGCAGCCGGGCCCGCAGAGGCAGCCGGATTCCCGTTCGGGACGTTGGTGGGTGCGGTGATGATGCTCGGCCTGGCCGCGGTGCTGCTGGCGGTCGAGTTCCTGCTCGTCAGCTGGGGCCTGCTCGCGGTCGCCGCGCTGGGCTGCGCGCTGGCGGCGTGCGCCATGGCTTTTTCCGTGGCCCCGGGACTCGGCTATGCGTTTGTCATCGCCTCGCCCGTCGCCGGCGCCCTGGTCACCACCTGGGGCCTGGCGCGCATGCAGCGATCGCGCGCTGTGCCGCGCGCCGAGATCACCGCCGACGCTGGCTACCGCCACGCCGCGACCGCCATCGGCGTACAGGTGGGCAGCACCGGGGTGCTGGTCACCGACGCCTTTCCGGCTGGCCGCGCGCGCTTCGCCGGCAAAGGCGGCGGCCGCGAGCTGGACGTCGAGGTGCAGGGCGCGACCGCGCGCAGCGGCGACGCGGTGGTGGTGATCGCCATCAGCGGACCAAGTGTGCTGGTGCAGAAGGCCTGACGCGCGTGCGCTCCGCCTGCTCGCCTGCCGCCTTGATCGCCACCGCGGCTGCGCACGCTGCCGCTCACCTTCCCATCACCTCCTCGCGACGCGGCGCCTGCCGCGGTAGCGCGCCGACCAGATAGAACCGGAACCGCCATGCTCAACCCCGCCGTGCTCCTCAACCCCCTCCTCGCCGGGCCCTTCGGCGACAACGGCAACATCGTCAGCCTGGGCATCCTCGCGGTGGTGGGCATCTTCGGCCTGATCATCGTGTTCATGATCTTCAACGCCTGGCAGCTGTGGCTGCAGTCGGTGCTGTCGAACGCCAACGTCAGCCTGATGGCGATCATCTTCATGCGCTTCCGCAAGGTCGACCCCAATATCATCGTCAGTGCACGCATCACCGCCAAGAAGGCCGGCATCGACATCCCGACGGACAAGCTCGAGGCCCACTACATGGCGGGCGGCCACGTCTCGCGCGTGGTCAACGCGCTGATCGCGGCGCACAAGGCCGACATCCCGCTGACCTTCGACCGTGCCTGCGCCATCGACCTGGCCGGCCGCGACGTGCTCGACGCGGTGCAGACCTCGGTCAACCCCAAGGTCATCGACGTGCCGAGCGCCGGGCAGAACATGCAGACCATCGACGGCGTGGCCGGCAATGGCATCCAGCTGAAAGTCAAAGCGCGTGTCACGGTGCGCACCAACCTGGACCGCCTGGTCGGCGGCGCGACCGAGCAGACCATCGTCGCGCGCGTCGGGCAGGGCATCGTCTCGACCATCGGCGCGGCCAAGAACCACATGGAGGTGCTCGAGAACCCGCGCAGCATCAGCAAGACCGTGCTCGACTCGGCGCTCGACGCGGGCACCGCCTTCCAGATCCTGTCGATCGACATCGCCGACGTCATCGTCGGCGAGAACATCGGCGCGCGCCTGGACACCGACAAGGCCGAGGCGCAGAAGAAGATCGCCCAGGCCGAGGCCGAGCAGCGCCGCGCCATGGCCGTGGCGCGTGAGCAGGAGATGGTGGCGATGGTGGCCGAGAACCGCGCCAAGGTGGTGCTGGCCGAGGCCGAGATCCCGCTGGCGATCGCTGAAGCCTTCCGCAGCGGCCGGCTGGGCGTGATGGACTACTACAATCTGAAGAACGTCCAGGCCGACACCGAGATGCGCACCTCGATCGCGAATCCCGACAACAACCCGAACAAGGCCTGAGCGCGGACGCGCGCAGCACGCACGGCGGAAAGGGCACGGCATGGGCTTCCTCGAAGATCTCATCGTCATGGTCAAGGAGTCGGTCGAGGAGGCCAAGAGCCAGCAGACGCGGCCCCAGCGGCCGACGGCGCCGGTGCTGCCGCAGGTGCGCGAGCGCCAGGTGCGCGCCGAACCGCTGACGCAGCGCGTGGTGGTCGCGCCGGCGGCCCCGGCGGCGCCGCGCCAGCCGCCGCGCCGCCCACCGCCCACCCCGGTCGCGCCCGCGGTGGCAACCGGGGCCGCACGCATCTCGCGCCTGTTGCGCCAGCCGCGCACCATGCGCGAGCTGGTGGTTTTGAAGGAACTCCTGGACCGGCCGCTGGCGCTGCGACGCGGGCGGCGCTGAGCGCGAGATTCCTGCCACCTGCGCCGGAGTGATCACCGCACCGCGGCGATCACTGGCCGTTGGCTACCAGCGCTGCGCGCAGCGCCTCGGCGGCGGCGAGCATCGCCGGACCGGGATCGCCGAGCACCTCAGCGGGGACCTCGATGATGCCGGCCGGGTCGCGCACGGCGCGCAGGCCGGCGAGCGCGGGTAGGCGGCGCAGCCGCGCGGCGTTGCCGGTTGCGGTGACGAGCAGGTCGGGATCGAGGGCGATGATCTCTTCGACCGCGTACTGCGGCCACTTGCGGTAGCGCGCTGCGGCCGCATCGGCGAGGCCGGCGGCGAGCAGCACGTCGTGGTAGCTGGTGCCGACGGTGCCGCCGTAGAGGTAGTCGCCGACCACGTCGAGCAGCAGCGCGCGCCGGCGTGGCCGCTGCGGCGGCAGATCGCCAGCGACGGCCTGCAGGCGGCGGGTGAAATCCATGCAGAAGCGCTCCGCGCGCGCCGGGCAGCCGAGCAGCGCGCCGAGCAGGCGGGCCTGGCGCAGCAGGTCGTCGACGCCGCCCTGCTCGCCGAAGTCGCAGACGGTGAGGCCGGCGGCGCGCAGGCGCGCGAGACGGTCGTGCTCGTTGCCGTATGGGCAGCACAGCACCAGGTCGGGATGGAGCGCGACGATCGCCTCGAGGTCCTGCAGTCCGGTCAGGCGCGGGTAGCCGGCGTAGCGCCAGCTTTCAGCGCCGATGCTGAAGCTGCTGTAGGCGACGATGCGCCCCGGTTCGACCAGCGCGGCAAGGAGTCCATCTGCGGCCAGGCCGGCGCTGGCGATACGCCGGTAGTCGTGCACCGGCAAAGCGGTGCCGGAGGCATCGACGGCCGTCACGGTAGGTGCCTCAGGATCCGCGATGGAACGGGCGGCCGGAGCGGGCGGCACGGCCAGCGCCGCGCCGACCAGGGCGGTGGCCAGCGCCGCGGCCACCGCCACCGCGTTCCAGGCGTGCACGCCCCTCACGGCGGCACCGCGCGGAAACCGAGCGCACCACCGGGCACGGGATCGACCGCGAAGGCGGCGCGCAGCGGGCCGGAGGCGAGCACCGCCGCGGTCGCGCCAGATGCGAGCACGCGGCCGTTTTGCAGCAGCACCGCACTGTCGGCGCAGGCGCGCACCTGTTCGAGGTCGTGGAGCACGGCCAGCACCGCGCAGCCTTCGGCGGCCAGGCTGCGCAACAGCGCGAGCACCGCGAGCGCCTGGCCGATGTCGAGCGCGGCGGTCGGCTCGTCGAGCAGGATGGCGCGCGCGCCGCCGGCCAGGGCGCGCGCGATGAGCACGCGCTGCGCCTCGCCACATGACAGGCGGTCGAAGCGGCGGTCAGCGAAGTCCGCGGCGCCGGCGCGCGCGAGGGCGGTGGCGACCGCAGCGTGGTCGGCGGCGGAGAAGCGTGCCAGGGCGCCGCGCTGGGCGAAGCGCGCCATCGCCACCACTTCGGCGCCGCTGAGCGCGGCGTGCAGCAGGCTGCGCTGCGGCACGTAGCCGAGGCGCTGCGCGCGCGCGGCCGCAGGCAGCGCGCGCAGGTCTTCGCCGGCGCAGCGCACCGTGCCGCCCGCCGGCAGCAGGCCGAGCACGGCCTTGAGCACACTCGACTTGCCGGCGCCGTTCGCGCCGATCAGCGCGGTGACGGCGCCGGCCGGCGCGGCGAAGGACACGCCGTCGACGACCGTGACGCCGCCGCGCACCACGGTGAGTCCTGAAATGTCGAGGTGCGCGCTCACCAGCCCAGCTCGCGGCGAGTGCGCAGCAGGATGATCATGAACAGCGGCGCACCGAGCAGGCCGGTGATGACCCCGAGCGGCACCTCGCCGGTCGCCGGCAGGATGCGTGCGAGGTCGTCGCAGGCGACCAGGAAGGCGGCGCCGCCGAGCGCCGCGGCGGGGATCAGCCGGCGGTGCGCGCTGCCGGCGAAGGGGCGCAGCGCGTGCGGCACGATCAGGCCGACGAAAGCCACGCCACCGCCGAGCGCGACCGCGGCACCGGTCAGCACCGCGCACCACGCCAGGGACCAGAAGGCCAGCGCGCGGGTGTCGACGCCGAGCGCGGCGGCCTCCTCCTCGCCGCACAGCATGAGGTCGAGGCCGCGTCCCCACCACCATGCCGCGGCCACGCCGGCAGCAACCAGCGGCAGCCCGAGGGCGAGGTGGCGCAGTCCCTTGCCGTCGACGCTGCCCAGGCCGAAGGCGATCAGCGCGCGGCCGAGCTGCCACGAATCCTGGGCGAGGCTGACGAGCAGCGCCGAGAGGCTGCCGCACAAGGTGGTGAGGATCACGCCCATCAACAGCAGCGTGGCGAGGCCGGCAGTGCGGCCGACCAGCAGCACCAGCGCGGTGAGGGCGAGCGCCGCGCCGGCCAGGCAGCCGAGCGGCAGGGCCAGTTCCGGGACGATCCACGCCGGCAGCGAAGCGGCGCAGAGGCCGTGCACGATCAGCGCGGTCTGCCCGCCGAGGCTGGCCCCGGCGTCGGCGCCCAGCACCGACGAACTAGCCAGCGGGTTGCGGAACAGCCCCTGCATGAGCACGCCGGCGACCGCGAGCGCGGCGCCGGCCAGGGCCGCCGCGGCGCCGCGCGCCAGACGCAGGTCGAGCAGCACCGCGCGCACCTGCAGGTCGGCGAGGCTGGCGTGGCCGATGATCAGTCCGACGGCGAGCGCGAGCGCGAGCAGGCCGAGCAGCATGGTGAGCAGCATCGCGTAGCGCACGGCGGTGACCGTAGCGCCGCCCCCGGCCACGCCAGCCGCCATCGCTCAGAACCAGGCGCGCAGGCCGATGGCGCCGTTGCGGCCCATGGTCGAGTACGTGGTGCCGAAGCCGCGCACTTCGACGTAGTGCGCGCCGGCGAGGTTGTCGCCGCGCACGTAGAGCTCGGCATGCGGCAGCACCGTCCAACCGGCGGCGGCGCCGAGCAGGACGTAACCGGGCATCTCCGCGTGGTCGGCGTCGGTGCGTCGGCCGACGGCGTCGACGCGGCCGCCGACCCACGCCTGCGCCCACGCCCAGCGCAGTCCGGCCGAGGCCTTCTGCGTCGGCACGAACACCGTCGGCACTCCGCCGGAATCCTCGCTCTGCTGCCAGGTCCAGGCGAGGCGCGCGCTCGCGCCCGCCGCCGCGTCGCCGGCATCCAGGGCGGCCTCGACGCCGCGCACCGCCGCACCGGGCGTGTTGGTGTAACCCTGCGTGAAATCGAAGGAGATCTGCTGGTCGTAATCGGTGCGGAAGGCGGTGGCGGTCACGGCGAAGACCTGGTCGACGAAGACGGAGGCGCCGGCCTCATAACTGGTGCTGCGCTGGGCGTGCAGGTCGGGGTTGCCGGTGGGCGAGCCGAAGAACGGCGGCGCGTAGAGCTCGAACAGGCTGGGCGCGCGGAAGGCGCTGGCGACGCTGGCGAAGAGCTTGCAGCGGTCGACCACCGGGAACAGCGCGCCGGCGACGCGGTAGGTGCTGGCGCCGCCGTCGCGCGAGTGTTCGTCGTGGCGGCCGACCAGCGACAATTCAGCGCGGCGCGCGGTGAGCAGGGCCTGCGCCCAGATGCCGATGAGGTGGTCGCCCGCGTCGAGATCGATGGCGCCGCCGGGCAGTCGGCTGGCGAAGCGCGACCAGGTGCCGTCGCCGCCCAGAGTCAGGGCGAGGTGGTCGAGGTGCGTGCTGCGCAGGCGCAGCGAGGCGTAGGTCTCCTGGGTCGCGTAGTCCTGGTCGAACTGGGTCTCGTTGGGGTAGCGCCGGTCAATGCCGGTCTCCGCGAGGTCGCCGAGCAGGCGCAGCCCGTCGCCCAGCGGCACCTCGCCGCCGCCGCTGCCGCGCCAGATGCGCTCCTGCTGGAGGGACTGCGCGTCGTCGGGGTCGCCGCTGAAGTCGCTGCGTATGCCGTCGAATTCGCTCGTGGCGGTCAGCGCGTTGAGGCTGACATAGCCCAGCGCGCCGCTGTCGGCGCGCGCCTCGAGGCGGCCGTTGACACCCAGGCGGGTGAAGCCGTCGCGCTCGTGGTCGCCGGGGCGGCCCTGCGCGTCGTCGGTCTTGGCGCTGATGCCGCCGACCGTCAGCGCGTCGACGCCGAGTGCGAAGCCCAGGCCGTCGCCGAGCGGGCCGCTGAGCGCGGCGGAGGTCTGGTAGTTATCGTAGGAACCGGCCTCGACGCGCGCCTCGCCGCTGGTGGTCGCGGTGGGGCGCTGGCCGATCAGGTTGATCACGCCGCCGACCGCACGGCTGCCCCACAAGCCGCTCTGCGCGCCCTTCACCACCTCGATGCGGCCGAGGCCGGCGGGATTCAGCAGGGCGAGATCGGGATTGCCCTGGGTGGCGCCGGGATCGTTGAACGGGATGCCATCGAGCAGCACCTGGGTGTCGAAGCTGCTCGCGCCGCGGATCTGCACGTCGACGATGCCGCCGTAGGCACCGCTCTGGCGAACGTCGACACCGGCCAGGCCGCGCAGGTAGTCGTGCACGCTGGTGGCGTAGCCGCGATCATGGAGGTCGGCGGCGGTAAGGGTCGTGGTGCTGGCGGTGCTGCGCGCGGCGTCCTCCTCCTGGCGCTGGGCGGTGACGATGACGGTGGCCTCGCTGGTACGCGGGCCATCGGCTGATGGCTGATGGCTGATGGCTGATGGCGAAAGGGCTGCGTCCTCGGCGAGCAACGCGGGGGCGCAGGCGAGGAGGGCGAGCGAGGTGGAGAGCAGGCGCATGGGGAACCGATCCTGGAGCCGAGGATGGGAGCCGCGGGCGACGTGCCCGGGGCCGCACGCGTCGGACCATCATGGATCGGGACCAGGCGGCGCAGGCTCGCCGCTCCGACCACCGGTTGTGCCGGGAGACGGGGCGCGCGCGTGCGCAGCCATGGCCGTACCCCGTTCCACGAGGGTCGCGCCGCGAGGTCCTGGCAGGTCTCCTGGCTTCCGGATCGGCCCGGCCAGCTCCTTCCCGCATCCGTGGATGCAGTGGGTCGCGCTGGCCAGTCCCCGGTCACAGTGGCGGGTCCGCGCCGGATTCGCACCGGCTTCCCTTTTCACCCGTCGCCGATTTCCATCGGGACGGACACCTGGACGGGCGGAGGTTTATGCGTCGGCCCACCGAGTACAAGGGCGCGGAGTACAAGGGTGCGGAGTGCGGAGTGCGGAGTGTGGAGTGCAACGTGCGCGGTGCGACGTGGCGATCGGGCTGGTCGCTGGACTTGGCGTGAACGGACACGGGGGTAGGGTCGCGCGCATGGTCGCCACGCTTCTCGTCACCGGTGGCGCGCGTTCCGGGAAATCGCGCTTCGCGCGGGCGTGGGCGGAGGGGCACGAGGGACCGCGCACGTTCGTCGCGACCTGCCGCGACCTCGGCGATGCGGAGATGGCGGAGCGCATCGCGCGACATCGCCATGAGCGCGAGTGCGGCTGGGCGGATACGCTGGAGGTCGATCGCGATCTGCTCGGGGCGCTGGCCCTGTGCAGCCACCAGGGCACGCGCACGGTGCTGGTCGACTGCACCACGCTGTGGTTGACCAATCTCGGCATGCACCACGACTGGGACGAGGCGGCGCTGCTGGCGGCGGTCGACGGGCTGTGCGCCTGGCTTGCGGCGCCGCCGTTGCACCTCGCGCTGGTCACCAACGAGGTCGGCAGCGGCATCGTCCCCGAGCACGCGCTCGGCCGACGCTTCCGTGATCTGCAGGGCTTCGCCAACCAGCGCCTCGCCGCGGCGGCGCAGCGCGTCGCGCTGGTGAGCTGCGGACTGCCGGTGTGGTTGAAGTGATCCCGGCTGCGGAAATTTCCCTCAACCCTCACGCAACGTCGTCCGTATCCTCCAACATCATCCCCCCCCTCTGCGTCACGGCGGCCCCATGCGCTTCCCCATTCCGGCCCTTGATGACGTCGCGCGCAGCGCGGCGGCGGCGCGCCAGGCGCAGCTGACCAAGCCGGCGGGCGCGCTCGGCCGGCTCGAGGAGCTGAGCCTGCAGCTGGCGGCGACGCAGGGGCGCGCGCGGCCGGCCTGCGAGCGCGCGCGGGTGCTGATCTTCGCCGCCGACCACGGCGTCAGCGCGCAGGGCGTGAGCGCCTACCCCGCGGCGGTCACCGCGCAGATGTGCGCGAACTTCTGCGCCGGCGGCGGTGCGGCCAACGTGCTCGCGCGCCAGGCCGGCGCCGAGTTCGAGCTGATCGATGTGGGCGTGGCCGGCATCCTTGCGCCGCACCCCCTGCTGGTCGACGCCAAGCTCGCGCCGGGCAGCGAGGATTTCACCCTCGGGCCGGCGATGACGGCGGTGACCTGCGCGCGCGCCCTGGCGATCGGCGCGGCGCGCGCCCGGCGCGCCGCCGACGACGGCGTACAGGTGCTGGTGATCGGCGAGATGGGCATCGGCAACACCACTAGCGCCGCGGCGCTGATGGTCGCGTACCTGGGCTGCGACGTCGAAGATGCCTGCGGTCGCGGCACCGGCATTGACCAGGCCGGCCTGGAGCGCAAGCGCATGGTGGTGCGCCAGGGCCTGGAGCGCCACCGCGCCGCGCTCGGCGACGCCGAGGCCACGCTCGCTGCGCTCGGCGGTCTGGAGATCGCGGCGATGGTCGGGGCGATGCTGCAGGCCGCGGCGCTGCGCGTGACGGTGGTGGTCGACGGCTTCATCAGCTCGGCGGCGGCCCTCGCCGCGCTGAACTTACAGCCCGCGCTCAAGCCCTTCCTGATCTGGAGCCACGTCAGCGCCGAGCGCGGCCACCGCCAGCTGCTTGACGCGCTCGACGCCGAACCGCTGCTTGCCCTGCAGCTGCGCCTGGGCGAGGGCACCGGCGGACTGCTGGCGCTGCACCTGCTGCGCGCGGCCTGCCGCACCCTCGATGCCATGGCGACCTTCGGCGAGGCCCAGGTCAGTTCCGCGGCCGCGCCGCCGCTGCGCACCGGCACGCCCAGCTGATGTCCGGCCTGCGCGCTGCGCTGCGCTTCCTGACGCGCATCCCAGTGCCCGGTCCGGTCACGCTGGCCGGCGACCTGCCGGGCGCGGTGGCGTGGTTTCCGCTGGTCGGCGCGCTGCTCGGCGCCGCGCTCGCGGGGCTGTACCTGGGCGCGCTCGTCTGGTGGCCGCCGGCGGTGGCCGCCGTGCTCGCCATCGCCGGAGGGCTGCTGCTGAGCGGTGGCTTCCACGAGGACGCGGTCGGCGATGCCGCCGACGGCCTGGGCGGCGGCACCGACCGCGCGCGTGTTTTGGAAATCATGAAGGACTCGCGCGTCGGCGCCTACGGCGTGATGGTATTGTGGGTGCTGCTGACCCTGCGCTTCGCGGTGCTCTGTGCCTGTGCCGCGGGCCCGGCACTGCAGGTGGTCGCGCTCTTCGCCCTGGCTGCCGCGTGGGGGCGCTGGAGCGCAGCGCCGCTGCTGCGCTGGCTGCCGGCGCTGGGCGAGGGACTGTCCAAGGACATCCGCAGCGACGCGCGCCTGCTGCCCGGCGTGGTGGCGAGCGGATTCGCGCTGCTCGCGACGGCCGGGGCGTGGTGGGTGGGTCTGCCGCACGCCTGCGCGGCGGCAGGCGCAGCAGTCGTCGTCACGGCGCTGTGGGGCCTCTACCTGCGCTGGCGGCTGGGCGGGCAGAGCGGGGATCTGCTCGGAGCGGGAAACCAGCTGGTGGAGGCGGTGGTGCTGCTGGTGGTGATCGCGGGGTGACCCAGGCAGCAGGATGGACCAGCGCCGGCGGCGTTGGATCTGGCCTGCATGGCGCCTAAGCTGACGCGACCGTTCCCAGATCACTCTGGAAGAATCATCATGCCCGTCACCACGCTCCGCCTTCTCGCCACCTGCGTGCTGCTCGCCACGCTGAACGCCTTGGCGGCGGCGGAGCCCGCGATCACGGGCTTCACGATCGTCATCGAGGAGGGCAAGGCCGCCTTCCGGCTCGTCGACCACACGCTCGCCTTTCGTGAAGGAGAGCACCCCGAGGAGACCCTCGTCCTGACCGGAGAGCAGCTCGCACGCGCGCTGGTGCTGGTGTCCCACAGCGCGCTGCTCGCCCGCGCGCCCGCGGCGAAGCCGGTCGGCACGGCGGTCATGCTCGAACTCCATATCGCCCGCGGCGGCAAGACCGAGGACCGCTACTTCACCGCGGCCGATACCGACCAGGTCGAGAAGACCATGCGCGCGCAGGAGGAGGCGGCCGGCAACGACCCCAAGGCGCTCGCGGAGCTGGATCTCGCCGGGGAGCTGTTCCCCTACCTGTTCAGCTTGACCGCTGCCAGCGTACGACGGGTGCCCGCGGGTGCGGGACCCTGAGCCGACGCAGCGTCGAGCGGACGGCGATGAGACGGATCGGAATGCGCGCGCGGCACGCGCCCTGGACCACTCGCCGGCCGGCGGTTACGGTCGGCGCCGGAGCACCCCGATGGACTACCGTTTCGCCAGCGACAACACCTCTGGCCTGTGCCCCGCGGCCTGGGAGGCGCTGCGCGCGGCCGACCAGGGCGCGTGCCCATCCTATGGCGAGGACCTGTTCACCGCGCAGGCGGCGGACGCCATCCGCGGCGCGCTCGGCGGGGACTGCGACGTCTATTTCGTGTTCAACGGCACCGCCGCCAACTCGCTGGCGCTGGCGGCGTGCTGCCAGTCCTACCACAGCGTGATCTGCGCGGAGGTGGCGCACATCGCCAATGATGAGTGCGGCGCGCCCGAGTTCTTCTCCAACGGCACCAAGCTGCTGCCGGCGCGGTCGAACGAGGGCAAGGTCACCCCGGCCGAGGTCGAGCGCCTCGCCACCCAGCGCGGCGACCTGCACTACCCGAAGCCGCGCGTGCTGAGCCTGACTCTGCCCACGGAACTGGGCACGCTCTACACGCTCGATGAGCTGCGCGCGCTGGCGGCGGTGGCGAAACGCCACGGCCTGGCGGTGCACCTGGACGGCGCGCGCTTCGCCAATGCGGTGGCGGCGCTCGGCGTCAGCGCAGCAGAGGTGGTGGCCGCCGCCAACGCCGACGTGCTGTGCTTCGGGGCGGTGAAGAACGGGCTGGGCTTCGGCGAGGCGGTGGTATTCCGCAATCGCACGCTGTCCGCCGAATTCAGCTGGCGCTGCAAGCAGGCCGGCCAGCTCGCCAGCAAGATGCGCTATCTTGCCGCGCCATGGGTGCGCGGCTTCCAGGACGGGCTGTGGCTGGCCAACGCCGCCAATGCCAACCGCTGCGCACGCGACCTGGGCGCGCGCCTGGCCGCCGTTCCTGGCGTGCGCCTGGCGCGCCCGGTCGAGGCCAACACGGTGTTTGCCGTGCTGCAACCCGAGCACCATGCGCGCCTCAAGGCCGCCGGCTGGGCGTACTACACCTTCATCGGCGGCGCGGCGCGCTTCGTGTGCTCGTGGGCGACGCGCGACGAGGACGTTGCGGCGCTTGCCGGCGCTTTGGGCTGACCCCAAAGAGCGGATTTACCGCAGAGGCGCAGAGCGGAAGGCACGAGGCCGCAGAGTGAGGATGCTTCCCGATCCCGGTTCATCGTCGGGTAGCGACGGAAGACCACCTGCCGCGAATCGACTCCGCGTCAGCGTTGCCCGCAATGCTCGCCTCTGCGGCCTTGCTGCCGCCCCCCTCTGCGCCTCTGCGTCAAGGCATGCCTTATTGTCCCGGTTACCCGCGTTTGCGAATGGTCGCCGGGGTCTGGCCGGTGACCTCGCGGAAGACGCGCGAGAGCTGGAACTCGTCGGCGAAGCCGACGCGCGGCGCGATCTCGCGCAGCGGCATGGCGGTGGCGAGCAGCAGCGAACGCGCCTCGTCGACGCGCATCATGCGCACGAAGCGCATCGGCGGCATGCCGCTGGCCGCGTGGAAGCGGCGGTTGAAGTGGAAGCGGCTGACGCCGGCGACGCGCGCGAGGTCCTCGAGGTAGATGGGCTGGGCGAGGTGCGCGCGCACCCAGCCGCGCACCGCCAGGACCAGCGCATCGTCGGCGCCCTGGCCACTGCCGGCGTAGGCGAGCGCGACCGCCTGCAGCAGCCCGTCGCGCGCCGCCTCGCTGGCGGCGTCATGCGGCGGCGACAGCTCGATCATCCATTCCATGAGCATGCGGATGCGGCCGGTGCGGTCGGCTGCGAGGTGCGGCCAGTCGGCGCACCCGCCGGCGGCATCCGCGTCCCAGCACAGGCAGAGCAGCGTCGGTGGCCTGGTGCCAAGCGCGCGTTCGGTGTGCGGCAGGTGCTGCGGGTGGAACTTCACCATGCCCGGGCCGGCGACGGTCACCGTCCCATCCATGGTGGTCTCGATCTCGCCGGCGACCACCAGCACCAGCTCCTGGAAGCCGTGGCTGTGCGCGGCCATCGCCCAGCCGCGCGTGAAATCGAGGCGCGAGATGTGGCGGGTGCGGTGATGCAGGGCCGGCATGCGGGCGATCTCCTTACCGGAGTAGGGACGAGGCGTTGACTGGCTCAGCGCAATCCGTGTCGGTAGTTATACGCCGGGTCGGGCGCACGCGCTGCCACCGACCCTGGAGCACAGCAAGAAATGACAAGGACAGCGCAACTCCCGACATGTCGGGCCGCCGTCGGGGCGTTATACTGGCCCTTCTCCCAACGCCGCCCCGCCGCGGCGGTACGGCCTCGCCATTAGCACCCGGAGCCCGCCCATGACCACGCACCGCATCCCGCTGCGCTCCGTCACCCTCTGCGCGCTGCTCGCCGCCGCCGGCGCCGCCAGCGCGCAGGACGCCTGGGATGCGACCATCCGCGGCACCGAGGCGCGCACGCCGGCGGAGGAAGGCGCCGGCTTCCGCCTGCCGCCGGGCTTTGTCATGCAGCTGGTCGCCAGCGAGCCGGAGATCAGCAAACCGATCAACATGGCGTTCGACGCGCGCGGCCGGCTGTGGGTCAGCGACACCAAGGAATATCCCTTTCCAGTTGCCGACGGGGTGAAGGGCCGCGACTGCATCAAAGTGCTGGAGATCGATCCGGCGAGCGGGCGTGCCACGCGCATCACCACCTTCGCGGACGGGCTCAGCATCCCGCTCGGCGTCCACCCCACCGGCGATGGCTGCATCGCCTACAGCACCCCCGCGATCACCTTCTTCCACGACACCACCGGGGCGGGGGTGTGCGACCGGCGCGAGCAGCTGTACGGGACCTTTGGCCACGACGACACCCACGGCATGACCAACAGCTTCACGCGCGGCTTCGACGGCTGGCTGTACGCGTGCCACGGCTTCAAAAATACCTCGACGGTGCGCGGCCGCGATGGGCAGGCCATCACCATGACGTCGGGCAACACCTACCGCATGCGCCTCGACGGTTCGCACGTCGAGCAGTACACCTGGGGGCGCGTCAACCCCTTCGGCATGAGCTTTGACGCCGCCGGCGACCTCTACTCGTCCGACTGCCACACGCTGCCGGTCTACCAGCTGCTGCGCGGCGGGCACTACCCCGGCTTCGGGCTGCCCCACGACGGGCTGGGCTACGCGCCGGCGATGATGTCGCACATGCACGGCTCGACCGCGCTGTGCGGCGTGCTCAACTACTCCGCCGAGCACTTCCCGGCGGAGTACCGCGGCAACTGCTTCACCTGCAACGTCGTCACCTCGCGCATCGTGCGCGACACCATCAGCTTCGCCGGCGCCACGCCGACCGCGCACGAGGCGGCCGACCTGGTGGTCAGCGATGATCCATGGTTCCGCCCGGTCGATCTGCAGCTTGGCCCGGACGGCGCGATCTACGTCGCGGACTTCTACAACCGCATCATCGGCCACTACGAGGTCGACCTGCACCACCCACAGCGCGACCACGAGCGCGGCCGCATCTGGCGCATCACCTACCGCGGCGACCAGCCGGCGGCGCCGCTCGCGCCGGTGCGCGACCTGGCGCACGCGGACAGCGCGGCGCTGATCGCCGCGCTCGCCGACACCAACCTCGCGGTGCGCATGCACGCCACCGACCAGCTCTCCGACCGCATGGGCGCCGCCGCTGTGCCGGCCCTGGTCGAGGCCGCCGGCGCCGGCCGGCCGGCGCTGCAGCGCGCGCACGCGCTGTGGACGCTGCACCGCCTGCAGCGTCTCGACGACGCGCTGCTCGGCGCGGCCATGGGCGATGGCGATGCCTTCGTCCGCCGCCATGCGCTGGCCATGCTCGCGGAGCGCACCACACCGGCGGCCGAGCTGCTGGTACGCGCGCGCCAGGCGCTGCGCGACGCGGACGCCAACGTGCAACGCACCGCGGCGGAAGCGCTCGGCCAGCATCCCGACGCGGCCAACCTGCGGCCGCTGCTGGACCTGATCGCGGAGGTGCCGGCTGCGGACTCGCACCTGCTCTACATGGCGCGCAAGGCGCTGCGCGACCAGCTGCTGCCGGCCGGGGCGCTGGCCGCGGCCGATGCCGCGCTGCGCGCCGCGCCGGATCGCGCACGCCTTGCCGAGGTCTGTCTGGCCATCCCCGACGCCGCGGCGGCGGACTTCCTGCTCGCCAACCTCGACCTGCCCGGTCTGGCCGCGGGCGACGACCTGGCCCGTCTGCGCCACATCGCCCGCCACCTGCCGCCGGAGCGCCTCGGTGAGGTCGCCGCGAAGGCACAGGCGCGGCTTGCCGGCGATCCGGCGGCGGCGCTGGGCTTTCTGCGCTCGCTGCGCGACGCGCGCGCCGAGCGCGGCCTGCCCGCGGATGCGGCGAACAGCGCCTGGGCCGAGACGCTGGTCGGCGGCATCCTCGCCGCGGCCACCGGCCACCCGGCCTGGACGCGCGCGCCGGTCGATGGCCTGCCCGTCTCCGCCGATCCCTGGGAGGTCGAGTCGCGGCCCTGCGCCGACGGCCAAGCGGCGCCCTTCCTGAGCAGCCGGCAGCGCGGTGAGTCCCTGACCGGCAGCGTGCGCTCGCCCGCCTTCGCCGCGCCGGCGCGGCTGTCCTTCTGGCTGGCCGGGCACAACGGCCCCCCGGGCAGCGCCGACGCGGGCCTGGACGTCGTGCATCTGCGCGACGCGCAGAGCCATGCGGTGTTGATGCAGGCGCTGCCGCCGCGCCAGGACGTCGCCACCGAAGTGGTGTGGGACCTCGCCACCATCGCTGGCCGGCAGGTGGTGCTCGAAGCCGTCGACGCCCAGCGCGGCGATGGCTATGCGTGGCTGGCGCTCGGCCGCATCAGCGCCCCGGCGCCGGCGGTGCCTGGCGGCGACACGGCGCTGCTGAAAAGCGCCGCCGAGCTGGCCAAGGCGCTGCGCCTGGCGAGCGCGGCCCCGGCGCTGGCGCAGGTCTCGGCCGATGACGGGATCGATCCCGCGACGCGCGCCATCGCCGTGGCGGCGCTGGTCGCGGCCGACGGCGCGGGCCACCGCGACGCGCTCGCCGGCGTGCTTGCCGACGAACGCCAGCCCCAGGCGGTGCGCGAGGCGATCGTCGATGGCCTGGCCGGGCTGAACGACGGCGCCGCCGACCAGGCGCTGCTCGGCGCGCTGGGCACAGCCAACTACCGCATCCAGGTGCGCGCCGCCTCGGCGCTTGCCGGGACCGCCACGGGCTCGACCGCGCTGCTCGCCACGGTCGCCGCCGGCAAGCTGTCGCCGCGCGTGCTGCGCGAGCGGCTGGTCGCCGACCGCCTCGCCGGCGCCGATGCCGGCAACGTCGCGCGCATCGCCGAGCTTACCCGCGGACTGCCGCCGGCGGGCGCGGAGCGCGACCAGCTCATCCAGGAGCGCTTGGCGAAGTACCGCGGCGGCACGCCCTCGGCCGAGGAGGGCCGCAAGGTCTTCGTCGCCACCTGCACCGCCTGCCACCGCATGGGCGGTCAGGGCGGCAGCATCGGCCCGCAGCTGGATGGCATCGGCCAGCGCGGGGCGGAGCGCCTGCTCGAGGACATCCTCGACCCCAGCCGCAACGTCGACCAGGCCTTCCGCCAGAGCACGCTGAAACTCACCGACGGCCGCGTGCTGTACGGCATCATCCGGCGCAGCGAAGGGCAGTCGCTGGTGATCGCCGACATGGCGGGGGTGGAGACCACCATCGCCGCGGCGGACGTGGCCAGCCGGACGCAGTCGCTGACCAGCCTGATGCCGGACGCGTTCGGGCAGATCATCCCGGCCGACAAGCTGGGGGATCTGGTGGCGTATCTGGTGACGCAGCAGGGGAAGTGAACGGTAGACCCTGGACCCTTGACCCTAGACCCTTGTCCCTTGAAATCTGGGGGTGGTATTGCGCGCAAGGCTCCAAGGCATATAGTCGCGCGGCGCGCAGATTCAGCTGCGATCCTGGGATGGGGCGGTGAATGTCGTACCACGATCCAGGGTCTAGGGTCTAGGGTCTCCAGTCTTCCCATGCCCCAGCACAAGCACCTCCACTGGTTCGAGCACAATCACGGCCTGTTCAAGGTCATCTGCCATTACTGCGTGGACGTCGATGGGCCAGAGATCCACAGCCGCAACGCCATGCCGTGGAGCCGGCTGTTCCTGGTCGGGGCGCACAGCCGGGGCACGGGCAGCCGGGTGACGGACATCGCGGCGCCGGCGGGGCGGCGGGCCTTTCCACTCGCGCCGGGGACGGTGGTGTTCATGCCGCCGGGACGGCTGCTCGGCTTCGATTTCCATGCCGACATGCGCATGATCGCCTTCCACTTTCGGCTCGAGACCATCCCCGGGCATGACGTGTTCACCGGGGCGACGGGTTGCGCGCTGCGCAGCGACCGGCGTGAGCTGGTGAAGATGGCGTATGAGGCGATCCGCGGCGAGGGCGACCTTGAGCGGGTGATGCGGCTGCGCGGGGTGCTGACGCTGCTGATCGCGGAGTTCCTCAAGGGCGATCTCGCCGGGCTGCAGCGGCGGCACGAGAGCCACCACCGATTTCTGGAGGTGCTGCAGCACATCGAGGCCAACTGCCGCGCCGATCTGCGCAGCACCGAACTTGCCGGGCTGATGGGCCTGAGCCGCGAGCACTTCGCGCGCGAATTCCGCGCGCAGCTCGGCAAGGCACCCAAGGAGTTCATCGCTGACCGCCTGGTCGAGCGCGCCTGCGCGCGGCTGCTCGCCGGCGAAGCCGTCGGAGAGGTGGCGCGCGCGCTCGGTTTCGCCTCGCCTTTTTATTTCTCGCGCTTCTTCAAGGCCCGCACCGGCATCGCGCCGAGCCGCTTCGACCTGGGCCGGCTCAGCCCGGCGTGACGGTCAGGGCTGCGCTGGCCACGCGGAATGGAGCGTGGTCACGGTGAGGTCGGCGATCTCAATCCCACCGGTCGCGGTCAGGTGCAGGCTGCGCTCGGCGGGCGCGATGGTGGCGGCCATGGGCATGTAGACCAGGCCGCCATCCGCGAACACCTCGAGCGAAGCGCGGTCGACCAGCACGCGCAGGGTGAGCCGGCCGTCGACCAGGGCCAGCGGCACGGTCGCGCCGGCGCACGCGAGCTGCTGCTGGGATGCGTCGTAGATCAGTGGCACGCCACGCAGGGTGAGCGCGAGCCGGCCCTGGGCGGGGACGATGAAGGTGCCCTGGACGTCGAGCAGCTCTCCGGACGCGCCCGCGAGCGCATCAAGACCGGGCGGCAGCGCGCCCGGGATGATGATGCGCTGCACGTGCTCTTTCAGGCCCGCGAGTTCGCGCGCCGGATTGGCGCTCACGCGCAGGCCGGCGGGCGTGGTGCGCAGGGTCAGCTCCACCGGGAAGGACATCGACTGGTTGAACGGCATGCCCGCGAGTTCGGTCTGAAACCAGCCGATGCGCAGGCGGCGACCGTCGGGCGCGTCGTTCCAGGTCTGCGCCGCGTAGAGATTGCCGGCGGCGGGAAAGGCGATCTGCGCGAGCTGGTCAGGGATGAAGGTGAGGCCATCGAAGCGGCCGAGCAGGTAGTGGCCGTTGGCTGCGGTGAGCACCCAGCGCGATGCGCCGGGCTGGTCCGCCACCGGCAACTCAAACAGGTCGGGGCATTCATAGAACCCCTCGATGCGGCTCTGGGCGGTCCACTGCCTGAGGTCTGAGGAATTGTAGAAGGCGATCCAGCGCTTGCCTTCGGACTCGTCGTACACGGCCATCACCCAGCGCTGCGACGGCGCATGCCAGAAGATGCGCGGGTCGCGGCCCTGATGGCGGATGACCGGGTTTTCAGGGATCTCGGTGAAGGTGCGGCCGCGGTCGCGGGAATAGGCGATGCACTCGCCGCGGTCGGTGCTGGTCCAGGCCGCGACCAGCGCGGGCCCCGCGCCGCCCGGGAAACCGCCGCTGTTGTGCGCGTCGACGGCGGCGCTGCCCGAGAAGGCGTGGCGCCGCCACAGCGTCGGCGGCAGCTCGCGCCAGTGCACCAGGTCGGGGCTGACCGCGTGACCCCAATGCATGTTCTCCCACGCGGTGCCGAAGGGGTTGTGCTGGTAGTACAGATGGTATTCGCCATCCAGGAAGACCAGGCCGTTGGGATCGTTGAGCCAACCGCGCTGAGAACTGAAGTGGAACTGCGGGCGCAGCGCCTCGTGGTAGACCTCGGCGGTGCCGGGGATGGTGTCGGCGAGCGCCAGCGTGCGCCAGCCGGCAGAGTCGGCCTCGACCCGGTCGATGCGCAGCTCCGCATCCTGACCCTGGTACGGAGTCAGGTCGCAGCCGGTCCAGAAGGCGGGCGCGCCGGGGGCGAGCTCGACCACGAACTCCTTCTGCAGCACGCCACCGATCACCAGCGACAGGGTGCGCTTGGGCGCGCCGGGCAGCACCGGGATGGCCAGCCAGGGGTGGTCGAGGTGGAAGGCGCGCTGCGCCGGCGCGGCCGCCGCGTGTTCGTGGTCGCTCTGCACGATGTGGTCCACCAGGATGTGCCCCCAGCCGCCGGTGGCGGTGTCGCTGATCACGATGGTCGCCTGCCGGCCCTGCCATGCGGCGACGTCCCACGACACCCAGTCGAGGAGTTCGTGGTCGTCCGGCCGACTGCTGGAGCCGGTCGCGGAGCGCACCACCGCGCCGTCGACGAGCAGGGCGACTGTCAGCCGCTGCGCGTCGGCGCCGCCGCCCACCAGCATGGCGAGGTGGCGGCGCGCGATGGTGAAGGCAGGCGACGTGAGCGTGCCGGTGGCGGCGTCGTGACCGTGGTACGAATCGACCAGGCCGGCGCCGGCGGCGCCGAGCAACGGTTGCTGGCCGTCGAGCGCGCCGTGCGCAGGCCCGCTGCCGAAGGCGGTGCCGGTCGCGGTCCACGCCCCGTAGTCGGCGCCGTCGAAATCGGCGATGACGAGGTCATCGGCGGCGGTGGCGGTGGCGAGCGCGACGCTGAGCAGCAGGCAGCGGAAGTTCATGGCATCCCTTACGAAACGTTGGCGCGGACGGTCACGAGGTGGCGGGCGCGCGTGATGCGGACCGCGCCGACAGCGCGGCACGGAACGCGCCCGTGATCTCCGCGGGCAGGGTCGGCGTCGCTCCGCGCGATGCGCAGACATGGGCAGCCGCGCGCGAGGCGAGGTCGTGCAGACGTGCGAGCGGCATGCCGAGCAGCAGGCCGGCGGTCACCGCGGCGGTGAAGGCGTCGCCGGCGCCGACGGTGTCGACCACCGCGGCCGGGACGCCGGGGTGGTCGTGCAGGCCGTGCGCGTCACAGAGCAGGCTGCCCTGTGGTCCGCGCGTCAC
>JBBQSO010000072.1:0-27060 GCA_038213805.1 Planctomycetota bacterium | reverse complement strand
GGACGTCGTCCTGGACCGCGCGCTCATGTGAGATGCCCATGAGGCCCGGCGGCCCCGAGAGAATCGCATGTCAAGTACTTTTATATAAACGGGTTATGTCGATCCCGGTCATGGCCTGGTGCGCTTAAGTCAACGGCATTGTCACGGTATGCGCGTCCACTCCGCCGTGCGCGTGCTGAAGAAGCCCGCCTGTTCGTAAGCGCGGCGGATGATGCCGGCGGCGGCGAGGACGGCCAGCCCGCGGTCGAGGGCGGCGTGCAGCGCCGCCGCCTCGGGCAGGTGCGCGGCGACGGCGAAGTGGCGGCTGCCGGAAAGGGCGATCTTCAAGCCGGGGATCGGTACCAGGCGGGTGCCGTCGCAGGTCAGCGCGAGGTCGGGGGTCGCCTGGAAGGGCGCGAGCAGGAAATCGCAGGTTCCGGCCCCGACCATGCGCACCATCGCCGGCCAGGTGGTGGTGGCCTGCAGCTCGCGCAGGCCAAGGCCGCCCAGCGCCGTCCAGTCGGCGGTCCAGCCCGGGTTGGAGATCGCGCTCAGCCCGCGCACGTCGGCCAGGGTGCGGGCGGCCAGCGCGGGTCCGTCCGGGCGGGTGTAGAGGCCGGCCACGAACTCGCCGTCCGCGATGACCGGCCGGCTCAGCAGCACGCGCTCGCCGAGCGCCACCAGGTCGGCGCGCCAAGCCGAGGTCCCGATCACCGCCGCCTGCCCGTCGGCGAGTTCGGCGAGAAAACGCTGGTAGTTCGGCGCGGTGACGAACACCACGGCGTCGCTGCGCCCGCCGGCGCGCAGCGCACGCTGCAGCAGCGCCACCTCGACCACGTCACGGCGCAGTCCCGGCCCCGCGAAATCGTCGAGCGTGGCGGCGTCGCGCGTGCCGAGCCAAGCGCGGTAGTCCACCAGCACGTCCTCCGGCACCAGCACCGCCAGGGGCTCGGCGCCGACCAGCTGCGCGAGCGCGCACAGGATGAAGAGGACGAGCGGCGGGAACGGCGCTGGGCGGGGCATGTGGCGGGTCCGGGCGGGGTGGATGCCGGGAAGGGTTGCATCATGTTCATTTGACGGCGCGGGGAACCGGTAATGGTTTGCACCTGCGCATGACCCTCCGCCTCAAGCTCACCCTGGCCTTCCTGCTTGTCGCCTCGCTGGTGCTCGGCGGACTCGCCGCGTTCGCCATGGCCGGGCTGCGCGGCCGTCTCGAGGCGCAGCTTGCGGCGGATGTCGAACACAGCCTCGACCGCCTCGGCCGCACCCTGGTCGAACCGGTGTGGACGATCAACGCCCCGCAAGTGAGCGAAATGCTCATGGCCGAGCTGCTCGGCGACCAGCACCTGCTGTGGGCCGAGGTGCGCATCGGCGCCATCGCGTCGGTGCGCGTGGGCCGCGATGCGGATTGGCGGCCGGTGGCGCTGGCCGCCCGTCCGGTCGAGGACGCCTCCGCCTTGCCCCACGTGCAGCGTGACCTGGCCATGGATCAGGCGAGCGGCCCGCGCCGGGTCGGCACGGTCGAGCTGGCGGTCAGCCGCCGCCAGATCAACGCCGAGCTGGCGGTGCGTCGCTACGAGGCGGTGGTGCAGATCGTGGTGCTCGATGCGGTGCTGGTCGCGGTCGTCTATCTGCTGCTCGGCCGCCTGCTGCAGCGACGACTGCGCTCGCTGGTGCGGGTACTCGACGCGGCCCCGGAGATGCGCCTGCGCGCCGGTCGCGGCGGCGACGAATTGGCGCACGCCGTCGAGGGCGCCGGCGTCCTGCTCGAGCGCCTCACCGCGGTGCTCGACGCGCTCGCCGACTGCGTCATCACCACCGACGCCGATCTGCTGGTTGAGCGCATCAATCCCGCGGCGGCGGAGCTGCTCGGCAGCGAGCGCGCCGCCGCTTCGGGGCGGCCGCTGCTCGCGCTGCTCGAGGGCCGCTGCGCCGACTCGCCGGCATTGGTCGCCGCGATCCGTGAGCAGGTTCTGCACGCTGGGCGGGCCTATGCCCCGGGCGAGGCGGTGGCCTTCACGCGCGTTGCCGGGGTGGACGGCCAAACAGGAGCGCCGCGCCGCGCGCAGATCACGGCCATGCCGGTGGCGGGCGCGGTGGCCGGGGTGGTGGTGGTGCTTCGCGACGTCACCGAACGCCTGGTCGCCGAGGAGCGCCTCCACCAGGCGGAGAAGCTTGAGTCGGTGGGCAAGCTCGCCGGCGGCATCGCCCACGATTTCAACAACATGCTGGCGGTGATGTGCGCTGCGGCCGGGCTGGCCGAGCGCGCTGAGAGCGACGTCGCGCGCCGCGGGCACCTGCGCACCATCATCACCAGCGCCGAGCAGGTCGCCGAATCGAACCGCCGCCTGCTCGCCTTTGCGCGCAAGGACCCGGTGCGGCGCGAAGTCCACGACCTGCGCGAGGTGGTCGGCCAGGCGCACGAGCTGCTGCGCCACAGCCTGGAACGCGCCATCGCCATCCGCTGCGATTGCGGGACGCTACCCCTCCCCGTGCTGGGCGACCGCTCGGCACTGCTCAATGCCCTGATCAACCTCGGCATCAACGCGCGCGACGCCATGCCGGACGGCGGCACCTTGGCGATCACCACCGCGCCGGTCGAGCCCGGCCCGGGTGAGCGCGCGGCGGGCGGCGGCGAGCTGCCGCCCGGCCCCTACGCCGAGCTGACCGTCAGCGACAGCGGCCACGGCATCCCTGATGAGGTCCTGCCGCGCATCTTCGATCCGTTCTTCACCACCAAGCCGGTCGGCAAGGGCACCGGCCTCGGCCTTTCGGCGGTCTACGGCACGGTGCGCGCGCATGGCGGGGCGATCAGTGCCAGCAACCTGCCGGGCGGGGGCGCGCGCTTCCGCCTGGTGTTGCCGTTGACCACCAAGCCGCCATCGCGACCCGTGCCGCGGCTGCCGACAACACCACTGATGGCCGCGCCGGCCGCATCTGCCGCCCCGACCGAGCCGCCGGTCGTGCTGCTGGTCGACGACGACCCCGAGGTCCGCCAGCTCACCGCCGACATCCTCGCCGATCTCGGCTGTACCGTGCTGACCGCCGGCAATGGTCGCGAGGCCCTGGTCGTGCTCGCGGCGGAGGGAGAGCGCATCCGCCTCGCCGTACTCGACGTGATCATGCCCGAGATGGGCGGCGTCGAGGCCTTCCGCGAGATGCGCCATCTGCGGCCCGGGCTGCGCGTGCTGTTCTCCTCCGGCTACGCCGGCGGCGATGACGTGGTCGCCCTGGTCGAGCCGGGCCGCGTCGCCGCGATCGAGAAACCCTTCACCATGGCCCAGCTCGGCACGGCGGTGAAGGGCCTGCTCGGTCCGTGAATGCGGGCAGGCGTTCGCGGCGGACTGGGACAGCAGACAGCTGACGGTGCACAGCAGCAGCGGAGCCGCGAAGAGCAGAGAAGAACGACGGCGGCTCGCTGCGCTGGTGGATCGCGATTGTGAATCCAACTCGGACGGGCCGCATTTTCGCCGCTTCCGGCCTGCGCGCCTGCGCCCCTCCTATTCGGCTGTCTTTCCAGACTCTCCCGAGAAGCGCTTTGCGCTGCTGTGGGTGACGGCATCCTGCCCCCGTCGGAGGTGCCATGACCAGCCCGCAGGATCCCGAGAAGTCCTGGTACCGCCTCCACCTCTGGCAGATCCAGGCGGTGCGCGACCTGCTGGTGATCGCGGTCCTGGTCGGAATCGTCTGGCTCGGCTCGGTGGTGTCGATCGTCACCGTGCCGCTGCTGGTCGCGCTGGCCCTGGCCTACATCGTCGAGCCGCTGATCGTCTGGCTGACCACGCGCCTGCCGCGGCTGGGGCGCAAGCGCGCGGTGCTTGGGCTGCTGCTGGGCGGCGTGATGGCGGTGACCGTGGTGGTGCTGCTGGCGGTGCCGGTCATCACCCGCGAGGTGCGGGCCCTGAGCGCCAACGCCGGAAAGTACGTCGAGCGCGTACGTGCCATGGCCAGCGATCCGGACGTTCCGGAATGGCTGCGTGGTGGGGTCGCGTCCGTGCTGGAGTTGCTGCCGGACGCACCCAATCCGTCCACGGCGGTGGGAGGCACCGGCGCTCCGAACGGGCACGCCTCAGGCACTGACGCCAACGTCTCCGGGGATGCCGTCGCCGCTGCCGGAGTCCCGCGACCCGACGCTCCTATTCCTACCCCGGCTACAGCCGTCCCGGCCCGTGACTACGCGGGCACGTCGCCGCCGCTCGACGAGGCGCGCATCCGCGTCCTGGTGCGCGAGGAGTTCGAGCGTCATGCGTCCGCCGCCACGGGCGACGCCAGCGGGGTCGATGGCGGCTTCCTGGCGCGCCTCGCCAAAGGTGGTGCGAGCGTCCTCGGCTTCGTCGGTGGGTTGTTCGCGGGTGCGGTAGGACTTGCATTGGCGGTCTTCCTGACCGCCTTCTGCTTCGTCTATTTCAGCTTGTCGTTCCCGGCGGTCGCCGCTTCGATCCGCTCGCTGGTGCCGGCGGAAAGCCGCGGCCGCACCCTGGAACTGCTCGGGATGATGGACCGCGCGATCAGCGGTTTCGTACGCGGACGCATCCTGGTGTGCAGTGTGGTCGGCCTGATCTATGCCGTCGGCTGGACGATGTGCGGGGTACCACACGGCTGGCTGCTGGGCTTGGCCACCGGCCTGGCCAGCCTGGTGCCCTACCTGGCGGCGCTCGGCCTGCCGCTGGCCTGGCTGCTGCTGATGGTAGGAGTAGGCGGGGAGAGCGAAGCCGGCTTCTACACCACCAAGGATCCGGTGAGCGGTCATCTCGCCATCATCTGGTGGAAGGTCCTGCTCTTCCCGGCCCTGGTCAATGTCATCGCCCAGGCGCTCGAGGACTATGTCCTGAATCCCCTCATCCAGTGCAAGGCCACCAACCTGCACCCGGTGGCGATCCTGCTGGCGGCCATCGCCGGAGGGTCGCTGGCAGGGCTTTATGGCCTGATCCTGGCCATCCCAGCGGCCGCCTGCGCCAAGATCCTGCTTAGCGAGGTGTTGATGCCGCGGATCCGCGCCTGGCTGGCCGGCACGCGGCGCGATCCGCTGCCCGTGCCTGGCGGCGAGGGCGGCCCGGCCGCCGGCGTATAAACTGCCGCCTTCTTGCCGCTTGCGTCCCCGACCTCGGCCGTAATCTCCTCGACCTTTCGCATCCGAACGGTATTCGGACGCACAGGCTCCAGACCCTCACCCGCCCCTCCCTGGGACCCCATGCGGATCTTCTCCGGCAACGCCAACCGTCCGCTCGCGCAGGCCATCGCCGATGCCGTGGGCTCACGCCTTGGCGAGATGACCTGCGACCGCTTCCCGGACGGGGAGATCAAGGTCCAGATCCAGGAGGACGTGCGCGGCGCCGACGTGTTCGTGGTCCAGCCCACGACCACCAACGACTTCCTGATGGAGCTGCTGATCATCGCCGACGCGCTGCGCCGCGCCTCGGCTAAGCGCATCACCGCGGTGGTGCCTTACTTCGGCTACGCCCGCCAGGACCGCAAGCACGACGGCCGCGTGCCGATCACCGCCAAGCTGGTCGCCAACATCATGACCACGTCGGGCATCCAGCGCCTGCTGACGCTCGACCTGCACGCCCAGCAGATCCAGGGCTTCTTCGACGTGCCCGTCGACCACCTCACGGCGCTGCCGGTGCAGCTCGGCTACCTGAGCTCGCTCGGGCTCGGCGACACCGTGGTGGTCAGCCCGGACACCGGCTCGATCAAGCTCGCCGACCGCGTCGCCAAGGCGCTCGGCGCCAAGCTCGCGATCATCGACAAGCGCCGCCTGGGCGACAGCAGGACCGAGGTCGCCAACGTCATCGGCGACATCGGCGACCGCAACGTGATCATCATCGACGACATGATCACCACCGCCGGCAGCATGACCAACGCGATCAAGACCGCGCGCACCCACGGCGCCAAGCGCGTCATCCCGGTGACCACCCATGCGGTGCTGTGCGGGGACGCCTACGAGCGCCTCAGCGAGGTGCAGCTGGACGAGCTGGTGATCACCGACAGTATCCCGCTCAAGCGCAGGTTCGCCGATTTGCCCATCAAAGTCCTCTGCGTCGCGCCGCTCCTCGGCGAGGCCATCAAACGCATCCACACCAACCAGTCCGTCAGCTCCCTGTTCGTGTAGCAGGCCAGGAGTCACCATGAGCGCCATCCTTACTTATTCCGCCCAGCCCCGCACCGCGACCGGCAGCAGCGCCGCGTCCAAGCTGCGCGCCGCGGGCCAGGTCCCCGTGACCATCAGCCGCAAGGGGCACCCCAGCCAGCACGTGACCTTCGATCTGAAGAGCGCGACCAACCTTGCCGCCCACGTCATCCACCTGTGCAAGATCGAGGTCGGCGGCAAGACCCTGACCGCCCTGCGCGCGCAGATCGCGAAGGACTGCCTGACGGACAAGATCACCCACATCGACCTGCTCGAGGTCGACGAGGCCTCTGAGATCAAGGTCGACGTCGCCGTGGTGCCCGACGCGCGCAACTGCCCCGGCGTCAAGGCCGGTGGCATCGTTGAGCAGCACCTGCGCAAGGTGAAGGTGAAGTGCAAGGCCAACGCCATCCCCGACAGCATCGTCGTCGACCTCGGCGCGGTCGAGCTGACTGACACCGTCTATGCCGATCGCTGCGTGCTGCCCAAGGGCGTGACCCTGGTCACCCCCGCCCGCCAGCCGCTGCTCAGCGTGGTCATCACGCGCGGCATGAAGACCGCCGAAGCCGAGGCCACCGCTGCCGCGGCCGCCGGTGCAGAAGGTGCCACCCCGATGGCTGCCGCCGATGGCAAGGCTGCCGCCCCTGCGGCCGCTGCCGGCGCCAAGGGCGCTCCGGCCGCCGCCGCCAAGGGCGCCCCGGCCAAGGACGCCGCCAAGAAGAAGTGAGCGCTCTGCGCTTGCGGGTTCAACCAGACGGGCGCCGGCGACGGCGCCCGTCTTTTTTGATTCCTCGGCGAGATCAGTGGGTGACGTCAGGGCATGTCGTGGCCGCTGACCGGCTTCATCCGCCATGCCTCCGCTGCGTTTCTCGGTGTCTCCCTGTCGATTCCTCTTCGTGAAATCCTCCGCAGAAGGATCGCCATGGAGACATGGAGACGGCAGGAGGATGAGATCCAGCCCGCTCATCTCACCGCAGAACCACTTGCTTTGCTGCTCCTCAGCGCGCTTCCAGGAACGCCCGCCACGAGCCGAAGTGGGTGATGTCGGTGGTGCCGTGCGCGCCGTGTTCCTCGCACAGGTACCCTTTGAGGCGGGTGCCGTCGGCGAGTTCGACGGTGCCGATGACCAGCGGTGGGGCCACGGCGTTCACCAGGCGGCCAAAGCCGGCGGGCGGCAGGCGCCAAATCTCTCCGGAGATGCTGGCGCCGCCCTCTGCGGTACGCACCAATCCAGGACGCGGGATTTGCCCGCCGATGAGGTGGCAGCGGTAGAGCGGAGCGGTGTGGCAGTCCGCGGAGAACACCCCGCCCAGGCTGAGCATCTGGGTATTCAACGGTTGGCCGCGCATGTGCGCGCCGAACACCGCCACCGGGATGGCCTCGTCAGGCGCCACCGGCGGGTAGGCCTGGGTGGCGGCCGGGCGGTCGTAGAGCGTGCGCAGGTCGCGGTCGTGCTGATCGACGGGTTCGCTCATGTGGTCCTGACCGCGGCGAGGGGGGGTGCGGCCCAGCGCTCGCGTTCCGCCGCGAAGGCGGCGCGCTGGCGTTGGCGGAAGTCGGCGATGGGTGCTGCGTGCGTGGCCAGCCAGGTCTGGTACTCGGCCCAGCGGAAGCGCGCGGGGGTGACGCGGATGGCGGCGGCGGCGCGCGCGGGATCGGCGCGCAGGGCGGTCAGCTCGTCGGCCGAGACCTGGTAGAAACGCAGGCGGTCGAACGGGCGCAGCAGCCAGGGCGTGCCGGGGACGAAGGCGCCCTGCTGGCGCCAGGTGCTCCACACCGGCACGGTGCGGCCGACGAACTGGTAGCCGCCGGGCCCTTCCATGCCGTAGACGCACAGGTACGCGCCGCCGATGCCGACGGCGTTTTGCGGCGTCCAGGTGCGCGCCGGGTTGTATTTGGTCGTGACCAGGCGGTGACGCGGGTCGAGCGGCGTCGCCACCGGCGCGCCCAGGTAGACGTCGCCCAGGCCGAGCACCAGGTAGTCGGCCGAGAACACGATGTCGCGCACTTCTGCGATGCTGCCCAGGCCGTTGATGCGGCGGATGAATTCCGGATTGGACGGGCACCACGGCGCATCGGCGCGCACCGTGCGCATGTAGCGTTCGGTGGCCAGGCGGGTGGCGGGATCATCCCACGACAGCGGCAGCTCGACGATGCGGTTGGGGATCTCGACCGCGTCGATCGCCGGCAAGCCGGCCTCGAGCTCCTCGACCGCGGCGCGCAGGGTGAGCAGCGGCAGGACGTGCGGGTCGTGGTGGACCTGCAGTGAGCGGATCCCGGGCGTCAGATCGATGATCCCGGGCAGGCCGCGCGCGGCGAGGCGTTCGGCGAGCAGGTGCACGCGCAGGCGCAGCGCCAGGTCGAGCTCCGCCTCGCCCATCTCGATGAGCAGATAACAATCGCCGCTGCGCCGCAGGCACAGCGCGGGGACGGCGCCGGCGGCCGGCCGGCACATGATCACCGCGTCGCCCGGGTCGTCCTCGGCGACGACGATGGCGGGTGTCACCCCGGCCACGCCGGTCAGACGGTCCCAGGCCTGCTGGCGGCCCGCCGCCTCGGTCGGGGTCAGGCGCGCGAAGCGCACGCGGTCGCCCGGGCGCAGCTGGCCGAGCTTCCAGCGTTCGGCGGCGATGGTGACGGCTGGGCAGACGAAGCCGCCCAGGCTGGGGCCGTCCGGGCCGAGCAGGATCGGCATGTCGCCAGTGAAATCGATGGCGCCGACCGCGTAGGCGTTGTCGTGGATGTTCGAGGGGTGCAGCCCGGCCTCGCCCCCATCGCGGCGCGCGAAGCGCGGCTTTGGCCCGATCAGCCGCACGCCGGTGCGATTGGAGTTGTGGTGCACCTCCCAGGGGGTGGCGTAGAGCATCGCCATGTCGTCGCGGGTGAAGAAGTCCGGCGCCGCGTGTGGCCCTTCCAGCACGCCGATCTCCCAGCTGCGGGTGTAGGCCGGGCGGCTGGCCGCGGGCAGCGGTGCGGGGCAGACGGCAAGCTCCTCGGCGGGACAGGGACGCATGAGGGGCAGCCAATCGCCGGCCTTGAGCGCGCGGCCAGCGTGCCCACCGAAGCCGCCGAGGTCGAAGGTCGCGCGGCTGCCGAGATAGGTGGGCACGTCCAGGCCATGGCGGATGGCGATGACCGCCCGGCAGCCGGCGCCAGTCGGCACGCCGACCTTGAGTACCGCCCCGGCCGGCACCGCCACCGCGCGCCAGGCCGGCAGCGGCGCACCATCGAGGGTGGTCGCGAGCGGGCAGCCGGCCACGCAGATGATCGTCGGCTGGTGGAAGCGCAGGGTCGGCCCGACCAGGGTCGACTCGAGACCGGCGGCGTCCGAGGGGTTGCCGACCAGGCGGTTGGCGAGGCGGAAGGCGAGATCGTCCATCGGCCCGGACGGGGGCACGCCCACGCTCCACGAGCCGAGCCGGCCCGGCGCGTCCTGGACGGTGGTGTGAGTGCCGGCGGCCAGCACCTCAATGGCGGGCGGGGCGTAGGCCAGGGCATCGAGTTCGCGCGCGTCGGCCAAGCCGCGCGCCATGGCCGGGCTGGCTGCGGCTGCGCGCAGCAATGCGAGGTTCGAGGCGATGCCGGCGATGCGGGTCTGCGCAAGGGCCGCGCCCAGCGCCTGCAGTGCTGCGCCGCGGTCCGGTCCGCGCCCGGCCACTTCGGCGAGCGCATGTCCGGGTGCGATCTCCAGCACATCACCGCAGCCGGCATGCGCGCTGGCGCCAGCGGGCAGATCCATCGCCGTGAGCAGGCCGGCCACGGTCGCGCCTGTCGCGCGGGGCTCACCGGCGGTGATGAAGGCGCGGAATTCAACCGCTTCGCCTGAAACGCTGGGGGCGCTGGACGGCTCGCCATCCTGGCTGAGCGCGAGCAGGATCGGATCCTCATCCGCGTCGAGCACGAATTCGCAGCGCGTGGTCGCGACGATCTCGCGGCCAGGCAGCGGCTGCGCCAGCGCGCGCGCCGCACGCTGCACCTTCTCTGTGGCCGCCGTCGACAGCGCGGCAGGAGTCTCGCTGATCAGCACCCGCCCGCGCCAGCGCGCCGAGACCTCGCTGATCATCACTGCGCCCCGCTCCACCGTCGCCAGCAGGCGCCGCCCGGACGGCGCCGGGCCGCCCAGCGCGGTGGCGATGCCGTGTCCGGCCGCGAGCTGGCGCAGCCGGTAGCGCATCGGCGCGACGGCGCTGGTCATGCGTCCCACACCAGCATGCGCACCGGCGTGGGATTCCAGCCGTTGCACGGGTTGTTGAGCTGGGGGCAGTTCGAGACCAGCACCAGCACATCCATCTCGGCGCGCAGTTCGACATAGCTGCCGGTGGCGGAGATACCGTCGGCGAAGGTCAGCTCGCCAGCCGGCGTCACCGGCACGTTCATGAAGAAGTTGATGTTGTGCGTCAGATCGCGCTTGGCGAGTGGCGGGCCGGTGGGCCGGCCCTCGTAGCGCGCCAGTTCAAGCAGGAAGGTGTCACGGCAGCTGTGCATCCACTGCTTGTCGATGGCGTAGCGCACCTGGTTGCTCTCGCATGAGCACGCCCCGCCCACGGTGTCGTGGCGCCCGCAGGTGTCCGCGGTGATGACCAGCATCGGTCGACCCTCGCTCGACAGCAGCGTGGTGCCGGTGGTCAGATAGAGCGCACCCTGCGCGCGCATCGTCGCGCAGGCGTCATAGCGCTCGCCCGGGTCCTGCAGCGCGTAGAACAGCGTGTCGACCGCCTGGTTGCCTTCCAGGTCGACGATGCGCAGCACCTGGCCGCGGCGCAGCGGATGGCACCAGCCATCGCCGCTCAGCACAGTGACGTCGAGCGCGGCCTGCGCCGGATCGCGGGTCTTAGCGGTGAGCGTGCTCATCGGAACAACCCCTCGGTGAGGGTGAAGCCGCGGCCGTTCTCGGTGCGCGCCACGCGGCAGGGATCGTCCGCGGCAGGGGGCGGCACCCGGCGCAGTTCCAGGGCCACCGGCGGCGGCCCGTAGGCGGTGGCCGGGTCGAGCGGGTGCGGCGTGTTCGACAGCACCACCAGCACGTCCATCTCCATGCGCAGCTCGACGTAGGCGCCCGGGTGCGAATTTCCGGGCACCCAGGCGAAGCGCCCGGCCTCGTCGGTCACCACCTTGGCGAAAAGGTTGAGGTTGGCGTGCAGATCACGGCGGCCGAGTCCGTGTTTGACCAGTTCGACCAGAACGTTGTCGCGGGTGTTGCGTGGGCAATCGTTGCGCAGGTCCTGATACGTGCCGCTACCGAAGCGCGCCGCCGCGCCTGCGGCGTCCTGGTGGCCGGTGAGGGTGTCGTGCCAGCCGCAGGTGTCCGAGGTGAACGAGGCGAGGATGTGCCCCATGTCCGAGAACAGTACGCGGCCAGCGGTCAGGAACGCCGAGAACTGCGCCTTCAGCGTGTCCGGCATGTTGTAGCGCTCGGCCGGATCCGCGGCGTTGAAGAGCAGCGCCGCCACGCAGGTGGCGCCGGCGCCGCCGCCGCTGCTCGCGTCGATCAGGCGCAGCGCCTGGTGGCGCTTGACGATGCGCGACCACTTCTGGCCGCCGCGCAGGGTTTCGCGGTGGAAGACCTCGCTCATGGGCGCTCCATGGACGGTGCAGGTGCTGGGGATGCGCGGCATCCGCAACGGTGATCGGGAACGTCGGGGGTCATCGTCATGGCCCAGGTACCTGGGGTCGGGTCGTCCCGACGGCAGTTCGCCAGACGGGTCGTCCCGTCCGGGCTCCTCCTGTTTCGTCGCGGTGCAGCCGCGCTCAGGGAGGAACGATGTGGTGGGATCCATAGGCAATGACCGTGCCAAGCGCAAGGGAATCCGCTGGCAGGCCCGTTGTCGCGCCTGCCAGAGGCGTCAGCGTCGTCCCTCATTTCCGCGCCCGGCTCGCAGCGCCCTCGGACTTGGAATGATGATTGCTTCAGCACGGTGGGACCGCCCTGCGCGGCCCCAGCGATGATGCGCCTTCCGCGCATCGACGACGTGGGACGACCCACTGCGGCAGCTCAGGATCCGGGACGGCCCGGACGGATGTTGCGATGCCGTACGCTGATCCTCCCGCGCATTCCGGGCTTCTGCCCGGCGCTCAGAAACCTTCCATGACCATGACGGCCGCCGTTCAGCGAACGGGCGGCTGCTCGATTTTTTGCCACCACGATGGCGCGGCGCACGTGCACCGCGCAGCAGTCCCACTTCGGAGCCCTCCCATGAACGTCACCCGCACCATCCTCCACCTGCTCGCTCTGGGCGTGTTCGGACTCGCCCTGCCGCTGCAGGCCGCCGAACCTCTTAAGGTCGCCTACAGCGACTGGCCGGGCTGGGTCGCCTGGGAGGTGGCGATCCAGAAGGGCTGGTTCAAGGATGCCGGCGTCGCCGTCGATTTCGTGTGGTTCGAATACGGGCCGAGCATGGACGCTTTCTCAGCCGGTAAGGTTGACGCGGTGTGCGTGACCAACGGCGATGCACTGGTCACCGGCTCGGCCGGCAAGGCCTCGACCTGCATCGTCCTCAACGACTACAGCAACGGCAATGACATGATCATCGCCGCGCCCGGGATCGCCGACATCAAGGCGCTCAAAGGCAAGAAGATCGGCGTGGAGCTCAATCTGGTCGACCACCTGCTGCTGCTCAAGGCGCTCGAGGCGAACGGCCTGGGCGAGGGCGACGTCACCCTGGTCAACATGCCGACCAACGAAACTCCGCAGGGACTCTCCTCCGGCGGCGTGGCGGCGATCGCCGCGTGGCAGCCGAACGCGGGTCAGGCGCTGCGCCAGGTGGCTGGCTCCAAGGTGCTCTTCAGCAGCAAGGACGCGCCCGGCCTGATCTACGACGGCCTCTACGTCTCGCGCGAGAGCCTGGCCGTGCACAAGGCGGAGTGGGCCAAGGTCGTCGCCGTGTGGCCCAAAGTGGTGGCCTTCATCGCCGATCCCAAGACCCAGCCCGAAGCGCTTAAGCTGATGAGCGCGCGCGTGATGCTGACCGCGGAGCAGTACAAGCCGCTGCTCGACGGCACCCATCTGCTCGACCTCGCGGCCAACCACACCGCCTACACGGTGGGCGCGGGCCTCGACTCGGTGTACGGATCGAGCACCATCGTCAACGCCTTCAACGTCGCCCACGGCGTTTACAAAGAGGCCCAGGACGTGAAGGCCTACCTCGACCCGAGCTTCACCGCCGCGATGAAGTAACGGTGGGCGTCCCATCCACCCCGTGGTTCGCCGTGCGCCGCGAGCTGGCCCCGCGCCAGCGCGCGGTGCTGGCCCTGCTCGCCGTGATCCTGCCGCTCGCGGTGTGGAGCGCGGTCAGCTATGTGCCATGGATCTGGCATCCGATGATGGCGGTGGAGCGCGGCGCGCAGGACAGCTATCTGAAGCCGGGAACGCTGGTCGAACACGGCTCCTTCGTGCGCGAGAACCAGCGCCTGGTGTCCGCCGGCCAGATGCCGGCCACCGGGGTGCCCGCAAACCCGGTGTTCCTGCCGGCGCCGCACCTGGTGGCGGTCGCGCTCTACCAGGCCTTCGTCACGCCACCACGGCTGCGCGGCGATCCGTGGCTGCACCAGAGTCTGTGGCAGAGCATCCAGGTGATCTTCTGGGGCTTCACGCTCTCAGCATTGGTTGGCGTGCCGCTGGGCGTCCTGTGCGGTACCTTCGCGGCAATCGCGCGCGTGGTCGAGCCGTTCGTCGATTTCATCCGCTACATGCCGGCGCCGGCCTTCGGCGCGCTGATGGTGGCGATCCTCGGCATCAACGATGCGCCGAAGATCGCGGTCATCTTCATCGGCACCTTCTTCCAGATGGTGCTGGTGGTCGCCAACACCACCCGCCAGCTCGACCGCGCGCTGCTTGAGGCGGCGCAGACCCTGGGCGCGCGCAATCGCCAGCTGGTGACCAGCGTGATCCTGCCGGGCATCATGCCCAACCTCTATAGCGACATGCGCGTGCTGCTCGGTTGGGCCTGGACCTATCTGATCGTCGCCGAGCTGATCGGCGCGACCTCGGGCATCAGCTACTTCATCAACCGCCAGGGCAAGCTGCTCAACTTCGCGAACGTCTACGCCGGCATCGCCATCATCGGCATGATCGGCCTGGTCACCGACCAGATCCTGTCCGCGCTCGGCCGCGCACTGTTCCCCTGGCAGAACCAGCCGGTGGGTGCGGTGACGCGCTGGGCGCTGGCCATCATCGGCTTCCTGCCGCGCCTGGTGCTGCGCACGGTCGCGCGCAACCGCGCTGAATACCAGCGCAGCCAGGCAGAGCTGCTCGCCCGTCACCGCGCCGCTGCGGCGCCGTCCACGCCGCAGGTCCCGCGAACGGAGAGCCCGCCATGAGCGACGTCCTCGCTTTGCCCGACTACACCGAGATGGATCCCGGTGTGGCCGCGCGTTTCGTGCGCCTGAAGCAGCGCCCGGTGGTGCTCGAGGTCGACCACGTCGGGAAAACCTACGCCAGCGCCAAGGGCCCGACCACGGCGCTCGCCGAGGTGTCGTTCAAGGTCCATCGGCGCGAGTTCATCACCGTGATCGGTGCCTCGGGCTGCGGCAAGTCGACGCTCATCCGCATGCTCGCCGGCCTCGAGCCTTACACTGCGGGCAGCATCACGCTCGATGGCAAGCCGGTGTCCGGGCCGGGCCCGGAACGCGGCATGGTCTTCCAGGGCTATACACTGTTCCCGTGGCTGACGGTGACGCGCAACGTCATGTTCGGACTGCGCATGGCCGGCATGGGCGACGACGAGGCGCGCAGCCAGGCCCTACAGTGGATCGAGCTGGTCGGCCTGGCGCGCTTCGCCGAGGCTTACCCGCACCAGCTTTCCGGTGGCATGAAGCAGCGCGTGGCGATCGCGCGCGCGCTCGCCAACCGGCCGCGCATCCTGCTCATGGACGAGCCCTTCGGCGCGCTCGACGCGCAGACGCGCAGTCAAATGCAGTCGTACCTGCTGCAAATCTGGGAGAACGTCAACATCACCGTGCTGTTCATCACCCACGACCTGGATGAGGCGATCCTGCTCGCCGACCGCATCGTGGTGCTGGGCGCGCCCACGCCCGCAATCCCGCACGGCCACCTCATGGAAATCATCGACGTCCCCGTACCGCACCCGCGCAGCGCAGAGCAGCTGCTGACCCCGCGCTTCCTCGCCACCCGCCGCCGCATCGAGGAGCTGATCCACGGTAGCCACGCCCAGTCATCCAGCGACAAGCTGCCGATGATCAAGATGACGCAGGCGGGGGATGAGGTGGTGTGAGGGATTGCGGAGGGCGGCGCCTACTCCGCCCCCACCACCTGCACCCCCGCAGCGCCCAGCGCCTCTACCAGCGTATCCGACGCTACCACGACGAAGCATTCCGCCCCGACGAGCAAGCGCTCCAAAATCGCCGCGTCACCAACGTGCGTCGAGCGCCGCAGGTAGCGCCGCAGGGTCATCTCGGTGGTGCCGGCGTCGCGCGCCCACTGCGCGTGCGAGATGCCGCGCAGGTCGACGAGGGGGGCGAGTTGGCGGAGGGTGACGAGCATGGACGAGGTCAGCATCGGTGCCTCCAGGGGAGCACCAGCCATCCTACGGATGCCCGCTTACCGCAGGAAGCGGCAAGCGCAGACTGATGTACATGCGCATGGCGCAGTGCGAAAATTTCAGCCAGATGGGCCCGAATGGCCACGCTCTGCCCCTAAGTTTGACCCTGGCAACGCTTAATGTGCCAAGCGTGGATCATTTACTGGGGGGCGGCGAGGTCTTGATGCGCGAGGCCAAGCCCACCAGGGCCAGCGACTTGATCGTCCACCAACCGACATCGAGCTGCCAGCCATAGCCCAGTCGGGCGCTGCCTGCAGTGCGGTGGTGGTTGCCGTGCCAGTTCTCACCCTGGCCCATGTGGGCAAGCGCGAGCCAGCCGACGTTCTGCCCGGATCCGTGCTCATCGTCCATCGAGCCGAGATGGCAGATGCTGTTGACCGTGCACTGCGTGTGCAGCGCCCAGATCAGGCGGATCGGTCCGATCCACAACGCCGCCGCGAGGGCATGCATCCAGCCGCCGCCGAGCATGAGTCCGCCGAAGGCGGAGAGCGCCAACATCGGCACCTGCATCCGGCTCCAGAACTGGTAGCGGAATGAGCTGAGATCGCGGGCGTAGGGCTTGGCGATGCCCAGGTCGATCTGCCACAGCCAGCGCAGGTGCGCCCACCAGAAACCGCCGTGGTGCGGCGAGGAGATGTCATTGGGGCGGTCGCTGCTGGCGTGGTGGAAGCGGTGGACTCCGACCCATGTGGTGGGCTTGCCCGAGCCGTTGAGCATGGCGAAGAAGATCAGCACCTGCTCGACCACCACGTTGAGCTTCAGCGAGCGGTGGGCCAGGTAGCGATGGTAGCATACCGTCGTCCCGAGTCCGCCGAGGATGAGCAGCCCAACGGCAATGCCCACCGCGGTCCAGCCCGGAAAGGGCAGCAGGGCAAGTCCGGCGATCGCGGCCACATGGATGAATATGACCCAGCCCAGGGTCGGGATCTCACCAGGGGCACACCAGTACCAGCTCCGGGCCCAGGGTTTCTGCTCGACGGTTCCCACGGCCACGTTTTCGGCAACGGGCAGGTCCAAAACGGAAGCGTCCGATCCTGGCGTCATGAGTTATTCCTGTGCTGCGGGAGAATAGTGTACTCCGAAACCCTGTATAGGTGTTAAGCCGGTCCCTGCTAAGGGTTCGGCGGCAAGCCCTATTTCCATATGGACTTCCATCTTTCATGCGGCGCCAATCTATGTGGCGCGTGGAGCGCAGCAGTGAAAATGCGCGCGGGATTCTGCGCCGCCCTGGGCCCCAAAAGCTACCCCGCCTGGATTCGAACCAGGAATGAGAGAGTCAAAGTCTCTAGTGTTACCGTTACACCACGGGGTATCGACGAAGACGTTGCGGACGATGGATGGGTCCGCTCCGCCGGATGATGCCCGGGGTCGGACGCGGCGCTAGTCCCCTTGGATCCAGGCCTGGGTGGCCGGGGTCCAGGTGACGAGGGGCTCGGGGAACCAGATGGCGAGCTCGCGCACGGCGCTCTCGGGGCTGTCGCTGGCGTGGACCAAGTTGTTCGAGCGCGAGATGCCGAAGTCGCCGCGGATGGTTCCGGGGGGCGCCTTGCGGCCGTCGGTGCTGCCGACCAGTGTGCGGACCACGGCGATGGCCTCGTCGCCGTCCAGGACCAGGGCGACCAGCGGGCTGGAGGTGAAGAACTGCACGAGGCTCTTGAAGAAGGGCTTCTCTTTGTGTTCCTCGTAATGCTTGGCGGACTGGGTCTCGGTCGCCTTGATGAACTTCATGCCCACCAGCTGCAGGCCCTTGCGCTCGAGCCGGGCGAGGATCTCGCCGGTGAGGCCGCGCTGCACGGCGTCGGGCTTGAGGATGACGAAGGTACGCTGGATGGCCATTATCACTCCGAGGCGGGACTCTGTTAGTCAGTGCACGCTGCGCAAGCCCTTGACCGGGCGGCATAGAACCGGGCGCGTGGGTGCGCTGACAGGGAAAATACTACGGGGAGCCCGGGATCGGGCTCCCCGTTCTGGATGCTACCGACGCTTCGTGCGGTCCGCCGCAGGGCGGTCGCGACGAGGCGTTTCGTCTGGTGGAGATCAGGAGATTCGAACTCCTGACCTGTTCATTGCGAACGAACCGCTCTACCAACTGAGCTATATCCCCGTACGGGTGGCGCTTATAGGACGGACGGCGGGGATTGCCAGCGCTTTTCCCGGGCCTGTCGGGGCCATTGGCGGACGCACATGGAGGCGCGTGGCTGGGCTGCCGCGATGGTTGCATGATCCGCGGGTGCACAGCACCAGCACCTCGCCCTTGAGGTCCCCGTGCGCACCCGCACCGTGCCCCGGCACACCTCCGGAGCTTCCCCATGCAGATTCACCGCAGCCGTTCCGCCGGCCTGGTCCTGACCTTGGCGATGATGGGCGCCGCACCGGCCGCCGAGACCGCGCTGCCTGCGAGCCTCACGCCTGCGCCGGCGGCGACGCCGCGCATCAACGGCCCGAGCGTGTTCGGCGCACGGCCGGGTTCGCCCTTCCTCTACACCGTCCCGGCGACCGGTGAGCAGCCGCTTACCTTCGCGGCCGAGCACCTGCCGGACGGCCTGGCCCTGGACGCGGCGAGCGGGCGCATCACCGGCAGCCTGGCCGCGGCCGGCGAGTACGCGGTGGTGCTCAAGGCGAGCAACGCCAAGGGCGCGGTCACCCGCCCCTTTCGCATCGTCATCGGCGACAAGCTCGCGCTGACCCCGGCCATGGGCTGGAACAGCTGGAACTGCTGGGCCGAGGCGGTCGATCAGGAGAAGGTCCTGAAATCCGCGCACGCCATCGTCAGCAGCGGCTTGGCGGCGCACGGTTGGACCTACGTCAACATCGACGACACCTGGCAGGGGCCGCGCGGCGGTGAGTTCAACGGCATCCAGGGCAACGCCAAGTTCCCGGACATGAAGGCGCTGTGCGCGCAGATCCACGCCATGGGTCTGAAGGCCGGCATCTACTCCACGCCATGGGTGACGTCCTATGCGATGTTCACCGGCGGCGGCAGCGACGACGCGCAGGGTGCCTGGTCGAAGGACATGGCCACCCAGAAGTTCTGGAAGCACGGCGCGCACTCCTTCGCCGCCGCGGACGCGAAGCAGTGGGGGGCGTGGGGCTTTGATTACCTCAAGTACGACTGGAACCCCAACGACGTCGCGCACACCGAGGAGATGAGCCTGGCGCTGCGCGCCAGCGGCCGCGACATGGTCTACAGCCTTTCGAATTCGGCCCCCATCGCACACGCCGCCGACTTTGCGCGACTGGCCAACAGCTGGCGCACCACCGGCGACATCTGGGACCGCTGGGACGTCAACGACAACGACTGGCGCTACAGTATCTCGGAGATCGGCTTCGCGCAGGAGGCGTGGGTGCCTTTCGCCGCGCCGGGCCACTGGAACGACTGCGACATGCTGGTGGTCGGCTGGGTGGGCTGGGGACCGAGCCTGCACCGCACGCAACTGAGCGCCGATGAGCAATACTCCCACATCAGCCTGTGGTCGATGCTCTCGGCGCCGCTGCTGATCGGCTGCGACCTCGACCGTCTCGACCCGTTCACGGTTGGCCTGCTCAGCAATGACGAGGTCCTGGCCATCGACCAGGACGCGCTCGGCAAGCAGGCCGTGCGCGCCGCGACCATCGGCGCGGTCGACGTCTTCGCCAAGGACCTTGAGGACGGCGGCAAGGCGCTCGGCTTCTTCAATCGCGGCGGCGTGGCGGAGACCCACGAGTTCACCAAGCTCGGCAAGATCGGCCTGCCTGGAAAGCAGCACGTGCGCGACCTGTGGCGTCAGCAGGACCTGCCCGATGCGGAGAAGAAGATCACCGTCACCGTGCCGGCGCACGGGGTGGTGCTGCTGAAGATGACCGCGGCCAAATAGCCGCCTGCCGTCACCAGTTGCTTGGCTCAGTGCGCAGGCGCTGGGTCCAGAGGATCGATCCGCCCTGATTGTTGGCATGGGACGACGTGCGGTATTCCGTCACGCCCTGGGTGTGGGACGCGTTTGGTGGCCAGATCGCGTAGTGGTCCTGATCACGTCCGACCGAATGATAGAGCATGTGGTAGTCCATCGACGCACAGGCCGCATTCCATTCGACGCGGTAGAAGAGCCGCACCTCGGCGGCATCGATGGCGCGGAAGGTCTCGTAGTCGTCGCCGAACTGGGCACGGTCGGCGGCGGTCATCCCGGTGAGCGGGTTGCCGCTATTCCAATCCTGGAGGCGGAAGCCCATGGTGCCGTCGCCGCCGCAGGTGACGACGAAGGTCGCCGGTCCGTCGCGGAAGAGCCGGAACCAGGACATGCCGAGCGAGTTGCCGCGCGGGCGCTTGTCGCCGGCCAGGAAGGACTCCCAGTTGATGCGGGTGACGCCGTTCTCGATGATCGACAGCGTGGGTGAGACCGAGCTGCCGAGATTCGTGCTCGTCCAGCCATTGGCGACCACCGGCTGGGGATCAGGATTGGTCAGCAGCGGCATGCCGAAGAGCGCATCGCCGGTTGCCACCGGATTCGGTGAGATCGGTGTGCGGATGGGGTTGTAGGCGACGGTCAGCTGGGTTGCGCAAGGCGGGCGCTCCATCACGTACATCGGGAAGCGCTTGGCCGTGCCGCGTGGGAAGCGGCTTTCGTCGTCCAGGCCATCGGCGAGGAATTTCGGGCCGAGCTTGCCGTCACGCACGTCGATCCAGCCGAAGGTCTCCTCGTGGGGGCTGGTGCCGGTGGCCGGCGTGGTCTCCCAGCCGATGCGCGAGGCCTCCTGCAGCCAATTGCAGGCGGCGAGCAGCATGATGCGCGCCTGGGACTCGTGCATCACCGCTTTCATCTCCTCGGCGTCGCTGCGCATGTGCGCGAGGAAGGCGGCCGCCAGGGTCACCAGCAACGCCGAGATGCCAGCGATCAGGATCAGGATGGTGCCCTGGCGCAGCGGGGCGGCGCGGGGGGCGGTGGGGGCGATGGTCGGCATGGTCATGGTCACCGCGAATCGAGGTTCAGGGGGATGGTGAAGGTTCCCGCCGGCTTCGTCGGGACGGACGCGGCGTTGTCCCAGGCGGCCCAGCCGGTGGTCGGCTGGCGCTGCTGGCGGGCGCCGCGCAGGCTGGTGCCGAAGCCGGCGAAGGAGAGCTCGATGACCTCGCCGGTGACCGGGCTCTGCCAGCGCACCTTGCACAGGGCGACGTGCCGGGCGTTCTTGATGAAGCGCGCAACTGACACTGCGACCCGCGGCCAGGTGGTCGGCCGCGCCTGCAGCAGGACTGCGGGAACAACCGTCTTGATGTCGAACTCCTGCATCGCGCCGGCATCGTTCTCGTACCCGACGTGGTAGTAGCGGCGCAGATCGCCGAGCAGGTCCGGGGTGGCGCTGTATGCCGGGTTCGGGATGCAGTAAGAAGTCATGTAGGTGGAGCGGTATTTGCCGCGCGTGGTCTGCTGTCCGCCATCGCCGTTCTCAAAGCTGCCGCCGGGCAGCGTGCACCAGGAGGGGATTCCGCCCATGTCCGTCGAGGTCCAGTAGGGGCCGCCAGACCTGGCCGGGGAGTAGAGCGAGTAGACCGCGTTCGCCGGCAGGTACTCGCAGAGGCCCATGAAGCCGAGGGAGTTGATCAGCGCGGCCACGGTGCGATCGCGCCAGTGGTGCGGGATGATGGAGATCGGTCCGTAGGTCTTGGTATTGATGGCCGTGAAATCTCCGGTCCCTAAGTTGTCAGCGGTGTTGGTGAAGAGCGCGTACCGTCCCGAGCGCAGGTCGAGTTCACCACCCGTGCACTTCTGCGCCATATCGCCCTGGAACCAGCCGCGCGGGTTGTCCGCGGACCAGGCGCGGTCTTGGGGATCCCAGCCCAGGCTGGACTCGTCCTTGCTGTTGGGATCGGGATCGGGGCCAGACCAGGTGTCCTTGAACGGCGTGAAGGGCATGCCGATGACCGCGCCGCCCTCGTTGTTGGTGCCGCGCTGGCGCAAGGCCATGCCGACCGGTCCGCCGTCGGGGTCATCGATGTCCGTCCAGAAATCGAGTTGCTCGTGCGCGGTCTGGAAACCGGCGCGCAGCATGGCGTTCTCGAGCGACATGCGGCTGGCGACGGTCGCCGCCTGCGAGGCGACGCGGAAACCGGACGCGGCGGTGAAGATCAGCACCAAGCCGAGGGCGAGGGCGATCATCGCCTCGATCAGGGTGAAGGCGGCGCGATGGTGGTGCATGGCGGGGCTCCTCAGCGCACGATCGCGGTCAGGCGCGGATCGTAGTAGTTGAAGCGCCCCACCGGGATGGCGCGCAGGCGTACCGAGCGCGGCACCGGCCCGCGGTCGAGGACCTTGTTGAAGTTGCGGTCGCCGCCGTACAGACCGCTGAAGACGCTCTTGGCGTTGGTCGACGAACCCTGGTCGGGCGGAAAGGAGTTCGACATGTTGTTGAGCAATTCGTCGGCCAGCACGCTGGCGCCGGTATCTTTCAGCGGGGCGAGTGCATTGCTGAACGACAGCACCTTCTCGGGATTCCGGAACGCGTAGATCTGCTCGTCGCGGAACTCGGTGTTGAGGCGGGCATTGAGGTCCTCGCCGTCGACCGGAGCGCGGAACGGATACTTGCTGGCATCCACCGGGGCGCTCGGCGCGGTCTCGCAATCCTCGTAGGACTGCCAGTCGACCGCCCAGAACACGATCTGCCGGCAGCGTTCCGCCGCGTCGAACGCGCGGGTCAGGGTGACGTGGCTGCGATCGCCCCAGAAGCCGGCATCGCCCGCACTGCCCGGGGCGGGCAGGGGACGGCCCGGATACTGGTAGCTGACCCCGGGGTTCTGCACCGGCTGGGCGCCGAGCGGCCGCCACTGCGCGGCGTCGATGGAGCTGGCGGCCACGCTGCCGGAGAAGATCTTGCCAGTCAAAGGCGGCGAGAACATGTCGTACTCGATCAGCGGGTAGTCGGTCATGATAGTGCGCTGCAGCGGGCGCGGGCAGCCCCAGTCGTAGGGGAAGCTCGCGGCGAAGGTCATGGCCAGGCGCAGGCAGCGCTCGTGGTAGTAGACGATGAGATCGTTGGTCAGGGTCAGCGCTGGCGAGCCGCTGAGCGCGGGGATGGCGAGTCCCGCGCCGCTGAGTTCGCTCAGGGTGTGCCAGCGCGTCATGCAGGTCGCGGCGTGGCTGAGGAAGCGCATCGCCTGCACCTGCTTCCACAGCAGCGACGTCATCGCTGGTGACGCGCCGACGGGGTTGGTGCCGGGAATGAAGATCTCGGTGTCGTAGGGGAAGGTCGACGGACTGGATGGCGAGATGAATCCGCTCAGCTGGGTAGTGTCGGTGATCTTCCGCGCGCAGTACAGCAGTGCCGCCTGCAGGTAGGCGGTGGCCAAAGCCTCGGTGACCGTGGCCTTGGGCGCGGTGTAATAGGCGACATAGGCGTCGAACACGCCTTTGATTTCGGGATCCGCACCGGGCAGCGGCGTGCCGTTGGGGGTGTTGGCCTCCCAGCAGATGATGCTGGTCGCGGCATTCGCATCGAAGCCCGGGGTGTTCGCTGTGGTGACGGTGCCGCTACCGCCGATGAACGTATCTGGCTTGTGTGGGCCATAGCTGGGCGGCGACGGGTAGGGGACGACGTAAGGCCAGCTCTTCTGTGGGAGCAGGCCAATGGCGTTGCTCTGGGCGTAGCCGGTCACGGCGAAGACCAGGCGCTGCGCCTCGTTGGGCGGAGCGGCGGACATCGCCTGCTCCTCAAGGTTGGAAGTCGCCATCGGCTGCGAGTAGTAGAGGTAGCCGCCCTCGGCGAGGATGTGCTGGATCTCGTCGCCGTCGGAGTCGATGCGGCGCGCGATCTCAAGCGGCAGGGGCAGCATGCCGAAGCGGTGCGAGGCGAGGCGTGATTCGAGGTCCCACGCCAAGCTGCGTCTGCCGACGGGGACGTCCCAGGCATCGTAGGCCTCGACGTCGATGGCCGGGTTGGCGTTGTGGGTGGTGCTGAAGCACTCGACCATCTCCTCCGCTTTGGCCGCGGCGTAGAGCTGGAAGCGCGCCAGCTGCTGCGCCCGGATGCCCATCGGGAAGAGCATGATCACACTGACCACGCCGAAGGCGAGCAGACCGAGCGAGATCGCCACCTCGAAGAGCGTGAAGCCGCGGCGCGGGCTGGACTGGGCATCGATCATCGGCGCGGTTCCAAAAGGGAGTCGTGAAAAAACCGACGGGAAAGGCGCGGGGGGATGCGCGGTTGAAGTGCGATCACCGGTGCGCGCCTGCAGCGCGGTCTGGTTTGGTCTCGTTACCGCTCGCTGCAGCGCTCGCGTCGCCTGACGCAGGAATGGACGTGCGCATAGGCGTCACCCGGACAGCGTGAATGCACTCACCTGCCGGCGTCGACGAATAGGTGGCTCTCGGGGATGATCTCGTGTTGCTGGCTCTTGCTTGACCAGCGCAGATTAACCTGTGACTGATGCGGATCCTGATAGAATTCCATGACGATCGGCACCCGACGTCCGGCCGGCAGATGCGCCTCGCCGCTGAAGGTCTCGATCTTATGGAGGTCCCAGCGATCGATCACCAACCTGCCGTCGATGTACAGGCGCACGCCGTCGTCCATGGTCGAGGTGAAAGTGTAGTCCTCGTCGTAATCGGCCTGGATGAAGCCGGACCAGCGGATGGAGAAGGTCTCGGGTGAGATCTCCGGACCCGGGGTGTCTGTTCCCCAGTTGAAGTCGATCACCGGATCGACCCTGCTGAAGCGCAATTCGGTGAAGTCGAGGTTGTCGAAGTAGTCTCCACGCAGGCCATGACGATCCGCACCGGTTCCACCCAGCGACGCGACCAGCGTGCCGCTGCGTGCGGTGTCGGCGCTCTGCCCGGCGGCGACCAGTGTGCCGCCCTTGTCGCCCGCGCCGGTCATGCGCACGCTGCCGTGCGCAACCTCGAGGCGTGACGAACCGTGGGCGGCACTGAGGCGGAAGCGCGTGCCCACGACTTCGAGCGCCGCGGTCGCGGTGCGCACCTGCATCGGATGGTGCGGGCGCTGCGCCGCGACGTCGGCATCGAGCACGCCGACTTCGAGGATCAGCGAGATCTCCGAAACCGTTGCAGAGGACGGGATGGTGACGCGCGAGGCGCGGCTGACGACCACCTGCGTGCCATCGGCATAGGCGAGGGTGGCGTTGCCGGACAGGCCGACGGTGAGGCGATCGCCTGGCAGCAGCGCGCGCCGCGAGACATCGTCGCCGGTGGCCGGCTGGACGGCGAAATCCCGCCAATCGCCGACCAGCATCGGCAAACCAGGTGCGGACGGCGTGATCGGGATCGGGGTCGGCGGCGCCAGTACGAGCGGCACGGGGTCCGATGAGGACGGGCGTGGCGCGAGCAGGAAGGCCCCGATCAGCCCGGCCGCAGCGCCGGCCGCAATCAATGCGGGCCAGCGCGCCGCGCGCAGGCGGGGCTGGCGGCGTGCGCGGTTGCGCCGCCGGCTGGACGCGGAGGTGCCCTGGCGCGTCGGCTCTTCACCAGCTTCGCTGCCGGACTTGAGCAGCTCGCCGAGTTCGCCGTGCTGGCGGGCGAGGCGCAGGAAGGCGACGCGTGCGTCGGCGTCGCCGAGCAGGATCTGCTCCAGGCGCTGGCGCTGGTCCGCATCGGCGAGCCCGTCGAGGTGGAGCAGGGCGAGGAGCTCGAGGACGTCCTCAGGGCGGGTGTCGGACTCACTCGCCATGGGCGCCTCCCTGGCGTTGCAGCTCGCCGCGCACGCATTCACCGAGGGCGCGGTGGATACGGCTGATCGCCACGTAAATGGTGTTGAGCGGCTTGCCGAGCAGCTCGGCGATGCGCGCACCCGGCAGGTTCTCGAAGTAGCGCATCTCCACCAGACGGCGCGCACGCGGGGTGATGCGCGTCAGGCACGAGCGCAAGGCCGCCATGCGCTCATGGTCGGCGAGGGCGGCGGGATCCTCGTCGAGGGCGCTCCAGCTCTTGTCGAGCAGGTCGACGATGTCGCCGCTGAGCATGATCGGCCCGGCACGGCGGCGGGCCACTGCCTTGAGCGCCTGGAAGCGCGCGATGGTGCGCGCCCAGGGCTTGAATCCCTCGCTGCTGGTGAGTTGCGCATGCTTGTCCAGGACGACGATCGAGACTTCCTGGAAGACATCCTCGCTGAGCGTCGGGTCGCCCGTGATAGCGGTGATATAACCAAGCAACATGCCACGGTTTATGAGCAGCAGTCGGAGCGCGGCGGTGCCGTCGACCGGGACCATCCCAGGGTTCGCCGCAGTCGCCGTGATGTCGTGGGTCTGATCCATGGATTCCCGTGCCTGACTCATACCCCGATCCCATGCGCCCTGTACATGCCGAATCGGCAAGCTGGGCCTTGCGGCAATGCGGGTTGTACGATTGGCCCTCATTTGTCCCGGAGAGGCGGTTTCGTTACAGCTTTTCCACCCGGCTTGCGGCAACCGCCAAGTGGGCAGCAAGCAGGACGCACCGCTGCGCAGCGCGCGGATGCGCAACAGCGGGCCGGTCACCGAGGAGGCCGAGCGTGCGCGCATGACGCCAGCCATGGCGTGCCGCCGCGCAGATCAGCTGTGAAGATGATGGGCAGTGGAAGCAATCCGTCCGGGTCGTATGGACGTGTCTGGCGCGTCGCGCGTGGCGCCTCTCGGCATTCAGTCGTCGGCGAGATGCCTTGCGATCAGGCCCGGCAGCGCGCACAAGCCGCGCGCCTCGATGCCGGGAAGGATGTGACGGGCCAGAGAACGGAGGCGATCGCTGGCTTGACCCATCATGCAGCCATGGCCGGCCCATTGGACCATCTCGCGGTCGTTCTCGGCGTCGCCGACCGCCCACACATCCTCGCGCGCGATGCCGAGGTGCTCCGCGAGGTGGCGCAGACCCCAGGCCTTGGTGATGCAGCGCGGCATGATCTCGAGGCGATCGTCCTGGCTGGCGACGACGTGGAAGCGCTCGCCGAAGCGCTCGGCGAGACGCTGCTGGGTCGCCGGCAGGTGCTCGGGCTCGACCACATACATCATCTTGAGGCTCGGCCCGCGCCAGGCGCTGCGCAGATCGTCGTGGATGGCGATTGGCGCCTGGTAGATGTCACGCCAGTAGCGGGTATGCGCAATCTCACGGTCCATGATCCAGGTGTCGGCGTCGGGATAGCAGCAGATCGCGCCACTTCCGCCGGCGAGCACCGCGATGACCTCGTGGACCTCGCTCTCGGCAAGGCCGTGGGCCGCGATCGGCGTGCGGTCGGGCTGTCCGACCCAGCCGCCATTGAAGCAGACCAGCGGTCCGTCGAGGCCCAGGTCGCGCTGCACCCAGCGCGTGGTCAGCAGCGGCCGGCCGGTGGCGATCGCCACCGTCACGCCCATCCGCCGCAAGGCCTGCACGGCGAGTGCGTGCCCCATGGGCAGGCGGCAATCCGTGGTCAGCAGGGTGCCGTCGAGATCGAGGGCGACGAGTC
>JBBQSO010000071.1:0-27568 GCA_038213805.1 Planctomycetota bacterium | reverse complement strand
GATGGCTGATGGCTGATGGCTGATGGCTGATGGCTGATGGCTGATGGCTGATGGCTGATGGCTGATGGCTGATGGCTGATGGCTGATGGCTGATGGCTGATGGCTGATGGCTGATGGCTGATGGCTGATGGCCGAAGCCGGCGCGGAACGCACCGGCTTCGGCCACTATTGACGGCAGGCGATACGCTGTGCATCGGCTCGTTCGCAGGACAAGTGGCGACGAGCAATCAGCTATCAGCCCCTCAAATCGGCGTCACACCCTTCTTCAAAATGATATTCCCATACTTCGCCGTCTCGCCGGTCATGACCACGGCGAAGGCGCCACGGGCACGCTCATAGAAGGCGAAGCGCTCGACGCGCTCGATCGCCGGCGTGGCGGGCCAGTGGCGATCGATGGCGACGCGATAGCTGCGTTCGACCGCGGGATCGAGGCTGTCGCCCGGCACCGCCTGCATCATGAACAGCGGGCTGGGGACGTAAGGATCGAGCACCAGCAGCGGCAGGATGGCGTCGAGCAGCGCGGGGATGCGCAGGCCGTCGGCGCGCAGCACGCGTGGGTTGAAGGACTCGCCGGGGAAGTGGGCGTCGGCGAGCACCAGCTCGTCGCCATGGCCCATGCGGCACATCACCGCGAGCAGGTCCGGGGACAGAAGGGGTGAGATGCCACGCAGCATGCGCGGCAGCACACCGCCGTCCGCTGGACTGTCAATACTCACGCGACGACCCAGATAGTGCGGCCGCATGTGAGCGTCGCTGGCGCCGTGCGCCCAGCGACCATACTTCCGCGCCATGCACGTTCGACTCCCCCTCGCCCTCCTCGTCCTGATCTCCTTGGCCACCACCGCGGGCTGCGCCGTGGGCCGCGATGCCAACCGCTGGGAGAAGCGCGACGCCGCAGCCACCGTGGCCGGCACCACCGTGCAACGCCCGGTGGTCTTCGCACCCGTCGACGTCGCGCCGGTCGCGGCCTTCTACCCGGAGGCGAACCTCGACTACGCCTACGCCATGCGTCTGGACGTCGACCTGCGCGTGCGCGAGGTGAAGGCCTGGGTCGGCGAGGGCCTGCCCTCCTCGGCGAGCGACGTGTGGGCCACGAGCGCCCAGCCCGCGGCCTCCGGCGCCTATCTGGTGGTGACGACGCGCGTCCTCGAACTGCACGACGTCAGCACCGGGCTCGAGTCCAAGTCCGGCATCGCCCACTTCGAATCCACCGCCGAGATGCGCGGCTACCAGGCGGACGGCAAGCTGGTGTTCCTCAAGAAGGCCACGGGCGGCTTTTCCGGGCAGACCTCGCCCAAGCTCCAGACCTCGGACGCCGACCCGCGCAGCAAGGCGAGCTGGGACGCGATCCGCAACTGCCTGGCCACGCTGCGCGCCTACCTTGAACGCCAACAGGATCTGCCTGACGCCATTCCGGGCGCGGTGCCGGCGACCGCGGCAGGCACGGTCGCTACTGCCGCCCCAGCCGCCGTGGTCGCGGTGCCGGCCGCAGTCACCGTGCTGATCGATTCCGAGCCCACCGGCGCTGATGTGCTGGTCGATGGCAACCTGATGGGCACCACCCCCACGCAGCTGCACCTACCGGCGAAGGCGCTGACCCTGCGCCTCGAACGCCAGGGCTACCAGCCGTGGGAACGCCTGTTCACCCCGACTGGAGACCTCACGCTCAAGCCGGTGCTGAGCGTGAGTGCGGGCAAGTAGGGAGGGGAGAGGTTGATGGGGCTGATGGATATTTTGGCTGATGGCTGATGGCTGATGGCTGATGGCTGATGGCTTCTCGTCCCGAGTCCTGCGTGGGATCCTACGTGACGCATCCGTATCTCGGCCTGGCCGCTCGCTGCTTGGCACTCACCGCACATCATGAGCTGCAGACACTGCGCCACGAGCCACGAGCCATCAGCCATCAGCCATCAGCCCCACCCCCGAAAGCCTGCCGCAGAACCCAGTAGCATTGGCGATGGCCAGCGCCGGCGCCTCCGCCAAGCTCGCGCCATAACCCTTCGGGAAGCCGCGCATGCGCCTCGCCATCACCTGCTATCCCACCTACGGCGGCAGCGGCGTGGTCGCGACCGAGCTGGCGATGCGCCTGGCCGAGCGCGGGCACGAGGTGCACGTAGTGTCGTACGAAATGCCGTTCCGCATGGACCGGCCGCTCGCCAACCTCAGCTTCCACGCGGTGCACGGCAGCGAGTACCCGCTGTTCCGCTACCCGCACTACACGCTCAACCTCAGCAATAAGCTCATCGAGCTGGTCGAAGAGTACGGCGTCGAACTGATCCACAGCCACTACGCCATCCCGCACGCGGTCGCCGCGTGGCAGGCGCGCGAGGTGCTGCGCGATTCCAGCCGCCCGGAGACCGGCCGGCTGCAGCGCGGCGGCAGTACGCGCCGCGACGTCAAGCTCGCCTGCACCCTGCACGGCACGGATATCACGCTGGTCGGGCGCGAGCGCAGCTACTTCGAGTTGACGCGCTTCGCGCTGCGCCAGCAGGACCTGCTCACCGCGCCCAGCGCGTGGCTGGCGCAAGAGACCGCGACCTACTTCAACACCACGCCCGGTTCGGTGCAGGCCATTCCCAACTTCGTCGATCTCGAACGCTTCAAGCCGGACGCGGCCCAGCCCTGGCGCGCCTGCCTGGCGGGCGAAGGCCAGCGCGTCATCACCCACGTCTCGAACTTCCGCCCGGTCAAGCGCATCGAAGAGGTAGTGCGCGCCTTCGCCACGCTGCGCAAGCGCATGCCGGCGGTGTTGGTTTTGGTCGGGGACGGCCCCGACCTGCCCAAGGCCGAGGCGCTCGCCAAGGAGCTCGGCATCCGCGACGACCTGCGCCTGCTCGGCCAGCAGAAGCCCGAGCCGATCCTGCAGGCCAGCGACCTGTTCCTGCTGCCGAGCCGCGCCGAGAGCTTCGGCCTGTCCGCGCTCGAGGCGATGGCCTGCGGCTGCCCGGTGCTCGGCTACCACGCCGGCGGCCTGCCCGAGGTCGTCGAGGACGGCGTCAGCGGCATCCTCTGCGAGGAGGGCGGCGACGTCTGCCTGGGCACGCTCGCCGCCGACCTGCTCGAGAACGAGCCGCGCTACCGCGCGATGCGCGCTGCCGCGCGCCGCCGCGCCGAAATGTTCGCGGAGAAGCCGATCGTCGACCAGTACGAGAACGCGCTGCTTGGCCTGCTTGAGCCGGCGGCGGCGCGCGCCGGCAGCTGAGCGCAAAACGTCGGGCAGGACTGCGCGGTTCTTTACCGCCAAGTCGCCAGGGCGCGAGCCCCAGCTCGCCTTGCCTCACCGGCTCTCACTCTCGGGAATCCCGCCAAGCTCGGGGTTTTGGCGGCGATCCCATGCCGCACGCAAGATGGCGCCCGCCGCTCCCGGCTTGGCGTCACCCCTCCTCCTCCTCGGCCCCCTTCATGTCCTTGCTGCCGCCAAGGCGCCAGCGCAGGTACGCGTCGATGAACGGCTGCAGATTTCCGTCGAGCACGTCGTAGGCTTGGCTGGTGGAGTGGCGCGTGCGCAGGTCCTTCACCATCTGGGTGGGCTGCAGGAAGTAGCTGCGGATCTGGTGACCCCAGCCGATGGTGCCGCGCTCGCCCTTGAGATCCTTGAGCTCGTCGAGGCGCTCAGATTCTTTGAGCTGCTGGAGCTTGGCTACCAGCATCTTCATCGCGCGGCCCTTGTTCTGGACCTGGCTGCGCTCGGTCTGCACGGCAACGAACAGGCCGGTGGGGATGTGGGTGACGCGCACCGCCGAGTCGGTCTTGTTGACGTGCTGGCCGCCCGCGCCCGAGGCGCGATAGGTGTCGATGCGCAGCTCCTTCTCGTCGAGTTTGACCTCGCCGACCTCGTCGATCTCGGGCGTGACCTCGACCGCAGCGAAGCTGGTCTGCCGCTTGCCGTCGGCGTTGAACGGGCTCATGCGCACCAGGCGGTGGGTGCCCATCTCGGCCTTGAGGTAGCCGTAGGCGTACGGGCCGCGCACCGACAGCGTGCAGATCTTCAGCCCGGCCTCGTCGCCGGGCAGCATGTCCATGACCTCGACGGTGTAGCCGCCGCGCTGCAGGTAGGCGCTGTACATGCGGAACATCATCCCCGCCCAGTCGCAGGCCTCGGTGCCGCCGGCGCCGGGCTTGATGGTCAGGTAGACGTTGGCGTTGTCGTACTTGCCGGACAGCACCAGTTTGAGCGCGAGCTTGTCATAGTCGGCCTCCATGCGCTGCGCCTCGCGCACGATCTCGGCGAGGGTGGCGTCGTCGCGGTCGCCCTCGGCCAGTTCAAGCAGCTCGCTGGCGTCGGACAGCGACTGCGCCATGGCATCATAGGGATCGAGAGTGTTCTTGATCGCCTTCAGCTCGACCACCACCGCCTGTGCCTTGGCCTGGTCGTTCCAGAAGGCGGGATCGCCCATGCGGTGCTCGTGGCGCTGCATCGCCTCGAGCTTGGCCGGACGGTCGACCAGCCTGGCGAATTCGTCCAGCTTGCGTTTGAGACCGTCGAGACGGTCGCGGAGTTCGCCCACGATGCAGCTCCCTGATGGGCCCGGCACCCCGCGCTCAGCGGCCCGCGCCGGGCGGTCGCGGCAGTGTGGGGACGGGTTGTGGGGGGCAAGCGGGCCTCTGGCCCGCAGACCCTAGACCCTAGACCAGAGAGTGCCGATCGGGGGCGCGAGGCATGCTGGCGGCCTTGCCCGCATCCCACGGCTAGGCCGACTTCCCAGACGTCGACAAGATATTGCGGCACCGATCCAATCTTCAATCCCCCGTGATGCACCTCATACCAGGGTCTAGGGTCTAGGGTCTAGGACCTAACGTCTCCCGACCCCAAGGCCCCATAGCGCCGCCCCCGACCCGGGGTATGTTCCGCCCCCGGAGCGGACGTGGCAAGCAACGATTTCAGCCTTCTCAAACGGGTCTTCCTGCAGTCCCGCCCCTACCGCTGGATGACCGCGGTGATGCTGGTCAGCACCGCCGTGATGAGCGTGCTGACCGGCTACCTGTTCAGCAAGCTGGCGCCCTTCCTGACCCTGATCGGCGCGGTGCTCAAGGGACAGGGTCCGCAGCCCACCCCGGACATCCTCGCCGCCAGCAACGACCTGACCCACCTCGGCCTGACCCTGCTGATGCTCAGCCCGCTCGCCGCCACGGCCGCCTATCTGGCGTGGTGGGCGGGACAGTGGGTGGCCAACCGTACCATGCGCGACGTGCGCAACCGCGTGCTCGGCCATCTGGTGCGACTCGAACTGGCCTTCCACCACCAGCTGACGCGCGGCGACCTGCTGACGCGCCTGACCAGCGACCTCGGTGCGGTGCTGATGATCCAGCAGCAGCTCTACGGCAAGCTGCTGAAGAGCCCGATCGAGGCCATCGGCCTGATCGGCTTCGCCACCTGGTTCGCATGGCACCACGACGGCAGCCTGTGGATGGGGCCGGTGCTGCTGCTGGGCATGGCGCTGGTGGTGGTGGCGCTGATCCCGGTGCTGCGCAAGACCCGGCGGCGCTCGAAGGTCGCGCGCGAGTCGCTGGCCGCGAATTTCGGCGTGCTAGAACAGATCACCGCCGGCATCCGCGTGATCAAGGCGATGGGTTCGACCGACCGCGAGGCGGTGCGCTACGCCGAGGCGAACATGCAGCTGTTCAACGCCAACATGCGCCTGGCGCGCACCCGCGCCCAGTCCGATGCGGTGACCAACGCCACCATCTTCGCCATCGTCGGCGGCACCTTCATCGCCCTGGGCGCGCTCTTCGCCCACAACCTGGTCGATCCCGCCGTGGCCTTCCTCGGCCTGGGCGTGTTCGCGCGGCTGATCACCTCGGTGCGCGAGGTGATGCGCACCTGGGGCGACGTGCAGGAGCAGCTGCCGGCGGTCGAGCGCGTCAACGCGCTGCTCGACCGGCCGAGCGCCATCGTCGACCGGCCGGGCGCCACGGCCTGCCCCACGCCGCGGGATGCGATCCGCTTCGAGCGCGTGGCGTTCCGCTACCAGCCCACCGCCGAGGACGTGCTGAAGGACCTCGACCTGGTCATCCCAGTGGGCAAGACCGTGGCCCTGGTCGGCCCCTCGGGCGCCGGCAAGACCACCCTGATGGACCTGCTGCCGCGCTTCCACGACGTCACCGGCGGACGCATCACCATCGACGGCGCCGACCTGCGCGACCTCCAGCTCGCCAGCCTCGCGCAGCACTTCGCCATCGTTCAGCAGGACAACTTCCTGTTCGACGACACCATCTACGCCAACATCGCCTACGGCCGGCCAGCGGCGACCCGCGCAGAGGTCGAACAGGCCGCGCGCCGCGCCCACGTCCACGATGCCATCCTCGCCCTGGAGGGCGGCCAGGGCTACGCCACCCCGGTCGGCGACCGCGGTACGCGCCTGTCCGGCGGCCAGCGCCAGCGCGTCGCCATCGCCCGCGCCTTCCTGCGCGATGCGCCGGTGCTGCTGCTGGATGAGCCGACCAGCGCCCTCGATGCCGAGAGCGAACACCACGTCCAGGCCGCCCTGATCGAGCTGATGCGCGGGCGCACGGTGGTGATGATCGCCCACCGCCTGGCCACCATCCAGCACGCCGACGTGATCTATGTCTTCGCCGGCAGCGGACATCCGCGCCACGGCGCGGTACTGGAGCAGGGCACGCATGGCGAACTGCTCGCCGCCGACGGCGAGTATGCCAGCCTGGTGCGCAAGCAGACCCTCAAGGGGTGATCCTGGCCAGGGCCCCGGGATCTCACTCACCCCCCTCGTCTTCACGCGAAGTGCGCAGATTTCGCTTGGATTATTCCCGCAAATGGCATGTTCCGAAGCTCACCCAAGGCGCTTCCGGCGCCTGTTTTCGTGGCGCCGCGCGCCAGATCCGAGGTCATCTGTGGAACTCTACGTCGGCAACCTGCCCTGGTCGATCAACGACGAAGGCCTGACCGCTCTCTTCGCAGTCCATGGCGTCGTCCAGCGCGCCAAGGTCGTGATGGATCGCGAGACCGGCCGCAGTCGCGGCTTCGGCTTCGTGACCATGGCCAACGCCCCCGAAGGCCAGGCGGCCGTCCAGGCCCTCAACGGCCAGGACTACAGCGGCCGCGCCCTGCGCGTCCGTGAAGCCGAGCCCCGCCAGCCCGGCGGCGGCGGCGGTGGCGCCGGCGGCGGCGGCGGTGGTTACGGCGGCGGCGGCGGCGGTGGTGGTGGCTACGGCGGCGGCGGCGGCGGTGGCCAGCGTCGTGATGGCGGCGGTGGCGGCGGCTACGGCGGCGGCGGCGGCGGTGGTGGTTACGGCGGCGGCGGCGGTGGCCGCGACCGCGGCAGCCGCGATCACTGATCAGCGCAGGCTCTTCCAGCCTGACCCCATCGACACGGCGCCGGATCGTATCCGGCGCCGTGTTCATTTGGTCGGGAGCGGCGAGCCCCAGCTCGCCGTGCGCCACCGGCTCCGTGCCTCGACGGAACCATCGATCAGCCCGTGACGGGGGCGAGGTCTACCTGCATCCCTTCACTTCAAGAGAAGGCACGGCGAGCTGGGGCTCGCGTCTCCCGGCTCGCCGTGCGCGACTCCTGGCTACTTCTTGGCCAGCGTCCGCACCGCAGTGGCGATGGCCAGGAAGACGCCGGGAATTTGCGCCTCGGTCAGACAGCTGAAGGCGACGCGCACCTCGGTCTGGCCGAGGGCGATGACGCCCACGCCATGCGCTTCGAGCAGCTCCTGGCGCACCCCCTCGGCAGTCACTCCCTTCACGCGCAGGCACATGAAGTAGCCGCTGTTGAACGGGTAGACGTCCCAGCAGTCGGCGTACTCGCTCTTGCGGCACTCGACCGCGGTGGCGGCGGAGCGGCGGCGCAGCAGCGCGACTTTTTCGGCCTGCTGCGCGCGGAATGACGGCGACTGGAGCGCCTTGTAGACGATCGACTGGCCAGGCATCGAGACGTTCGAGATGACGGCGCGGATCATGCCGGCGGTCTTCTGCTCGAGCGCATCGTAGACCGCCTTGGTGCCGCCCTTCACGCCATAGGTGACGAAGCCCACGCGCAGGCCCCACACGAACTCCTCCTTGGTCGCGCCGTCGATCTTGATGGCGAGCAGGTTGGGGTGGGCCTGGGCGAGGCGGCCGAACAGCGACTCGGTCTCGCACTGATCGTCGAAGAACATGCCGTAGTAGGCGTCGTCGCACACCACCACCAGCTTGCTGCCGGCTTCGGCGGCGGCAGTCAGCGCGTTGACGATCGCGCCGGCCTCGGCGCGGGTCGGGGTGTAGCCTGACGGATTGTTGGGGAAGTTGAGCGCGACCACCAGCTTGCGGCCCCGACGCGAGAACAGCGCCTGGGAGAAGGCCTGCAGGTTGAAGCCGGTCAGGCGGGTGTCGAAGAACGGATAGGTGCTGATGCGCGCGCCCAGGCGCGTCTCCCACGAGAGGTTGTAGTTCTCCCACATCAGGTCGCTGGACAGCGCCTCTTCGCCCGCATCGAGGAAGAGGTCGCCGACCACCGCCAGGCCGTGGGTCAGGGCGTTGGTGACCACCGGCAGCGAGGTCAGGCTCTGGCCCAGGCTGGGGGTCTCTTCGCGCTGCTTCTTGGCCCAGGCCTGGCGCAGCTCGGGCTTGCCGTAGCTGGGCGCGTATTCGTAGATCTCGTTCGGGGTCAGGCCCTGGAAGTACTGGTGCACGCACTGCAGGTGCATGGGCTGGCCGCTTTCGGTGGCGATGCCGATGGTGGCGTTGGCGGTCTTGGCCTTCTGCTTGGCCTCGGCGCCCTGGGCGAGGATGCCCTTGGCCGGGAAGAAGAAGCGCTTGCCGCGCTCGGAGAGCATCTCGAGGACCGCCGGGCAGTCGCTGCGGATGGCCGCGTTGGCGGCCTCGGCGAGCGGGTTGAGGACGGCGCTGGAGATGGAGGATTGACTGGACATCGGGGGCTCCGGGAAGGCCCCCGCAGCGGGGGCAGGGCACTTATGGCTGGATGGAGGCCAAGACAAGAAAAGACTGCACCGATATGCCCGCCATGACCTGCCCGGCGCCCGGTGCCTGCATCCCCTCCATCACCGTCGTCGCGCTGGCGGCCCTGGCCCTGCTCCTCAGCGGCTGCGGCCAGGGACGTCCGCAGAATACGGTCTGGACCCGCGCCGAGGCCGAGCACGACCAACGCGCCATGCGCCTCAAGGTGGTCAAGAGCTTCGACAACGCCGCGAACGATTTCACCACCGAGCCCTTCGTCTGGTACGTGGTCGACGTCGAGGTGCTCGACGGCCCCGCGGACCTGATCGGCACCGTGCTGAGCCTGCCCTACGACGACCGCATCGTCGGTGAGCCCGTGCCCAAGACCGGCACGGTGTTGGTCACCTCTCCCGCCGCCTGGGTACGCCGCAACAGCAAGGGCAAGGTCGGGGTCTTTGGACAGTAGGACTGGTCGCCTTGAACGTGTCGCGCAGCCCGCTAGCGTGCCGCCGATGACTCCGCAGCCCGTACCCGTCGTGGTCGCACCCCGCTGAGCCCGACGCAGGTCACGCGTTCCCGGACGGGGCGGCCTGCGGGCCGCCCCGCGGCGTTTCCAGTGATCCCAGCGCCTCCCAGGAACCTCACATGACCCTCGAGCTCCCCAAGTCCTACGAAGCCAAGACCGTCGAGCCTGAGGTCTACGAGCGCTGGGAAAAAGGCGGCTGCTTCAAGGCCGGCGCGGGCAAGCGCGCGGGACTGCCCAGCTACACCATCGCCATCCCGCCGCCCAACGTCACCGGCGTGCTGCACATGGGGCATGCGCTCAACAACACCCTGCAGGACACCCTGATCCGCTGGCGGCGGATGCAGGGCCACGACACCCTGTGGCAGCCGGGCACCGACCACGCCGGCATCGCCACCGAGGCGGTGGTCGCGAAGCTGCTGGAGAAAGAGGGCAGGCGCAAGGAGAGCACGCCGCGCGACGAGTTCCTGGCGCGGGTGTGGGCGTGGAAGGAGCAGTCGGGCGGGCAGATCGTCAACCAGCTGCGCAAGCTCGGCTCATCGTGCGACTGGTCGCGCGAACGCTTCACCATGGACGAGGGGCTGTCGCGCGCGGTGCGCACGATGTTCGTCGCGCTGTTCGAGAAGGGCCTGATCTACCGCGGCACGCGCATGGTGAACTGGTCGCCGGTGCTGAAGACGGCGCTGTCGGACGACGAGGTCGACATGAAGGACAAGCCCGGCTTCCTGTGGAAGCTGCGCTATCCGCTCAGCGACGGCAGCGGCCACATCGATGTCGAGACCACGCGGCCCGAGACCTTCTTCGGCGACACCGCGGTCGCGGTGAATCCCGCCGATCCGCGCTACCAGGCGCTGATCGGCCGCACCGTCACCCTGCCCATCGTCGGGCGGCAGATCCCGATCGTCGGCGATGAGCATGCCGATCCCGAGAAGGGCACCGGCGCGGTCAAGATCACGCCCGCGCACGACCCCAACGACTACGAGGTCGGCAAGCGCCACAAACTGCCGCTGGTGCGCGTCATCGGCTTCGACGGCACCATGACCGCAGAGGCCACCGGCTACGCCGGGCAGGACCGCTTCGCCTGCCGCAAGGCGCTGCTCATCGCCTTCGAACAGAGCGGCGTGCTGCAGGGCCGCACCGAGATCACCCACGCGGTCGGCCACAGCGAGCGCTCCGGCGAACCGATCGAGCCGATGGTCACCGAACAGTGGTTCGTGAAGATGGCGCCGCTCGCGGAGCGCGCCGTCAAGGAGACGCGCGAGGGGCGGCTGCACTTCCACCCGGAACGCTGGGGCAAGGTCTACGAGCAGTGGTTGGACAACGTCCGCGACTGGTGCATCTCGCGCCAGATCTGGTGGGGCCACCGCATTCCCGCGTGGCACTGTGCGGACTGCGCACAGGTCACCGTCGGCATGGCGGACCCCAGCGCCTGCGCGCACTGCGGGTCGGCAAAGCTGACGCAGGACCCCGATGTCCTCGACACCTGGTTCTCGTCGGCGCTGTGGCCGTACTCGACGCTGGGCTGGCCCGAGCAGACGCCCGAGCTCGCGCGCTACTTCCCGACCTCGACCCTGGTCACCGACCGCGGCATCATCTTCTTCTGGGTCGCGCGCATGGTCATGACCTCGCTGTTCGCGCTCGACACGCGGCCGTTCAGCGACGTCTACATCCATGGCACGGTCAACGACGAGCGCGGCGAGAAGATGTCGAAGTCGAAGGGCAACGGCATCGACCCCATCATCATGATCGAGGGCGGCACGCAGAACTACCTGGGCAAGGACTACCAGTGCGCGGGCTACGGCGCCGACGCGGTGCGCTACACGCTGCTCGACATGACCACCGAAGGGCAGGACCTCAAGCTCAGCCCGGTGAAGTTCGAGACCGGGCGCAACTTCGCCAACAAGGTGTGGAATGCGGGGCGGTTCCTGCTGATGAACCTGGCGGAGCGGCCGCTGGCGGGGGTGCCGGACGCGGCGGCGGTCGCCGCGCTTGCGGGTCAGGGACTTCCCGAGCGCTGGATCCTTGACCGCCTGCAGGGCGCGGTCGCGGAGTGCACCGCAGCGCTCGAAAGCTTCCGCTACAACGACTACGCCAACACCGCCTACCGCTTCTTCCGCGACGAGCTCTGCGACTGGTACCTGGAATGGGCCAAGCACCAGTTCAAGGCCGGCGGCGTCGCCGCGGCCAACGCCACCGCGGTGCTCGCGCACTGCTTCGATGGCGTGCTGCGCTTGCTGCATCCGGGCATGCCGTTCATCACCGAGCACCTCTGGCAGACCTTGCAGACGGTGACCGGCGGCGCGGCCTGGCAGCCCGGGCGCTTTCTGATGCTGCAGCCCTGGCCGCTGCCGGTGGCGGCGCTGCAGGTCGCCGACGCGGCACCCGCGATGGCCGAGCTGCAGGCGGTGGTCAGCGCCATCCGCAACGTGCGCAACCTGGTCAGCCTCGCCGACGGCGTGGCGTTGGAGGCGACCATCGCGACGCCGGGTGCGGCGCGGGCGCAGGCGCTGGATGGCGAGCGCGCGTTCCTGATCGACCGCGCCAACCTCAGCGGCCTGGTCATCGCCGCGGGCGCGGCCAAACCGGCCGGCGCGGTCACCACCGTGGTCGGCGAGCTCAAGATCCACGTGCCGCTCGCCGGGGTGGTCGATCTCGCGAAGCTCAAGGACCAGCTCGCCAAGCGTAGCGCCGCCACCGAGAAGAGCATCGCCGGCAAAGAGGGCCGCCTGGGCAACGCCGACTATATCGCGCGTGCACCGGCCCAGCAGGTGGAGGAGACCCGGGAGCTGCTGGCGAAGGAGCGCGTCGAGCTGGGCAATCTGCGGGAGACGTTGGCGGGACTGTGATGGCGGCGGGGGGGCGGTAGCCGCCGTGTGACCGTGTCTCGCGAGCGCCAACGGCGCTCGCGCATCCGCCGCTCGAATCCCGCTGTCTCACCGCACGGGAATCCACGCTGCGTGGCGGGCGTTGCGCCTCGCTGACGTGCACAGACCATCGCTCGCTGGAGCCCATCCCATGGCCATCCTGCATATCGACCGCTTCAGCGACGCCCTCGGCAAGATGACCGCGCTGCGCGTGGTGCTGCCAGAGAAGCCGGCCGGACCGCTGCCGGTGGTCTACCAGTTGCATGGCCTGTCCGACGACCATAGCGCGTGGACCAGGCGCAGCTCGATCGAGCGCTACGCCGACCGCTTCGGCATCATGGTGGTGATGCCCGACGGCGGCCGCGGCTGGTACAGCGACGCGGTGCGCGCACCGCGCGCCCGCCACGAGACCCACATCCTTGAGACCGTGGCCTACATCGACCGCACCTTCCGCACCGACCCGCGCGTGCAGATGCGCGGCATCGGCGGCCTGTCGATGGGCGGCTACGGCGCGCTCAAGCTCGGCCTCAAGCACCCGCTGCTGTTCGGCTCGGTGGCCGCGCACTCGAGCGCCGCCGACGTCGCGAAGATGGTCGCCGACAAGGGCTTCCCCGAGGAGTTCCCGCTGATCTACGGCGATGCCCTGGCCCCCGCGGACAACATCTTCGCCCTCGCCGCCCTGCCCGGCCCCAAGCCCCGCGTGCGCTTCGACTGCGGCACCGAGGACTTCACCCTGACCGCCAACCGCGCGCTGCACGCGCACCTGGTGAAGCTCGACTTCCCCCACTACTACCAGGAATACCCCGGCGCCCACAATTGGGAATACTGGGACCAGCACGTGGTCGAGGCTCTGGAATTCCATCATCAGGCGTTCGTGCCGTAGCGGCGCTGGGCGCCGCAGACGCTAGACCCTAGACCCTAGACCCTGTTCTCACGCCTTGCATCAAGTGCCACGGTTTCAACTCAATACCAGAATCTCGCGTCTCGCGTCTCGCGTCTCGCGTCTCGCGTCCAGGGTCTAGGGTCTAGGGTCTAGGGTCTAGGGTCTAGGCTCTCGGGTCTGCGCGCCAACGGCGCGCTATCCTCTTCCCAACTCCTCCAGCTCCCCCTCGTCATACCCGAGGTAGTGCCCCAGCTCGTGCCACAGCGTCTGGCGGACCTCCTCGCTGAACTCGCGGCGCGAGCTGCAGGCGTGCTCGTGGGCGCGGCGGAAGAGGTGGATGCGCGCCGAGATCTGCGGGGTGCCGGGCTCGTCGCGATCGCCGCGCTCGTTGCCGACGAATAGGCCGAGCAGTTCGGGCTCGTCGAAGCCCTCGAGCAGCGCGGATTCGGCGTAGTCGGCGAGCACCAGGGTGACCTCCTCAAGCGCGGCGCGCAGCGGTGCGGGCAGGGCGTCGCCGGCCACCGTCACGGCCTGCTGGAACTGGCGCCAGCCGACGCGGAAGGGCATACCCTGCGCGTCCTGCGCGGCCTTGGCGGCGCGCACGAAGCAACGGTCGGCGGCCTGGTAGGCGCCCTCGCGCTCGAGGCTGCAGCCGAGCCAGAACCACGCCTCGCCATTGGACGGATGCTGGCGCACCAGCTCGCGACCGAGTTGGACGGCGGTGGCGGCGTCGTCGCCACGGTACGCCTCCCACAACGCGCCAAGGCGCGCTGCGAGATCGGCGTCGATGGGATCGGCGGCCTCATCGTCGTCGTCAGGTTCATCAGCTTCGCTCATGCCGCCAGCGTGGTGGGAATCGCCGGGCGCAAAGCGCGAGCTGGTCCGAGGCTGCTACGCAGCGCCAGCGAGCACTTGCAATGCCGCTGCGTGCGCGGTCATATCCCGCCCCCATGGGGAGCCCGCTGCCATGAGCTTCGACGACGCCAGCCGCACCCTGCCCGGTGAACCGGCCCACCCTGTGTCCGCCGGTGGTGAGCCGGGACGCCCGCCCGCGCGCGGTCCGGCCGCCCGCAGCGGTGAGCGCAGCAGCGAGCCGACCGTCGCCATCGACCCCTCCGACATCACCCCACCGCCCGGCAATTCGCTGCTGCACGAGGTCGACCAGATCGCAGCGGTGTTGTCCGACATCTACACGGCGATGGGCCGCGGCAAGGACTCCACCACCCACACCGGCGTGGTCGTCGACACCGCCCACCTCGATGGCCTACCGCGACCGGCCACAAATGCGGCGTTGGAGCGCCTGCCCGCGCCGCCGAGCGCAGCGGCACCCGCGGCCGCTGCTGCCCGCGCCAATGTGGACGGGCTCGAACAGCGGCTGCGCCAGCTCGAGCTTGAGGTGCAGGAGAAGACTGCGCTGATCAAGCGCCTGGAGGGCGACGCCACCAGCGAATATCAGCGCCTGCTCGGCGCCAACCAGCGCCTGGAACAGCGCCTGGCCGAGGTCGAATCGGTGCAGGGCGAGGCAGACTCGACCACCCGCCTGCTGCGCCGCGCCCTGGTCGCCAACGCCTCGCTTGAGGACGCGCTGGTGCAGGCGCGCGCCGGGCGCACCGGTGCCATCGACGCCGCCCTGGAGCGTCACGGCAGCGGCGCCCTGGTGCGCCGCATCCCCAACCCGCGCGACGGCTCGACACGCTTCGCGCCATCGCTGCAGATCGCGCCGGGCGCAGCTGCGCCGGACGGCAGCGGCGCGCACATCCTTGTCGCCACCGGCGACGTCGCGCGCATGGAGCCGGGCCCCGCTACCGTCGCGGCACCGCCCGCGGCACCGCCGGCCAAGGCGTGGCCGCGCGGCCGCATTCTGCGCGTCGCCATCGCCGTCGCCCTGCTGGTGCTGGCGCTGTGGTCGGTGGTGCTGCCGAGCGTCTTCCCGATCTCCAGCCAGGCGGTGGTCAATGCGCGCATCGCCACGGTGCGCGCGCCCATCGAGGGCTACCTGACGCCCTTCGCGCACGATCTGGGCGAGGCGGTGCACGCCGACGAAGTGCTGTCGGTGGTGCGCAATGAGCACGCCGACGCCTCGCGCCTGGAGAGCATGCGCGCCGGCCGCCAGGCCCTGCAGGTGCGCACCGACGCGCTCGCCAGCGAGATCGCCACGCGTGAGCGCGAGGCCGAGGACTACCGCGGGCAGCTCGAGAACTACCGCAACCGCCTGCTCGCTGATCAGCGCGCGCTACGCATCGAGACCGCCAGCCGGCTCGATAGCCTGCGCGCCGCGGCCGCCACGCGCGCACGCGACGTCGGCCGCATCGAGAGCCTGCCGCCCGGCACCCTGGCCGCCAACCTGGTCGACGATGCGCGGCAGGAGCAGCTCGCCGCGGCCAAGGCGGTCGAAGCGCAGGAAGCGCTGCTGACGCGCAGCGACAACCAGCTCGCCGCGCTCGCCGCCGGCATCTACCTCGGCATCGACAGCCCGCTCGAGAAGGTCCGCCTGGACGCGGTCACCACCCGCCTCGCCGACCTGCGCATCCAGTCCGCCGAGGCGGCGCGCAACCTCGCCGCGGACGATGACGACCTCGCCGTCGAGGAGGCGCACCTCGCCCACCGCCGCGAGGCCAAGGTGGTCGCGCCCGCCGCCGGCGTGGTGTGGAAGCGTTCGGCCACGGTCGGGCAGTTCGTCACCACCGGGGCCGACCTCTACCAGATCGCCGACCGCGACACCATCGTCGTCGAGGTGTGGCTGCACCAGCGCTACCTGGAAAGCGTCACCGTCGGCGACGCCGCGCTGATCTACCTGGTCGGCGATGCGCGGCAGATCCGCGGCACCGTCACCGCCGTGCGCATCAGCGACAATGGCGCCCACGACGAGAGCTACGCCTACCACCTGCCCTCCGCCGACCAGGAGCAGAAGTCCTTCAAGGTGGTGGTCGCCATCGACGCGCGCGACCGTCAGGCCGCGCTGATCGGCCAGCGCGCCAAGATCCTGCTCACCGAGCAGAATCCCGGTTATTTGAAGCGGGCCCTGCTGTGGCTGTACGCGGTGGTGGAGTTCTAGCGGCGCTGCGCGCCGCAGACGCTAGACGCAAGACCCTAGAATGTCGTCGGACGCGTAGAGCTGTTTGGGGATCACCACGCGCACTGGGAATGAATGAGCGGCCATCCGCATGATATGGGATGGGCCGGTTAAATCCCCTCGGGTCTCGCGTCCAGGGTCTAGGGTCTAGGGTCTAGGGTCTTCTCACCCAACCACCCGCCGCGCGATCGCCTCTGCCGCCCGCCGCAGCGAACCATGCTGGGTCTGCGCGCGCGACCAGTAGCCCTCGCCCTTGGGTCGCTCGATGCAGGTCAGGCAGCACAGGCCGAGCATCAGCGTGCCATAGAAGCTGAGCAGCAGGTTGACCGCGGTGAACTCGTTCCACGGCGTGCGCGCGTAGTCGGCGGTGAAGGACACGCACATGCCGGCCGCGGTCAGCACCAGCAGCACCAGGAACGGCGCCATCAGCCCCCACTGCACCACCACGCGGTCGCTGCCCACGCCCTTGGCGGTGACGCGGAAGGCGCGGCCATGCGGGCGCCACAGCGCGGCGAGCAGGCCGGGGACGACGTGGAAGACGGTGATCAACTTCTTCAGCTCGGTGACCACCGGCATGACCTTGCCGGCGGACAGCCAGTAGGTGACGGCGAACACCGCGACCAGGCGCGGCAGGACCATGGTGAAGGCGTCACCGGGTTGGCACTGGAAGACCGGCACGCCCGCGAACCAGTAGACCACCGGCGAGAGCACGATCAGCAGCAGGACCGGGAAGGACAGCCAGTAGAGCAGGACGTCGGCGTAGAACACGCGGTCGAGCCACGTCAGTCCAGGCGCGCGCAGCGGCCCGTAGGGCAGGTACAGGGTCTGCGCGGTGCCCTGGCACCAGCGCACACGCTGGCCGATGTACTCGCCCAGGCTCTCGGTGGCCAGGCCGTGGCTGAGCGCCTCGTTGAGGTAGACGGTGCGCAGACCATGACTCTTCAGCGCATAGCTCAGGTAGAGGTCCTCGCACAGGCAGCCGAGCGGGTAGCCGCCGACAGCGGTGAAAGCACTGCGCTTGCACAGGAAGCCGGTGCCGACGCAGAAGGCGTTGCCCCAGGCATCGCGGCTGGGCTGGGCGACATCGAAGAAGTAGCGCTGCTCTTCGGTCCAGGCGCGCGCGCCGACCAGGTTGTGCTGGATGGGGTCGGGGTTGTCGTAGTGCTGCGGCGTCTGCACCAGGGCCACATCGGGCGCGTCCAGCAGCCCTGCCATGCGCCGCAGGATGCGCGCCTGCGGGATGAAGTCGGCGTCGAGCACCAGCACCAGTTCGCCATCGGTGTGGGCCAGTCCGTAATTGAGGTTGCCGGCTTTGCCGTGCATGCCGTCCGCGCGGCGCAGGTAGTGGACATCGAGTTCGGCGCAGCGCGCCGCCAGCCAATCGCGCCGCCCGTCATCCAGAACGGTGATGCGCAGACGCTCGCGCGGCCAGTCGATGGCCAAGCAGCCGGCGAGGGTCGCATCGAGGATCTCGAGGCCTTCGCCGAAGGTCGGGATGAGGACATCGATGGTGGGCAGCGCGTCGCGCTGCGCCAGGCGCGCCTCGCCGGCGTCGGCCTGCGCGCCGCGGTCGGTGCGGCGGATGCAGATCAGCGCGCTCCAGCACACGTAGGTCAGGGCCAGCGCTTCGCAGGCGAAGAAGCCGTATTGCCACAGCGTCCAGCGCTCCCAGGCGAAGGGCGGCAGGGTGGCGTGGACGCGCCACCAGGCGTAGCGCAGGGCGAAGACCTCGAGGATGGCGACCGCGATCAGGCGCGCCCACAGCCGGTCGCGCGGCAGCACCGGCAGCAGCAGCCACAATCCGGCTGTGAGCAGCAGCGCGGGAAGCAGGCCGATCAGGAACATGGCGCCGTCCGTGGCGTGGTGGCCGTGTCCATCACCGTTCAGCCGCCCCGGCCAGCGTCGGCGCGCGAGAACAGTGAGCCGATCAGCGTCCGGCGCCGCGCCTTGCGTCCGAGCGCATGGTCCGGGCTGCGCCCGTCGAGCACGCTGCGGCAATCCTGGATCATCTGCCGGGCGTGCACGTAGCGCTGACCGGGGTCGGGGTGCAGGGCCATGCGCACCACCGCTTCGCAGTCGGCGCCCAGGCCCGGGCGCAGCGTGCCGGTCGCCGGTGGCGCGGTCGCGGCGCGCACCAGGCGCAGGGTCTCGCCGACCGACTCGCCAGTGTAGGGCGGGCGACCGGTGAGCGCGAAGTGCATGGTCGCGCCCAGCGAATAGAGGTCGACGCCCGGCTGCATCGGCAGGCCGGAGATCTGCTCCGGCGCGAGGTAGTTCGGCGTGCCGGCGATCTGCCCGCCCTGGACTCCGGTGCCGGTACGGCAGGCGACGCCGAAATCGGAGATGCGCAGGTGGCCGCTGCGGTCGAGCAGCAGGTTGGCCGGCTTGATGTCGCAGTGCACGTAGCCCGCGACGTGGATCGCCTCGAGGCCGCGCGCGCAGTCATAGGCCAGGCGCAGCACCTCGCGCTCCTCCATGCCGCCTTCGCTGCGGACGCGGTTGGCGAGGTCGCCGCCATCGACCAGACGCAGCGCGAGGTAGGGCACCGCCACCTTGGGGCTGGGGTGGGCCAGGCCCGCATCGTAGAGCGGCAGGACGTGCGGGTGGTCGATCGCCGCCATCACCTGGGCCTCGTGGAAGAACAGCTGGCGGACCTGCTCCGGCGTGATGTCGAAGCGCTCGCGGTAGTCGGGGCTGACGGTCTTGAGCGCGACGCGGCGCTGGGTGGTGCGGTGCACCGCCTCCATGACGATGCCGAGTCCGCCTTCCGCGATGACGCGCTGGATGATGAATTCCCCGAACGCGCGCCCTGGGGTGCCGGCGCTGCGCGCGATGCGCGTGGTGTTGTGGGGCGGCGGAGGGATCCCGGCCATGTCGCGTTCCGTGCGTGCAGCGCCCCAGCGGTGGGGCGCAGAGACCATGCGCCGTATGGGTTTAGCCGGCGGGATGCAGGTGTCCATGGCACCGTTGGCGACCTGTGGATGCCCGCGCGCAGCACCCGCGGGCGCACTTTCCGAAGCTGGAACAGCGGCGCAGGTTGCCGCGGACAGCCGTTGCACCCTCGCATCCGCCGGGATGATGCCGCCCACCTAGGGGAGGTCCGGCACGGACCTGAGATGCTCCAGGCGGCCGGATACGCATCCGACCGCGGCGGAGGGACCCTCGCACCTGATCCGGGTCATGCCGGCGTAGGAAAAGGACCATGAGCCCACGTTTCCCGTCCTGACGCCGTTCACGCCGCACCCCCGGCGCGATCGCAGCCCGACGGATGACCTCCCGCCCTCCGCCCTCGCACCTCTCGCCTCTCGCATCCCGCACCTCGCCTCCCGCCTCCCGCCCCTCCCGTCCATCGAGACCACCATGCGCTCCACCTACCTCGCCGCCCGCCACGGACAGCCCAACGTCACCCAGCTGCACTACGCGCGGCGTGGCATCATCACCGAGGAGATGCGCCGCGTCGCCGAGCGCGAGGATCTCGCGCCCGAGCTGGTGCGCGATGAGGTGGCGCGCGGGCGCATGGTGATTCCCGCGAACATCTTCCACGTCAACCTCGACCCGATGGCGATCGGCATCGCCTCGAAGTGCAAGATCAACGCCAACATCGGCAACAGCGCGGTCGCCTCGACCGTCGAGAGCGAGCTTGAGAAGCTCAACACCGCGGTGAAGTACGGTTCGGACACGGTCATGGACCTCTCGACCGGCGGCGGCATCGACCACATCCGCGAGACCCTGATTGGCGCCAGCACCATCCCGCTCGGCATCGTGCCGATCTACCAGGCGGTGCAGCAGGTCGACAAGGTCACCGACCTCACCATCGAGGGCATCCTCGAAGTCATCGAGCACCAGGCGAAGCAGGGCGTCGACTACATGACACTGCACGCCGGCGTGCTGCTGCGCTTCATGCCCTACATCAGCAAGCGCAAGATGGGCATCGTCAGCCGCGGCGGCGCGCTGATGGCGGAATGGATGATGCACCACCACCAGGAGAACCCGCTCTACACCCACTGGGACCGGGTGTGCGAGATCCTCAAGAAGTACGATGTCACGGTCTCGCTCGGTGACGGCCTGCGCCCCGGCTGCCTGGCCGACGCCAGCGACGAAGCGCAGTTCGCCGAGCTCGAGATCCTCGGCGAGCTGACCCTGAAGTGCTGGCAGCACGACGTGCAGGTGATGATCGAAGGCCCCGGCCACGTGCCGATGGACCAGATCGAGATGAACATGAAGAAGGAGGCGCTGGTCTGCCACGAGGCGCCCTTCTACGTGCTTGGCCCGCTGACCACCGACGTCGCGCCCGGCTACGACCACATCACCAGCGCCATCGGCGCGGCCATCGCCGGCTGGCACGGCGCGTCGATGCTGTGCTATGTCACGCCCGCAGAGCACCTTGGCCTGCCCAACCTCGCCGACGTGCGCGAGGGCGTGATCGCCTACAAGATCGCCGCCCACGCCGCCGACATCGCCCGCCACCGCAAGGGCGCGCGCGACTGGGACGACGCGATGAGCGACGCGCGCTGGAGCTTCGACTGGAACAAGCAGTTCGCGCTGGCCATGGACCCCGACCGCGCGCGCGAGAAGCACGACGCCACCCTCGGCCACGACGCCTTCAAGACCGCCGAGTTCTGTTCGATGTGCGGACCGAAGTTCTGCTCGTACAAGAACAGCCAGGACGTCACCGCCGCGTGGCAGAAGTACATGGACGACACCGGCGGCAAGGGCGAGGGCGCGCTCGCAGCAACGGTGGGCGACGCCAAGGACGCTGAAATCCACGCGGTCGCCGCCGCTGCGGCGGCGCGCCACGCCCCGGGCGAGCTCGCCGCACAGGCGGCGCGCGAGAGGCAGGTTGAGCGCAAGGCGCGCCTGGCCGAGACGAAAGCCTGAGCGGAGAGCTGCACAGGGCCTTCGTGATCTCGGCCAACCCGGAAGGTAGTCGGCAGGCGGTGGATCTGAGCAAGGCGTTCCAGCTCGCATGCTCGGCTGCAGCCGAGCATGACCTCGTGCTCCGTCGACACGTGAGGGGCTTTCCTGGAATCTCGCGCCGCTGGACCGCATGTGACGGAGAGCGCGCCTGCGGCGCGCGGGCCCAGGTATGCCCCAGACGCTGGTACCGAGTCCACCCGCTGGACACCTGGCGCCTGCTGCTGCCCTAAAAGCGGAACTCGAACTTCGCGGCGCCTCCCGTTTCCTCGCCCTCAGGCCTCGAGGTTCGCGTGCCTGGTCAGCGCTGCGCGCGGATCCTGCCCCAGCTCCTTGAAGCGGCGCAGGATCATGCTTTCGAGCAGCACGAAGCAGGCCTGCTCGAAGAGGCTGCCGGCGGTCTGGCGGGTGTGGTGTGCGCCCTGGTCGCCGATCACGCCGCGTTTGTGCGGCGCGGGCAGCTCGACCAGGGCGGCGGCGAGTTGGCCGAGTGGCGACAGCCGGCTGCCGACCAGGGCGGCGACCGCGGCGCCAAGCTTGGCCGCCTCCATGGCGGCGCCCAGGCTGGTGGCGGTCGAGCCCGAGCCCGACATCACCAGCAGCAGGTCGCCGGGGCCGAGCGGTGGGGTCGAGGCCTCGCCGACGTAGTAGGCAGTCTGGCCGAGGTGGTTCAGACGCATGATGAACCCGCGCAGCACGAACCCGGAACGGCCGGTGGCGAAGCCGAAGACGCGCGGGGCGGCGACGATCTGGCTGTAGATGTGCTCGACCTCGTCATCGCGGACCTGCTCGAGCAGGCCGGCGACTTCGGCGAGGATCTCTCGACAGGCGCTCTGCATGCGCGCCAGCATGGCGGCCGAGCACACGGGTGAAGGGGGAAAGGCCGGCGGGGCCAGAGACCCGAGATCCGCGACAACCGATAAAACAAGAGGCGCGGAGCCGCGGAGACCGGAGGAGGACCGTAGGGAGAGAGCCCATCCGGAAAGTGACCTTGGCGCCTCCCCTCCTCTCCACCTCCGCGTCTCTTGTTTTATCCGCTGTCGGTGGTCAGCAGGCGGTCGTCGATCGGCTACCGGCGGTGCACCGGCCCAGCCGACCCCTGCGTCCCCACTCCCCGACCCTTCCGGGGAGCGAAAGGCCCAGTAGGGTCCGACGTCCCCAGCTCCCTGGAGCGTCCATGACCGTGCCCGCCGCCGTCCCCGCCACCGCCTATGCAGACGCCGCCCAGCCGCTGCGCCTGGTCGAGGCCGAGATCGCCAAGATCCTGGTCGGCCAGCGCGACCTGGTGCGCCGCCTGTTGATCGGCCTGCTCACCGACTCGCACCTGCTGCTTGAGGGCGTTCCCGGGCTGGCCAAGACCACGGTGGTCAAGACCCTGGCGCGCGCCCTGTCGGCGAAGTTCAGCCGCATCCAGTTCACCCCCGACCTGCTGCCCGCCGACATCGTCGGCACGCGCATCTACGCTGGTGGCCAGTTCACCACCCGCCTGGGCCCGGTGTTCGCGCAGATCGTGCTCGCCGACGAGATCAACCGCGCTCCGGCCAAGGTCCAGTCGGCGCTGCTTGAGGCGATGCAGGAACGCCAGGTGACGATCGGCGACGAAACCTTCCCGCTGCCGCGCCCGTTCCTGGTCCTGGCCACCCAGAACCCCCTTGAGCAGGAGGGCACCTACCCGCTGCCCGAGGCGCAGACCGACCGCTTCCTGATGAAGGTGCGCGTCGACTACCCGAGCGCCGCCGACGAGCGCACCGTGCTCGACCGCGCGCTGTCGCGCGAGGTCCCCGAGATCCACCAGGTGCTGACCATGGAGGCGCTCGCCCATGCCCAGCGGATGATGGACGCGGTGCACATGGACGACCGCCTCAAGGACTACTGCGTCAGCCTGGTGCGCGCCACCCGCGACCCCAAGGGCGCGGGCATCGCCAGCCTGGCGGGCATGATCGACGTGCCGGCCAGCCCGCGCGCGACCATCGCCCTGGCGGTGGGCGCGCGCGCCCAGGCCTTCCTCGAGGGCCGCGGCTTCGTCACCCCGCAGGACGTCAAGACCATCGCCCCAGACGTGCTGCGCCACCGCATCCATCCCAGCTATGAGGCGGAAGCGGAATCGCTCAGCAGCGACGTGCTGGTGCAGCGCCTGCTCGAACACGTCCAGGTGCCCTGAGCAGACCATGGCCGCAACGCCGCCGGTCCAGGACGGACTCGCCGAGATCCTGCGCCAGGTGAAGAGGATCGAGATCCGCACCTCGCGGCTGGTCTCGGGCCTCGCCGCTGGTCCGTACCGCAGTGCCTTCCGCGGCCAGGGCATGGCGTTCGAGGAGGTCCGCGAGTACTCGCCCGGCGATGACGTGCGCAGCATCGACTGGAATGTGACGGCGCGCGCCGGCGCGCCCTACGTCAAGGTCTTCCGCGAGGAGCGCGAACTGACCGTATTCCTGCTCGTCGACGTCAGCGGCTCGATGCGCTTTGGCGCCATCCCCGGGGTCAGCCCGCGCGCCAAGCTCGCACTCGCCGCCGAGGCCGCGGCGGTGGTCGCGGTCTCGGCGCTCAAGAACAACGACCGCATCGGCCTGGTGACGTTCAGCGACCGCACCGAGGTCCACCTCGCCGCGCGCAAGGGCCGCAGCCACGTCGCGCGCCTGCTGCGCGAGGTGCTGGCCTCGCGCGCCGGCACCCGCCCCACCGATCTCGCGCACGCTCTCGACGAATTGGTGCGCGTGGCGACGCGGCGCGCGGTGTGCTTCCTGGTCAGCGACTTCCTGTTCACGCGCGGCACCCAGGACCTGCGTTTCGCCGACTCGCTGGCGCGCGCCAGCCGCCGCCACGACGTGGTCGGCCTGCGCATCGCCGATCCCGCTGAGCGCACCCTGCCGGGCGGCACCACGCCGTTCGTGCTCGCCGACCCCGAGGGCGACGAGAGCGCGGTGCTGGCCGGCGGCACCGCGGCGCGGAAACGCTACGCCGCAGCCTGGGCCGAGGCGCGCGGGAACGCTACCACCGCCTTCCGCGGCGCCGGCTGCGACCTGGTCGAGCTCGGCACCGAGCAGGGCGCGTTCACCGCGCTCAGCCGCTTCTTCCGCGAGCGTCGGCGGAGGGTTCATGGTTGAGGGGCGCGGTCTGACAGGGTGGCGGGAGGCGGTGCGGGCGCTGAGTACGTCGGCGGCGCGGGTTGCCGTGGGCGTCAGGGACCGCTGCGCACACCGCATCTCGCCGCTTGCCGCTCGCCAATCACCACCCGCTGCTGGCGACGCGTGCGTCGCGCCTCGTACCTGGCTCCGCACAGCGGTCCTGCTCCTCGCCACCGCGGGCGCCTGGGCCGCCGATGCCGCACCGGCACCAGCCACCGCACCGGCGGCCACTGCGGCGCCGTCCGCGCGCCCGCTAGAGGCCGTCGCCGTCGAGCTCTCCGCGGTGGCGCCGGCGATCAATGTCGGCGACCCGGTGGCGGTCACCTTCACCTACCGCTGGCCGCGCGCCTGGACGCCGGTCGGGCCCGGCAGCCGCGCGGGCGAGCCCGATCCGGGCGCGGGCCTGACCGGGCAGTTCGTCACCGACCTGCCACCGGCCCGCCGCCTGGCCAGCGGCGACGAGGAACGCCGCGTCTACACCATCACCCTGGCCGCGCTGCGTAGCGGCCCGTGGGAAGTGCCGGTGCCGCCGTTCACGGTGCGCGAGACGCGCGCCGACGGCAGCGTCGCCGACCACGCCGCGGCAGGCACCGCGCTGCTGCTGCAGGTCGGCACCGAGGCCGCGCCGCCGCAGCTGCCGGCGCCGCGCGCGGCGTGGACGCGCCCGGCCAGCGACGCGAGTGGCCGCACCATGCTGCTGAGCGCGGCCGCGGTGCTGCTCGCCGCCGCCGCGCTGACCGTGGCGCTGCTGCTGCGCCGCCGCGCCCTGCCGCCGGTGCAGACCCCGCGTCAGCGCTTCGAGAGCGACTGGGAAGCGACCCGCGTCGCGCCCGACGGCAAAGAGGCCGGCGCGCGCCTGAGCCTGGCGCTGCGCCGCTACAGTGGCGCGCAGTTCGCCTTCGACGGCCCTGGCTCGACCACGCGCGAGACCGCGGCGGCCCTGCGCGGCCGCATCCCCGAGGCCGAGCAGCGCGAGCTGGTGCGCCTGCTCGACCAGCTCGACGGCCTGCGCTGGGCGGCCGAGGATCTGCCGGCGACCGCAGTGCGACCGTTGATGGAGGGCGCGCGCGCGTGGTGCGACGGCGTCCAGCGGCGCCTCGACGCCGAGGCCGAAGAGGCCGCACGTCAGGCGCAGGCGCGCACGCAGCCGGCCGCCGCCACCAACACTTCCGCAGGGGCGCGCTGATGGACCTGCCGCACTTCGCCGCGCCCTGGCTGCTGCTCCTGCTGCTGCCCGCCGCCCTGCCGCTGCTGCGCCACGAGCGCCGCGGCGGCGCCGAGTTCGCCGGCTTCGCGTTGGCCGTCGAAGCGCTGCGCCCGAGCCGCGGCCCGCTGCTGTTCCGTGTGCTGATCAGCCTCGCCTTGGCCGCGCTGGCGATCGCCGCGGCGCGGCCGCAGTACGGCCAGGTGATCAAGGAACACGACCAGAGCGGCCGCGACCTGATGCTGGTCATCGACCTGAGCGGCAGCATGCGCATCGACGACCTGGCGACGCCGAACGGCCGGCGCGTCGACCGTCTTGAAGCGGTGATCAAGGCAGCCACGCAGTTCGTCGCCGGCCGGCCCAACGACCGCATCGGACTGGTGTTCTTCGGCGACGATGCGCTGACCAGCTGCCCACTGACCTACGATCACGACACCGTCGCACAGTTCCTGGAGCGCACCGAACGCCAGCAGCGCGCACTGTGGAACCAGGACACCGGACGCGGCGAGGGTGGCGGACTGCTGGGCAACAACACCAATTGCGGCCTGGGCCTGGGCGCTGCGCTGCGCGCGCTGCGCGCGCCCAACCAGAAGGGCCGCGCGATCGTCCTGATCACCGATGGCGTCGACAGCCGCCAGCTGAAGAACTGGAAGGACCCGCTCGAGGCGGCGCGCTACGCCCACGACAAGGGCGTGCGCATCCACGGCATCGGCGTCGGCGATCCGCACGGCACCTACACCGTCAGCGACGGCGCCGGCCGCGTCGAAACCGTGGCGCTGAGCGGCGACGCGCTGCCCGACATGGGCCGCCTGCAGGCCATCACCGGTCTGGCCGACGGCAAGGCGTTCGCGGCCAACGACCTCGCCGGCCTGGCCGAGATCTTCGCCCAGGTCGACGCCCTCGAGCCGACGCCGCGCACCATCATCGAGCACGACGACTTCGCCGACCGCTTCGCCTGGCCGCTGGCCCTCGGCGTGGCGTTGGCCGTGCTGGCGCTCGCGCTCGAGCCGCGTCTGCGGGGGGTGGCGTGAACCTCTTCGCCGCCCCGGCCATGCTGCTGGTCCTGCCGCTGCTCGCCGCCCTCGCCGGGCTGCGCTGGTGGTGGGGACGGCGCGTGCTGCGCCAGCGCGCCGGGGTCGGCGCGGGCAGCGCGCACCTCACCGCGACGGTGGCGCGCGCGCGCGGCTGGCAGCGCCAGGCGCTGCTGTGGAGCGGGGTGGCGGTGGCCGCGACTGCGCTTGCCGGACCGCGCTGGGGCATGAGCAGTGAGCTGCGCGCCGCGCACGGCGCCGACGTGCTGGTGCTGCTCGACTGCAGCCGCTCGATGCTCGCCACCGACCTCTACCCGACGCGCCTCGAGTCAGCGCGGCGCAAGTGCCTGGCGCTGCTGCACGCCGCCCCCGAGACGCGCATGGCGCTGGTACCCTTCGCGGCCATCGCGACGCTGCGCTGCCCGCTGACCGGCGATCACGACGCGCTCGCCGAGATGCTCCAGGACTGCAGCCCCGAGCTGTTCCCGGCCGACCAGGGCCTGCAGGGTACGGCCATCGGCGAGGCCGTGCAGTTCGGCCTCAAGCTGCTGCGCAAGCAGGTCGAGCGCGGTCAGGCCATCCTGGTGCTGAGCGACGGCGCCGACGATGATCAGGACGCGGTGCAGGCCGCCTGCGCGCAGGTGCGCGAGGCCGGCGTGCCGGTGTACGGGCTGTTCCTCGGCGACCCGGCGCGCCCCGCCACGCTGGTGATCGACGGCAAAGAGGAGCGCATGGAGGCCAGCCGCGCGACCCTCGACGCGCTGGCGGTAGCGAGCGGCGGCATCTGCGTCAACGCCGGCAACGGCGACGAGGACATCACCGCCATCCACCGGCACCTGCGCGCGCAGGTTGCGCAGAACCCGTGGGAGGAACGCCACCGCGTGGTCGCCGGCGAGCGCTACCAGTGGCTGGTGCTGCCCGGCTTCGCACTCATCCTGCTCGGCGTGCTGGTGCCGACGCGGCGCCGGCGGGAGGCGCCGCGATGATGATCACCGGATTGGCCGCGCGCATCCTGTTGCTGTCCGTCGCCATCGGTCTGGCCGCGGCGGCCGACC
>JBBQSO010000070.1:0-27854 GCA_038213805.1 Planctomycetota bacterium | reverse complement strand
GCATGAGTAGCCGGAAGCGCCTGCGCGGTCTGCGTGCGCTGGTCGAGGAGGCGGTGGAGCACGGCTCCAAGGCGGTGGAGGACGTGCACAAGGCCACCGCCGCGCGCACCTTCACGGTGCTGGAGGCGATCCCGCCGATCGCCAAGCCCGCCAAAGCAGTACACGCCGTGCACGATCTGTGGCTCTCGGGGATCTACGGTGCGATCCGCCTGGGCAACAAGGTGGTGGGGAAGACCCTGGAGGTCGCGCTCGACGTGAGCGACAAGACAGAACCGACCACGCGCGACGTTGACCCAGGGACGGGGGACTGACGAAACAATCGGGCGAGCGCGTGCATGAACTGGCGCCGCGAGCCGCGAGCAGGCGAGGCGCGAGGCGCGAGGCGCGAGGCGCGAGGCGCGAGGCGCGAGAGCGAGGTCGTGGGGGGCGGGGGCGTTGAGGGCGCGATCCGCGACCGGGTGCAGGTGCCGCACCTGCACGCGCAGATGGATCGCCACTCTCAGCCGCCGTGCTACGCTCCTCCCCGCAGGAGGCGCCCATGGCCGGCTTCAAAGACCACTTCTCCGCCCACGCCCAGGACTACCGCGCCTGCCGTCCCGGCTATCCGCCAGCGCTGTTCGCGTGGCTTTCGACGCTGGTGCAGCGGCACGGCGCAGCGCTCGATCTGGGCTGCGGCAACGGTCAGGCGAGCGCCGGGCTGGCCGGCTACTTCGCCACGGTGCAGGCGCTCGATCCCAGCGCCGAGCAGATCGCGCAGGCCACTCCGCATGCCCGCGTGACCTATGGCGTCGCCCCAGCAGAGGCCACTGGCCTGCCCGCGCAGTGCGCCGACCTGATCATCGCCGCGCAGGCCTTCCACTGGTTCGACCACGCACGCTTCTTCCCGGAGCTGCGCCGCCTCGCCCGCCCTGGCGGCGCCTTCGCCGCCATCGGCTATGGCCTATGCCGCGTCGATGCGGGCGTCGACCGCGTCATCGACCACCTCTACCACGACCTGCTCGGCAAGGACTGGCCGCCGGAACGCGTCCACGTCGAGCAGGGCTACCGCTCCCTGCCCTTCCCGCTGACCGAGCTCACGGCGCCCACGCTGCAGATCGAGGAGCGCTGGACGCTGGCGCACCTGACCGGCTACCTCGCCACCTGGTCGGGCGTGAAGGCGCACCAGCGCCGCACCCGCAAGGATCCGCTCGCGGCGATCGCCGACGATCTGCGCCGGGCGTGGGGGAAGCCTGAAGAGGCGCGCGCGATCGCATGGCCGTTGGCGATGCGGGCGGGGCGGATCGCCTGATCACGCATCCTGCGGACTCGACTCCAGTTCCTTGTCCTGCAAATCCCAATCAGCGCGCGGTGCTGGTGCGCGCGAGTCACCCCGCACACCATGCCCGCCAGGCGCGGCGAGCCGGTCGCCGTGCATCCCTTGCTGCTGCAGGTCTCGGCGCCGGTGCAGAACCGGCGTCCGCGGCGCGGCCTGAAGGTCGCATGGTGCGCCGCGACCGTGGCGTCCGGACTCGTGTGGGCGGTGCCTGCGCATAGTCGGCGCATCTCAGCTAAGCTAAGCTGGGCTGGGCTGGGCTGGGCTGGGCTGCGCAGGTGCCCACAGCTGGGATCGGCGGTGCGGACTACTTCTTCATCGCCTTCACCGCGTCGAGATCCTTCTGCGTCGCGGTGCTCAGGAAGTCGATCGCCCAGTCCTTCCATATGAACGTCTCGCCGCCACGTTCTGCCTTGATCCAGTTCAGCCACTTTCCCGAGCCGAAGCTGTGCTGACGGTGGCCGACCAGGGTGACTGCGGAATCGACGATGTGCATGCCCGGTTTGACCACCACCTCGCCGAACCCGGCGTACCACATCGCGCCAAGAATCTCGGTGCGGCTGCCGTCCAGCAACTCGACCTGCGGGTTGGGATGTTCGACCTTGCTGCCCATGATCCACAGATTGGCGCCGTGATTGACCAGGCCAAGCATGGGCGAGACCTCGTAATTGAAGTAGCGGCACCAGGCGCTGGCACCGGGTTTGTTCAGATAAAGGCCGCCGACCACGTCGTCGATGAAGACGTCACCGGTGTTTTCCTGGTAGATCCAGCCGTTGATGTCGCGCACCACCAGCGCGCGCGTGCTCTGCTGGCGGATGGTCATGGCGTCCTCCTTGCTGCCCCACATCGGCATGAAGCGTTCGATCACCACTGCCGGGGCCTTGCCGTCCTGGACCAGGATCTCGGCATTGAGGTAGGCTTCGCAGGCGATCAGGCGCTGGATGTTGGCGCGCAGGATCAGCTGCGTGCAGCGGTACTGCTTGCCGCCCGGGAAGTAGACCACCTTGGCGCCGCTGTCGATGGCCTTCTGCACCGCCACCGTGTCGTCGTTCTTGCCGTCGCCGATCGCGCCGTTGGTGATGACGTTGGCCCAATCCTTGGCTGGATCGCCCCACGCCACCGCCGGCGCATCCTTCACCGGCAGGCGCAACGTGCGCGACACGCAGTCGGGGAAGGCCTTGATGATCGGACCGTATGAATATTCGTCGATGTCGCCCTTGACGTTGAGTTTCTCATCGGCCGTGGATTTCACCGCCAGTCCGTAGCCGGCGACCTTGATATTGCGGGCGAACAGGTGCTTTTCGCTGGGCTTGCCGTCGACCAGGATGGCGGGCTGGTCAGCGGCGCCGCCGACCAGTTCGGCATCGATCAGCGTGACGAAGGAACCCCAACGGTTGCCGATCGACAACGCCGGCACGGAGTTTTCGCTGCGCACGCGGTGCAGCATCAGCACCTCGAAGGGCGAGCGGATGCCGGCTTTCTTCTGGCCTTTCAACTTCACGTCCCACACCGTGAACGAGTTGAGATTCGACGCCCAGACACCGTAGTCAAAACCGATCACCTCCAGGTGGCGCACCTCGGCCGGGCCGGAATCGCCGGTGAATCCGATGTCCAGGCCGATGCCGCCCTGGCCGTCGCCACTGACGATCTTCACCGCATGCATGCAGCCTTGGTTGCTGGCATTGAACTGCACGCCAGCTGCGCCCGGATTGCCCTTGCCGGTGTCGACGGTCAGGTTGCGGATCGCGTTGCGGAAGTGCTGGGCGACGTTCTCGCCGGTCCACACCACGCCGCGCACCAGCGGCCGGCCGATGTCCTTCTCCTTCTCGTTGATGCCGCTGGTCTGGAATTCCGGGCAGTTGTCGACGAGCTTGATGATCGCCTTATCGCGCGTCTGACCTTGCAGAATGGTCAGCCGCTGGTGCTGACCATCCTTACCGTCGATCTTCTTATCAGGATGGAAGCGTCGGGAGATGCCGAACTCGATCTGGTGCGACACCAGGTAGGTGCCATTGGGCAGGTAGATGATGCGGTTGTTTGATGGATAATCGTCCAGCGCCTTCTGGATCGCATCGCTGTCATCCGTCTTGCCGTCGCCCTTGGCATTATACGGCGCCTTGGTCACGTCGATCACCCCGGCATCGGCGGGGAAGACGATCGGTTCCTCGGGATCGACCAACAGTGGCGGCAGCGGTGTGGTGACGGCACTGGCGGCGCTGGCGGCGTGGCCGGTTCCCAGCGCGCAGGCGAGCAGGGCGCCGGCGAGCCGTACCGATGAGAAAGAGCAGCGCGAGGCGAGAGTGGAGAGTGAGGCGAGGGAGGTGCGCATGGCAGGAATCCTTGCGATCAGGTGAACGTGAACGGCAGCGGTCACGGAGGAGGTGCGTGGGTGGCGCCAACCACCCCGGCGAAGGGCAGGATGCGTGCGGGCGTCGCCGCACCGGCGACTGCGGCCAGGGCCAGCTCGGCGATGGTCGCACCGAGCGCCTCGATCGGGATCAGCCATGTCGTCAGCAGTGGTCCGCACTCGCAGGCCACGCCGGTGGCGAAGGTGGCCAGCGACAGGTCCTCAGGGATGCGCAGGCCAAGCTCCTGGGCGACGCGCAGCACCGGATAGGCGGCGAACGGTCCATAGGCGACCAGCGCGGTCGGTCGATTCTTACTACTCAACAGGGCGCGCAGCCGCCGCATCCAGGCATCGCGTTTATCGGCGCTATCCGGGCTCATCTCGGTGCGGACCGGCAACCCGGCTGCCGTCATCGCACGCGCATATCCGCAGGCGCGATCCGCATCACTGGTGTGGGGGGTGGGGTGCGAGGACAGGTAGGCGATGCGGCGATGGCCAAGAGCGATCAATGCCAGAGTCGCGTCATGACCGGCGGCGAGGTCGTCGGGATAGCAGCACGCTGATGGCAGCTTGCGATTGATCCACACCGCGGGCAGACGGTGCCGAGCGATGGCGGCCTCGGCCTCGGGCGGCACCTGGTGGACATAGTTGAGGATCAGGCCATCGGCTGAACGTTCGGTCAGGAACTTCGCCATGGAGCTGTCCTGCATCTGGTCGTCGGCCAGGCAGGCCATCGCCAAGTGGTAGCCTTCGCCACGCAGACGGCGTTCCAGGCCATCGAACAGCTCGGCGTTCCACAGGCTGCGATCGCCCGAGGTGCTGGTGACCATCGCCAGGCAGCGGAAGCGACCGGTACTGATGGCCAGGGCGCCGGCGTTGCGGCGATAGCCCAGCACCTCGGCCGCCTCGCGCACGCGCGCCTGGGTCACGAGGCTGTAGCGCTGACCACGGCCGCCCAGGATCTGCCAGACGGTGTCGGCCGACACCCCAGCCCGGGCTGCAACCGCCCGCGCTGACGAGGAGTTAGGACGTGGGCCAGAGGTTGAATCGGTTGTCATCGGGTAACAGTGCTGTTATTGCCTGTTTTATAACGGGAGTGGCGCGAACTGTGACGCCAGCCGGACCTCCTTTCTGCGACGGGGTTTCTCAAGGGCTGACTGGCCATTGCAATGACCTCGACCCTCAAGCGGGTGGTCAAGTCGGTAAAGCCCATCAGCAACCGCGCCTAGGGCAGCTTGCGCTGGTAAACCTCGCGACTGATCAATGCCCGCATGGAAGGACACAACAGCCTCCTGCAAAGCGTCAGATCAGAGGCAATGCAATGATCCATCCACCGTCATCCCCATCGCCTACCTGCTTGCGGGAAAGCTCGACCTCAGGGCGCCATCACCGTTTGCCGCTGGAGCGCGGACTTCCCACTGATCTCGGAATAGAGTCCAACGACCAACGCCTGAACGTGCTGGGAGCGGATGCGGCGGTACTGGAAAAGGCCGTGGGGGCGGTGGAGCGGGCGAAGCGGTGACACGCGCGTCCCATCACCCGGAAACCCCCATGAAGAGGTGAAGGCGACTGCAGAGCCGCAACGGCTCGTGCCCACGTCACGACGGATCGGCCGCCGCATGCGCCACCACGTCCAGGTTGGCCAACCCCTGCTCGAAATCCTTGCCGATCATGCGGTCCATGTCGCAGAACATCGACATCGCCTTGCCCATGAAGCCGTGACGGCCCTCCATGATCCAGCTCACCCGGCTGCCGTCGCCGGACGGTTCAATCTCGAAGCGCACCTGGTTGGTGCAGGCGAAGGGACGGGTGAACTGCAGCGTTATGGCGATCAGCCGTGGCGGCGCGGACTCGCGGATGGTCATGGTGCCCTGGCCGGCCTTGGCGTTGCCATCCCACGCATAGCTGGCCCCGGCACCCTGGGACGGGGTCGAGATAGTCCTGGTCATGGCCGGATCGAGGGCTTCATACGGCGACCACGCCGCCCATTGGCTGAAATCGTTGATGATGGCGAACGCCGTATCCGGCGCCGCCCGCACCAGGCCGCTGCGCGCAACGCGGAAGGCGGCCGGTCGCACGGCCACGATCAGCAGCAGCAGGACGATGAGCCCGGCGATGATGCCCAGGGTGATGGCCATGACGGACTCCTGGCCGGCGCGCCAGCGGTAACGAGCCGCCCACCCCGGACGGTCACCCCGCAGCGCCGTGCGACCACCCGGATGCTGACTGATGGAGCCGGGATGCAACGTTTCCGCGTGCAGCCATCCGCGCCCGCCTATTCCAGACTGAGCACCGGGAAGCGCCCCGGCTCCTTCTCGTGACCAAGGCCCGGCGCGAGCTCGATCCAACCGTCGCGCCCCTCGCCGTCGTCGTCGTTGACCAGCAGGTCGACGGCGAGCCCCGTGCGCACGCGCTCGGCGTTCAGACCAAGGGCCGCGAGCGGCCAGCTCACCTCGTAAGTGGTGAGATCACCCACGCGCGTGGTGATCAAGGCGGTCTGCCCGGCCGCATCGGCGGCGCCGGGCGGGTGCGCGGTGTTGGCGATCAGCGCGGCGCCGCTGACGCCGTCCCGCGCCAGGGTGAACTCCCAGAAGTCGCGGCTGCCCGGCACCGCGAGCCCCACCTGCAGGGAATCGCCCTGCCAGGCTTCGCCCGCGGCGTGGCCCTGCACGTGCTTGTCGTCGCGCACCACGGCGCGCAGCGCCAGGCGGTCGCCCTGGCGGCCGATCCAGACCTGCGCTGAGAGATCCGCCGGTCCGGTCCAGTTGCGTTGCTCGCGCTGCGGCACGTTGGCGTGCAGGTCGATGATCTCGCTGCGCTCGGCAAGGACGAAGTCCGCCGCGCGTGTGAACGCGCCGGCGGGCAGCACCGGGATGAGCTGCACCGGCACCGCCAGTGCAGCCGCGTGGCCGGTCCCGGCGATGGCGACGCGCAGCGTGCAGGTGGCGATCTCGCCGATCCGCACCGGCCGGCCGCCGGCGACCGGCAACGCCACATCGATGTTGCGCGCGGGTCCGGGGGCCAGCTCCACGCTCTGCGCGGCGACCGGCCCGAAGCCCGCGGGCAGCGTCCAGTCCAGGCGCAGCGTCGCCGGCTGCGCGAGCGGGTCGGCGAGCGCCAGGCGCAGCGTGGCGCTGCGGCCGGGCACGGCCGTGATGCCGCCGTCGAGGTGCACCAGCGGCGGCTGCACCGTCACCTGCGCGTCGGCGCCCGCGATCAGCACGTAGGCGGGGGTATGTCCGACCTCCATCAGGCAGATGCCGCCGTCGCTGGCCAGCGGACGGCGCACGCCCATCAAGTCGACGGCGGTGCAGCGCGCGTGCGGCCCGACCGCCAACACCAGCGGCTCGCTGGCCTTGCGTTCCTCCTCGTCCCAGGCGCCCACCACCTGGCCCTGCGGGGTGTCGAAGCGCACCGCGTAGCGTTCGCGCGCGGTCGGCAGGCGGCCGCCGCAGGTGGCGTCGGCGAGCAGGCCCATCAACGTGTGGTACGAGCAGAACACCGCGCGCGGGTGGAAGTCCTCGGTCATCAGGCCCCAGTTGGCGTCGTGCCCGGGCACCGGCCGGCGCAGGCCGCCGGTAAGGTCGTACCAGAAGTAGCCGAGCGCGCGCTGCGTCCAGGCGAACATCAGCTTCTTCGGCAGCTGCTCGGCCTGCCCGCGCTCGCCGTAGACGTCGAGGTTGACCGCGCACTCGTTGAACAGCAGCGGCGGATCGCCAGCACCCTTGCGCACGTCGGCGAGCCAGCCTTCGAGGATGTAGCGGTACTCGGGGAAGGCGTTGTGCAGATGGTAGGCAAGGATGTCGTAGTCGGCGCGGCTCTCCTTGGCGACGCGGTAGTGCACCTCGGCGGTGTGGTTGCCGTTGCGCGGCCACGCGAAGGCGAAGCCGCTGTTCATCACCAGCCGCGTCGGGTCACCGCGCTTGACCTCGTCGTGGGTGACATGCAGCAGCTGCTCGTACTGCTCGATGGTGCCGCGCCAGAACTCGATGTCGGCCTCGTTCCACGCCTCCCAGATCTTCACGCGGTCGCCATAGCGCTCGACCATCTTGGCGACGTAGCGCCGCCACGCCTCGAGGTCGGGCGGCGAGAACATCCATTGCAGGTGGTCCTCTGCCTTCTGCTTTTCCGGCGCCGCGGCGTAGCGCGTGCAGTAGCAGAGCAGGAATTGGATGCGCGTGCCGATCGCCGCGAAGCGGTCGATGCCCTTGGAGAACCAGTCGAGGTGCGCGTCGTTCCATTTGCCCGGCGTGTCCTCGACGTATTCCCAATTCACGCCGGTGCGGATGGTGCGCAGGCCAAGCCAGCGCACGGTGTCGACTGCGTCCCGTAGATAGGCCGCGCTGTCCGGACCCGGATTGGGGATGCCGCCGACCACGCCGAACAGGAAGCCGTCGTCCTTGGTGCGCACCACCGGCGCATCGATACGCGCGTAGGGCAGACGCTCTGAAACGCGCGCGGTCGCATCGCCGACATCGGCGATGGCGCATTCGATCCAGTGGATGCCGCGCGTCGTCGGCGCGTCGGGCAGCGTCCAGCGCAGCTGGCCATTGGCGGGCACGGTGACTTCGGCCTGGGCGTGGCGCATGGTCCCGGCCCAGTCCTCGTCGCTGACGGTAAGCGCGACCGGGGCCACCACCGGGCTGCGGTTGGTGAGCACCAGCACCGGCGCGCCGCCCGGCGCGAGCAGGTGGATGGGCGAGCCGGTATCGAGGGTGACGGTGACCAGCTCGGCAGCGTGACGCTGCTCGCGGCGCTGGCCGGCGTGCAGCACCAGCACCGTCGGCGTGGTCGCAGCGCCACGTCCGATCGACAGGCCCCACAGGCCGAGCGGCGGGTCGGGATGCATATTCCGGTGCTCGCCCCACGAGTGCTGCGGCGCCTCGCTCATCGCCCAGGTCAGGGTCTGGCGGCCGACGGCAAGCTGGCGATCGGCGAAGTGCAGGCCCTCCTGCTGGCTGTCGAACAGATCGAGTCCGATCACCGCCTGGCCGGAGACCTGCTCGACATCAACCAGCACCGCCTGCGGGTCGCCGAGCAGGTCGCGGGACTTGAAGCGCTCGCTCCACAGGTTCAGGCGCAGCTCGTCGCTGCCCGGGGCGAGGGTCAGGCGCAGGCCGTCTGCGAGCTGCTCGACCGTGAAGGGCTTGGGCTTGGCGTCTTCCGGCCACCACACCCCCCAGCCCTCGGCGGCGCTGAAGGACCAGGCGGTCGAGGTGACGGTGAGCGGTTCGCTCGCGGCGACGAGGCCGACGAGCGCGAGGAGAAGCAGGCAGCGCATGGCACAACGTACCGGCATCTGGTCCTGTTGTTGGTCTTTAGTCATTGATTTGTGATCCATTGGTCTATTTACTATCAACATGGTTGGCCGGAAACCGCGCATCGAATACCGCCGCGCCCTCGACGAGCTGCGCCTGCGCCTGAGTGACGGCCGCTATCCCGCCGGCCGCGGACTGCCGTCCGAACGCCAGCTGGCCACCGACCTCGGCGTCGCCCGCACCACCGTGCGCCGGCTGCTCGCCACCCTGGTCGGGGAGCATACCCTCGATAGCGAACACCGCGTCGTTGGCGGCGGTCCGGTACCGCCAGCGGTCGCCCCATCGTTTGGCTCGACCGTGCTGATCGTCGACGATCTGCCCGGTCTCGATCCGACGTACATGCACCAGCCCGGCTGGCTCGAACGCGTGCTGCATGCCACCCAGCTCGAGCTGCGCCGCGCCGGCTTCGCGGTGCTGAGCGTGCACCCGCGCCACCTGCTTGACCTGCCCGCGCACCCGCCCGGGGCCCTGGTCGGCGTGGTGCTGGGCTGGAATGGCGGCGTGGTCGACCTCGCCAGCCTTGCCGCCAGCCTGCGCCGCCTGGCGGTGCCGGTGGTCGCGGTCGGCGAGGAACCGGCCATGGCCGGCTTCGACCGGGTGTGGAGCGACCACATCGCCGGCGCCGAGGCGGCGACGCGCTGGCTGCGCGCACGCGGACGGCGGCGCATCCTGCCGATGCTGCCGCTGCGCAACCAGTGGCAGCGCGACCGCCTCGCCGGCTACCAGCGCGCCATCGCCGACACCGGCGGCGTGGCGCTGGCGCCGCTGACCATGGAGCACCCCGACTTCGGCGACGAGGTCGGCCTGGCCTTCTGGGCACAGCGCACCGCCGAGCAGCTCGCGCCACACGTGCTCGCCGGCATCGACGCCATCCTCGCGCTCAACGACTTCGAGATCCCGCTGCTGGTGCACAGCCTGGCGCGCCTCGGCAAGCAGGCCAACCGCGACATCGACCTGATCGGCTACGACCACGTGTGGCCAGAGGTCACCTCCGGCCGCTTCAGCACGATCGGCCCGCTGGCCACCGTCGACAAACGCAACGACCGCGTCGGCCAGGCGGTGGTCGAACTGCTGCTCGGGCGCATCCGCGGCCAGCTGCCGGAGGGCGCGCAGCTGCTCGCGGTGCCGCCGCAGCTGGTCGAGCTCGAAGCGGGCAGCCTGCCGCCGCGCTGCTAGCGATCAGCATCACCGCATGGTCTGGGCACCGCGAAGCTGCGCGCCGCAGCCGCCTGCTCCGCCCTCGCAGATTGCACCGCATCCGCGTCCGCCGACAGTCGCCGCGATGCCCGCCGCCCCACGCGATCCGCTGTGATGACGGCGCGGGCGTTGGCCTTCGCGCTCGCCGCCGCCCTGCTCGCGGCCGGCGGCTGGTTCCTCTACATGCACCGCCACCATTTCTCGCCGCGCGGCGTGGTGCGCTGTGCGCTCGGCACCGCCGGCCAGCAGGAAATCGCTGAGCTGTTCGTGCCCGCCCCGACGGCGGTGCGCGGGCAGTTCGACTTCAAGAACTGCGTCGCCAACCACGGCGCGCTGCCGAGTCACGGGTACCGCATCATCGCGTTGACCAGTCGCGCGCCCGACACCCGCGACCTGGCGGACTACGCGCGTCCCGGCTTCGTGCCCGAAGCAGTGGTCGTCGCCGTGCTCTACGATCCATTTACGCGCACGGCGAGAACGGTGCGCTACCCGTGCGTGCGCGTCGGCGGTTGGTGGTACATCATGGATACCTGGGCCGCCCACGCGCAGGCGGCGTTACCGTGATGTCGCCAGCCGCTGCCGCCTGCTCCGTCTGACGATAACAGGCGCGCGGCACTCACCGCGGCGGCTCGTGCCCGGGGTCCGTCCGCCGCGTCCGCGCCAGCATGTCCTGGCGGAAGACGCTCGCGAGCAGCGCGTAGAGCGGCGGATCGCGGCGCGCCAACTCGGCCGGCGACTGGAAGAAGTACTCGCTGGCGACCGCGAAGAACTCCGCCTCATTGGTATAGCCGTAGGCGGGCAGCCCCGAGTCCGCGCCGGCGCGGTGCGCGAGGTGCTCGTGCACCAGCGTGGTCCACGGGCGCAGGCAGGCGCGCGGCAGGGTCGCCGGCACGCCGTCGATCGCCCCATCCGAACGGTCGATGAGATGAGCGAACTCGTGGATGCCGACGTGGTGCTTGCCGGCGCCCTCCGCGAAACCCGCGAGCAGGTCGGGCAGCGACAGGATCATCACCCCGTCGAACCAGCCCGAGTTGCCGACCATGCCCAGCGCCCTGGCCCCCGTCGTGCCGGGCGAGGCGGCCTCGGCGCGGAACTCGGCGTCGAAGGCCTCGGGCCGGATCAGCACCTTGCGCAGCGTGGTGTATTCCCAACCAGGGAAGGCGAAGACCGGGATGATCGCGCTCGCCGCGACCAGCAGGCGCGCGGTGTCGTCGATGGCGCAGCCGACGCCGTGGATCGGCTTTTCATCGAGGAACAGCGCGACGAGCTGCTGGAAGCGCGTGCGCTCGGCCGGTTCCAGCGAGGCGTAATACGGGATGCGCGCGCGCAGGACCGCCTCCCACGCCACCGGGAAGGGCCGCGCCATCACCGCGAGGCGCCGCCGCACGATGCGCGTCTCGCCACGGTGGATGCCGGCAAGCAGCGCGGTGCCGACCACCGCCGCCAGCGCCCCACCCGCCCACGTCGGCACTAGCGCGACCGTGATCACCGCCGCCACCGCGCCGACCATCAGGCCCTCACCGAGCGCCCAGCGGCGGGTGGCGCGGATGCGTGCGGGGTCGGGGATCATGCGGTGTCGCCCGGGTGCCCCGGGCGCGCAGCGTCCCGCGCGGCGCGGGTCGTGGCGCGGCGCCCCCTCACTGCTTCCCGTTCGCCGCGTCCAGTGCCGTGAAGAACACGCCCACATCGCGCGATTCGGGGCGGTCGATCTCGTGGATCTGCACGTTGCCCAGGCTGCGCAGTCGGTCGAGATCGGGACGGTGCGCCGGCAGGCCCAGGCTGCGCAGGCTGGCGAGGGTGGCGACCGGCGCGAGCGAGCCCAGCATCTCGCTGCCGCGCAGGTCGAGCTCCACCAGCGGCATGCCGGCGAGCGGCGCCAGGTCGGTGACCGGGGTGTAGCCCATGCGCAGCATCTCCAGCTTCATGCCGGCGAGCGGCGCCAACGAGACCACGTGCGAATTCCACAGGTCGAGGCGACGCAGCGGCATGCCGGCGAACGGCGCGAGGTCGCTCAGGGTGCTCTCGCCGATGGTCAGCTCCTCGAGCGGCATGCCCCTGAGCGGCGTGCAATCGAGGTTGCAGCCGCTGATGTTGAGCAGCTTCAGCCGCACCCCTGCGAGCGGGGCCAGGCTGGCCAGCGGGCAGCCCCACAGCCGCAGTTGCAGCAGTGGCAGCCCGGCGAGCGGGGCGAGGTCGCGCACCCGGGTGCCGCCGATGTCGAGGTCCTCCAGCTTCGCCAGCCCGGCGAGCGGGGCGAGGTCGACGATCGCGTTGTGCTGCAGATAGAGGTAGCGCAGCGGCATGCCGGCGAGCGGGCGCAGGTCGGTCACCGGGTTCTTGCCGGCCTCAAGCAGCTCGAGGCGCATGCCGGCGAGCGGCGCGAAATCGGGCATGCCGCAGTTCCAGACGCGCAGCTCGGTCAGCGGCAGGCCCTTGAGGAAGGTGAAGTCGCGTGGTCGGGCGTCATTCATCAGCAGGCGGCGCAGCGGCATGCCGGCGAGCGCGCTGAGGTCGGTGAGCCTGGAGCCGCGGATGTCGAGGTCGGTGAGCGGCACGCCCGTGAGCCACGCGATGTCGGTGATGGTGGTGTCGCGCAGGCTGAGGTGCAGGCCGTCGGCGTCCTGGACCAGCAGCGACGATTCCAGGCCGAGTCCGCGCAGCGCGTCCTTGGCGCGCTCGATGCGCAGATCGGGTGAGCCATCGTCGGCCTTGATCGTCATGGCCACGGGTGCGCTGCTCGCGCGCGCGGCCGCGACGTCGCTGGCCACCGCGGAGAGTTCGTGGCGGCCGCTCGCGGGGTGGCTCCAGGTCCACGTCCACGGCGGCGCGAGCGCCTCGCCGAGCCTGGTCGCGCCGTCGAAGAACTCGACCTTGGCGAGGCGTCCGGTCCCGGGGATGGGGTCCGCGATCAGCGGGATGTCGCCGCTGTAGAGCTGCGCACCGGGACCCGGGCTGGTTAGGCCGACCACGGGCGGCACGGTCGCCTCGCCGCTGCCCAGCGCCGTCAGGGCGAGCCCGGCCAGGTGCGCAGCGCCGAGGCCGTCGAGCGAGATCGCCAGCAGACGATGGCGCACGCCGACCGGATACGGGCCGAGGCGGCGCCACGTCGCCGCGCCGGTGACCGCGCCGACCGCCACGTCGCTGCCGTCCAGGCGCAGCGCCAGCAGGGACGCATCGACCCCCTGGGCGCCCGCGACCCACAGGGTCACCTCGTAGTCGCCATTGGGCAGCGCCTGGCTGAGCTTGACCGGCCCACGCGCGGCGAGGCCGCCGTCGAGCATGGTCTTGGTCTCGAAGTCGAGGCGCGACGCAGCGATCGACGCCGGCGGCGCAGCCGCCGTGCCCGCGGCCAGCTCCAGGCCGTTCGCCTGCGCCTGGGCCAGTCCCAGCCAGCGCTGGCCGGCGATGGTCACCCCCGCGGTGCCGAAGGCGATGCCGCGCGCGAAAGTCTTCGCCACGGCCGGCGCGGGCGGAGATCCGTGGGTCGGTGGCGCCGGTGCGATCCCCGGGGCCGGGGCCGGGGCTGCGGCGGGCGGCACCATCACCACCGGCGTCGACCGCGACCACATCACCCACAGGAGCACGCCGCCGATCACGGCGATCACGACCGCTCCAACGGTGACCGCCTGGTTGCCGCGCGCGGCCGGGATGCGCACGCGCTCGGTGTCGTCGCCCTGGCCGCGTCCGCGCCGCCGCGGGGCGTGCGGGTGATCCGATGGTCGGCGTGGCTGGGGCATAGGTGGTCCTGGGCACGAAGTCGCGCGCCTGGCCGACGTGAGAGGCACCCCAGCGCCGGTCGATTGCCGGTATGGGCGAACTTCATCATATCCCGGACCTTGGGTGAACTCAACGCGCGAACGGATCCGCCTGGAGCGCTCGCGGCGCCCGTGGCTCACTTCCCGGTGCGCTGCGCCGCGTCGTAGTCCCTGAACCAGTCGACCAGCGCGACCGCCTGGTCGTGGGCGCCGTCGCGGACGCGCACCCATTCCGGCAGGTGGCGCAGGCTCTCGACGCCGGGGACGAGGCGCGGCAGGGCGAGTTTCTGCAGCTTGTCGAGGGTCGCCACCGGGACGAGCGAGCGCAGCTGCTCGCAGCCTATGATGTCGAGTTCGATCAGCGGCAGTCCGATCAGCGGCGTCAGATCAGAGACGGGCGTGTAGCCCATTACCAGGCTCTCCAGCGGCATGCCCGCCAGCGGCGCGAGCGACGACACCTTGGTCTTCCACATGCGCAGCCACCGCAGCGGCGCTCCGACGAGCGGCGCGAGGTCCGCGATCGAGGTGTCGACGATCGAGAGGTAGACCAGCGGCATGCCGTGCAGTGGCGCGAAATCGGCCTTCACGCCGTCGACGGCGAGGTGCGTGAGCGGCATGCCGGCGAGCGGGCGCAGGTCAGTGACGGGGCAGTTCCAGATGCTGAGAAAGGTGAGCGGCATCCCCGTGAGCGGCGCGAGATCGTGCACCTTGGTGGCGCCGATATCGAGCTCGACCAGCGCCATGCCCGCAAGCGGTGCGAGGTCGGCGATGGCGCTCTCCTGCGCGAACAGGCGCTTCAGCGGCATCCCGGCGAGGGGTCGCAGGTCGGTCATCGCGCAGTGTCCGAGCAGCAGGTACTCCAGCGGCATGCCGGCAAGCGGGGACAGGTCTGAGATGTCGCAGCCCCACATGCGCAGCTCGACCAGCGGCAGGCCCTTGAGGAAGGCGTAGCCACGCAGGTGGGTCTCACCGAGGTCGAGCCGGCGCAGCGGCATGCCCGCGAGCACACCGAGATCAGTCACCTTGGTCTTCGCCAGCGACAGCCCGGTCAACGGCAGGCCCTTGACCCAGGAGAGGTCGTCGATGTCGCTGCCGTTGAGGTCGAGGGCCAGGCCGGCGCCGTCCGCCGCCAGGCGCGTGGGCTCGATGCCGAGACGGCGCATCGCGCTGCGCGCGCGCTCCAGGACGCGTTCCGGCGCGTCGCTCTCGGGCTTGACCGTGATCGCCACCGCGCCTGAGCCAGCCTGCACCGCACGATGGTCGCTGACCACCGCGGACAGCTCGTGGGGACCCAGCTCCGCACCATGCCACGTATAGGCGTAGGGCGGCTTCAGCACCTCGCCGAGCCGGCGCCGGCCATCGAAGAATTCAACGCGGGCGATGTCCCCGTTCGCCGGGATGACGTCGGCGAACAGCACGATCTCATCGCCATAGAGCTGCGCACCCACCTCCGGTGCGGTCAGCGCGACCACCGGCGGCACGGTCGCTTGGCCCGTGCCCAGCGCGGCGATGGCCAACCCCGCGAGATGGGCCCCGCCGAGGCCGCTGATCGCGATGTCGAGGCGGCGCTGATTGACGGTCACGCGGTATGGGCCGAGACGACTCCAGGTCGCCGTGCCCACCGCCTTGCCGATGGTGACGTCGACGCCGTCGAGGCGCAGCACCAGCAACGCGGGGTCGATGCCCTGTGCACCCGCTACCCACAACGACACCTCGTAATCGCCGTTCGGCAGCCGCTGACCGAGCATCACCGGTCCGCTCGCGGCCAGGCCGCTGTCGAGCATGGTCTTGGTCTCGAAATCGAGGCGCGCCGCGGTGATCGGCGCGGGCACGGCAATCGCCGCGCCCGCGCCCAGTTCCAAGCCGTTGGCGAGCGCCTGCGCGTGCGCCAGCCAGCGGTGCCCGTCGACCGTCAGTCCCTCGCCGCCCAAGTTGATGCCCCGCACGAAGGTGCGCGGCTGCGTGGCTGCGGGGGGGAGCGCAGCTACCGCCGGGGCCGGCGCCTCCGGCGCAATGGCCGTGGTTTGCGCCGGCGCCGCCAACGGCGATGGCAACGCGACCGCCTTCTTGAGCGGCTGCACCTGGCCACCCCACAGCAACCACATGCCCAGGGCGCCGAGGCCGATCAGCGCTGCTGCGCCGGCCATGATCGCGTGGGTGCCGCGTGACGTGGCCAGCACCCGCACGCGCTCGGTGTCGTCGCCCGCAGGCCTCTGGTTGGCGAAACCCTGGCCGCGGGGGCGGGTCGAACGCTGGCGCGGCTGGGGCATGCGGCTCCCGGTGGATGGGATCGGACGCCGACGCCGACGCCGCCTGCGGCCGTGGCGCGGAGTCCCGTTTGGTGGCGGTGGATCCGCCCCCACCCCTGATCATAGCCCAAAGTCGGATGAAATACAAACCGGCGGCCGGAGCCCGCCCTGGGCCCAGGCCGCTCGTGTCCTGTCCGGGGGATTCGCTGCCGAGGGCGCCGGCCCCGTCGGCTGGCTGCAAGGTGTCTCCGACGCGGCGATAGCAACGCTATCGCCAGGAGGATGCAACGCCGCAGACGGCTGGCGCGGCCACGTCAAAGACAGTGAATTTCTCGGACAGGACACGAGTCACTCGTGCGCGACGATCCCCACATCGATCCCCTGCCCGCCAGCCGTCTGATGGCAGTGCACCGCGATCACGTTGGCCCCTGCCTTGAGCGTGGCGCGGGCGGCGGCGGACAGCGGCACGGCGGCATAGGCGTCGTTGTATCCGCTCTGGGTCGCGGCGAGAACGCCATTGATGGAGACCTCGGCGTCCTCGTCGTGCTTGAGCAGCACGTCCAATTTCGCCGGGATCGCCGCCGGCAGGATGACCGTGCGCCGGATCCAGATGTCCCCGCTCGTCCACTCCGTGCGCACTCCCCCCATGCCGTGCCCGAATGGCGCCGGCGCAGTCTGCCACGCCGCGTCGTCGAAGGCCGCGTCGGTCCAGCCGTCGGCGGGCTTGACGAGGGTGTAACGCCAGAGAACCGCCTCCTCTTCCGCGGTCGGGACCAGGTCGGGCGTCGCGGTGCTCGGCGGCAGGGCCGGGAAGGTGCCACGATTCGCGGCGGTGACGATGTCGGCGAGCGGCTTGATCACCTCGCGGTCGTAGGTCAGCAGGCCGTTCAGTTCCTGTTCGACGTCGGTGATCTGGGTGTAGACGAAAGCGCAGGTGCCCTGCTCCTTGCTGAGCTTCCAGGCGGTCATCAGCAATTTCTGATATTTGGCCGTGACTTTCGCGCCGTCCTTGAGCGTGGCGCCATAGCCCATCACGCCGGTGGTCTCGTTCCAGCGATGGGCGGCGACCGCCATGGTCACACCACCGAACTCACCGCACACCGCGGCGCGCGCCGCCTCGGGCTTGCCCGACCACGGCCCGGGGTAGGCGTGGGTGTCGGCGATATCGCCGCAGTGCTGGTCGTCCCAGCCGCTGGCGTTGTTGACCAGACGCGTCGGATCAAGCTGCTTGGTGAGCGCCACCATCGCCGGCACGTCGAAAGTCTTCTCGCCCCACGCCTCATTGAAGGTCGTCCACACCACGATGCTGGGGTGGTTGAAGTGGGTCGCGATCTCGCGCTGCCATTCCGTCACCCACTGCGCCCGCGCAGCCTCGTTGAGGTCGCCATAGGCCTGGGGCATATCCTGCCACACCAGCATACCGAGCTTGTCGGTCCAGTAATACCAGCGGTCGGGCTCGACCTTGGCGTGCTTGCGCAGCATGTTCAGGCCGAGCTGCTTGGCGATCTCGATGTCGTACTTCAACGCGTCGTCGGTCGGCGCCGTATAGATGCCGTCCGGCCAATAGCCCTGGTCGAGCGCGCCAATCTGCAGGTAGGGCTTGCCGTTGAGCAGCATGGTGGTGCGGCCCTGGTCGTCCTTGCCCAGGGCGAGCGAGCGCAGCGCGAAATAACTGCCGACTTGATCAGTGCCGAGCGTGATCGCCAGCGTGTAGAGATGCGGATCCTCGGGGCTCCAGGCGTGCGCGGCGGCGATCTTCAGGCTGAGCTGCTGCCCCGCCGTGCCGCTCGCCTTGGCGAGTTCCTTGGCGCCATCAAGCACGGTCACCGTGACCGCTGCGGCGGCTCCGCCCTCGGCCGCCACCGTCACCGCGACCGTGCCGCCGGCGAGGTCGGGCACGATCCTGAGATCCGCTATGTGAGCCGCCGGCACCGGCTCCAGCCACACGCTCTGCCAGATGCCGGTCGCGCCGGTGTAGAAGATGCCGCCGGATTCGCGGCGCTGCTTGCCCAACACCTGGGCGTCGGGGACGTCGACCTTGAGCGGATTCCACGCCGAGACCACCAGCTCGTTGTCGCCGTCCTTCAGCGCCGCGCTGATGTCGAATTGAAATGCGTCGAAGCCGCCGCGGTGGGCGCCGATGGCCTTGCCATTGACCGCCACCGTGCTGTCCCAATTCACCGCACCGAAGTTGAGCAGCACGCGCTGGCCCCGCCACGCCGCCGGCACGGTGAAGCTGCGCCGGTACCACAGGCGCTTGTCGGTGATGCTCTTCCGCTCTGCGCCGGACAGCGCCGCCTCATAGGGGAAAGGTACGCGGATGGCGTCGGCGAAGGCCGTGGGTGCCACCGTCGCCTGGGCGTCGGTCAGGGCGTAGTCCCAGACGCCGTTCAGGCTCTGCCAGGCGCTGCGCGTCATGATTGGCCGCGGATACTCCGGCAGCGGCGCGGTCGCGGAGACCTGCTTGTCCCAGCGCGTTGGCAGATGGCCGCCGCTCAGCGGCAGGTCGGCGGCAACAAGCCCGGAACAGGCCCCGAGCAGGGCGAGAGCAAGCGTGCGGAGCGCGGCGGGACGTGGCATCAGGGGGCTCGCGAAACGGGTGTCTGCGGACACGCTCCGTGCAGCATCGGCACGGACAGCGGTACGCAGGGAACACCCTAGCTGACGGGACCAGACGGGGAAAGTCCGCGTTCATCCACGCCCACCGGCCATCCCTTCCGCCCTTGGAATGGCGCAGGTACGGGCGCAGCTGAAATGAGGAGGGAACCATCGACCACGCCTCCGCAAGCGGTCAGGCTAGGGTGGATTCATCGCAACACCGCGTGTGGCTCCGCCATGTGCACGCATCCGTTCTGGCTGATCTCCCGTCGGCCCTGGCTGCTCGCCCAGGTCCGTAGGCGGCAGCTACCTTCTCTAGGATACGCCCAGCAGCTCCCGACCGCTCGCGACGCGCTGCTCGCGTACCGCCTGCCGGCGCTGCGTGCGGCCGTTGTCCATTGCCAGCTTGTGCACGCGCTGGCGGCTGACGCCGGCTTGGCGGGCGATGGCGCCGATGGACAGGCCCTGGTCGAAGAGCGCCAGCATCTCGGCGCTGCCTAGACTGCTGCGGTTCTGGTTATCCTTGGGCGTACGCGCGCTCGGCGCGTCGGCCTCGCCCTCGGCCGCCGTTTCGGCCATGCCCGGACGCCAATCACCGGGCGGGCAGAAGCCGATCGCGATGCTGCCGGCGGGCAGCGCGATCTCGAGGCGCGCGCCGAGCGCAGAGCACAGCCGGTGCATGGTCGCGAGCCGGCCGTCGTGCAGCTCGCCCAGGGCGAGCTGACAGGCGGAAAGACTGGCGCCAGAGAGCAGGGTGAGCTCTTCGGCGCGCAGGCCGATCCTGGTCGCGATCAGGCGCAGCGCGACGCGCAGCCCCTGGCTGCGGTGCGCACCGGCAAAGGCCTTGGTCGCGCTCTTGAGCTCGCCGAGCCGCTGACGCAGGCGCGCCTCCTCGTTGGCGGCATAGGTGCGCGCGCGCTCCTCAAGCAGCGCGCGCTTGGTCTTGGGCGCGGCGGAACGCAGGTGGTTGATGGTGGTGACCATGCGCCGGGTGCGCCACGACGCCCATTCGCGTTCCAGCACCGGCGCCGCGATCTTCGGCATCGGCACCGTCCACGTGCGATCCTGCCAGGCGACGCCCACGCGCCCGCCGAGCGCCGCGACCAGGCGCAACCAGGTGAGCAAGGGCTTGGGGATGCGCACGCACAACGCCGCAACCGAACCCGGGCTGATGCCGGAGCGCAGCGCCGTCTCCTGCTGGCTGAGGCCAGCCGCAAGGATCAGGCCGCGGAGGATGTCGGGCAGCGGGAGGTGGTCAGTTGACATGCTGGCGAAGACCTCGATTGGCGGTGCAAAACGTAGAGATTGTTCCGCTATTTACCAGCATTTTCACGTCGGCATGATCTTTTTGTTGACTCTATGTTTCAAGTAGGTATCACTACCGCCATGAGCTGCGCCTCCGTCATCCGTCCAAGCGTCTGTCAGCCGAATCACCGGGAGTTTCCCGGTCGACCGGGGACGCCTTGCCAGGTGACGAGCGGATAGAGTCCAGCACTCCAACCGCCTAACGCCGCAAAGCGACCCCCGGGAGATCCTCCCGGGGGTCGTTGCGTTTCGTCACGCCTCTCTTCGCCGCTTTGACAACTCTAGAGTTTTCTCAGATCGTTTTGGCTCGTAGTTCAGCGGAAGAGCTTTTTGTTGGGGGAGCCGCAGCAGGCGGCGCCCCCAACGAACGCGCCTGCGGCGCTGCCCCCCTCGCGACAACGGACAGCTCTTTTTTTGGTGGGTCAAGGCTCAGGGTTTCGATGGCACGTGGATTCTTGTTCATAATGGCTCGTAGTTCAGCGGAAGAGCACCTCTCTGCGAAGGAGGAAGTCGATGGTTCGAATCCATCCGAGCCAGGTTTTGATTTCAGCGCGCGTAGCTCAGTGGTGGAGCGTCCGTCTGATACGCGGAAGGCCGGTGGTTCGACTCCATCCGCGCGCATCTCCCCGGCTAGCTCAGCGGCAGAGCGTCCGCACGACAGGCGGAAGGTCCGTGGTCCGATCCCACGGTCGGGGACCAGTCTCACCATTCCGGAACGTAGCTCAGTCCAGCAGAGCGCTGCTCTTGGGCAGCAGAGGTCGCGGGTCCAAGTCCCGCCGTTCCGACCATATTTTCTTTGGAGGTTGGTGCAGTAACAGCATACGGGTCTGTGATTCCCGAGACATGGGTGCGATTCCCATACCTCCAACCATTCACGCTCACGGGTAGTTCAATCGGTAGAACGTCCGGTTCTGGTCCGGAAGGCTCCTGGTTTCCGCAAGGGACTAGGGCCTGCGGCCCGTCGCGACTCCACGGCCAGGCACCAGGTCCACATTGGCAGGTAGCTCAACTGGTCGAGCGCCCGATTGTTAATCGGGATTATGCTGGTTCGAATCCGGCCCTGCCAGCCACTCTGCATTCTCATCCATGTTCCGCGTTCACGCTCAAATCGTCCAGTGGCCAGGATTCCGGAATTTCAATCCGGGAAGCAGGGTTCGATTCCCTGTTGGAGCAGGACCTTGCGGCGCGCAGCTCGCGCCAGGAATCACATCTCCTATGCTTCACGTCGCCCGCATCCCGTTTTTTCAGGCATTTTCCCTGTTGACACTCATTTGATGCCGGTTATGTATTCCACACCGCGATGAACCAAACCATCGCCATCCCGTTCACCTTCCTTTCAGGAGCTGCGCCGTCCATGTCCAGTCCCGCCACAACCAAATCCAAGATGATGCCAGCACTGCAGACGCAGCCGCGGTCGCGGGACTGGTCCGTGGTCGAAGCGGATGGTTGTGCGCACGTCCGCATAAAGTCCGCCAGAAGCGTTGTGAATGACGCGTGCGATCAGCTTACCACCACCGGGGAATCCCGAATGCCACGCTAGGACGACGTCCTGCCAGCGCATTCCTGAACCCCGGCCTAACCCGCCGGGGTTCTTCGTTTTACCGGCATCCTCTTCTTCCCGTTTTTTGACAACCGGTCCTCGTAGCAGACATCATCACCGCCGCGTTCGCGCGGCGGGTCATGGGCACGTAGCTCAGCGGAAGAGCTCCCGGTTTGCACCCGGAAGGCCGTCGGTTCGAATCCGACCTTGTCCTTTTTGTTGGGGGAGCCGCATCAGGCGGCCTCCCCCAACGAGCTTTTTGTTGGGGGAGTCGCATCAGGCGGCCTCCCCCAACGAACGCGCCTACGGCGCTGCCCCCTACGCCAGGACTGGCTGGGTCGGCTGCGCCGACGGGCAGATGCGTTCACTTCTTTTCGGCTGCTGCAGGAACGTTACGCGTTCTGATCAGATCTGTCTCAAGCCTGGTAGTCTCCTCTTTGATGAGCGCGACTGACTGAATCCAGGTCGTCGGAGTCCCCGACCAGCAGCCGTTTTCTCCGGTGATCGCTTGTTGCGATCACCACGTTTCACCTCGCGGGTTCGCTGGAGACAGTTCCAGTCTGGCCTCATAAGCCATGCAGGTGGGTGCAAGTCCCACACCCGCTACTCCATGCTTCCATCGTCCAGCAGCCAGGACACCAGATTGTCGATCTGGGAACGCGGGTGCGATTCCCGCTGGGGGCGCCACCTCACGTCGGAGCCATCGACCGTCCCGCGGACGGGGCAGGCCGCAACCCTGCCGGCTCGTGGTCGGACTCCACCCGACGTGTCCATCGTCTTCGATCCATGCGGAAGCGGCCAACGTGCTGCGGCAGACCCTTCCACGCCGGCCTCGCCTTGCGGGGTGCAAGCATAGGTGGCGATGCATTCGCCTTTTAAGCGAGTGAACCAGGTTCGATTCCCGGGCACCCCATCAATCCTCCCCGTTTGACCTCGGCGGAAGATGCCAGAGCAGCGATCACGGCGACCGGCAGACCGGCGCTCATGCGCACTGACAGCGCGATCGCAGAGGTCTTTTTTTTGCCACTGTCGTCCAATGGCCAGGGCCGTGGATTCCAAATCCGCTGACGGAGGTTCGATTCCTCCCGGTGGTGCCCGCGCCACGTCTGTGTTCCCCGTGTCGTTCAATGGCAGGACGGCACGCCGCCAGCGTGCAGATCCGGGTCCGAATCCCGGCTCGGGGTCCAGCTATCGAGGTAGCTCAGTCGGAAGAGCACCGCGCTTCGAACGCGGCGGCCGGGGGTTCGAATCCCTCCCTTGATGCCAATCGTTCTCAGGGTCACCGACGGTCGAGTGTTTCGACCGCATGGAATCCACCACGTCATCAGCAACCCATCCCAGGAGCAGCAACCATGATCCGCATCCCCATCACCCACGACCTTCCGCTGAAGGACTACCCCCGGCTGCGTGCGCACGCCGACTGGTACCTCCGCGAGGCGGCATGCCACGGCCCCGCCGCCCCTGGCGCCAAGCGGCACCCCCGCCGCGCCAAGGCCCGGCGAATAGCCGCTACGCAGGTCCCCTGACCTCGCGTAGCGGCTCCGTCTTATAAACGGTCGAAACCGTAATGGTCCCATGTGGGTTCGACTCCCACCGCGAGGACCACGCCTTTTTCGGCGTCGGTTGACTCCCTGAGTCCTCTCTCGCACCTCGCGACTCGTTCCCCATAAACCTGGAGGCCGTATGGCAACCGATCACTTCCCCGACGAACCCTCCTTTCACCACCAGTAGCAAGCGCCGCCACGGTTTCCCGTCGGAAACCAAGGTGAAACGCGGGCTGCGCACCGTCCATGGCGACAAGGACCTGATCGAGCGGCTCGGCCGCAAGGACCTGTGCCCCTGTGGCTCGCAGCGTCTGTTCAGGGACTGCTGCCTGAGAGGCGGCCGCTTCGACGGCACCAACCGCCACCACTTCTTTCAGGGAATAGTCCATCCCGGCTCCGGCCGGGCCTTCCTGGAGCCCGGACGCGCGCCGCATCACGGCGCGCGCCCGGGCGGACACGTTCCCCATTCCTTGATCCTTGCCCCTGGAGCTCAAGCGCAGAGCACCAGTCCTGTAAACCGGCGGTGGAGGTGCGACGCCTCCCGGGGGCTCTCTGCTCGCACTCACGTCCCTAAGGGATCGCTCATGACCCGCTGTCTGGTACTGCATGCCAGCTATGAGATGCAGCCACTGGTTTCACGCTCAGCTGCATCTGTTCGAGGTTTTTGCTCATGCTCTGAATGGCGACCTCAGTTCGGTTGGTGCCCCCTGGGAGCGCCGAGCCCCAGCTCGGCAGTCTTTTTTGATTGAGAGCCGAGCTGGGGCTCGGCGCTCCCAGGACGGGCGCTCCCAGGACGGGCGCCCCCACGAAAGGCGCTCGACCAGCGCCACTCATGCGGATTCCGACACAGCCCAGCCGCCACCGGGTTTTGATGAATGTATGCAATGGTACGAAGATAGTGCGGCTCATCGCGAATAAGTCGGTCCCAGTACTCCCGCATCCAGAAGCCAATCCTGGAATCACCTCCCCTGGGAGCGCTAAGCCCCAGCTCGGCAGCGTGCGCCAATGCCCACCGTCCAGTGAAAGATTTCCACGATTGGACGATCTTCCCCAATGACCAAGTCGGTTTGATCAGCACATGGACATGATTCGGCATGATGCACCACGCCAGCAAACGGTACCGCTCACCATCGAACCGCTGCAAGGTGTCCTGCATGATCTCAGCGCAGGACGTATGGCGTAAAGCGCAGCAACCCATGCCCGCATCAAGCCAGTGCTCTATCTGCTTCCGACGTTCCATACCCTGCTCATCCTGGGGAAGATGAGCGATCACCTGCTCAAGCAGGCGGAGTTTCTCTTGTGGTAGAGAATCGCCGAGTCGAAAGGTGATTGATTGAATCACGCCTTTCGAATCAAAATGGGGCAAATATCCCCGCGAATACCATGGCCCCTGAAAATCTCGCTGGCGCGCGTGCCTTTCCTGGGAGCGCCGAGCCCCAGCTCGGCTCGGGTCCGGCTGTCCCGAAGAGCCGAGCTGGGGCTCGGCGCTCCCAGGGACGGAACATCCCGTTGAGACATTCTTACCCGGCTCGGCGGACTGGCCCACCAGAGCTTGGCCCGGATCACCAGTGCCGATGGTCGAGCCAGAGATGGCGACGTGGTGGCGACGTGGTGCGCGCTCGGGGTTTTTGGTCACACGACCACACTATGAGCACCGCCCTCTCAGGCCAACAAGCCGACCGGTCTGCTCGGTTCACGGACTGAGCCCCGCGTCACCAGAGGCGAACCGCTCCCCGCCGTCACCGCCCCAACTCCCCCTGCGCCGCCGCCACCCGCACGAGTTGCTCGCGGCAGCCGGCGGCGCGCTGCTTCATGAAGGGCGCCTCCGACTTCTCGTAGAGATCGACCTCCTTGCTGATGTGCTGCGCGCCGGCAGCGAGCGCCTGGCGCGCTGCCGGCGCTCCTGGCGTGCCGCGCTGGGCAGAGCAGAAGGTCACTGCGGCGAGGAAGGCAGGCGTGGCGAACAGCGGATCGAAACTGGTCAGGGTCGCAGCGTGGAAAGCGGGCACGTCGAGGCGGTCGAGGCGGTGGCCGGCCGCGAGGATACGGTAGCCGTTCCAGCGCAGATCCTGGTCTGGATCGGCGCACCACGCCAGCGCCGCGCTCGCCGACTCGTCGCCGAATGCACCGGCGAGCAGCGCGACCGCGCGATCGGCGAGCTCATTGCCGCTGTGCAGGCACTGCGCGCCGGTGATCGCCGGCAGCCGCGCGGCGCGCTTGCGCTCGGCCCAGCTTGGTTTGACCGACTCGGTCTCCAGCCAGGTGGCGGCTTCGCGGGTCACCGTATAGCTAGAGGAATAGGAAAGCAGCGTCACCAGGTGGAAGCGCAGACGGTCGCCATCGCCGAGCGTGCCAGCCTTCTCAAGCACGGCGAAGGCGTTGAAGCGCCGCTCGTAATCATCACCGTCGAACCATGGCAGCACAGTCGCGGTGATGCCCGGGTCACGCGCGAGCAGCAGGTCGCGCAGGTTCGCGATGTCTTCGCCGAAGGGGGCATCGCGGCCCAGCGCTCCAATCAACACCTGCTGCACGTCGGGCGCGAGCGGGCCACTGCCTTCGCGTGCCACTACCAACGCGGCTCCGACCAGGCTGGGCGGGGCGTCGTCGCGCCCGGCGAAGGCGGCGAGCATGGCGCGGCAGATCGCCGTGTCTTCGGGGGTTTCCTCGCGCAGGGCCTGGAACAAAGCCGCGCCCTGCTCGGCATGCTGGTGGGAGACCAGGTAGGCCGCCTTGGCGGTGCGTACTTCGCGCTCCCACGTCGCGGTGTCCAGCCACGGGCGCGCGTTACGCTGGCGGCCGAGGCGCGCCAGCGCGTCGTCATGGTGGCCGGCGCCGGCCAGCTCAAGCGCCTCGCCATGCACCGCCAGCCGGAACTGCGCGACCACTGCGGCATCGTCGGGGCGAGCGGCGAGGCGCGCCTCGGCGCGCTGCTGGGCGAGTGTCCAGTCGTGCGCCGCAAGCGCCTCGGCGACCGGATCATGGCCGGCGGCACGCAGCACGAGCACCGCGCCGGCCACCAGCACCAGGGCGATGACGGCGGCCGTCGGCACCAGCCAACGTGAGCGAACGGGACGTCCCTGCGCGGCGGTGACGGCCTCAGCAGCGACAGTCTCCGGTGCTCGAGGCGGCGGGCTCAGTGGTACTGTCACCGGATCGTCGTCTGTGCGTGGGCGCGCTGCCGCCGTCGGCACGCTTGCCGCCAGCACCGTCGGCACGGTGGCGGCTCCGCTGCCGGGCGCCGCGACGCCGCCGCTGGCAAGCGTCTGCGCGGTGCTGGCGCCGGGCGCAGGTACAAGTTGCGTTGCCGTGGTGGCCGGCCCGTCTCCGAAGACCTCGGGCGCGGTACGCGGGATGACCAGGCCCTGCGCGGCCAAGCCGTGCAAGGCCTCGACCAGCGCCTGCGCGCTGGCCAGACGCCGTCCAGGATCCTTGGCGAGCAGGCGCATGACCAGCGCGGCGACCGCCTCGGGCACCTCGGGCGCGAGCCTGCGCAGCTGCGGCGGCGGATCGTCGAGATGTGCACGCAGCAAGGCGACGGTGGTCGAGGCTTGGAAAGGCGGCCCACCGGCAAGCAGGTGGAACCACGTACAGCCGAGCGAATAGAGGTCCCCGCGCGCGTCGACGGGCTGGCCGCGGCAAGCCTCGGGCGAGAGGTAGAGGGGCGTGCCGAGCACCGCGCCCTCCATGGTCATCGCCGACGAATCGACCGCGCGTGCCAGACCGAAGTCGGCGAGCTTGGCCACGCCCTTGCGTGTGATCATGATGTTGTCGGGCTTGATGTCGCGGTGCACCACGCCGAACTCCGCCGCCGCCGCCAGGCCTTCCGCGACGTGTAGGATGAACGCCGTGCCGGTGCGCCAATCGAGCGCCGCGCGCCGCCGTCCGGCGAGCAACGCGCGCAGGCTGGCGCCGTCGTCGACCAGCTCCATCACCAGCAGCAGGTGCTCGTCGCCGGCCGCGTCGCGGAAACGGCCGAAATCGTGGACGCCAACCACGTACGGGCTCTGCACACGCGCCACGCACTGCGCCTCGCGCGCAAAGCGCGCCACCGCCTGCTCGTCACCAAGCAGGTGCTCGGCGACGCGCTTGACCGCCACCGGACGCTTGAGCGACAGCTGCAGTCCACGGTAGACCTCGCCCATGGCGCCCTTGCCGAGCAGGGCGTCGATGCGGATGCCGCCGAGAACGGTGCCAGGTTGGATCATGCGCGCATGCTAGGCGGTCGTAGCGGCGTCGGAAGTCCATGGCAGCGCAGCGCCCACCCTATGGCAGGGCGTTCAGCGCAGGGTAGACGCCGCGTTCGCCGGCTGGCTGCCGGACCACCGCGGTCGGCAGTCATTCCTGTCCTGCACGGTGGTCCGTTTCAGTGTCAGCGGGGCCGTCCAACCAAGCGAGCCCACGTCCTGAGTCCTATCCGCATGATGCGCGTGACGCTGCCAGCTGGCCGCCGTGGAATGCGGACACACGGGTTGGCGCGCTCACGGCGCGAGCGCCGCGGTGATGCTGATCACGATGGTCTGCTGAGTGGCCGAGCCGCTGCTGATGGACGTCGGCGCCTGGAAGTAGAGCGCATAGGCCGAGGTCGCACCGCTCAGCAGGCCGCTCGTCAGGCCCTGCGCCGAGGTCGTCAGGGTCAGCGCGTATGATGCCGGATTGGCTGGCGCACCAGCCGCAGCCGCGGCAGTGTCC
>JBBQSO010000069.1:0-28076 GCA_038213805.1 Planctomycetota bacterium | reverse complement strand
ACCATGCTGCTCGAGGATGCGGCGCACGCCTTCGGCAGCAGCGGAGCGGACGGCGCGCCGTGCGGCAGCTGCCGGTACGGGCGCGGCGCGATCTTCAGCTTCCACCCGGTGAAGAACATCACCACCGCCGAGGGCGGCGCGATCGTCACCGCCGATCCCGCGTGGGACGCGCGCCTGCGCAGCCTGCGTCACCACGGCATCGAGCGCACCGGCTTCCGCGGCGATCTCGCCGCGCGCGACGGGGGCGCACCGTGGTACCACGAATTCCACGCCCCGGCGACCAACGAGCGCCTCTCGGACGTGCACGCCGCGCTCGGCGCCAGCCAGTGCCGGCGCCTGGGTGCCTTCAAGGCCGCGCGCGCCGCGATAGTGGCGCGCTACCGCGAGCGCCTCGCCGGCCTGCCGTGGCTGGCGTTCGCGCCGCCGGCGCCGGGGCAGGACCCGTTCTGGCACCTCGCCACCGCCCAGCTCGACTTCGCGCAGCTGGGCTTCGACCGCCGCGAGCTGTTCCGCCGCGCCGCCGCGGCGGGCATCGCGCCGATGGTCCACTACATCCCGCTCCACCATCAGCCGGTGCTGGCCGCGGCCCGCCGCGCCGGCGACCTCGCGGGGGCCGACCGCGCCTATGCCGGACTGGTCAGCCTGCCGTGCTGGCCGGATCTGACCGCGGACGAGCAGGAGCGCGTGTGCGTCTGGCTGCACGGCCTGGGCGGGGGGGTCGCGGGGGGCGGCAGCAATGGCACGCGTGGTGCGTTGAGCCCGGCGACAGCCAAAGGGAATCCATGAACACCACGTTTCCGTTGCAGGACAAGACCATCCTCGTCACCGGGGGTACGGGCAGCTTCGGCAAGTGCTTCATCAAGAAGGCGCTGACCGAGCATAATCCGCGCAAAGTCATCGTCTTCAGCCGCGATGAGCTCAAGCAGTGGGAGATGCGCCAGTCCGGCGGGGTCTTCGACCATGAGAAGATCCGCTACTTCCTTGGCGATGTGCGCGACAAGGAGCGCCTGCTGCGCGCCTTCCGTGATGTCGACCTGGTGGTGCACGCGGCCGCGCTCAAGCAGGTCCCGGCGGCGGAGTACAATCCCACCGAGTTCGTGAAGACCAACATCCACGGCGCCATGAACGTGGTCGACGCGGCCATCGAGCGCGGCGTCGAGAAGGTCATCGCGCTGTCGACCGACAAGGCCGCCAATCCGATCAACCTCTACGGCGCGACCAAGCTGTGCTCGGACAAGCTGTTCGTCTCGGGCAACGCCTACGTCGGCCAGCGCGGCGTGCCCAAGTTCAGCGTGGTGCGCTACGGCAACGTGCTCGGCAGCCGCGGCTCGATCGTGCCGCGCTGGCGCGAGATGGTCGCGGCCGGCGCCAAGGAGTTGACCATCACCGACCCGCGCATGACGCGCTTCTGGATCACCCTGCCGCACGCCGTCGACTTCGTCATCGCCAACTTCGGGCGCATGCTCGGCGGCGAGATCTACGTGCCCAAGATCCCGAGTATGAAGATCCTCGACCTCGCCGAGGCGATCGCGCCCGGCCTCAAGACCAACATCATCGGCATCCGCCCCGGCGAGAAGCTCCACGAACTGATGATCGGCGAGGACGACGCGCGCCACAGCCTCGAGTTCGACGACTGCTACGCGATCGCCCCCGAAGCGGTGGCGAGCCGGCGCATGGCGTCCTACGACCGTCTCAAGGGCATCGGCGGGCGCGTGCTGCCCGACGGCTTCACCTACATGTCCGACACCAACGCCCAGTGGCTCGACGTCGCGGGCTTGCGCCGCCTGCTCGCCGGCATCGGCATGGACGGCCAGCCCATCCCGGTGGTCGCGGGCGTGACGCGCTGAGACCATGCCCACTACTGCAGTGGTGATCCAGGCGCGCATGGGCTCCACCCGGCTGCCGGGCAAGGTGCTCATGCCGCTCGCTGGGGTGCCCATGGTCCTGCACGTCATCGCCCGCGCTGCGCGCGCGCCCGGCATTGACCGCGTCATCCTTGCCACCACTACCCTGCCCGGCGACGACGCGCTGGCGCGCTGCGTCGCCGCGGATGGCCGCGCGGCGGTGGTGCGCGGCCCGGTCGATGATGTCCTGGCGCGCTACCACCAGGCGGCGCAGGCCGCGGACTGCGACAGCGTAGTGCGCGTCACCGCCGACTGCCCGCTGCTCTCTCCGGAGGTGCTCGGGCTGGTGGTCGCGGACTTCCAGGCCCACAGCGCGGACTGCGACTACGCCTCGAACACCCGCGAGCGCAGCTGGCCGCGTGGCCTCGACGTCGAAGTCTTCAGCCGGGCCGCGCTCGAAATCGCGCAGCGCGAGGCGGATTCGGCCTACGATCGCGAGCACGTCACCCCGTTCTTCTACCGTCAGCCGGAACGCTTCCGCCTGCGCTCGGTGCGCCAGGAACGCGATCTGTCGGCGCTGCGCTGGACGGTGGACACGCCGGAGGACCTGCGTTTCGCCGCGCACATCTACGATGAACTGTACGTAAAGGACCCGCATTTCGACTGCGCCGCGGTCCTCGCCGCCCTTGACCGCCACCCCGACTGGGCCGCGATCAACGGGCACGTCGCGCAGAAGACCTCGTGAGCGCGCCCGTGCTGATCGTCGCCGACGGCGCCACCGCGATCGGCGCTGGGCACCAGGTGCGCTGCGCCGCCCTCGCCCAGGCGCTGGTGGCGCGCGGCTCTGCAGTGCTGATGGCCTGCCGCGACCTGCCTGGCTCGACCCATGGCTGGGCGTGGCGCGGCCTCGCCACGCTGGTGCTGCCCGCGACGCTCGACGCTGACGCGCTGGTGCGCGAGGCCCAGGCGCGCAGCGCGGCTGCGGTGGTCGCGATAGATCACTACGAGGTGGGCGCCGCAACCACCGCCGCGCTCGCGGCGGCGGGCGTGGCGGTGGCGCTGATCGACGATGAGGCCGGGCGCGGGCTGGCCGGGGTGGCGCTGGTCGCCAATGCCGCGCCGGGCGTGCTGCCGGCGGACTACCCCACGGCCGCGGTGGCGCTCGGACCGGCCAACGCACTGCTCCGTCGTGCCTTCGTCGGCCCGTGGTCACCGGTGGCGCGCAGTGCGCGCATCCTGGTGATGCTCGGGGGCACGGACGCCAGTGGGCTGCTGCCCGCCGTGATCGAGGCGCTGCTCGCTGCCGGCCACGATCTTGAGGTCGTCACGTCGCTTGGCGGCGGCGCCGCGGGCGACCGCGTGGCGGAGCTGGTGCAGGCGCATCCGACGCGGGTCGCCTGGCGGCAAGGTCTGGGTGCGGACGAGGTCGTCGGGCTGATGCGGCGCTGCCGCGCTGGGGTGCTCACGCCCAGTTCGGTGGTCTTCGAGGCGGCCGCCTGCGGTCTGCCGGTCGCGGTGCTGCCCACCGCCGGCAACCAGCGGCGCATGGTCGCCGCGCTCGCCGGCAGCGGTGTGCCGGTGCTCGCTGCGCAGCGACCCGCGGAGTGGGCGGCCGGCATCACCGCCGCGGCCGTCGCCGGCTCGCGCCTAGTGGTCGATGGCCAGGGTGCGGCGCGCGTGGCGCAGCGTCTGCTCGAACTCGGCATCGCTCCGGACCCGCAGGCGCGGCTGCGTGCCGCGCGCTGGGACGATGCCGACACGCTGCTCGCCTGGGCCAACGATCCCGAGACGCGCGCCGCGAGCTTCGCGAGCGCGGCCATCGCCGAGCCCGGCCACCGCGCCTGGCTCGCCGGCCGTCTCGCCGATCCCGAGACCCGCCTGTGGCTGGTCGAGGATCCCGCCGGCGGCGGACCGGTCGGCACCCTGCGCCTGGCGCGCGCGGACGGCGTGGGCACGGTCTCGATCACCGTCGCGCCGTCATGCCGCGGCCACGGCTGGGGCGGGCGCATGCTCGCCGCGCTCGCCGCCTGGAACCGCGCCGCGACCTTTACACCGCGCCTGGTCGCCTGGGTGCGCGATGACAACGCTGCATCGCTGGCGCTGTTCGCCGCCGCCGGCTACCGTGTCGACGGCCGCGCCGCGCAGGCCGGTCGGCCCGCCACCCGCTTCCTTCTGGAGCAGCCGTGAGCACCACGGAACCCATCGCCCCGCTGATCATGCCCGGCGATCCGCCCCGCCGCATCGGCGCGGGCGCTCCGTCGTACATCGTCGCCGAGCTCTCCGGCAACCACAACGGCAGCCTGGCGCGCGCGCTCGACCTGGTCGCCGCGGCCAAGGACGCCGGCGCCGACGCCGTGAAGCTGCAGACCTACACCGCCGACACCATCACCATGGACGCGCCCGGGGAGTGGTTCGCCATCCGCGGCGGCCCGTGGGACGGGCGCCGCCTGCACGAGCTCTACCAGGAGGCCGCCACGCCCTGGGATTGGCACGCGGAGCTGTTCGCGGCGGCGCGGCGCCTTGGCCTGGGCTGCTTCTCGACGCCGTTCGATCCGACCAGCGTCGATTTTCTCGAGGAGCTCGGCTGTCCGCTCTACAAGGTCGCCTCTTTCGAGGTCGTCGACCTGCCGCTGATCGCACGCATCGCAGCGACGCACAAGCCGGTGGTGATGTCGACCGGCATGGCCAGCCTGCCCGAGATCGCCGCCGCCGTGCAGACGCTGCGCCACGGCGGCGCCGGCGCGCTCGCGCTGCTCACCTGCGTGTCCGCCTATCCGGCGCGCCCGGGGGACATGCATCTGCGCAACATCCCGGCGCTGGCCGCGGCCTTCGCCTGCCAGGCCGGGCTGTCCGACCACACCCTCGACGCCACCGCGGCGATCGCCGCGACCGCGCTGGGCGGCTGCCTGATCGAGAAGCACCTGTGCCTGCGCCGCGCCGACGGCGGCCCGGACAGCGGCTTCAGTCTCGAACCGCAGGAATTCGCCGCCATGGTGCGCGCGGTGCGCGACGCCGAGGCTGCACTCGCCGGCGGCGCGGTGTTCGGCCCCGGTACGGCGGACGCGGGCAGCGTGCAGTTCCGCAAGTCGCTGTTCTGCGCGCGCGACCTGCCCGCCGGCCACCGCATCGCCGCCGCTGATGTGCGCTGCATCCGTCCCGGCCACGGATTGCCGCCTGCCGAGCTGCCGCGCCTGCTCGGCCGCCGCACCGCGATCGCGATCGCGCGCGGCACGCCGTTCTCGTGGGATCAGCTGGGCTAGGGGAGAGATCCGGAGGTCCTGAAGTCGGCGATCTCCGAGGTGCGCGGGAGCTTCCGGGCAACGTGTTCCGCGCCGCGGGGCGGCACGCCTGCCATCAGCAGGGCGATTGCATGATGGTGGAATTCCCGGTGCCGGTGAGGCGCGCAGGTGTCCCAGGACTTCCGAACTTTCGGACCCTCCCCTACGCGCTCATCGCCGCGCCGGGCGCCAGGATCGCGGTGATCACCGCTTGGGCGTGCGGGTGCGCGAAATCGCCCTGGCGCTGGGCGGCGAGGCGGCGCGCGATGGCCAGCTCGCGGCGGCCGAGCAGCACCTTCAGGCAGGCGACGAAGCGTTCGGGCTGGTCGGCGCGGCAGCGGCCGGCGATGGCGGCCACGGCGTCGTCGTCGATGCGCGCGGGGGCGACCGCGGCGAGGGCCACCGCGAGCAGGTCGGCGCAATCGGCGTCGTCGATGGCGGCAAGCGCCTCGACCGCGTCCTCACTGCGCTGCAGGGCAATCAGGGCCAGGCCGCGAATGACGTGCGCGTGGTCGGCGTGGCGGCTGAGCGGGCGCACGCGCCCGGCGAGTTCCAGGGCGGCGGCGGGTTCGTGGTGTTCGAGATGCCACTCGGCGGAGGCGCACACCGTCTGCTCGCCGTACATGTCGGCGAAGGGCAGCAGCGTCACCTGGGGGTGCTCGGCGCTGGCCATGACCAAGGGCGCGAGCAGGTCGTCGGGTTCGATGCAGAACAGCGCGGTGCGGTGTTCGATCAGCCAGGCATGCACGGCGTGCACCAGGTCGGGGCGCCGCGTCAGGAACTGCGCGCACAGGGCGATGGCCACCTGCGGGACCTCGGCCGGAACCTGCCACAGCCACTGTGCCTCGGCGAGCTGGGGCTGGCGGCGCGCCACCACCAGGCGCGCGGTGGCGCGCTCCTCGGGCTCGACGAGTCCGGCGAGCAGGGCGCCGGCGCGCTCGGCGTCGGCATGGTCGTAGGCGGCGAACCACGCGAGCAGGTCGTCGGCGGCGTGGCTGCTGGCGAAGGCGCCAATGACCTCGCGCTCGTCCTCGACGATGGCGCGGGCCAGGACTATGCGCGCCAGGTAGCTGCTGAAGGTGCCGGTGGCCAGGCCCAGGTACATCAGCAGCTCGCGGCTGTGGTAGCGGGTGAAGCCGTCCTCCAGGCCGAAGTACACCAGGCGGCGCAGGATCGCGGACAGCGCGCCGCGCATCACCTCGGTGCGCACGTGGTGGCCGTAGCCGCAGTGCCCGCTGGCCCACACGCTCAGCGCGCGCAGCGGTTCGGCGAGGGCGTTGGGGGCCAGGTCAGGTGCAGTCACGGGCGATCTCCTCGAGGCCTTCCTGCAGGCGGTCCATGGCGTTGGCCAGACCGTGGCAGAGGTGGTCCATGGTCTCGACCATGGCGTAGGCGCTGCGCGCTGACGAGGCGGTGCGGCGGCGGTTGTGCATCTCGGCGGTGCTGTTGTGCAGTGCCGAGCGCAGGAAGTAGGCGAAGGCTCCGCGATTGCCCTCGGAGATCTCTGCGCACAGGTCGAGGCGCGCGGCGAAGCCGGCAGCCGCCGCGTGCGTAGGCACGCCCTTCAGCGCCACGCCCAGGTCGGCGCGCAGGCCGGCGAGGTGGCGGCGGAAGGCGTGGCCGTCCTCGGGCAGGCGGCTCGCGCGCGCGCTCCACTGCGCGAAGCGCGCCGGCTCGCGCGCCGGCAGGGTCAGCGTCGGCAGCTTCGGCAGACTGGCGGGATCGGGCAGCGGCGCGGCCGCGGTGTGGTCGATGCGCGCGAAGATGCGGTCGTGGGCGTTGACGTTGTAGACCGTGCGGCCCTGGGCCTTGAGCAGCTGCGCCTCGTAGGCGATCTCCGTGCGGAAGTGGTCCCAGCACATCGTCGAGCGCACCGCCTCGTCGCCGTTGCCGGGGATCAGGCGGTCGGTGTAGAAACCGGTCATCTTGGCGCTCTCGCTGCGCTGCTTGGCCTCCTTCCAGGCGTCGCCGGCGGTGCCGGCGCCCTCCCAATGGCTGCCGTTTTCGCCACGCGCAAGGTCGTGGCCGACCAGGAACAGCGGCCCGGTGGTCAGCGCCGCGCCGACCGTCACCGAAAGCACGCCGGTGGATTGGCCGGCGTTGATGCGCCGGCCCGGGTCGGGGACCAGCCACGGGTAGAGCGCGTCGCCGCAGTACACGCCGACCGTGCGCTCGGCGGAGAAGCGGCCGACCACGTCCGGGTGCACCACCGGCAGCCCGGCGTAGATGGCGCGGCTTTCGCCGGCGCGAGTGAACATCGCGAGGTTGCCGAGGCGTTCGAGCGGGGTGACGAAGTGCGGGTCGATGCCCTGGTCGAGCAGGCCGTGCAGGGCGGCGTCGCACGCGATCAGGATGCAGCGATCCTGCAGGGCGCGCAGCTGGTCCAGGCGCCGCTTGACCGACGGGCCGGCGGCGATCGAGATCACCGGGATGTCGCCGAAGCGCCCGGCGAGCTCGCCGATGGTCGGCGCGGGCAGCAGCTGGCGCGCATTGCGCGACGCCTGGATCAGGCCGGTGAAGCTGTCGATGATGTCGTTGCCGTAGGCCTGCGTGCGGTCGGCGAGCAGCTCGTTGATGCGCGCCAGGTGCTGGGCGCGGAAGGCCGCGGCGGGCGCAGTGAGCGGATGGGCGTCGATGAAGTCGCAGCCCGCGAGCGGCGGGATGTGGTGGTGGTGCGGGTAGCAGCCGATGACCATGTCGGCGATGCCCTGCTCGTCCTCGATCACCGAGACCGTCAGCTGGCTGCCGCTGAGGAGCTCCAACACCGGCCGCGCGAATGTCGCGGCGAAGGCCTGCTCCTCTCCGGCGAAGAGCAGCACGTGCAGCCGCTTCTGCCGGCACACCGCGTCGCCGAGCAGGGCCAGCGGCACGCTGCCGTCGCCCCAGCCCATGACCATGACCAGCTCGGCGTGGGTGTTGGCGGCGGGCATCAGCAGGGCGCGCAGCTCGCGGCGCTCCATGACGCGGACCGCCGGGGCGCACGGCGGTTCCGCCGGTAGCAGCGCGGCGAGGTGCGGCATGGTGCCGATCAGCTGCGCGCGCTGGGCGGCATAGGTTGTGGCCGAGAGGGGTGCGGAGAGGGTGGCGTGCTGGGCCATGCGGTCATCCTGACGGGGGGCGCTGCCTGGGGATCATACCCCGAATCAACGCGGCGGGCCAAGGGCGGGAACGCTTGGGGTGTGCCAATCGGGCAGGGTGAGGGCCGAGGAGCGGACGGCGGGAGGCGGCGGGGAATGTCCATGCCACCCGGGTGGCCTTCCGACCTCAAAAAACGAACCCTCCGGCGCCAGGCGCCGGAGGGTTCGTGATATCAGGAAGCGCAGCGTTCAGGCGAGCAGCTTGAGGACCTGCTGGGGCAGCTGGTTGGCCTGCGCGAGCATGGCCGTCGAGGACTGCACCAGGATGTTGTTCCGGGTGAAGTTCGACGACTCCTGGGCGAAGTCGACGTCGCGGATGGTCGACTCGGCCGCGGTCAGGTTCTCCTGCGTGACGCGCAGGCTGTTCAGACCGGTTTCCAGGGTGTTGGCCTGGAAGGAGCCGAGCTTACCGCGCAGGTTGGTGATGTCGTCGATGGCCTTGTCGATGACCTTGAGCACCTCGTTGGCCTGGCCGGAGATCAGCGAGCTGCCCTTGACCTGGGCCAGGCTCGAGAAGGAGCCCGAGCCGCCGACGCCGAGCTGCGACGCATTGGTCGACTGCAGCTGCACGGTGGCGGTCTGGTTGACGTTGGCGCCGACCTGGAAGACCGCGCCCGAGTGGGTGCCGTCGATGGCGCCGAAGATGAAGCCGCTCGCAGCCGAGCCGGTGCCGACGTTGGTCGAGAGCACGATCGTGCTGCCGCCCGAGGACACCATGGTCAGGCCGATGCCACCGGGGAAGGAGGCGCCGCCGGTGGCCGCGAAGGCGATCGTCGTGGCCGAGCCCGTGCCGGCCGTGCCGCCGACCAGGTTGGTGCCGGTGTAGAGGAACAGGGTCGCCTTCGCATCGGTACCGACCACGCTGGTCTGTGCAAGGGCAGACGCGCCGCTGGCGCCGCTGACGAACTGGACGTTGAAAGTGAACGAGCGGCCGTAGTCCTTGGCGGTCAGGAGCACGTCGCCAGAGGCGCCCAGGGCGTTGCCGGTGGTGGCGGCGGTGAAGCCGACCTTCGAGCCGACCGCGTTGAGCAGCTGCACGAACTGGTTCTTGGTCGTGCCGCTGGCGACGTTGATCAGCGCGCCGTTGACCGACAGGGTGAACGACTTCTTGACCAGCTGGCTGCCAGAGGCCGCGGCCAGGCTGCCGGCGGTGAAGACGTCGATGGCTGCCATCGACAGCTTGTCCGTGGCCTGGGTGGCCTGCTGGGTGATCTGCAGGGTGTGGTAGCCGCGCACCGCGGTGTTCGAGGTCAGCAGCTTGGTGTAGTCGCCACCGAGGCTGACCGAGGAGATCGCCGAGTTGTTCGCGGTCGCGTTGGACAGCGAACCGTCGAGGATCTTCTTGGTGCCGAACTGGGTGTTTTCCGAGATGCGGTTGACCGAGTCGACGATGTTGTCGAGTTCGGACTGGTCGGCGATGAGCTGGTTGGTGTCGTTGACGCCGCTGTTGGCAGCGTGCACGGCGAGCGAACGGCCCTTGCTGAGCAGGCTGTTGACCTCGTCGAGGGCACCTTCCGCGGTCTGCACCATGGTGACGGCCTGCTCGCTGTTGGCGATGGCCTGGTTGAGGCCGCCGATCTGGGCGCGCATCTGCTCCGAGATGACGAGGCCGGCGGCGTCGTCAGCGGCGCGGTTGATGCGCAGGCCGCTGGACAGGCGCTGGATGGATCGGCTCACCATGGCGTCGTTGTTCACCATGTTGCGGTGACCATCGAGGGCGGTGATGTTGTGATTGATGCGAAGGGACATGGGATCCTCCGTGGGTGATCCTGGTGTTGAGTGCGGCTTCCTTGCCACCTGGTAGGATCGCCGGCATGGCGTCCTGATCTTCAGTGACGGCACGATCCGCCGCCACTTGAGCGCCAGGAGCGGTGGCGTGTGGAAGGTTGCGGCGGACCAGCCCTGGAGAGGTGAATAAGGCAGATGGCGGGCGCGCTGCCAACCTTCCACACGTCCCCACGGCCGGGGCTCAAGTCGGGGCCGTTGCTGCCGATGCTCCTAGGCATAGGGCCGCTCCGTCCCGTATTCCCGGGCGCCGGTCATCCTAAGGATCAGCCATGACCCGTATCGACGCTTCCCTCGCCACGCAGGTGGGCGATACGGTCAGACCGTATCAGGCATCCCAGGATCAGCAGCTCCAGGTCCAGCAGGCGCGCCGCACCGACCTCGCCCAGCCCGCTGAGAAGACCGCCCGCAGCGACGACATCCGCGCCGCGGCCGCCCAGCTCAAGCAGGTGGTCGAGGCCGCCAGCGGTCGCCAGCTGTCCTTCACCTTCGACGACACCAGCAAAGAGCTGGTGGTGAAGGTCACCGACACGCGCACCGGCAAGCTGGTCCGCCAGATCCCCTCTCAAGAGGTGCTCGATCTCCAGGACCGCATCGACAGCCTGGTCGGTGTGATCTTCAACCACAACGCCTGAGGTTGGCGCGCCACGTGCGTGGCGACGGCTGCCTCGACCTCGGTGAGGCCCGGCCGAAGGAGCATTCATGCCTGTCAGCTCAGCGACTTCGGGAACGCCCACGGCCAATGGCGCCGGTTCGGGCACCTCCGCCGGCGGCGGCAACGCCCTGACCCAGGTATCGGGCCTGGTCTCAGGCATCGATTCGGCGGCGATCATCGACTCGTTGATCGGCGCCGCACGCGTGCCGACCACCCAGCTCGAGCGCAAGGGGGCCATCGCCCAGGCCCACGTCGATGCCTTGCGCAGTCTCAACCTCAAACTCCTCAGTGCCCAACTCGACTTCGGCAGCCTCAATCACGCGAGCACCTTCCAGAACCGCGTGGTGAGCTCGTCGAGCGCCGCGGTGAGCGCTACCGCCCTCAGCTCGGCGCAGCCCGGCACCTACCAGGTCAACATCATCGGCGTGGCCACGGCCAACCAGCTGGCGACCGCGGGGCAGGCGTCGACGAACTCGCTGCTCGGCGCGGGCACGGTCAGCCTGCAGGTCGGCAGTGGCGCGACCAGCACGGTCACCATCGACCAGGCCAATAGCAGCCTCGCGGGCATCGCCACCGCCATCAACGCGGCCAACCTGGGTGTGACGGCCTCGGTGCTCAACGATGGCTCCGCCAGTCCCAACCGCCTGGTCCTGACCAGCACGTCCACCGGCCTGGCCAGCGCCATCACGGTTTCCGGGACGGGTGCACTGACCAGCCTGTTCGCCACCACCACCACGGTCGCGGCGCCCGCCGATGCCCAGGTGCAGATCGGCAGCGGTGCGGGTGCCATCACCATCACCCAGAGCAGCAACACCTTCAGCAGCGTGGTGCCGGGGGTGACCTTCACCGCCACCCAGCCGGCCAGCAATGTGGTCCTGACGGTCGGCAACGACGTCAGCGCCGCCAAGACCGCGGTCACCGCCTTCGTGACCAGCTACAATACCGCCAAGCAGTACCTCAGCGACAACGCTACCTACGACTCGGCCACCAAGAAGTCGGGGATCCTCTTCACCGACAACGATGTGCTGCAGCGCTTCAACGACCTCACCGCGGCCCTCACCGGTCCGGTCACCGGGGCGGTCGCCGGTTTCGGCAGCCTGCAATCGATCGGTATCGCCATCGACCCCCAGACCGGCCATTTGAGCGTCAGCGATTCCACGCTCACCGCGGCGCTCACCTCCAGCCCTGACGCGGTCGGCAAGCTCTTCGCCAACTCGGGCACCAGCAGCAACGCCGGTGTGGCCTTCTCGACGCTCGGCAGCAAGACCAGGATCACCGGAGCGCTGACGGTGAACATCACCACCGCCGCGGCCCAGGCGGTGGTCGGCTCGAGCGCGCTGAGCGACCCGGCCACCGTGACGGGCTCCACCAACGGGCTGAACATCACCATCAACGGCCACGCCTACGCGCTGAGCCTGACCGCGGGCACCTATACGCCGGCCCAGCTCGCCAGCCACCTCGCCAGCGTGATCAATGCCGCGGCGGTGGCGGCCGGGAATTCCGGCGATCAGGTCACCGTCGGCGCCAACGCCGACAACTCGCTCGACCTGCGTTCGAAGCAGTTCGGTTTCGCCCAGACCATCGATATCGATCCGTTGTCGACCTCGCTACCGGTGCTGCAGCTGTTTTCGGGCGCGGTGCGCGGCGACGACGTCGCCGGGACCATCGACGGCCTCGCCGCCACTGGCCAGGGCCAGGCGCTGAGCGCGGCGGTGGGCAGCTCCCTCGAGGGCCTGCGCCTGTTCGTGGGCGCGGGTGCGCCGGTCAGCAACGTCTCGGTGACGGTCAGCCGCGGCATGGCCCAGAAGGCCAGCGACGCCATCCAGCAGCTCACCGACGGCCACTCGGGGGTGATCGGCCAGGACCTCGACAGCCTCACCAGCCAGATCACCGACATCACCGGGCGCATCAGCAAGAACGACGCCGCCCTGGCGATCCGCCGGCAGCGCCTGACGAGCCAGTTCGCGGCCATGGAGCAGCTCATCGCCACGACCAAATCCCAGGGCACCTTCCTGGCACAGCAGATCAAGGGCTTCTCGGGGAACAGCGGCAACTGAGCGGTCGCCGGCCTCAAGTCCGCACCGCCTCGGCCGATGATGAGGGCATCAGCAGATGGAACCGGAAACGCCAAGGACGCCCATGAACGCCGCCACCGCCCAGCATCGCACCGCCTACCGCACCGCGGAGTTGCAGACCATCTCGCAGCGCGACCTGCTGGTCAGGCTGTTCGTGGGCGCGGAGCGCTTCCTCGCCGCCGCCCAGCTCGCCATGGAACAGCGCCAGATGGAGGCCGCGCACAACAATTGCCAGCGCGCCAAGGCGATCTTCGCCGAGATGCTTTCGACGCTCAACTTTGAAAAGGGCGGCGAGATCGCGCTGCAGCTGAAGGAACTCTACCTGTTCCTGATCGGGCACATCATCGAGGGCAACCTGCGCAAGGCGCCGGCCCTGATCGCCGAGATCCGCCCGATCGTCGCCACCCTGCGCGAGGGCTGGGAGCGCATCCCCGACGAGCACGCCGGCACCAGCCTGATCTCGCTCGGCACCGGGCATGCGTTCAACCTGCGCACCTGAAGCGCCGACCCGGTCGCCATTTGCCGGTCCGGCGCTAGCCTCGCGGACATGGCCGAGGAATCCCTGATCGACCGCGATCTCGCCGCACTGTGGCATCCGTGCAGCCAGATGCGCGACTACCGCGCCTACCCGCCCATCGAGGTGGTCGGGGCCGCCGGCTGCCGACTGCACCTGGCGGACGGTCGACGCATTCTCGACGGCATCTCGTCGTGGTGGTGCAAGGCGCTCGGCCACGGTCACCCGCGTCTGCGCCAGGCGCTGCACGACCAGGCCGAGCGCTTCGAGCACGTCATCCTCGCCGGCACCACCAACGCCGCGGTGGTGGGCTTGTGCGAACGCCTGCTCGCCATGGCCAACGGCCACCCGCCAGGTGCCTGGGGTGCGACCGCGCCGCCCGGGCGCCTACCTGGGCATTTCGGCAAGGTCTTCTTCGCCGACAACGGCTCGACCGCGGTCGAGGTCGCGCTCAAGCTTGCCTTCCAGGCCCAGGCGCAGCGCGGGCAGCCGCAGCGCACCGCCTTCGCGGCGCTGTCCGGCGGCTACCACGGCGAGACCGTGGGCGCGCTCAGCGTCGGCGACTGCGGACTCTACAAGGACACCTTCACGCCACTGCTGTTTCCCTGCGCCATGCTCGGTCCGCTGCCGCTGCGTCGCGGTCCCGAGGACCCGCGCTGGCTCGACGCCGCGGCAGAGTGGCCGGCGCTCGAGGCGCAGCTCGCCACGCTCGCGCCGCGCCTGGCCGCCATCATCTACGAGCCGGTGCTGCAGGGCGCCGGCGGCATGCGCATCCATTCCCCGGACCTGCTGCGCCGCCTGCGCGGCTGGGCGGATGCCCACGGCGTCTACCTGATCGCCGACGAGATCGCCGCGGGCATGGGGCGCTGCGGCGCGATGCTCGCTTCGCACCTCGCCCCGGCGGCCCTGCCCGACTTCGCGGTGCTGTCCAAGGGCCTGACCGGCGGCTTCCTGCCGCTGGCGGTGGTGCTGACCAGCGACGCAGTTGCCGCGCTTTTCGACGCCGAATGGCATGAAGGCCGCGCCTTCCTGCATTCCAACACCTATGCCGGCAATGCGCTGGCGGTGGCGGTGGCGGACGCGGCGCTCGCGGTGTTCGCCGAAGACGACGTGCTTGGCCAGGTCGCACAGCACGGTCCCCGGCTGCGCCTCGGCTTGGCCAAGCTCGCGCGCACCCGGCCGTGGCTGTCCGCAGCGCGCGGTGTAGGCATGGTCGCCGCGGTCGACCTGCGCCACCCCGATGGCAGTCCGCTGCCAACGCGCGCGCGCACCGGCCACGCCGTGTACCGCCAAGCGCTGGCGCGCGGCGCCCTGCTGCGCCCGCTGGGCGACACCATGTATCTGCTGCCGCCGCTGCTGGCCACGGCGGCGGAGATCGACGAACTGCTGGGGATCCTCGCCGACAGCATGGATGCGGTCTGCGGGTGAAGCGACGTGGGGCTAGGCACAAGGCGAGTGGGGGGAAAGCGCGACCGCTGGCGAGGCGCGGCTTGTGAGCTCTGCGTCCCACGCGCTCGCTGCGCTCCTGGCCACCCCTGCTCACTGACCGCCGACGTCAGCCCGCCGGTGCGGGCACCGGGGTGTCCGCGCTGCGCAGTTCGCGCGGGCCGACGGCGATCGCAGGAGCGCCGCGATAAAGCGTCCACGGCGTCGCATCGCGCGTCTGCACGGCGCGCGCGGCGATCACCGCCCCTTCGCCGATGCGCACCCCTGGCATGATCAGCGCGCCAAGCGCGATCCAGGCACCATGCTCGACGTGGATGGGCTTGACCACCAGGCCGAAGCTGGGATCGCGATGGTCGTGCGTGCCGGAACACAGATAGGACTGCTGGCTGACCACCACGTGGCTGCCGATGGTGATGGTCTCCAAAGCATACAGGGTCGCGCCATCCCCGATCCAGCTGTGGTCGCCGATGGTTACGTTCCACGGATAATTGCAGCACACCGTGCGGCGGATGAGCACGCGGGCCCCGATGCGCGCCCCGAACAGCCGGTACCAGAAGCGCCGCCAGCCGTACATCGGATGCAGGCTGCCATGGATAAACACCATCTGCACCAATTCCCAGAGCATGACGACCACCACCGACCGTCCCCGGTTGTACCAGGACTGGTCGTAGCGATCGAGCTGGATGCGGGGTGGTGGATGGTCCATGAGTGCTTTCAGACGGATTGTGAAGATAGACCGTAAGTTGTGAAAGCAATACGTCCGGACCTGCAGCATTCCGAAGACTGCCAGGCGGGCCTGAGTGCGCCGCCCCATACTGCAATTTGCACGCGTCTCGCTGCTCGGGGCACACCTGCCCGGCGCGCTGCTGAAGGCTGCACAAGTGGCGCTCCACAGCGCATGCTTGGTTCCACCGGCGGATACGCGGTCCAACCCCAATGGAGCGCAGCGCGTCAGCGCAATCCGTCCTCCAGCTCGTCCGCCTGGATGCTGTGGCTGGAAATCGCACGCGCCGGCTCGCCATCGAGCGCCTCGACGATCAGCGCGAGCTGAGTGTCGGGATTGTAGAAGCGCTCGATGACCCGGATGCAGGCGGCCGAGACCGCCGGGGCGGGGTATGGCGTCCGCGTCCAGCGTTCGATCACCGTGGCCAGGTCAGCGACGTCGTCGGTGCGGAAGTGGTCGCCGGTGACACCTGGGACCACGGCCTCCGACTCGGGCATCTGCCGGTCGGGATCGCCGTGCGTCAGCACCGGCACGCCGAAAGCCAGGCTGTGCATGGCGGTCAGTCCGACCATGCCGGGCGCGACCGTGCAGGTGGCGGCGGTCAGGTAGCCGGCCATGCGCTCCTCGTCATAGCAGGCGCCGGCGAAGTGCACGGGGATCTGCAGACGCGTGGCCAGGGCCTCGAGCGCGGCTCGTACGGGACCATCGCCGACCAGCAGCACATTGATGTGGCGCTGGTGGCTCGTGCGCAGGCGCGCCACAGCCTCAAACAGCAGGTCGAGGCGGCGCTGCGGCACCAGACGCGTCGGGCACGCCACCACCGGCGCTTCGGCATCGCCGAACAGGCGGCCGCGCAGGGCACGACGCTCGTCCGGGCCGATGCGCATCCGTGCCGCGCGCTGCGCCGGATAGTCCAGGCAGTTGTAGATGACCTGGACGCGGCGCGGGTCGAAGCCGTTCTCGATGGCGATGGCGCGACTGCGGCGGCCGTAGAGCAGCAGGCGGTGGGCAAGTCGGAAATAGCAGCAGCGCACCTTCCCCTTGAGCCCGCGGTCGCGCTGGCGCCAGCCGTGCGCCCAGTAATAGACCTGCTTGCCCATGGCACGTGCCAGGAATGCGGCGACCCACGTGCTGACCCACTTCATGTCGGCGATGAAGATCAGCCCGTCATAGCGGCGGCCCAGGGCGAGGCCGACCACACCGCGCTGCCAGAGCAGGCCGCCAGGCAGCCGCACGAAGGAGGTCGCGACCATGCGCGCGCGGTCCTCCGGCAGCCAACTCGCGATGGACGGGTCGTGGCCGGCGCTGTCCGGATCCCCGACCAGGGTCACCCGATGTCGCGGATGGGCGAGAAGCAGCTCGAAGACCGTGCGTCGGTAGTGGGCGAAGAAATGGGTGACGAGGGCGATGCGCGCCATGGGCAGTCTCAGGTTCCGGCCGTCCGGCCGCTGATCCGCTCTTCGTGGCGCAGGACCAGCAGCAGCGCCCCGTACCAGGTCGCATCGGTGGCGATCGAGCCCGCTACCTGGGCGCCGATGATGTTGAAGACGAAGAAGCCGGCGAAGAGCAGGGCGATGGGATCACCGCGCATGCAGGGGGCCATCGACGCCCGGAAGCCGATCGCGATCATGGCGATCAGCAGGAGGAGCAAGGGGATGCCGCCGGCGGTCACCGTCTCGAGCGGGACGTTGTGCGGATAGAAGAGGCCGTGACCGTAGCCCAGCCCGGTGAGCATCGCATGGGGCGCGCCGCTGAGCAGCTGCACATAATCGTGCCAGAACCCGAAACGCTCCTGCGCGCTCCCGCCGTCGTTGGTAAGGGTGACGAGCCGTCCGAAATCGCTTTCGACCGAGCCGATCTGCGAGGCGACGAAGATCCCACTGGCCGCGACCGCCACGATCAGCACCAGCAGCAGCCTGGCGTCCCGGGAGAAGACCCCGGCGAGGAGGCGTGCGAGCGGAAGGGCATTGACCAGGAAGATCAGCGCCAGCGCCAGGGTCGGGCCGCGGGAATTGGTGGCAATGACCATGAAGATGGCCAGTGGCATGCTGCCGAGGGCGAGCAGCTTGAGCTTGCGCGGCATCGCGCCGGCGGGCGAGCAGCAGCCGATGATGAAGATCCACAATGCCAGCGCGGCGTAGTGACCGCTGCGGATCGATTCGAGGGAATCGCCCGCGTGCCAGCGACCGCTGTGGTAATGGCCGAGGCCGAGCATGTAGCGTAGGGTCAGACCGATGACGTAGATCGAAGCCAACACCAGCATGTAGCGCACGACCTGCTCCAGGTCGATCCAGCGTCGCCACAGGATGATCATGGTGATGGGCAGCGAATACCACAGGACGCTCTGGATCGCGAGGTTGCCCATCTTCTCCTGCGGAGACGGGCTGAGCACGGTCAAGGCCAGCCAATCGCCCCAGAAGAGCGCGGTCACGATGGCCAGCGCCAGCACCAGCCCCTGCATCGACAAGAAATCGCGCTGCGGTGCGCCGAGGCGGAGGGTAGCCAGTCCCGAGGCGGCCAGGATGAGGAGCGTGCCGCCGGCGGTGATGGCGAAGGATTCGCCATCGGCGACATAGGTGCCGAGCAGATTGAGCAGGACCGGGCAGCCCGCGAAGAAGGCCAGCATCCCGGCGAGAACGTTCGAAGGCGCCGCATACGGGGGGGACAGCGACCGGGTGGCGAGGGATTGCGGCATGGTCATCGCCCTTGGCGCCGGTCGAAGGAGCGTACCAGCAGGCACATCGTACCCATATAAGCGATGGTGGCGGGTAGTCCCATCCACCAGGCCATATGCGTCCAGGCAAGCAGGCTGAGTCCCGCATTGCCCACTGCGAAGGCGAACAGCGAATGCCGGCCGAGTGCCATGAGCGGCCAGCGCGGCGGTGCGGAAGGCACGGCCGGGAACAGCCGCTGGAGGATGCCCAGCAGCCCCAGCGCTGTGAGCGTCGAGAGCGCGAAGTAGGCCGGGTGGCATTGGAAGCGAAGGGTCATGGCGGTGCCGAGGTAGCCTTCAGCCAGTCCGTGAACCCCGAGCGTTGCGGCAGAGGCCGCAACCACGGCCAGGCACAGTCCGGTCAGCGCCAGCACCGCGCCGCCGCCAAAGGGCGCGAGGCCAAGCTCCATTCGTGCTCTCATGCGGTTGCCGAGGACCATACCAACAAAGACCAAGCTCATGTCGTGCCAGAGCGAACCACCGACCCAGAGCGGCGGATGACCGAATAGGAAAGCGCACGGGAAAGCCCACGTCGAGCCCGGCTGAGGCCAGCTCAGCAGGTCCAGCAGTGGGGAAGCAAGCCAAATGACGGCGATCAATGCCAGTGGCAACGCGGGGCCCAGACGCGGACGCAGAATGACCACCGGGATGCTGATGATCAGGGCGAATGTGTAGAAGCGCAGCACCGACGAGAGAGGCACATCGCTGAGCCCGACCAGTGCGGAAGGCAGTCCTGCCCAGGTCAGTCCCCCGCCGATGGCCGCGGCGCACGCACCGAGCGCCAGCCCGAGGTAGCACTGCACGGCGCGGCGCCCCAGTCGGCGAGCGACCGCAGCGCCCCCGTCCCGTCCGACCTGGTCCACATACACCCACTCGAGGATCACTCCGAAGAGCAGGAAGAATGTCGGCGTGCAGGCGCGGAACAGACCATTGCCGACCGCTTTGAGGGCCCCGGGCGCCAGCTGGTCCCAAACCTTGAAGACCAACAGGCAGTGCAGTGTCAGCGCGCCGAAGATGGCCACGCTGCGCGCCACGTCGACAAACACGACGCGCTCCATGCGCGCGCGGGCGGGTGCGCCCAGCGGAAACGGAACGACTGGATCACGCGCCATGAGGCCTCTCCCGGGCGAGGTCGTCCAGCAGGGGTTCGAGCACGGCGCGGCCGAGTTCCGGGGGATGGAGGAGGTGCTGCGGTGCGCGCAGGTTGCGGCGCCCAGCGGCCAGCACGCGACCGATGGCGACGATCACGCTGGGTCCGTCGTCGATTTCGACGATCTCGCCGAGCTGGTGGCGCGCGATGCCCCAGCCGACTAGGCCGTCGCGGCAACCGACCACCGGCACGCCCACCTTGGCCGCCTGCATGAGCACACCGCTCGAGCCGTAGTGGTTGCGGTAGCCGAGCCAGACCACGTCGGCAGCGGCGAAGGCGAGGTGCTCGTCCTGCGCATCGACGTAGGCATCGCAGAGGTGCAGACGGCCGGCGTTGCGCAAGGCTTGGGCCGCGGGCGATTCGAGCAGCGGGCGCAGCGTCGCCTGCCAGGTCCCCACCACCAGCGCGGCCAGATCGGTCGGGCAATCGGGGCGCGCCAGCGCACAGAACAGTGCATCGACGCCCTTGAGCGAAGAGATGCTGCCAAAGGACAGGATCACGCGCTGCCCCGACGGGATGGCGAAACGTGCGCGGCCCTCCGCCTGGCCGCCGGTGCCGCCGATGTCGGCGGGATCCTGCACGTAGGTGACCTTGTCGGCCTGACGCGCCCGGTGTTCGCGCAGCCAGATGGCGAGTGGCTCGTCGAGGGTGAAGAATCGCACCAGCTCCCGCCGCGCGAGCAGGCGGCACAGCAGCCAGCGCTGCAGCGGCGCCCCGAGCGCGCGCGGGGCGCGCACGCCCATCGCCCGGTAGTGGAACGACGGGCGCATCGAGATGCCGGCCAGCGGCGCGCTACCGAATGGCGAACCGTGCAGACCCGCTGCGTACAGGAAGTAGTCCAGGAAGGGCACCAGCTGGGGCGCGGAGCGCAACTCGGCCGGCAGCCCCAGCCAATGGGCGTGCAACAGGTGCCACCACAACCGCGACGAGCGCAGGCCGCGTGCGCCGGTGCTCAGTGATTTGTGGCTGGCTTCGTCGGCGATGTCGTGGATCGCGGCGAAGCGCGGGGCCAGGGCGGCAAAGGCGGGATGGGCGCGCGTCGACGGGAAGGTGCTCAGGCTCCAGGTGAGCCCGGGCAGGGGCGTCTCGACCAGGCGGCGGACGAACTGCAGACGGTGCCCGCTGGCCAGGGGTTCGATGAGGTGCAGATGCATCAGGGTGATTTCCGGCTGCAGTCCCGGAACACGATCCGCATGCTGCGGATTGCAGAGGGAGAGCGGGCCCCGTGGCTCCGGCGCACCCGCTCCATCGGTCGCTCGTCCGCCGTCACGGTACGGGTGGCAACCACCGCGGGAGGAGGGGGCGGGGCGGACACCGGCGCATCCTGCAGGGCGACCATGTGCCCATAAGGCGCTGCCATGCCATTCGTTCTTGGTGTCTGCATGTTTGGCGATGCGCCGGTCACGTGCGGAGCGTAGGGAAACCACGGGGAAATCCAGCAGTGTAACCGTGCCAGCACGAAGGGTCGTGTCCTGTGCTTTCATGCGTGCATCAGAGTAGGGGATATGGACCTTGTGCCACGTGATGACCAACTAAGGTCCGCCGACGGAGACCCTGGGCAGTGGTGGACGGCGCCGAGAACGTGCAGGCAAACACCGATACAACGGCCGGGACGGTCTCGGTGGCGGTGTGCGAATACGGCGATCGCCATGGCTTCGGTCTGTCCGCGGCCGCCATCCGCCACGCGCGCAGCGCGGGCAACGCCGTGCTGGTGGCGATCCGCCGGCCGGAAGGCGACTGCGGCTTCCCCATCCTGCACCAGGATGGGCCGTGGTGGCGTCGGCGCCTCCTGGACCCCGTGGCGCTCGACGCCGCGCTCGCCCGCTACAACCCCGGTCTGATCCACATCCACGGCGTCTGGACCGGCGCCCTGCGCCATGTCGCGCGCCTGCAACGCCGCGGCATCGCCGTGGTGATCAGCCCGCACGGCATGTTCGACGCCAGCCTGCTCGCCCACGGCCGGCTCAAGAAGGGCCTGGTCAACCTGTGGTTCCACCGCACGGCGCTGCGCCGCGCCGACGGCATCCACGTGCTCACCGAATTCGAGGCGGAGCAGGTCCGGAGCTACCTGGGCGGCGACCATCCCGGCATCCGCGTCATCCCCAACGGCATCGACCTGCCGGCCGAGGAGGCACTGTCGCCGCAACCGCACGCGCCGCGCACGGTGCTGTACTGCGGGCGCCTGCATGCCAACAAGCGCATTGATTGGCTGCTCGACGCCTGGCGGGATGCCGACGTCCACGCGCGCATGCAGATGGTCATCGCCGGCGACGGCGAGGGCCCCTATGCGGCAGAGGTGCGCGCGCGCGCCGCGTCACTGCCGGGCGTACGGCTGCTCGGCTACGTGGGTGGGGAGGCCAAGGACGCAGCCTTCCGGGCCAGCGACTTCGGCATCCTCGCCGGCCGGTGCGAGGCGCAGTCGATCGCCGTGCTCGAGGCGCTGGCCTATGGCAAGCCCTGCATCCTCACCCCCGGTTGCCGCTATCCCGCGATGCGCACCCTCGGTTGGGAGGGCGACAGCGTGGCGGAACTGGCGGCCGCCTTGCGCGCCGCCGCCGACCTGCCCGATGCGCGCTACGCCGAACTCAGCGTCGCCTGCCGCCGCCAAGCCGTGGTCGAGCACGATTGGACGCGCATCGGGCAGCGCATGCGCGCCTGGTATGCCGAGCTGGTGACGGCGCGTGATGTCGGTGCGAGCAAACCAGCCGGCGCATCGCCAGCGTCGGTACGCTGATCGGGTAGGTGCCCGCGTCGATGCGCTTCGCGCCGGCTGGTCCGCAGCGGAGCATCCGCTGGCCACACCGGGCCAGCCCGCGTTCCACGGCGTAGCGTCCAGGGCCTCTTAGTGGACGGCAGGTCGACGCTGGTAGCAGGTCCACCATTCGGAGCCGATAAGCCGTGCATCCTGGGTCTGCACCTCCTCGTAATGGTCACCCACGCGCGTGAGGATGAGCTCGCGATAATGCGCCTTGATCCAATCCCCATAGAGGTCGCACTTGTCGTGCGTCACCTCGCGGAAGATCGGCACTTTGGGGATCATCACCCAGTCCACCGAGGCGAACAGCGTCTCTGGGCGCGGGGCGCTGGCCCGGCCGACGTTCCGTCCGAAATGCCAGTAGAGGTGGTCGCCGAGCGGCGCAGGACGCTGCAGCGCGTACGGGAAGGGGTTTAGGAAGTCCATGCACAGCACCCGTTCTCCGGCGCCGACGCGCGACCGCAGGATGGTCTCGCCGTCGCGCAGCCAGTCGTACCAGGCATTGCAGAGCATGCCCCGCGGCTCGCGGCTGAGGTAGGTCCACAGCTGGTCGCGCTGCGGCGCGAGATCGCCGCCCGGCAGGAAGGCCAGCCCCTTCCAGGGCCCGGCCGCGAGCGTGCCCAGCGGCGCCACGTTGGCGGCGTACGGGCCGATGGCGATGGGCATGGCGAGGCGCACGGCAAGCGCGGTGGACACCGCGGCAGCAATCAGCAGCGGCGCGTGGCGTGCGCCTGCTGCGGTCGCCATGCCGGCCACCGGCGCCGCCGCCGGCACGGCGAGGATGATCAGCACCAGGGCATAGACCGGGCTGACCTGCTCGTTGCCGTTGGTCGCGGACAAGCCAAGGCCGAGGCCGAGCACAGCCAGGGCCATGAGGAAGGCGTCCGGCAGCGGGCGTGCCGCCGACAGCCGCCAACCCTGGCGATGCGCCGGCCAGGTGAGCAGGGCGGCGACCGCGATCAGGCCGAGGCCCAGCACGTCGAGATTGTGGCGCGACACCAGCAGCAGGGACAGCAGCGAGGCGCTCGAACCGACCAGGCCGCAGTCGCGCAGGTAGCCGCCGAGCGACGCTCCACTCACCTCAAGGCCGACTGCGACGGCTGCGACCACACCTGCGAGCATGGACAATGGCGTGCGCCAGCCCGGTGAGCGCTGCCACCAGGCCAGCCCGACCACCGCCAGGCCTGCGAGCAGGTAGGTGAACTTGGTACCGGCGAGCAGTCCCAGGCAGGCGCCGATCGCTGCCGCCTCAAGCAGTTCCGCCCGGCGCCCCGCTGCGCAGGCGGGTCCGGCGGCGTACAGCGCGACCACGAAGAACAGGCTCCACGATAGCCGCGAGTAGTGCCCACCGTAGCTGAGGTCGAGCGGACCATAGGCGAGGAAGGCGGGGGACGCCGCGAGCATGCCGATGCCCAGCGCGACGGCCGCCGCCAGCGGCGGTGCACAGCGCCGCACGCCCACCCACCACGCGAGCGCTCCCGTCAGCAGCCCGGCGCACGCGCTGAACGTGGCGAGCGCGTGCGGCAGGCCGTGGGCCAGGCGCAGGCAGACCGCGAGCAGGCCCAGGTAGGTGAAGCCCACCGGCGTGTGGAAGTCACGGTACGGCACCTGCCCATCGGCGATGCGGGCCGCGCCATCGAGCAGGATGGTCGCGCTCCACGGAAAGGCGGTCTGCACGGTGAGGCCGGCGAGCGCGAGGCGCAGACACAACAGCGCCAGCAGCAGCAGGGCGAGCAGACCCCATGGCCAGGCCGGGCGGCGGCGGTCGAGTGCGGATCCATCCATGGCGTGTTCCTGAGGAAGGGCGGAGCGGGTCAGTGCCGGGCGGGAGCGGGCCAGGTGGTCCGGTGGCGGCGCTCAGTCATGGGCTTCCGGCTCCGCCGGTCTGGTCAGCCAGGCCATGAACAGGTAGTTGGCGACGAAGGTCAGCGGCGTGATCGCGATCTTCGCCCAGATCGGGGTCAGCGCGCCGGTGTGGGCGAGCCGGTCGACGCCCCACGACGCTGCGGTCACGCCCACCACCTGCCAGCCGGCGTAGAGCAGGAATTTCGCGATCAGGAAGCGTCCCCGGTAGCGGAAGATGCGGCGCACGCTGGCGGCATAGACCCAGGTCACCGCGAGCGCGGCACCGGCCGCGTTCGCCAGGAAGGGCGTGGCGCCAACGTGCAGGAGCAGGGTGAAGACGCCGAAATCGAGCAGCCAGCCGAGCCCGGAGACCACGCCGAAGGCGAGCACGCGGGTGAACAGACGATGGGTGGCCGGGGAGATCACGGAATCACGTTGGGCAGGCTTAACGAGGAATCCCGCCCTGGCTAGCCAGGGCGGGATGCTGCGTGGAGACCGCATCGCCACGGATCAGGGATGGGTCTGGCTGAACAGCCAGTTCCACACCTCGGGGTTGCCCCAGGTGTCTCGCCAGCCCTGGACGTGGTCCTGGTACCAGAACATGGTGAAGATGTGCTTGCCCGGCTTATTGGTGTCCAGGTGCTGATCGCGCGCCCAGGTCCAACCGGTCGACAGCGCGTAGCTGCCGGTGAGGTTGCAGCCGATCGGGGTGACCACGGTGATCGGCAGGGTGGCGGTCGCGCCCACGTAGGGCTTGGTGGTGTAGAAGCCGGCCGGGTAGACCGTCGCCATGGGGTAGGCGGCTGCGTTGCTGTCGGAGACGTGGAAGCGTGCGAAGGGCTGGGCGTCGGTACTGGCGCTCCACATCAGGTAGATGCTGCTGCCGATGGAGGCGTTGAAGGCCACGTACTTGCTGGACGAGGTGACGGTGGCGGCAGCGAAGACGCTGGTCGGGCCGTCGGGCAGGGCCGGGAAGCCGGTGAGCGGGTCGGCGTCGCAGGCATAGTGGTTGCGCGGGGTGGCGCCGTAGCCGGGGTAGTTGGCCATGCAGTCAGAAGTGACGCCGCTGTCGGCGGTGGTCGCAGCGTCGACCCAGGCGATCGTGACGGTGCGGGCGGCGGTCCCGGTGTCGGCGAAGCAGTGCACGGCCCACATCGGGATGCGCTTGAGGGCGTCGGCCTGGCCGGTGCCGGGGTTGGCGCCGGCTTCGATCGGCAGGATGGCGGCGGGATCGGTGGGATAGGCGGCAGCGTAACGCAGGACGCCGCTGGTGCCGTCGCTGTACCCGGTCAGGTAAACGCGCCGGGAGTCGATCCGGAAGTGGGCCTTCGCGTAGTCCATGGCGACCTTGATGCTGTTGGTGCTATTCCAGTTCACCGCGGTCTGCGGCGCGATGATGATCGCGGGGAAGTCCCACGCGGCGGTCACGACCTGGTAGAGCGGACCGTTCGCGGTCATGTGCGCGTAAAGCTGGTGCCCGTTCGCGCTGGTGTCGGTGCCGTTGCCGGCATCGCCGATGCCGGCGAGGTACATGACCACCGGCCACCTGGTGGTGGCGTCGGCTTGGTTGTAGCCCTTGGGGAAGTAGGCGACAAAGCCGAGGGGCGGCGTGGGCAGGGTGGTGTCGATCGGGAAGGTGGCGATGGTGCCCTCGACGATGCCGGGAATGTTGGTCCAGCCATTGGCGCCGACGGTCGGCTCTGCCAGCGCGGAGATGTTCAGGGTGCCACTGGCGCTGCCCGCGTAGTTCGCGTCGGCGATGGTGGCGACGACCGCGTGCGGACCCACGTTCACCGGCGCTGCGGCAGCGCCGTCGTAGGTGAGTGTGGTGGCCAGGTTGGCGGGCGAGGTGGTGACGCTCGCCTGGTGGCCGGTTCCATCGTAGGTCGCGGCGAGGCCGCCGAGGACCACGGTCGCAGGCGCCTTGGCGATGACCAGCAAGCCGCTTCCAGAGCCGTTGTAGTGCGCGTCGACGATGGAGACCTCCACCATGTACGATCCGCTTCCCACCGGCGCCGCGGCACTGGCGACCCAGTTGACGGTGTTGGCGTAGGTGACAATGGTGGCGAGGTTCGGGGGCGACGTGGTGACCGTCACCCCGTGCGGGTTACCGTCGTACACCGCGGTCAGCCCATTGACGGTCATGGTCGCGATGCCTTTGCCGATCGTGAAGGTGCCGCTGGCGCTACCGATGTAGTCCGGGTCGGTCACCGTCGCGACCACGGAATAGGTGCCGATCTCCACCGGCAGGGCGGAGGCGCCATCGTAAGTGACGATGGTGCTCAGGTTGCCGGGGAAGGTGCTGACCCAGACCTGGTGCGGGGCACCGTCGTAGTTGAAGCCCAGGTCGCTGAGCTGCACGTTCGCCAGGCCGATCGGCGCAGCCCGCACCGTGAGCGGCACGGTCTGGGGCAGCAGGGGCTGCGGATCCGCCTGGTCGTCCGCGACCAAACCCTGCGGCCCGGCCGGGTTCATGCCTACGAGGTAGGTGATGGTGGTCGCCCCGCTACACGCGGTGGCGCAGGTCAGCGCGATGATCGACTCCGATAAGCGAGTGGCGCTCATTAGTTTGGGGCCTGCGGCATCGCGCACGGCGAAGCCGGGGATCGCTGAGCCGGGCTGGAAATCGCTGCCGCCGTGGTGGTCTATGGTCACCTGCACGACGGTGCGCGTCGGGTTGCTGAATGCGGCGGAGGCGATTCGCGGGCCGCCGTAGGTCGGAAGCTGCCCGAAGGTCGCGTGCTGCCCGAGACTGAACAGGATGGCGCGCGCGAAGCGGCGGCCATGCGGGCCCTGACCGGCCTGACCGTAATGGGTGATGCCGTCGGCGAGTGGGAAGTCCATGGTGCTGCCGGCGAGCAGGGTGTTGAAGCCGTCGTCGAGCATGCGGTGGGCTTCGCGGATGGCGTCGTAGCCGGCGTCCGCCACCGGGGTGGCGATGCGGCGGCCGAGTTGCGAGAGTACGAACTTCACCTGCGCACCGTTCGCCAAGTCGCCGCGGAAGTTGGCTTCCATACGGGTGAACGCGGCCACGTAGTCAGCGGTGGAGGTGGTGCCCGCGAAGGCCTCCGCGGCGCCCTGCGAGACGCACACGAACTCCACACCGCCCGCCGTGGTGGCGGCGCGCAGCGCCCTGCCGTAGATAGTGGCGGTGTCGCTCGGGTTGGCGGCGTTGCGGAAGGACAGATCGGTCGGGCCGTGCGCGTCCATGGTGGTGTCGAGGGTCGCGGCCGGGACCAGGCCGATGGGGAAGCCAAGCGCATTCACCAGGGCGTTACCCAGCGCGGGGCCGCACGAGGCCTTGCCGCCAGTGATCCAAGGGTCAGTCAGGTGCTGCCAGCCGGCGCCGCTGCGCAGCGAACCGACGAGGTCGTCGGCGGTGGTGAAATTCAGGTCGCCGTAGCCGACCATGTTCGACTGGCCGATGCACAGGATGTTGATGCCGACGCCCCATGGGCGGGCGCTGGCCGCGGTGGCAAGGATCGCGCCGCCCTGACCGACGCTGCGCACCTCGACCCGGTACCAGCCGCCCTGCGGGACCGTGAGGCTCGTGCTCCAGGGGCCGGCGGCGGGGGCGGTGGCGATGGTCGTCCAATCCACTGCCGCGTCGCCGCCGCCCACGATCCTCACCACGCGCGCATCGAGGCGGACGGGCCGCACGCCGGTGATGGCGCCGGTGACCGTCACCGTGCCGCTGATGGTGCCGATCAGACGCTGCACGACCTGGTGGTCGCCGTGCTCGGCGACGGTCACGGTTGACGCTGGCGCGTTGGCGATGGTCATGGTGCCGGTGGCGCTGCCGGAATAGAGCGGATCGATGACCGTCACGGCTACCGCGTAGGAGCCGACGTCGACCGGCAGGGCCACCGCGCCGTTGTAGGTCACGTTCACCGCCAGCCCGGCTGGCACGGTGGTGATCGTTACACTCTGTGCGTTGCCGGTGTAGGTGGTGTTGAGATTGGCGAGGGTGACCGCGGCCGGAGTGGTGACCGGGGTGGTGATCAGCGTGCGGGCGAAGAGCCAATCCCACACTTGGCCGTTCAGCCAGGTGCTGGTCCAGCCGATGCTGGCGTCGTACTGCCAGAACATGGTGTAGATGCGGTTGTCCGGGGCGCCGACGGGTGGCGGCGTCTGGCCCGAGGGCTTGGGCCAGGT
>JBBQSO010000068.1:0-28359 GCA_038213805.1 Planctomycetota bacterium | reverse complement strand
AGCGCCAGCTTGGCGCCGAGCGGGAACGCGGCGAACGCGAACGCGCCGAACTGCAGGCGCGTCTCGAAGCCCTGCGCAAGACCCACGAGTCGATCTCTGGGCAGAGCGAGCAGAGCCTGAGCCAGAGCAAGCGCCAGCTCGCCGAGCTGCGCGCCGCCGAGACCGAGGCCCAGGCCCAGCTCGCGCGCGCCACCACCGCCGCGACCGCGCTGGGCGAACGCACCGGCGTGCTCGAGAAGGAGGTCGTCGCGCTGCGCGCCGAGCGCGACAAGCTCGCGGCCGGCGCCCAGGCCAGCGAGGCCGAGCTGGTCCGCCTGCGCGCGCGCGGCGCCGACCTGGACGGCGAGCGCACGCGCCTGGTCAGCGGCGCGAGCGGCGCCGAGGAGCGCATCCGCAACCTCGCTCAAGAGGTCGAACGCCTGCGCAGCAGCGAGAGCGACACCGCCGAGCGCGCCGAGCGCCTCGCCGCCGAGCTTGCTCAGGTGCGCGCCAAGCTCGCCCAGACCCTGGCGGCGCGCGAGCAGAACGCCGCCGAGCAGGCCGCCTGGGCCGAGATGGAGACCCAGCTCATCCGCGAACGCGACGTCGCCCGCGCCAGCGCCAGCAGCACCGCCGGTGAACGCGACCGCCTGCGCGCCAGCCTGGAACGCGCCAAGCTCGACCAGGAGGCGATCGCGCGCCGCCTTGAGGAGCGCGAATCCCAGCTCACCGCGCGCCTCGCCGAAACCAGCCGCCAGCTTGGCGAGCACAAGCAGCTCAACACCCGCCTTGCCGCCGAGGGCGAGCGCCTGCAGGCCGAGCTGACCCGCTACGCCAGCCAGCCACGCGACGCGATCGAGCGCAAGGACACCACCGGCACCTGGACCAAGCGCCTCGCCGACAGCGCCGCCGACACCGAGGCGGCGCGCCTGCGCATCGCCGAGCTTGAGCACCTCGCCGACGAGCAGCGCCACCACCTCGCCCACCTCGAGGAGCAGGCCGCGCGCCTCGGGCAGAGCGAGGCGCACCTGCGCGAGCGCGTCGGCGAGGTCGAGCGCCGCGAGAGCGCGGTGCAGCAGGCCTTCGCCTCGGCCAAGGCCGACGCCGACACCACCCACGCGCGCCTCACCGCGGTCGAGCGCGAACTCGCCGCCGAGCGCGTGCGCCTGCAGGAGCTTGAGGCCTCGCGCGCCCGCCAGCGCCAGCGTTTCGACGCGCTGATGCGCGAGGCCCGCGACGCCGTCGCCACCGCCAAGGTCCGCCAGGAGCAGGCCGACGCGGACGACCGCCAGATCATCGGCGAGCTCAAACGCCAGATCGACGAGCTGCGCATGCGCACGGGGACGCGCGGGGCGTAGCGCGCGGCGAGGTCCCGGAGTCCAAAGTCTTGATCGCGGCAGCTGCGTGAGTGAGCTTCCTGGGACCGCACGCCGCTGGCGCGCACATCGTGGAGAGCACGCCAGCGGCGCGCGGTCCCAGGAAGACCCTTGACGGGGTTTCCGCGACTGTCGTCGAGGAGCCCCGATCTGAACGGCCATGCCCCTTCAGTGCTCGCGCGTTGCGGGCTAGTGGCCCGCGATCGTGAAATGATTGTGAATCGCAGGATGACCGGAAGGGCCATGCCGAGGGATGCTCTTCCCTCACGTGACTCCATCGCAGAGGCGGTGATCATTCGCTCATGCACTGCCGCTCCCTACTCCTCATCGGCGCCGCGCTCGTCCTGCTTGCCGGGTGCGGCCGCGAGGAACCCGTCCTGCGCCCAGTCGACCACGTCGACCTCGCCCGCTATCAGGGCGATTGGTTTGTGATCGCCAATATCCCCTACTGGCTCGAGAACGGCAAGGTCGCGACCTTCGATCGCTACCGCGAGCGGCCCGATGGCACCTTCGACAACGAGTTCCATTTCCGGCGCGGTTCGTTTGACGCCCCCGAGGTCGTCTGGCATGGCTCCGCGAAGGTCACCGACACCGTGAGCAATGCGGTGTGGTCGGTGCGCTTCCTGTGGCCGTTCAGCACCGACTATGTGGTCATCGACCTCGATCCCGAGTATCGCTGGGCGGTGGTCGGACATCCCTCGCGCACGTACCTGTGGGTGCTGTCGCGCACCCGCACGCTGCCCGAGGACGTCTACCAAGGCATCCTGTGGCGCGCGGCGGGCCAAGGGTACGATGCGTCGCTGGTGGTGAAGGTGCCGCAGCCGGCTGATGGCTGATGGCTGACAGCTGACTGCCCCTACTCCGGAGGTTTGCGCCGTAGGGGTGCGGATGTTCCATGTCCAAAAGAGGCGGAACCGGCGCGCAGCGCCGTTCCGCATCAGCCATCAGCCATCAGCCATCAGCCATCACCCCTTCACCGCAACGTCGTCGCCACCCCAACCGCACGCGCCAAGCGCACGCGCGCATTCGCGGCAGTGGCGCGCACATTAAGTTCACCGGCGCGTGCGTCCGACAGGCCCTGCTGCGCGGTGATGACGTCGAGGTTGGTGCCGATGCCGGATTTGAAGCGCTCGCGCGCCTGGTTCAGTTCGAGCTCGGCGAGGCGCAGGCGCTCGCGGGCCACCACCAGCTGCTCGTCCTGGGCGTCGAGGCCGATGAGCGCGTCGCGCACCTCGGAGGCGAGCTGGTCATCGAGGTCGCGCTGCTGCGCTGCTGCGCGGCGGATGGCGATGTCTGCGGCGTCGATGCGTGCCTCGCGGCGGAAGCCGTCGATGATCGGTACGGTCACCTGCACGCCCGCCTCCCAGGTGGTGGCGGTGTGGTCGAGGTAGGCGCCGGTGCGGCCGATGTCGGCGAACAGATCGGCAGTGGGGATGCGCTCAGCGCCGACAGCGCGTCGGTCGAGGCGTGCGGCAGCCAGGCGCGCGGCGCCCGAACGCAGTTCGGGGCGCCAGCGGTGCAGCGCGTCGAGGGCGGCGGCGGGCGCGCGCGGCGCGTCGCTCGCGGCCAGGGCCTCGTCGACGCCGCCGCTCAGCCGGTAGGCGGTGCCAGCTGGTTGGCCGATGGCGCGGTCCAGGGTCAGGGCGAACTGGTCGGCGAACTGCTGGGCGTTGAGCAGGGTGCCGCGCACCACCGTGACCTGGGTCGCGGCGCGGGTGCCGCTGATCGACTCGGCGACGCCGGCCTGGACCTGGGCGTCGGCGAGGCGCTTGAGATCCTCGGCGATGGCCAGGTCCTGGCGGCGTACCTCGACCAGGGCGGTGGCGGTGGCGAGGTTGACGTAAGCGTTGGCGGCGGCGTTGGCGGCGCGCTCAAGGGCGACCAGCTTGTCCTCGCCAGCGACCTCGGCCGCGGCCACGGCGGCGCTGCGGCGCAGCCACGCGGCGCTGTCGATCAGCTGCTGGCCGAGGTGCAGTCGCCCGTCCCAGGTGTTGGCGGGTCCGAACAACACCGGCGCGCTGTCGCGTGTGCCGCGGGTGACCGCGCTCCTGGCGCGGTTATACGTGCCGGTGGCGTCGATGGTCGGCAACAGGTCGGCGCGCGCGACGCGCGTCTGCGCGTCTGCGGCATCGCGGTCAAGGTCGGCGAGCTGCACGCCGATGACCGTCACCGACAGGGCGATGGCATCGCTCAGCGAGAGCGGCGCGGGCGTGGTCGCAGCCGTGACCGCTGGGGCGGTGGCGGGAAGCTGGGCCGGCTCAGCGGCCAGGCCCACGGCGGAGCAGGCGGAGGCGAGGGCGAGAGCCAGCACGGTGGCGGACGGACGGGGCATGCGGGATCCTCGGAAGCCGCCGCGGATGCGGGCGACGGGTCATGCCCATACGCCGTCACGACGGATGCGGCAAGGACCAAACGCCCGCGCGCTGGTCAGGCGTTCGCGGTCGCCAGCGGCGTGTGCGCGGCGAGGAAGGTGCGCACCTGCGGTGCGGGCTGGAAGCCGGCCAAGCTCGCGACCGGCGCACCAGCGGTGAAGACCATGAGCAGGGGCAGGCTCACCACACCATAGCGGGCCGCCAGCTCTGGCTGGCGGTCGACGTCGACGGTGGCGATGGGCAGGCCCAGGGTGCGGTCCCCGGCGAGCTTCTCGAGGATCGGCATGAGGCGGCGCGAGGGTCCGCACCAGGTGCCGTGGAAACACACCGCGAGCGGGCCGGTGTGGGCCAACACCGCGTGCGGGAACGTCAGGCCGGAGACGGGGATGGTGGGCATGGGGTCTCGCTGCGGCCGGGAGCATGGCGGCCGGGGAAAGGGACGCCATGACGCATGAACATGCAGATCGTGGCGTCCGGAAGTGGGGCGTTCGGCATGACCAGAGCTTAGGTCAGGAGGTACAGGAACTCGCGGTCGCGCCCCCCGGTGTGGCCACGAGAGGCCACACCGCCGCCTGCAGGGGGGAACTCGCGCAGCAGCACGGACCCCGGTCATGTTCCGACGCCTTCTTTCCGCCTCACCACCACCAAGGATCATCCGATGTCCAGCCAGCCCAAGTCCAAGCCCAGCGCCCCGAGCGACCTCATCCAGGGACTCACCATCGCCCTGGCCAATACCTATGCCCTGACCGTGAAAACCCACGGCGCGCACTGGAATGTGGTCGGATCGGAATTCTTCGGCATCCATGCCGCCTTCGAGAAGCAGTACACGGACCTGTTCGAAGCGGCCGACCAGCTCGCCGAGCGCCTGCGCGTGCTGGGTTCCGTCACCCCCGGTGGCATCGCCGAACTGGCGAAGCTCAGCACCCTGCCGCCCGCCCCCAGCAGCCGTCAGGCGCTGGAACTGGTGAAGGTCATCTACGACGATCGCGTGGCGGTGGCCGCTCAGCTCGGCCAGACTCTCGAATTCGCCAAGAAGGCCGAAGACGAAGCGACTGCGGATCTGCTCATCACCCACATCGAAGAGCACGAGAAGACCGCCTGGATGCTGCTGGCCACCCTGGGCAAATAATCACATCCGGCCGGGCCGTAAGCCCTGCAATCCGCAGGCCCCGCCGAACCGTGCATTGCATCCTGAACGGGTCCTGGCTGATGCCTGGACCCGTTCCCTGTGCTGGCAGCGTTCGATCCTGACCACTCACCGGCCGGATAGCCTGCCTCGCACCCAACTCAGACCACCCGAAGACGCTGAAATCACATCAGGACTAATGATGTCTCCATGGGTCCGGCACGGTTTTTCTCGCCTCACCGACGCTTCCTGCGCTCACCCAACCCACCCAAGTTCGGTTCGTCCTCCTCCGTTCTCTGCGTCTCCGCGTCTCCTTGTTTTATCGGCTGTCAGCCGTCAGCCGTCAGCTATCAGCCATCAGCCATCAGCCATCAGCCATCAGCCGTCCGATAGTGCCGCGTCCTGCGACCTTGCCGCCGCGTCCTGCTCCGGCAGGCTGTCAGCGAGGTCACCCATGAACACTCGGCTCGCCACCATCGCCCTGCTCACCTTCGCCGTGCCAGCGGCGCTTGTCGCCCATCCGGGCCATGGACCCGCCGATTTCGCCGCGGGAGTCGCGCATCCCGTGCAGGGTCTCGACCATGTGCTGGCGATGGTTGCGGTCGGACTGCTCGGCGTGCGTACCGCGCTCGCCCCCGGTGGCGACCGGCGTGCCCTGTGGCTCATCCCCGGGGCCTTCCTCACGGCCATGCTGGCGGGCGGGCTGATCGCCCTCGCTGGTGTGCCCCTGCCTGGTGCCGAATGGGGTATAGCGCTCTCGGTGCTGGTGTTCGGCACCATCCTCGCCCTGGCGCGGCCAGCCCGCACCGCCGTCGCCTGCGCAGTGGTGGCGGCCTTCGCGCTCTGTCACGGCCACGCCCACGTCGCCGAGATGGGGGCGGGAGATACCGGCGCCTACGCTGCCGGTTTCCTCGCCACTACCATGGTATTGCACGCGATTGGCCTGGGGCTGGGCATCCTGGTCGCACGCTCCTGGTCGGGAGCCAGTCTGCGCATCGCGGGTGGGCTGATTACCTGCGCCAGCGTGGCGATGATGGGTGGCATGTTCGGCTGAGCGTCTCCAGCGCAGCGAGTGCCCGCGTACGATTGGGCTGCGAGCCCCTGATGACGCCGCTCTCAATCCAGGTTTGCGCCCGCGGCTTACCCTGCATGTCCAGATTGTAGCGACGGTTGCACATGCTGCGATGGTTGCACGTCCAAACCGGCATTTGCGTCCATTGCAGATTGCATGGTATCTTCGCAAGCATCCCGGGGGCGTCGCTTGACGACGACAGGGGGTGACGCAGGGAGCCATGACCAGTCTCCACCCATCACCGCACCGCGACCGGCGCCGCTCCTGGCTCGCATGCACGTTGCTCGTTGGCACTGCGGCACTGCCCGCGGCCGAAGTGGTGCTGTCGGACCTGCGCTTCGGGATCGAATCGCTGCCGACCTCGTTCACCTACCACGTCCACGACAGCGGCAGTGACGTCTCCGGCACCAGCACGTTCGAATACGGTTTCGGCCTGGCCGGGCGTGGAGTCTACGCCTTCGGCGCACCGGGCAGCAGCGGCGCATTCTTCGTCGGTGGTGCGCTCGACCTGCAGACCTACACCTATGGCGGGAGCGGCCGCTACGACGTGGCGATGCTGCGCGCGCTCGCTGGCTACGCCTACGCTTTCGACGATCAGTGGACGGCCGAGATCTGCCCGTTCGTCGGCGCGGGACTGGGCCGCTTCCGCATCCCCGGCAACGAGTTCTTCCAGCCCATAAACACCAGCGGCCACGTCATCGACTACGGCGCTGACGTTGGCGTGTCCTATGCGCTCAGCCGACATTGGCTGATCCAGGCGCGCGCCGGCTGGCTGGTCAGCGCCGCCACGCTCTCCGGGGAGGGGCTGGACGTCTCCCTCGACCAATCCGGACCGACCGGCTTCATCGGCGTGGCCTACCGTTTCGGTGGCACCCCGCCGCCGATCCGCTGAGACCGCCATGCCCATCCTTTCCGGACAACCCGCACCGCCAGGCGAACGCCCCGCCCACCAGAGCGGTGGCAGCAGCGGCACGCGCCCGTTCCTGTTCACCGAGGCCGACCTCGCCAGCGATGGCCCAGGTCAGGGCAGCAATCCAGCCCTGGATGCGCAGCGCGCGGTCCTGAGCACCGATGGGCGCAAGGGCCCGGTGTCGGGCGCGCAGTGGAAGGACTACGAGATCGGCGACCTGCTCGGTGAAGGCGGCATGGCCGCGGTCTACCTCGCGCGCCACCGCGGCGACGGACGCCTGGTCGCGCTCAAGATCCTGCCCGCGCGCTTCGCCGACGACGCCGCCTTCCGCGTACGCTTCGAACGCGAGGCGCGCATCTCGCAGGCGCTCGATTCGCTGCATGTGGTCAAGGTGTTCGGCGGCGGCCGCTATGGGCAGTTGTGCTACCTCGAGATGGAGTTCGTCGACGGCCGCAGCCTCGGCGACCTGGTCAAGCTGCGCCGCGAGGCGGGCCAAGGGCCGTGGACCAGCGCCGAGGCCGTCGGGCTCGCCATCCAGGCGGTTCGCGGCCTGGTCGAGGCTGGCCGCCACCAGCTGGTGCATCGCGACATCAAGCCCGGCAATCTCATGCTCACCCGCGAGGGGGTGGTGAAGATCGCCGACTTCGGCATCGTCAAGGTGCTCGGCGAGGAGGCCATGACCATGACCGGCACGGCCATGGGCACGCCGTCCTACATGAGTCCTGAGCAGGGCCGCGGTGACGCGGTCGACCAGCGTTCCGACATCTATTCACTCGGCGCGGTGATCTATGAGCTGCTCACCCTGGCGCAGCCGTTCAGCGGCGAGACCGCTGACGCGCTGATCTACCAGCATCATTTCGTCGAACCCAAGCTCATCACCGACCAGATCGCCGACGCCGATCCACGGCTGCAGGCGGTGGTCTTCACCTGCTTGCGCAAGGCCGCTGATGAGCGCTACGCCGACGCCACGGCGCTGCTCGCTGACCTCGAGGCGGTCGAGCTCGGCCGCGAGCCTCAGGGTGCGGTGTTTGCGAAGGGCCGCGTCTGCACCGGCGCCGATGCCGCGCTGGCGCGTCACGGCGGCGGCCTGCGTCGGCACTGGAAGCCGCTTGCCGCCGGGCTCGCCGGGCTGGTGCTGCTGAGTTCGCTGGGCGTGTGGTGGCTGCTCGCCAAGCGCGGCGAGGCCGAGGGCCTGCGGATGCGGCTGGTCGGTCTTGACCAGCCGCAGGCGCTGCCCAGCGACGTCGACGCGACGCTTGCGCAGCTGCGCGCGCTGAGCGGGGCGCGCGACCCGCAGGTGGCGCGCTGGGCGGCCAAGCTCGAACGCGTCGCCGCCCTGCGCGCCCAGCTCGCCGGGCGCAGCGACGCGCTCGACCACGCCGCCATCGCCGCGCTGTCCCCGGCGCTCAAGGCCTTCGTCGCGGAATGCGGTACCACCGATCCGCTCGCCGTGGAATGGGCCAAGCGCCTCGGCGACGCCGAGCGCGACCTGCGCGAGGCGCGCGCCCAGCTCGCCGAGCTCGACGCCACCGAGGTCCCGACGCGCGCCCTGCACGACCGTCTGCTGCCGCTGCTCGCGGTGGCCCAGCGCCTGGGCGGGGCCGACGACCCGCAGGTCGCCGGCTGGGCGGCCAAGCTCGCGGCGTCCGACACGCGCATCGCTGCGCTGCGCGCCCGGCTCGCGCCGCTTGATGCCGCCGGCGCCGTGCCGCCGGCGCTGCAGGCCACCGCCGAGGCCGACCTGCCGCGCCTTGCCGCACTGGTCGGCGACGCCGATGACGAGGTGCTGCGCTGGTCGGCGCGCGCGCGCGCCACCGCCGCGCACGTCGCCGCGCTACGCAAGGTCCTCGCGCAGCTCGATGCGGGGCCCACCGCCTCGCTCGCCGCCTTCGCCGGGTTGGCGCACGAGTGGCAGGAGTTCCAGACGCTGTCAGCGGGCGACGACCGCGACCGCGTGCGCTGGAGTGCGCGCGTGGCCGGCGCCGAGGCGCGGCGCGAGGCGCTGAGCGTGCAGCTCGGTGCGCTAGGCCACGACGACCTGCCGCTCGCCAGCCTTGACGCCCTGCAGGCCGCGCTCGGCGAATGGCGCGCCATCGTGGGCGACGAGGCCGCAGGGCGCGCTTGGCAGCAGCACCTGGACGAGGCGCGCGCGCGCGTCGCCACGCGCCGCCAGGTGCTGGCCTCGCTGGCCGGCAAGGAGCAGCTCAGCGCCGAAGAGCAGACCCTGTTGCGCACCACCGTGGCCGGGCTGGCCGCGGTCCAGGCGCTCGATCCGGCCGAGGCGCAACGCATCAATGAGCGCCTGGCGCGCGACGCGGCGCGCCTGGTGCTGCTCGGCGAGCGCCTCGCGGTGCTCGACCGTGCCGCCGACGTCGACGACCAGCTGCGCCCGCTGCTCGACCAGTACGAGCGGCTCGCAGAGGCCGGTGACACCCACGTCAAGCCGTGGCGGACCAAGTTCGATGAGCTCAGCGCGCTGCGCCGGCATCTCGCTTCCTTCGACCAACCGCGGGCGTTGCCGCCGCACGCCGCCGAGGACCTCGCGCGCCTCGCTGCGCTGGTCGGTCCGACCGCCGCCGATGTGCGGCGCTGGGGCGACAAGCTCGCCGCGGTCGGCGACCTCAAGGGCCAGCTCACCGCGCTGGACGCGGCGCGGCCCATCCCCGTCGGCGCCGCCGACCAGGTTGGCCGGCTCCGTTCCCTGGTCGGCGACGATGACGCCGACGCCGTGCGCTGGTCAGGCAAGCTCGCACGCTGCGCCGCGTTCGGCGCGCAGCTGCACGGACTCGACGAGGCCTATGTCCCATCCGCCGGCGCGCAGGAGGCCTGCGACGGCCTCGCCGCCGAGATCGGCGCCGAAGAGCCCGGCCTGGTCAAGGCGCGCACCCGGCTGGCGATGCTGCTCGGGCCGGCGCACCCGCCCTGGGCAAGCGTATCCGGCCACGACGCGCACGGCACTTGGGCGGAGCTGAGCATCGGCGCGCTGCGCCAGCGCTTTCGCTGGATCCCGCCGGGCGCCTTCACCATGGGCAGTCCCGCCGACGAGCCCGGGCGCGGGACCGACGAGCGCCAGGTCGCGGTGCGCCTGACCCGCGGCCTGTGGCTGGCGGACAGCGAGTGCACCCAGCTGGTGTGGCGCACCATCACCGGCACCACCCCCGCCTACCACGCCGGCGACGGCCACCCCGTCGAGCGCGTGTCGTGGAACGACAGCCAGCACTTCCTCTCCGCGCTCGCCAAGCGCGTCCCGGGGGGTCTGCCCTGCCGCCTGCCCAGCGAAGCGGAATGGGAATACGCCTGCCGCGCCGGCGTCCCCGGGCCGTTCCCGCTGGCCGACGGCGCGCAGGTCGACCTCGACCGCAGCGCGGTTTCTGCGCAGGGCGCCGGCGGCGATACGCAGCCGGTGCGCACGCGCACGGCGAATCCGCTCGGGCTCTATGACATGCAGGGCAACGTGTGGGAATGGTGCGCCGACGGCTACGGCCCCTACAACGTTGTCCCAGTCAGCGATCCCCGCGCCCCGCGCGCCGAAACCCAGGTCATCCGCGGCGGCTCGTGGGGCGACCTGCCGGAGCTGCTGCGCGCCGGCTGCCGGCGCGCCCTGGCCAGCGACGTGCGCTCCGCCTACGTCGGCTTGCGCATCGCGATCGACGCCGACTGGGCGCGGCCGTAGGTCCGGCGCCATGCGCGGTCCCAGTCGTCATCCTGCGTACCTGCGCGCGCTGCCGCCGACCCTGCGGCGGCTGCTCGCGCTGGCGCCACTGCTGGTGCTGGCGGCGCCGCAGGCCGCGGGTGCCAACCAGACGCCGACCCTCGACGTGGTGGCGCCGCTGACCCTCACCGAGGACAGCGGCGTGCAGGGCATCGCCTTGACCGGCATCGGCGACGGTGGCGATGGTGGGCAGGTGCTGACCGTCAGCGCGGTGTCGAGCGATCACAGCGTGCTGCTCGATCCCACGGTGGTCTATGCCAGTCCGGCGGCCACCGCGACGCTGCGCATCGCCCCGGTGCCCGACGCCTTCGGGACCGCCACGGTGACGGTGACGGTGAGCGACAACGGCTTCCCGACCGGCACCCGCACGCGCACCTTCACGGTCACCGTGCTGCCGGTGAACGATCCACCCGTGGTCGCCCAGCCCGGCGATGTCGCGCTCAGCGAGGACGCGCCGCAGCAGGTCGTGACCCTGACCGGCATCGCCGCCGGGCCGGCGAACGAATCCGGGCAGGTGGTCAGCGTCGCGGCGCTGTCCTCGCGTCCCGACCTGATCCCCGCCATCGCAGTCGGCTACGCCAGTCCTGGCGCGAGCGCGACCCTGACCTTCACGCCCACTGCGCACGTCAGTGGCAGCGCGGTGATCCTGGTCACCGTCGGCGACGACGGCGGCACTGCCAATGGCGGCAACGCAAGCACCCTGCTGACCTTCAACGTCACCATCGCCGCCATTCCGCATACTCCGGTGGTGACGGTGAACACCGGTTTGTCTCTACCCATCCGTGGTGCCGCGGTGGTGTCCTCTGCGAAGCTGACGGTCAGTGATTTCGGCGCACCGGCGCAGCTCGTCTACCATCTCGCTGCCCCGCCGACCAAGGGCGCGCTCAGCCGCGCCGGGATCGCGCTCGGTGCCGGCGCGACCTTCACCCAGGCCGACATCGACGCCGGCTTGCTGCTCTACGCGCATACTGGCAGCGTCGCTGAGAGCGATGGCTTCACCTTCACCGTCACCAACAGCGATGGCAACGCCCTGGCGCCGACCGCCTTCGCCATCACCATCGCCGGCAATCTCGCCACCACCACGCCGGTGGTGACGCTGCCGGGGGCGCCGCCGACCTGGGTGCAGGGCGGCAGCGCGGTGGTGGTCGACGCCACCGCCACCGTCGCCGATCCCGGCAGCCTGGTCGGCGGCACCCTGGTCGTGCACGAGACCCAGAACGCCAGCGCCGGCGACCTGCTGTCGTTCCGCAGCGTCGGCAGCGGTCCGGGGCAGGTCGCGATCTCGGGCGGCATCGTCACGTATCAGGGTGCGACCATCGGCAGCGTCAGCGGCGGCGTGGGCAGCGATCTGGTGGTGGTGCTTGCCGGTACCGCCACGCCGGCTGGCGTGCAGGAACTGCTGCGCAACCTGCTGTTCGCGAGCGGCGATGCCGCACCGAGCGCCGCCGCGCGCCGCGTGCAGGTGCTGCTGACCAACGGCACCGGCGGCACGAGCGCGGCCGTGACCAAGGACGTGCAGGTGCAGCCGGTCAACCAGGCGCCGCTGGTCGATCTGCCGGCGCGCACCGTCGCCTATCTCGAAGGCAGCGGTGCGCAGGTGCTGGATGGCGGTGCCACGGTCATCGATCCCGACTCGCCGGCATTCGCCAGTGGGACTCTGGTCGCGACCTGGACGGCGAACGCCACGGTCGACGACCAGTTGACCATCCGCGACCAGGGCGCGGGGGCTGGGCAGGTGCACGTCGTCGGCACGTCGATCAGCGTCGACGGTGTGAATGTGGCCACCGTCGCCGGGGGCGCTGCCGGCGCGGCCTTGACCGTAACCTTCACCGCTCAGGCGACACCGGCCATCGCCCAGGCGATCCTGCGTAATCTTGCCTTCACGAACACCTCGGCGACCCCGTCGCTCGCGCTGCGCCAGCTTGCGGTGGTGATCAGTGACGGCGCTGGCGGGGTCTCGGTGCCCGCAGCCCTGACCGTGGTGGTAGAAGCCGTCGACAACCCGCCGGTGGTGACCCTGCCGTCGCCGGGGCTGCTCTACCTGCAGGGGGCGCCCCCGCAGGCGCTTGATGGGCTGGCCAGTCTCACCGACATCGACACCCCGACCTATCCCACCGGCCTGCTGGTGGTCGATTTCACCGCGGGTGCGACCGCCGACGACCAGCTCACCGTGCTCAGTCAGGGCACCGGCACCGGGCAGATCTCGGTCAGCGGCAGCGACGTACTCTATGAAGGCGTGCCGATCGGCATCCTCACTGCACCGGGCACCATCGGCGGCCCCTTGCTGGTGCGTCTGAACGCGTCCGCGACCCTCGCAGCAACCCAGGCGTTGCTGCGGCAGCTCGCCTTCGCCGACGTCGCAGTGCCGCCGGTGGGGGGGCCGCGCACCGTGCGGGTGGTGCTTACCGACGGCGCTGGCGGCACCAGCCTACCGGTGACCAGCATCGTCACCGTGCAGGCGGTGAACGTGGCGCCATCGCTGTCGCTGCCGGATCCGCCTGCGACCTGGACGGAGCACGATCTGCCGGTCGCGATCGCACCGGGCGCAGTACTCGGCGACATCGATTCGGCGACCTTCAACGGCGGTTCGCTGACCGTGACCGGCAGCGACGCGGTCGCGGGGGACGTGCTCGACCTGCGCAGCTCGGGCGTTGGCGCCGGACAGGTCGCGACCAGCAATGGGTCGGTGCTGGTCAGCGGCATCGCCGTCGGCACCTATGCCGGCGGAGCCGGCCCCGGCTCGCCGCTGGTAGTCAGCTTCGGCCCGCTGTCGACGCCTGGCGCGGCCCAAGCGGTGCTACGCGCGGTGGTCTTCAGCCACGTCGGCGAGTTCACCAGTGCAGAGACGCGTAATTTTGCCGTGGTGGCCAACGATGGCCAGGCGGATGGCAACACTGCCGGCGCGGTCGTCGATCTGGTGCCGGTCGACGATCCGCCCACCGCCAGCGCGGTGACCTTCGGCGCCGTCCAGGACCTCGCCCGCGACGGACTGCTGGTGGGCAGCGATCCCGAGGGGGGCGCGCTGACCTGGGCCCTGGCCAGCCAGCCGGCGCGTGGCACTGCCACGCTGCTCGACGCGACCACCGGCGCGGTGCGCTACACGCCCGCCGCCGGTTTCACCGGCAGCGATTCCTTCACCGTCACGGTCAGCGACGGGGTCACCGTCTCCGCGCCGGCGACGGTGACCATGCTGGTCGCGGTGCCACTCGCCGCGGCGCGCCCGCAGGTTCTGACCAGCCCGCCGCGCGAAGGCTTCCTGGGTTCGCCCCTGACCTACGACCTGGTCGCCGACACCAGCCTGCTGCCGCCGGGTTCTGACCTGGTCTTCCAGGCGGTTGGCGCACCTGCCGGCGTGGCCGTGACCAGAACCGGCCCGACCACCGCGACCGTGACCTGGACCGCCACCGGCACGCCCGAGGAACATCAGGAGATCATCATCCTGATCAGCGATGCGGTGAGCGGCGCCGCGGCCAGCCAAGCCGTGCAGGTGCTGTTCCATGCGGCGGCAGGGGGGAGCGGATGACCATGTCCAGAACCATGTGCACGATTTCTGCACGGAGTGGCGTCTGCGCCGCAGCGCTGGTGATCGGCGCGCTGGTGCTCGGAGGCTGCGGCGGTTCCGGCACCGGCTCGCAGGATACCGGGCTCAGCTCTGCGATCGCCAAGTCCCGCGCCAGCTACCAGATCCTGGATCTGCTCACCGGCACGGTCCATCCCGCCGGCCAGGTCCCCGACCTGCTGAGCAATCCGCTCTATCGTACCACCTCGATGGTGTTCCGCCGCGTGCACCTGCCCGGCGCGGTCGGCACCGCCAGCGTCGGACTGGGTACGGGTGTGGACCAGGGCGCGGCGGCAGTGGCACCGGACCGCTTCTACCTGGCCGTATTCGAAACCACGCAGGCGCAGTGGCAGGTGATCGCGGCGAGCACGCCTTGGACCACGCTGATCTCCGCGACCGGGCCGGAGGACGTCCGCGTCGGCGACACCTATCCGGCGATCGGCATCAGCCTCGACCTGGCCAATACCGCCTGCCAGGGCTATCTGGCCGCCCGCAGTGTGCACCTCGCGGTGCCCAGCGACGTGCAGTGGGAGATCGCTGCGCGCGCGGGTACCACCAGCACCTACGCCTGGGGTGAGAGCTTGGCACCGGCGGTGGTGACAGCCAACGCCCTGGTCGCCGAAACCGCCGGCGCCACGCGCGGTGCGCAGCCGGTCGCTGGCTTCGCACCGTCGACCCTCGGCTTCTACGATCTGCACGGCAATGTCTCCGAACTGAGCGCGGAATCGCACCTGCGCGGCGGCTCGTGGAACGATCCGGTCTCGACCGCGCGCGCGGCCAACCGCGCCGACATCGATCGGGCGACGAAGCACCTGCTGGTCGGGGTGCGTTTCGTCTACCAGCCTTAAAGTCGTCGCAGGCTGCTCTGCAGCGTTGAAGGACATGCGCGGTGACACCATCGGGGTGCCTTCGTGGATGCTCTGATCCCGGCGCGCCTGGATCACCAGCCATGCACGAGCATTCGCTGCATGGTGCGCTGATGTGTACCCTTCAATCAGCACCGCCTCAGCACCGCCCTCCTTCCTCGCCTGCGTGGGCGAGACGCAGATCAGGCGGCTCGCGTCCGTGCCAGCGCAGCGCAATGCGTCCGTTCGCCTGCCGTCCAGTCAGCGCTCGTTCGCACCGGCAAGCTCTGCGCAAGCTGGCCTCGCACTGCGCAGGATAGGCGGAGTTTTCGCAAGCAGGCGACCGTTCGCAAATTGATGCAGCTGTAGCGAATCGACGTAACCAAAGTCTCAATATCGAGATGAAAGGTTGTTCAGAACCTCACAAAGGGTCTCGGGTGGGGTTGCTCCCAATGGTCGCAGGGGGTACACTGCTGAGTTCTCCAAGCCCTATCCTTCCACCAATCCCGCGGTCTCAGACCGCATCGCCAAGGAATCCCGCCATGTCATTCCGCTCCATCCTACGTCCCCTGCACCCAAAACCGAAAGCCACTGCCATGAAACGCCGCAACCGCCTCATCCCCATCCTCGCGCTGCTCGCCGGCGCTGCGATCGTCCAGCACGCTGATGCTGCGTCTTCGCTCGTCGTGAACACCACGTTCACCGTCTCAAAGGACGTCAGCATCGTCTGGGGTGGAACCGGAGGCGTTTCGGGAACCGCTCCTGTTTCCTGGCCAATTGGTCTCGCCACTCTCGGCGCGAGTTTCAGCACGGTCACCAACGCCCTCAGCAAAACCAACGGCGCCGGTTGGCCGCTCGCGGACGGTACCACGCTCGTCATCACCAACCAAACCCTGACTGGCGACGCTGTGGTCCTGACAGTCACCCCGACCTCGGCCGGATGGGCTGCCGGCGCCTCGGCGGGTGCCAACCAGTTTGTTGCCGCATGCACCGCCAACAACACGCCTCCGGCCGATACCGCGGCGGTGTTCACCGCGGGTACCCTGGTCGCTGGCTCAAACGCATTTGCTACCGTCGCCGAGACCGCCTCGACCCTTTCGATATGGTTCGCCTTCACCGTGCCGAGCTCCTTCACCGGTGGTGTGGGTGCAGGCAAGACCGTGACGTTTACCTTCCTCGGCACTGCGTTCTGAGCAGCGGGCACTACACATCAACCCACCGAAAGGGGGGCAACATGCATTTGCATCATCATCGACGGCACCCGCTCGTCGCCTTTATCACCTGTGGCCTGTTCTCTGCTTCAGCAGTGATGGCGGCCGATGGCGGCGGTCTGGGCATCTCGCCAGGCATCGTTCTGATTGAGGACGCGCCGCCCGGCGTGCGGCTCGATCTCGGTGCGCAGGGCCTGAACATTCAGGTCAGCAACGCCGGCGGTACGGACGAGGATTTCGAACTGGTGGCTATCGTCCCCGGCCCGGACGAGATCGCCTCCTACGAAGCGGGTTACGAACCGCTGCCCGACGCGTCCTGGGTACACCTCGACCACAATGTGCTGAAGGTTCCGGCGCACGGCACGGCGCATGCCGGGGTCACGCTGGACATCCCCTTAAAGCCCGAGCTCGCCAACCGCCACTTCATGCTCTATGTCGAGGCTGGCCCCAAGTCGACCGCAGCCCTGGGCGCAGCGCTGCGGGTGCGCGCGCGTGTGATGATCGAGACAGCGGTCGACCCCCATCCTGGGGCGCTCGAACATGCCGCTGGCATCGCCCTCGCCCCTGGCCGGGTCGAGATGGTGCCGCACGGCGACGGCGGCTGGAGCGGCGAGGTCGAGATCACCAACCATGACGATCATCCCGCCACGTATGACCTGTTGACCCTGCGCCAGGCGTACGGAGCAGGCGAGGAGGAGCGTCGCAACCGCTTCTTCGGCGCGCGCCAGACCGGGCTGATGGATCAGGACTGGGCGCTTCCCGATACCGCCTCCTTCACCCTCGCCCCCGGTGCCACCCGCCTGCTGCACCTGGCGGCCAAGCCCGCCCGCGCGCTGCAAGCGGACGAGCAGGTTGACGAGGTGCTGTTCCTCGCCCGCCGCGCCGGACCCGGCCTCTCCGCCAAGCAGCGCCGCCACCTCGCCGGCGCCGACTACGAACGCAGCGAACTCATCCGTCTCCGCTACAGCGCCCCGCCCGCTGCTACCAAGCCCTGAACATGCCCCTCCGCCTGCCGCATCTGCGCCAGCTGTTCGTCCGTGCCCTACTGGGCATGGCCGCGCTGATCTGTGCGCCCTATGCGGCGGCCCTCGACGTGAACGCCTCCTTCACCATCGCGCAGCAGCCGGCGGTGGTCGATCTCAATGGGGCGCTGGTCGCCGGCGCCGACTACGCCGCGACCTTCACCGAGGCGGGCGGAGCGGTGGCGATCGCCGATCCGGCCGCGGCGACCCTCACCGACCTGATCCAGGACACGGTGGTGGGTGCGCGCGTGCGCATCACCAACCAGCTCGACGGTGGCGCCGAACTGCTCGACGCGGTGATCACCGGCACGGCGATCGCCAAGAGCTACGATGCCAGCACCGGCCTGCTCACCCTGAGCGGTGTCGACACCGTCGCCCACTACCAGGCGGTGTTGCGTTCGTTGGTCTACGACAACAGTTCGCTGAATCCGAGCGCCACCGCCCGCGTCATCTCCGTCATCGTCAATGACGGGTTTGTCGACAGCCTCGCGGCAAACTGCGTGCTGACCATGATCCCGGTCAACAACGCGCCGGCCCTCGATCTCAATGGCCCGCTGGTCGCCGGCGGCAACTTCGCCGCGCTGTTCATCGAGGGACAAGGCGCGGTGGTGGTGGTCGATGCCACCGCCCTGACCGTCGCCGACCCGGACAACGCCACCCTGGTCTCGGCGACCGCGACCATCACCGCGCGCCAGGACGGCGCCGCCGAGCGGCTCGACGCCACCGTGCAGGGCGGCATCAGCAAGAGCTTCGACGCGGCGACTGGGGTGCTGACCCTGACCGGCAGCGCGTCGCTGGCCGCGTATCAGGCGGTGCTGCGCACCCTGACCTACGACAACGTCGGCTCGCCGCCGATCGGCGGAAACCGCCAGGTGACGGTGGTGGTCAACGATGGCGCGCTCGACAGTCCGACGGTGTTCTGCGTCCTGGGCGTGCAGGCGCGCAACCACACGCCGACCCTCGACGTGCTCGCCGACCGCAGCGTGCTCGAGAACTCGGGTCTGCTCAGCATCCCGCTCACCGGGATCGGCGACGGCGGCGACCTGGTGGCGCAGAACCTGACCGTGACCGCCACGTCAAGCAACCCCGCGATCCTGCTCAACCCGACCGTGGTCTACACCAGCGCGCAGGCGACCGGAACGCTGATGCTCGCGCCGGTCGCGTTCGAGTTCGGCACCGCCACGGTGACGGTGACCGTGCATGACGATGGTGGTACCGCGTTCGGGTCGCTCGACACCTTTAGTCGCACCTTCCAGCTCACGATCGTGCCGGTCAACCAGCGCCCGACCCTGGCCGCGCTCGCCGACCTGGTGATCAATGAGGACGACCCGGCCCAGACCGTGCAGATCGCCGGCATCAGCGCCGGTCCGGCCAACGAGGCTGCGCAGGTGCTGACCGTCACCGCGATCTCATCGCGGCCGGACATCATCCCCAACCCCACGGTCTTCTACGCCTCGCCGCAGGCGGCGGGCGCGCTGCAGTTCACCCCGCTGGCGCACCAGAGCGGAGTGGTCACCATATTTGTGCAGGTCGCCGACAATGGGGGCACCGCCAACGGCGGGCGCGACCGCGTGGCGCGCAGCTTCACCGTCACCGTCACGCCCAAGTCACACGTCCCGGTGCTGGTCACCGATGCCGGCCTGACCGTCGCGGTGCACGGCTCTGGCGTGATCAGCTACCTCGCGCTCGAGACCCAGGACTTCGGCCCGGCGAGCTCCCTGGTCTACCACCTCTCGGCATTGCCGACGGACGGCCTGCTTGAGCTCGGCGGCACCGCGCTGACCCTCAGCGACACCTTCACCCAGGCCGAGATCAATTCCGGCCTGCTCAGCTACGTCAACACCGGCTTCGTGGCCGGCAGCGACGGCTTCCAGTTCACGGTCGTCAACGCCCAGGGCAACAGCCTGCCGGTCACCGCCTTCCCGATCACCATCAGCGGTGCGGCGGTCGGCACCACGCCCGCCGTGACCCTGCCCGGGCCGGCGGTGACCTGGGTGCAGGGCGGCGGGCCGGTGGTGCTTGATGGCGGCGCCACGGTCGTCGATGCCAGCGGCACGCTCGCTGGCGGCAACCTGCAGATCTCGCTGATCGCCAACGGCAGCGCCGGCGACCTGCTGGCGGTGCGCAGCGTCGGCAACGGCCTTGGCCAGATCGCCGTCGCCGGCAGCACCGTGAACTACGAGGGCACGCCCATCGGCACGCTCAGCGGCGGCAGCGGCGCAGCGCTGGTGGTGACGCTTGCGGCGGCCGCCGATCCGACCGCGGTGCAGGCGCTGCTGCGCAGCATCACCTTCGACAATGCCGATGCGGCGCCCAGCGCGGCGACGCGTCGCGCGCAGGTGGTGCTCGACAACGGTGCCGGCGGCATCAGCGCGCCCGCCGGCAAGGACATCATCGTCCAGCCGGTCGACCAGGCGCCGGTCGTGACCCTGCCCAGCCGCGCGATCACCTATGTTGAAGGCAGCGGCGCGCGCGTGCTTGATCCGACCGCCACCTTCAGCGACGCCGATTCGCCGCAGCTCACCGGCGGTACCCTGGTCGCGACCTGGACTGCGGGCGCCGGCGTCGACGACCAGCTCACCGTGCGCAACCAGGGCGCCGGTGCGAATCAGGTGTCGGTGGTTGGCAACGCCATCTCCTTCAATGGCGCGGTGGTCGGCTTCAGCAGCGGCGGTGTCGACGGCGGCCCCTTGACCATCGTCTTCACCAGCCAGGCGACCCCGGCGATCGCCCAGGCCCTGCTGCGCAACCTGAGCTTCACCAACGTGTCGTCCAATCCCTCGATCGCCAACCGCGTGCTGAGCGTCGTGGCGAACGATGGCGTCGGTGGCGTGTCCGTGCCCGCAGTGCTGACGGTGATCTTCAGTGCGGTCAACAATGCGCCCGTCGTCACCCTGCCCTCGCCCGCGGCCACCTATCAGCAGGGCCAGGGCGTGCTGCCGGTGGATGCCCTGGCGACCATCAGCGATCCCGACACCGCCGCCTACCCGACCGGCTTCCTGGTCGTCGAGTTCACCTCCGGGGCGACCGTCGACGACCAGCTGCTCTTCACCAGCACCGGGTCGGGCCCCGGCCAGATCGCGGTCAATGGCGGAGTGGTCTCCTACGAGGGCACCGCGTTCGGCGTGGTGAGCGGCACCGGCACCGCCACCAACCCGCTGCTGGTGCGCTTCGACGCGAACGCGACCGTGGCGGCGACCCAGGCCCTGCTGCGCCAGGCGGCCTTCCTTGATGCGGCCCTGCCGCCCGTCGGCGGGGTGCGCACCGTGCAGGTGACGCTCAACGATGGCGCTGGCACCAGCAGCGTGCCGGTGACCAAGACCATCGCGGTGCAAATCGTCGACGTGCCACCGGTGGTCACGCTGCCGAGTGCCCCTGGCACCTGGACGGAGGGCGATGCGCCGCTGGCGATCGACGCCGCGGCCACCCTCACCGATGCCGATTCGGCGGCCTTCCCCGGCGGGTCCCTGACGATCAGCCTTGCCAACGGTGTGGCCGGCGACGTCCTCGACCTGCGCGATGACGGCACCGGCGCCGGCCAGATCGGCGTCGCGGGCGGCACGGTCACCTTCGCCGGCACCGCCATCGGCACCTTCACCGGCGGCAGCGGCGGCGCGCCGCTGGTCCTGGCGCTGAACGCCCAGGCCACCCCGGCAGCGACCCAGGCGGCGCTGCGCAATGTGCGCTTCACCCACAACGGGGTGTTCACCGTCGGCTCGGTGCGCACCGTCCAGGTGGTCGCCAACGACGGCCAGGCGGCGAGCGTGGTGGCAACCACCACGATCACCCTGGTGCCAGTCCCCACCGCGTTGGACGTCACCCTCTACGCGGTCTCGGATCTGCCCACCTCCGGATTGTTGCCGGCGAGCGGCCCGCTCGGCCACGTCCTGACCTGGCAGCTGGTGAGCGCGCCGACGCACGGCACCGCGACGCTGCTCGACGCGGCCACCGGACTGGTCGGCTATGCGCCGGTCGCCGGCTACACCGGCAACGACGCCTTCACCTTTGCGGTCAGCGACGGCATCAACACCTCGACGCCGGCCACCGCCACGGTGGTGGTGTCGTCGCGGCTGGCCGCGGCGCGCCCGCAGGTCGTGACCAGCCCGCCGCGCGAGGGCTTCCTCGGCACGCCCCTGGTCTACGCGCTGGTGGCGGACGCCACCCTGCTGCCCGCCGGCGCCGACCTGCAGTTCCAGATCGTCGGTGCGCCGAGCGGCGTGACCGTGACCAAGACCGGTGCGGCCACCGCGACCGTGTCGTGGACGGCGGGCGGCGCGCCCGAGGTGCACCAGGAGATCGGCATCCTGATCGTCGACCCGGTGAGCGGCAGCGCGACTTTCCAGGCGATCCAGGTCCTCTTCCACGCCGGCGTGGGGAGCAACGGATGAGCACCGCTTGCACCCAGGCACCAGCACGGCGCGCGCGCATCTGCGCCGCCAGCGCCGGCCTCGCGCTGCTGCTCGCCATCGCGGGTTGTGGCGCCGGCTCGGGAACCGGCAGCAGTGACGCGGGGCTCAGCGCCGCCATCGGCCGCACGCGCTCGGCCTACCAGATCCTCGATCTCGCCAGCGGCACCGTCCAGGCAGCTGGCAGCGTTCCCGATCTGCTCGGCGATCCGACCTTCCGCTCCACCAAGATGGTCTTCCGCCTGGTCGAGACCGGCGCCACCCCGATCGGCACCGCCAGCGGGGCGCTCGGCGCGGGCGTCGATCCGGCCGCGACCAGCGCCGCCCCGCCGCGCTACTACCTCGCGGTCTTCGAGACCACGCAGGCGCAGTGGCAGGTGCTCGCCGGCAGCAGTCCATGGACCACGCTGGTCTCGGCGACTTCGGCCAGCGACATCGCTGTGGGCAACAGCTTCCCGGCCATCGGCATTTCCCATGACCTGGCTGTGGCCGCCTGCGCCGGCTATCTCGCCAGTCATCACGTCCAGCTCGGCCTGCCCAGCGACGTGCAATGGGAGGTCGCCGCGCGCAGCGGCGGCGGGACCTTCGCCTGGGGCGAAAGCCAGGCGCCCGCGGTGGTCGCCGCTAACGCCCTGCTCGCGGAGAGCGCGGGCGGCGCGCGCGGTGCCCAGGCTGTCGGTGGCTTGCTGCCCACGGCGCTGGGCTTCTACGATCTGCACGGCAACGCCTGGGAGCAGACCAGCGAGGGCCATCTGCGCGGTGGCTCGTGGAATGACCCGGTGTCCACCGCCCGCGCCGCACATCGCGCCGACATCGACCCTGCCACGCGGCACCTGCTGGTGGGCGTGCGCTTCGTCTATCGGCCGTGAAGCGCCGGTGGCTCGGGTTTAGCCCGTAGCGCCTGCGCTCCCCCTAGATGAACCAATGCCGGTTCGCCACCAGCAGCGCGAGCAGCCCCACCACCGCCAGGGCGATGATCAGGCCGATCCATAGCCGCCGGTCGGCGAGCAGGCCGCGCTGCTGGCGCTGCTTCTGCTTGCGGAACAGTTGCGGTACGATCGTCGCCTGACTGGCCATGAAGCCGCCGGCGTTGCTGGTCGCCAGGGCGCCCAGGCCCTGCGCGAGCTGGTCGGCGGTCGGACGCTCCTCGGCATCGACCTTCAGGCAGCGCTCGACGAGCGCGCACAGCGCGGGATCCAGGCCCGGCACCAGGTTGCGCAACGGGGTGAACTTGCCGAGCAGGTGCGCGCGCATCAGCTCGCTCATCACCTTGCCTTCGTACGGCGGCCGGCCGGCGAGCAGGTGGTAGAAGGTCACGCCCAGGCTGTAGATGTCCGAGGGCGGCCCGGCGGTGCTGGAATCGCGGATCGCCTCCGGCGAGATGTAGGCTGGCGTGCCGACCACGATCCCCGTCTTGGTCAGTCCACGCGCCTCGCTCTCGTCCACTAGCCGTGCCAGGCCGAGATCGCTGATCTTCGCCTGGCCCGAGGGATCGATGAGGATGTTGTCGGGCTTGATGTCGCGGTGCGCGATACCCTGGCGGTGGATCGCGGCCAGGCCTTCCGCGATGCCCTTGCCGATCTGCACCAGCTCGACCGCGCCCATGCGTCCGTGCTCATCGAGGCGCCGCGCCAGGCTCGGCCCTTCGACCAGCTCCATGATCAGGAAGGGCTCGCCCTCGGCAGTCTGCCCCGCGTCGATGATCTGCACCACGTGATTGTGGCGGATGCGCGCCGCCGCGCGCGCCTCGCGCAGGAAGCGCTGACGGTGCAGCTCGGCGCGCGCATCGTTGCCGCGGTTGAGCATGATCTTGACCGCGACATCGAGATCGAGCACCTCGTGGTGGCCGCGGTAGACCGCGCCCATGCTGCCCTGGCTGATGCGGCACACCGTCTTGACCTGGCCGAAATGTCGGCCGAGCCAGGGATCGCCGCCCGGCGCGACGGCGCGCTCCGACGCCGGCGCGGGCCGCGCCGTCGTCCCGGTCGATGCGCTCGCCGCGCGCACCGCCGCGGTCACCTCGGGTGCGGCGCCGCCCTGCCGCGGCACGATGATGCCGAAATCGGTGCTCGGCGGGCCGCTGCGGCGCTCATGCGCATCGGTCGATCCCTGGCTGGTGCGCGGCACCGGCTGACCGTCGGGCGCGTCCGCCCTGCGCACCACGGCCAGCACCGTCACGTCGTCCTCGATGGTGGTGGCAAAGGCCTTGGTGTCGGCGGAGATGGCGTCGACCAGCTGCTGCGCGGTGCCGGCACGGTGACGACCCAGGCTCGCAGCCAGGCGCTCATCGCCGAACTCCTCGCTCTTGGCGTCCATCGCCTCGAGAATGCCATCGGTGAACTGCAGAAGGCCCTCCCCGCGTCCCAGGCGCAGCGTGGTCAGCTGCAGCATCGGCACGAAGCGCTCGCTTGGGAACAGTCCGAGCGCCGGTCCGCGCTTGCCCAGGGCCTCGATCGCGATGTCGCCCTGCAGCGTGAAGCGCAGCGCCGGGTGGTGACCGGCCAGCGCCATGGTCACTTCGCCGGTGGCCGGCGTCAGCAGCGCGGCGAACACCGTCATGAACTGCCCAGGCAGCAGCTCTTGACGCAGGTCGTCGTTGAGCAGGCCGAGCAGTTCGCCGAGTTCGTGGTCCTGGCGGCGCAGCGCGCGCAGCGACTTGATCATGCTCGCCACCTCAAGCGCCGCCTGCACGCCGTGGCCGGCGACGTCGCCAAGCACCACCAGCACATCGCCGCTGGGCATCATACCGACATCGTAGAAGTCCCCGCTGACGCCAGAGCGCCCCTCGTAGACCACGCCGATGTCGTAGCCCGGTATGGTCGGCAGACGCGCCAGCAGGTGGCGCTGCAGGCGTTCGGCCTTGGCGAGATCCGCGATGTCGATGCCGAGGTCGGAGAGGTCGGTGATGCCGAGCAGGTCGCGCAGCACCGTCACGCGGTCCCCGGCGATGGTCCACAGCCCGTCATCAAGGCGCTCGCCCTCGTGGAAACGGAAAGTCGCCCCCGGATCAGAGACCAGACTGGCGATCGCCGCGCGCCCGGTCAGGGCGTCCGCGCGCGCGTGCCGCGGCACGCCATCGACCAGCCACAGTTCGCGCTCCGGCGGCGCCGCCAGGGTCAGCCGCCCGGTTTTGCTGGTCAGGCTGAAGAAGCGCAGCAGTTTGCTCAGATCGCGATCGGTGACCTCGCCGCTGAAGGACGGCTTGGCGCTGTCCGCCATCAGCTCGTGGCTGGACACCTCGAAGGTCTCCATGCTGCTGATGGTGCCCTTACCGCGGTCGATCAGCGACGATGGGTCGGACCCCGGTGGCAACAGCGCGAAGGTGAATTGCTGGCCCCCGACCTGGATCAGATCCTTGTCCGCGAGCGCCTCGCTGCCCGTCAGGCGATGTCCATTGCGGTAGCTGCCGTTGCGGCTCTCAAGGTCCACCAACGACCACAGGCTCTGATCGTCCCAGCGCAGCTCGCAGTGGTGACGCGAGGTGAGGTTGTCCTGGATCAGGATGTCGACGTCGTCCCCGCGCCCGAACACATACGTCCGCTGCGGCAGCAGCTGCAGCACCGTCCCGCTGTTCGAGACCAGGTAGAAGTCGATATAGGCGACGGCCATGCCCGGTAATGGTACCGGGAATCCCGTGACGGCGCAAACCGTGGGGGAGGCGCTATGCGCTAGACCCTAGACCCTAGGAACTGCTCCCTGAGTCGTGACTGCAGTCCAAATGGCCCCAGATCTCGGCGTCGTCGCCCGCTCACCGAATCGGCGCAGCCGACCCTGCGGTTGTCTGACAATGGGGGAAGCGCCGTAGGCGCGTCTGTCGGGGGCGCCGCCTGCTGCGGCTCCCCTACCAGCGAGCACCTGCTGCCGCTCACCCTGGTTAAAATCGGACCCGGTGGGATTCGAACCCACGAGAGACTTTCGCCCCTGCCGGTTTTCAAAACCGGTGCATTCAACCGCTCTGCCACAGGTCCATGACGTCGGTGGGGCTTCTTGTAGCGTCCCTGCGACCTGGGGGAAGGCAGTGGCGAGACGCTGCCCCCATGCGGCCTGCTATACCGGGCACACCAAGTCGGCGCAGCCGACCCAGGGTCTGTCAGACATAGGGGGCAGCGCCGTAGGCGCGTTCGTTGGGGGAGGCCGCCTGCTGCGGCTCCCCCAACAAAAAGCATGGGAAAGACGGTCGCGGGGGGCGCTGGCCGCATGACGTCACGACGTTGGCCATGTTGATGCACAGGATGGAGCACCCGCTTCCGGCTATCACACACCCGCGCATACCCGCTCGCGAGTGCCTTTGACCGCTGTCCGCGCCGGCGCTATAGTTGGGAGCGGCTATATAAACCCTACCCTAACTATCCGCCCGAAAGCGTGTTATGGAAAAATACCCGGTTGTTTGGGGCCTCGATATCGGACATTCGAGCATCAAGGCCGCCAAGCTCGCGCGCACCGGGAACGGGGTAACGGTGATGGCCTATGCCATCGAGCCGATCACCGTGGCGGAAGATGGCGACCGTGACGAAGCCGTGGTCAAGGCGCTCCAACAGCTGGCCCAGGCAGAGGACATCGGTGGTGTGCCGGTGGTCGCCTCGCTCTCCGGTCGGCAGATTTTCACCCGCACGATCAACATCCCCGTCTTGAACCCCAAGAAGGTTGACAAGATGGTGGAGCTGGAGGCCCGCCAGCAGATCCCGGGCAATTTCGATGAGGTCGAGTGGGGCTACCATCTGTCCCCAGCCGCCGACGGCGCCTCCAACGACGTCGCACTGTTCGCCGCCCGCCGCACCCTCACTGAAGAGCTGATCCGCAAGTGCAAGCGCGCCGGCATCAACCTCGTCGGCGTGTCGGTGTCGAGCCTGGCGCTCTACAACTTCGTGCGCTTCGACCAGGAATTCCCGGACGACGAGACCGTCATCATCCTCGATGTCGGCGCCGAGAACACCGATCTGGTGCTCTACCAGGGCGAGACCCTGTGGATGCGCACCCTGGCGCTGTCGGGCAACGACATCACCAAGGTCTTCATGAAGAAGTTCCGCGTCTCCTTCGAGGAGGCCGAGACCCTCAAGCGCCAGATCGGCGACAGCCGCCAGGCCGAGAAGATCCTCAAGGTCCTCGAAGGCTCGCTCGGCGAATTGACCAGCGAGGTTCAGCGCAGCCTGGGCTTCTACAAATCGCAGAATCCCAACGCAAAACTCGACAACCTGGTCATCTCCGGCAACACCTTCCGCCTGCCCAACCTGCCCGAATACCTCGCCGAGCGCCTGCGCTACACCGTCAACATCCTCGAGGACCTCGACAAGATCCAGGTCGCCGCGGGCATGGACCGCAGCCTGTTCCTGCGCGACCTGCAGTCCCTGGGTGTCGCCCTCGGCCTCGCCCTGCAGGGCACCGGTCTGGCCAAGGCCAACGTCAATCTGCTGCCCAGCCAGATGCAGCTGCAGCGCGTTCTCAAGACCAAGCGTTGGGCAGGCGGTGCGCTGGTCGGCATGGTCTTCGCAACCTGGCTGATCAACTACATGGTCTACGCGCGCGTCATCAAGGACAACACCGCGATGTCCGCCGGCATCGACGCCCACTACAAGGAGAACGAGGTGCGCGTCGAGAGTTCGCGCAAGGTCCTCGCGCGCGTCGGCCCCAGCGCCGCAACGCTCAAATCCTTCGCCGTCTACGGCGGTCAGAAGGGCGTGGTCCACGCCGTCGAGGAGACCGTGCTGGCGGTGATGGAGGACCTCATCCGCGAAAACGGCCTGGTGAATCCCGGTGCGCCACCGCCCGAGGAGGGGGGCGAGCCGCCCCTCCAGGCGCTGTTCCTTGAATCTCTCGAGGTCACCACGTTGAAGGCCGACGGCGACGCCAGCGTCTTCCGTCCGCTCGACGAGCCACGGCGCGCGGTGCTCAAGGTGCGCATCCCCAAGAAGGACGCCCTGCGCAGCCTGCCGCAGACCCTGCGCGACCGCCTCTCCGCCGCCCCCAATCCCGAATACCTCAAGTCGCTCCACCCGAGCGAAAAGCTCTTCAGCGAGGTCCAGGAAAAGTTGCGCGTCGATGCCGAGGACGTCTCCTACGCGACCGACCCGACCAAGATCGATGAGCGCACCGGCGCCTCCAAGACCGAGATCAAGGAATTCAAGGTGCCGATGATCGTCGTCACCCTTCACTGCGACGTCACCAACGCGGTCGTCGCCACGCCGCCCCCGGCCGCCCCCGCCAAGCCCGCCAAGAAGGAGGCCGGCAAGTGAAACAGCTCAAGCTCTACCTGTTCTGGATCATCTCCGCCGTCCTGTTCCTGGCCGCGCTCATCGTATTCTTCTCGGTCGAGCCCAGTGACGACCAGGGCAAGACCGCTGAAGAGGTCAAGCTGAAGCTCGACTCCGACTTCGAGAAGCTCAAGGAACTCGAAGGGCGCGCCAAGCGCGGCAACCCGCTCGGGGTCTTCGACCCAGAGAAGCCCGACGACATCAAGAAGCTCACCAACGATTACCTGCTCACCGAGCGCTGGGCGCAAGAACTCGATCCCAAGGTGCAGACCTACGACAAGGAATACGGTGAGATCAAGAAGGACCTCGCCGAACGCAGCGCAGTGCTGCTCGCGCCGATCTTCGACAGCACCGACCTGCTCGCTTGGTACACCGCCTACGAGGGCAAGACCAAGGAAGTGCTGCTTTCCCTGATCAACGCCAAGGCCCTGGTCATGCCCGAAGACCTCGGCACGGCCCCGGCCGGCGGCAAGGCTGAGCAGCCCAGCCTCGAGACCAACGAGCGCATCCGCAGCGTGGCG
>JBBQSO010000067.1:0-29392 GCA_038213805.1 Planctomycetota bacterium | reverse complement strand
GGCTTGGTGGTGAAGAAGGGTTCGAAGATGCGACCACGGACGTCCGCGGGGATGCCGCTGCCGGTATCGGCCACGGTGAGCACCGCGAAGGTCCCGGAGAATTCCTGGTTGCAGGCCTCGCAGTGCGCGTGGTCGGCCGCGTCCACAGCCAGCTCCAGACGCAGCTCGCCCCCCTCCGGCATGGCGTCGCGCGCGTTGATGCAGAGGTTGAGGATGGCGTTCTCGAGCTGCCCCGCATTGCCCGACACCCACAGCGGGGCCTCGGGCGCGCTGGCGGCGATGCGGATCGCCGAGCCCAGCGAGCGCGCGGCGATGCGCGCCGCGCCGCGCACCAGCGTGGCGAGGTCGAGCGGTGCGCGCACCATGTCGCGGCGGCGGGCGAAGGCGAGCAGGTCGCGGATCAGCGCGCCCGAGGATTCGGCCGCCGCCGTGATGGTGTCGAGGTGCAGCCGCGCCTCGGGCACCGCGAGGCCGGCCAGCTCGATGATCTCGAGTTCGCCGAGGATCACCGCCAGCTGATTGTTGAAGTCGTGTGCGACCCCACCGGCGAGCAGGCCGAGGGCCTCGAGGCGCTCGCCCTGGTTGAGGCGCTCGCGCAGCTGGTGTTCCTCGGTGACGTCCCAGATCACCCCGACCAACTTCCCGGGCGCCGCCGCCGGCTCGGTGAGGCGGCGACCACGCAGGCGGATGCGGCGCCGACGGGCCTCAGCGGGCGTGGCGGCGGCCGTGTCCGGCAGCGTCCACCAGCCTTCCACGTCGTGGAGCTCCTGGCCCGCCGCTGCGCGCGTCCAGCGCTTGCTGCCGCCATCGGCGCCGCTCCCGGCGATGACCGCCAGCACGTCGCGCCACTGCGGCCGGTGGCCGGGCGGCAGGCCAAGGATCTGCCGCGCGCGCCCATCGGCACCAAGCAGGCCGCTCTCGCGGTCGACCTCCCAGATGCCCATGTTGGCCGCGGCCAGGCTGAGGTCGAGGCGCACCTGGCGGTCGGCGGCCACGGTCTCGGCAGCGCTGCGCAGGTGCGCTTCAGCGACCACCTGCCCGGCGAGGCGGTCATTGGCCAGGTCGAGTTCGCGGCGCGCGCGCGCCAGGGCGAGGTGGGTGGTGACGCGCGCCAGCACCTCCTCGCTCTGGAAGGGCTTGCTGATGAAGTCCTCGCCGCCGACGCGGAACGACTCGACGCGGTCGGCGACCGCGTCGCTGGCGCTCAGGAAGAGGATCGGCACGCCGACCACTCCCGGCGTGCGGCGCAGCTGCCGGCAGGTCTCGAAACCGTCCATCTCGGGCATACGGATGTCGAGCAGGATGAGGTCGGGCGGGCGCGCCTGCACCGAGCGCAGCGCCATCGCCCCGCTCGAGGCGACGCGCACGGTCAGCCCGTGCCCGCGCAGCAGGTCGCCGAGCACGCGCAGGTTCTCGGGGGTGTCGTCGACGAGCAGGATCTCGCCACCGCTGGTCATGGGCGCTCCTCGCTGCCGGCGATCAGGCGCTGCAGGCGCTCCAGGGCGAAGGCGTCGGCCAGGGCGCGCACGCCCGCGCCGACCTGCTGGTCCGCCCAGGCGGCGCTCTGCGCGGAGATCGCGGCGAGGTCGCCGGTCACCACCGCCTCGCGCATCCCGGCGCGCGCCGCCGCCGGCAGCGCCGCCAGCCCGCGGCGCAGGGATTCCTCGTCGTACGTGTGCGGCGGCTCCACGGGCGCCGGCTCGCGCCACGCGAAGCGCACGCCGAGCAGCCGCTCCATGAGCGAGAACAGCTCGTCCTCGCGGTAGGGCTTGTGCACCACCGCGTCGCAGCCGGCGGCGCGCAGGCGCGCGACGTCGTCAGCGAATGCCGCCGCGGTCAGCGCCACCAGCACCGGCGGCGCCGCTGGCTGCGCGCGGATCGCCTGCACGGCCGCCAGGCCGTCGAGCACCGGCAGGTCGATGTCCATCCACACCAAGTCGGGGCGCTGCTCGGCGCAGCAGGCCACCGCGGCCGCGCCGTCGCCGACCGCCCGCACCGCGCAGCCGCCGGCCGTCATCAGGTCGGCGAGCGCCTCGCGACTGCCGGTGTGGTCCTCGGCGATCAGGATCTGCGGTGGACGCTGGCCGGGCGCCAGGCCGATGATCTGGCGGCGCGCCGCCGGGACGGGCGCGGCGCCGGCCGCCACCGTCACCGGGATGTCGAGGGTGAAGGTCGAGCCCGCGCCGGGCGCGCTGACCACCGACAGGCCCCCACCGAGGATGCGCGCGAAGCCCTGGCTGAGCGCCAGGCCGAGCCCGGTGCCGTCGCCGCGCAGCTTCCCCGACGTGGTCTGGCTGAAGGGCTGGAAGAGCTGCGCCTGCTCCGCGGCGGCGATGCCGCAGCCGGTGTCGCGCACCGCCAGGATCAGGCGCTCCCCGCGCAGCGACGCCGCGATGGTGACGCCGCCGCGACTGGTGAACTTGAGCGCGTTGGCGAGCAGGTTGACCAGCACCTGGCGCAGCTTGCGCTGGTCGGTGCGCACGAAGCGCGGCAGATCAGGATCGAACGACAGGACCAGTTCCAGGCCCGCGTCCTGGGCGCGCATCAGAAACAGGCTGCGCAGGTTATCGAGCAGGGCGTGGAGGTCGCCCTCGCTGGCGTCGCAGGTGCTGCGCCCCGCCTCGATGCGCGACATCTCAAGGATGTCGGTGATCAGCTCGAGCAGGTGCGCACCGGAACTGGTGATCACCGCCACCGCCTTGCGCTGCCCCGCGTCGAGGCCCTGGTCGCGGCCGAGCAGCTGGGCGTAGCCCAGGACCGCGTTGAGCGGCGTGCGGATCTCGTGCGACATGCTCGACAGGAAGTCGCTCTTGGCGCGGTTGGCGCGGTCGGCGGCCTCCTTGGCGGCCTGCAGCGAGGACTCCATGCGCTGCGCCTCGGCGAGCGCGGCGACCGCCTTGGCGCGCTCCGCGTCGGCGACCCGCGACAGCGCCTCGGCGGCGCTGGTGGCCGCGGCCAGCGCGGCGGTGCGTTGCGCGACCACCTCCTCGAGGCGCTCGCGGTGGCGCGCCAGCTCGTCCTCGATGACGCGACGCGCCACGATCTCGGCGTCGCGCTCCTCCAGGGCCTGGCGCATGCGCCGCACCGGGATGATGCAGAAGGTCAGCGCCACGACCATCCAGATCACCATCATGACCCACACCGGCAGCCCCGGCGTGGCGTTGGGCGGGGGCAGCCAGCCGCCGCGCTCACCGGCCATGGCTACGCCGCTGGCCACCGTGATCAGGGCGATGAAGGTCAGCGCCGGACCGAGCCCGTGCACCACCACCACCGGGATGACCAGCGCGACCACGCCGGCGAAGCCCGGACCGTGCACGCCGACGTTGAAGTACATGCCGTGGAGGATGCCGGCCGCGAGGCCCGCGACCACGATGGTCACCCCGAGGCGGGCGCGGCCGCGGCGCGCCACCAGCGCGGCAAGCACCAGCGCGGCGACGCACACGGCGAGGGACACCAGGCGCTGGTGGTCGCCGGGCATGCTCACCAGCGAGACGACGATGGCGATCGTGCAAGCAACCAGGCCGATCGGCAGGGTCACGCCCATCAGCTGGCGGGCGATGCTCTCGCGCAGGTCGATGTCAAGCGGCGCGCTCGCGCCGGGCGCGCGCTGCGGACCCGCGCTGCCGGTCACGGCGCTCATCGGCTGCCACCCGCAACCCACAGCGGCGCGCGCCCGCTGCTTTGCGTGCCGCGCTCCCCCCGCGTCATGCCCTGCCGCAGCGCTGTGGACGGTGCCGGATGGAGACTCACCGCGCTACGCTCCGTTCTCCCGGCCGGGCCGGGACCACCGCCACCACAATCCTTGGGCCGGGCCGCCCAACAGTTGGCGTTGGGCGTCACGCTGCCGCAGACCAGACCCGGTAAAGCATTGTCCGGAAAGGGCGATTGCAAGATCGCCTCGCTGGCACGCGGCGTGCAACTCCCGGTCAGCGGACCGCCCGGGCCGCCCACCCTGGAGACCCCCATGCCCAAGACCGTCCTGGTCGTCGACGATTCGGCGATGATGCGCAAGGTCGTCATCCACAACCTCACGGCCGCCGGCCTGGTGGTGAACATCCTCGAGTCCCCCAACGGTCAGGACGCGCTTGAGAAGTTCAAGGGCGGCGGCATCGACGTCGTGCTCTCCGACTGGAACATGCCGATCATGGACGGCATCACCCTGGTGCGCGAGATCCGCAAGTGCGATCCGGCGAAGCTGGCGACGATCATCATGATCACCACTGAAGACTCGCCCGACAAGGTCAAGGAGGCAGTCCTGGCGGGCGCGAACCACTACCTGGTCAAACCCTTCACCCCCGAGCGCTTCAAAGAGAAATTGAGCAAGGTCCTGGCATGAGCAGCATCAATCCCGCCCGTCCCCCCGCCACCCCGCCCAGGGCCGCCGCGCCTAAGGCGGCTCTCAACGTCGACTACATAAATTTCTTCATCGAGGCGGTGGTCAGCACCTTCTCGACCATGGTCGGCGAGTCACCAGTGCGCGAGAAGGTCATGCTCAAGACCGAGGGCGACGAGAACTTCGGCGTCAGCGGCATCATCGGCCTGGCCGGCGAGGCAGCGGGCTCGGTGGTGCTCAACCTCAATGAGGACACCGCCCGCAACGTGGTCGGAAAATTCACCGGCGCCGCCTACCAGACGCTGACTTCGGACGTCATCGACGGCGTCGGCGAACTGACCAACATCATCGCCGGCGACGCCAAGAACCGCCTGCGCACCAAGGGCTATTCGTTCGACATCGGCCTGCCGCGCGTGGTCGCCGGGCGCAACTACATCACCATGCCCACCCGTGGCGTGCCCTGCGTGGTCGTCAAGTTTGGCTCGCCCCTGGGCGGGCTGTCGCTGGAGGTGTGCCTGCGCAAAGGCTAGCGGCGTAGACTCCAGCCCGCAGCGGCGCTGCGGTTCGACCATGATCGGTGTCCGATCCAGGAAGCCTGCGCCTTCCTCAGTGCTGGACCCGATAGGATCAGCCCTGACCGCAGCCCCGCCAGGCGGAGCGGCAATGCCGCTGTCGCTTCGAGCCTCCTTGGGGATCGAGTTAAACGCGACGCCTGCAGTTGACGTGTTCCGGCATGATGGGCTCATCCGTCAACTCGACCGCCGAACGACGCAGGGTGCGGCGACCAAGCCAACAGCTTCCTTCGCGTGGTGAGAACAGCTGAATGCCGAGTCGAAGTAGCCCGGTTCCCCTGGAGCGGAGAAGTTGGCTTTCACGGAGATTTTGATTTGCGGAAAAGTCATTGGTTGGAAAACTACGGGCGTGAGAATCATCGCCCGTCCTAGCGGAGCATCAGCGCAGCCCAAGCCTCCGATCCCGGCGCAGATTCCATGAATCCGGGCATCCCCAGCGAGGTCGCAACCTTCGTCCAGACCTCGTTCTCATCGGTCGAGGAACTCGAACTGCTGATGGTGCTGCATGCGCGACCCGATCAGGGTTGGACGCCCGAGGCGCTCGCGAAAGAACTGGGCTCGACACCGGGATCGATCATCCGCCGCGCCTCCGGCTTCGCCGCGCTCGGCATCATCGCCCCTTTCCCCGGGGTCGGATCGCCGAACATCGCCTACGCTCCGGCGACCACCGCGCTTGCCGAAGCGCTGCACGCGGTGGTCCTGGCCTACCGCCAGCGGCGCATCGCCATGATCACTTTGATCTACGAGAAGCCCCACGACCCGCTGCGCTCGTTCTCCGACGCCTTCCGTCTGCGAAAGGATGAACCGCGATGATGGCCTACCTCGTGTACCTGCTCTGTGCGGTGACCTCTACGGCCTGCGCAGCGCTGCTCTGGCGGGGCTACCGGCGGACGCGCGCGGCGCTGCTGATGTGGAGCGCCTGGTGTTTCGCCGGTCTGGCCCTGACCAACGGTGTGCTGTTCATCGACATGATCGTCCTGCCCGGCACCGACCTGCGTCTGATCCGCGACGCGCTGGCGCTGGGCAGCGTCCTAGTGCTGCTCGTCGGGCTGATCTGGAGGAGCCATGACTGACCCGTTCATCACCACCGCCATGTTCATGGAAGGTGCGGTCGTACTGGGCTTCCTGTGCGCTGCGCTGTTCTTCCTGCGCTTCTGGCGGCGCACCCGCGACCGCCTGTTCCTGCTCTTCGCGGTCGCCTTCCTGCTCATGGCCGGCAACCACGCGATGGTCAGCCTGTGGCAGATATCGGGGGAGAGGGCCTACTTCTACCTGCCGCGCCTCGCGGCCTTCCTGCTCATCATCTGGGCGATCGTCGACAAGAACCTGCCGCGCCGCGGTGCGCCCGACGCCTGACTCTGCCGCAGGATGGGCTCACGTCCGTCCGCGATCGTGGGTGAAACCCTCTGCGGAACGCTCCGCATGCGCGCGCTCCATCGCGCCGCGGTAGTGCTCCATCACCATGCCGCTGGTCAGCATACCAAGGTAGCCGCCAGCGCCGTCCACCACCGGCAGTTCCTCCATGCGCTGGTGGTGGATGTGGCGCAGCGCGTCGGCCAGGGTGTCCTCCAGGTGCAGGGCCATGCCTGCGCCGCTGGCGAGATCGGCGGCCAGCACCACCCCGTGGAGCAGCGGCTCGGGCGCCAGGCGCACGATCTCGAGACGATCGATCATGCCGACCAGGCGCCCGTCGTCGCGGATGACCGGGAAGTGCTCCTGGTGGGCGCCGAGCACCAGCGTGCGGCATTCCTCGATCCCGGCGCCCGCCGGGATCGCCACCCAGACACGCCCGGTGCCGAGCAGTTCGCGCACGGTGGTGTGCGCGAGGATGTCGCGCAGCAGGTGGCTGCGGTGCGCGGGGCTGTCCTGGATGCCGATGACCTGGCCACCGATCAGGCTGCGCTGGCCGGTGAGCAGGAAGGCCAGCCCGCTGACCCACATCGCCGGCAGCAGCAGCAGCCAGGTTCCGGCGATCTCGGAGACCATCAGCAGCGCCGCCACAGGTGTGCGGTGCGTGGCGGCGAGCACGCCGGCCATGCCCATCAGGATGCAGGCCGCCGGTGGTGGCCCGATGGGCAGTCCCGCCAGGGCGAAGCCGACGGCGCCACCGGTACATCCACCGATGACGATGCTCGGACCGAACAACCCGACCGAACCACCCGAACCGGCGGTCAGTGCGGTGGTCACCGACTTGCCCACCGCGACCACCGCGAGCAGCACGGCCATGACGAGGTGGTGCTGCGCGCCGTTCGCGCCGCTGACGAAAAGCCACTGCAGGATCCCGTAGCCGCCGCCAATGACGCCAAGGGCGAGGCGCGCCTCGGCGGCGTCGCCGAGCACGAGCACGGAACCGAGGTAGAGCGCGACGGCGATGAGGCCCGAGGCCAGCGCGCCGATCCCTGGCTTCACCCACAGCGGCAGCGGCAGGCGCGTGAAGCCGGCGCCGGTGCGCCGCACCAGCGCGATGAGCAGGCGCGCCGCCAGGGTCGCCGCCAGCGCGACCAGGGTGAACCCCGCGAGCTGCATCCAGTCTCCGACGTGGAACGCGACCGCCGGCGGCTGGAACAGGGTCGAGGCCTCCACGCCCGGCAGCCCCACCAGCGGGCCGAGCAGGTCGGCACCCATGGTCCCGGAGAGGTAGCCGATGATGGCGGAGATGAAGGCGGGAATGAGGACGTCAGCCTCCATGTCTGGGCCGAGGTAGAGCACCTCGGCGGCGAAGATCGCTGCGGCCAGCGGCGCGTGGAACACCGCGGAGATGCCACCGGCGATGCCGGCCGCGAGCAGGATGCGCCGGTCGCGCGGGGTCAGGCGCATGCGTCCGCCGAACCAGCTGCCGATGCCGGCGCCGATCAGCGAGATCGGCCCTTCCCGGCCGCCACTGCCGCCGCTGCCCAGGCTGAGGATCGAGGCGGCGAACTTGGCCCACGGGATCGCCGGCGGGATCACGCCGCGCTGCTGGTGGAAGGCCTCCACCGCCACGCCGGTGCCGCCGCCGCGCGCCGCGGCGCACCAGTGCTGGATGACCAGCCCGGCGAGCAGGCCGCCGGCGGTAAGCACGCCGAGCAGCGGCAGCAACGCGACCGCGCCGCCCAGATTCGGCGCCGTCGGGTGGGTCGCGGCAACGGCCGAAGGCAAGCCGCATACACCTTCGAGCAGCCAGCGCCCGACCAGGTCGGTGCCGACCTCGAAGATCGCGGCGACGACGCCACAGAGCAGGCCGACGCCGCCGGCCAGCACCACCCAGCGCCCGGTCGGGTGCGCGAGGAGCCAGTTCACGAGCAGGCTGCGCCATTTGGCGACGCTCATGGCGCCCCCCCGCCATCGCCGCTGCGGCCGCGGGCGATGGTCGCGGTCGGGGTGGTGTAGTCCGGCGCGACGGCGAGCAGGAAACCGGGGATCAGGGTGGTGACCAGGGCGTAGACGATGAGCGCCCCGTAGAGGTCCGCGGAAAGCGCGAACTGGTCGCGCAGGATGCGCGCCAGCACCAAGGTGAAGACCAGGGTGGGCAGCAGCGCGGTGGCGATGCGCAGATCCGGCCGCACCGGCCGTCCCGACCGCCAGCTGCGCATGATCAGCCCCTGGACCATGCGCGTGGGCACGAACGCGGCGAGCAGGATGCCGCCGGTGGCGAGGGCGGTGGGTGAGAAATCCTCAGGCCCGAGGTCGAGTCCGGCAGAGAAGAAGTAGAAGGGGATGAAGAATGCGGCGAAGAGCTCGATCGCGTGCAGCAGACGTGGTTCGACCAGTTCCGGCAGCAGGCGTCCGGTGCGCGCCGCCACCAAGCCGGCGATGAAGGCGCCGAGCAGGTAGTAGGCGCCCAGGGCGCGCGTCGTCCACGCGCAGGCAATCGCGATGATGAGCAGGAAAGCGAACTCGGTGCGCGGCGCATGCGGCAGGATGTGGCGGGCGAAGAGCCAGAAGACCAGCGGCAACACCGCGATCAACCCCACCAGGGCGACGGAGTTAACCGCCAGGCGCTGCCCGGTGACCGACTGCACGCAGAAGAACAGCACGGTCAGCGCGAGCATTTCGCCGCCGATCGCGTGCAGCTTGACCTGGAGCGCCTCCTCGGGTGCCAGACCGAGGCGCGGCAGCGAACTGAGGATGAAGCCCACCGATGGCGTGAGCAGCGCCAACGCCATGATCAGCGCCGGCCGGGGTTCCAGGTGCAGGACGACGCCGAGCGCCCAGGCGGACAGGGCCAGCACCGCGGCGCGCAGCAGCAGGTGGCGGACCAGCACGTGGGCATGACGGCGCAGTTCCGAGAAGTCCACCTCAAGGCCGGCGAGCAGAAACAGCGAAACGATCCCGAAGGTGGCGAGCAGGTGGACGGTGCCGTCCTGCTGGAACCAGCCGCAGCCCATGCCGGCAAGGGCGCCCAGTCCGAGCGCACCGAGCGGCACCGGCAGGCGCCAACGCTGCAGGATGTGCGGCACGAAAAACAGCCCGAGGACGAGCAGGATGTACCAGAGCTCCGGCGGCAAATCGTCCGGATTGAAGGACGCCAGGAGCGGCATCATGGTCGTGAATCCCACCACGATCCGGAAGCACCCGCGCGTTTCGGGGCGGTGGCGCTCATGGGCCGGCACCACACATCAGCACCAGATCTCGGACCAGGGCGGCGACCGCCCCGGCATCGGCGACGCGCCACTGCGCACCCAGCGGCCGACTGCCCACCGCGATGCCGACGATGCGCGGATCATCCAACCTGAACACCGCGGCGTCGGTCAGATCGTCGCCGACGAACAGCGCCGCCGGACAATCGCACCGGGCCAGCAGATCGCGCATGGCCGCACCCTTGTCCGGCAGACCGGGCGGAATCAGATTCAACACGTGGTCGCCAGGGATGAGATCAGGTCGCGGCGACAGCTGCAGAGCAAGGTCATGCGCCAGGATCGCGCTGGCCAGCGGATCGCGGCTGCCACGCCAGTGCAGGGTCAGGCTCGGCCCCTTCGCTTCGACGCGCAGGCCCGTGCCGCGCAGCAGATGGTCCAGGCGCACGAGCCACCCCGCCGCCATCGCGGTCGCGGCTGCGAGGCCGGCGGCATTGCCCTCCCCGCGCTCACAGCCGTGATTGCCGACCACCTGCGCGAGGCTGGCCGGCAGGCGCGGCAGGACGTCGGCGCGCGCCCGGCCGGTGACCACCGCCACCTGCCGCAAATGCGCCAGCGCGGTCAGGTCCGCGCACAGCGCCGCCGGCATGGCGGCGGCATGCGGGTCATCGACCAGCGGAGCCAAGGTGCCGTCGAAGTCGAAGGCGAGCAACCAGCGGTCCCCAACCGCGCGCCGGAGCATGGCCAGACCCTCCGCGCAGTCGAGGTCGCGGGCGTTCATGACCGCTCTCCAGGAGCTGCAAGGATGCAGGCCAGCGCGTGCGCGTCCGCCACCAGGTAGTCCGCGGTCGTCGCCGGAGTGGCGATGGCCACCGAACAGTTGCGTTCACGGTGCAGGTTGAAGACCGCCTCGTCGGTGAAGCGATCACCAATGCTCAGCAGGGTGGCACCCTCCCCGTCCGGCAGGGCCGCCAGCACCCGCTCGATGGCCTGCGCCGGACCGCACGTCCCGCAGCGCACCGCCAGGCCGCGGTGGATGCCGGCGCAGAACCACGCACTGCGCTCGAGCATCAGCGAGATGGCGTGGCGGGTCTCGTTGAGCATGACCTTGGCCATGTCCGAAGTCGTCCGGCCCATCGTCCAGGTCAGGGTGGCGCGGCCGGCCACAGTGCGGGAGCGCGGCACCTTGCGCTCCAACTCGCCCAGGATGCGCAGGATCTCGCCATGGTGCGAGCCGAGGTCACCCAGGCCAGCGGCCTGTTCAACCACCGGGCCCCCTGGTGGCTGGAGCGTCGCCCCGAACTCGCCAGCCAGCCACAGCGCTTTCAGGGGCCAGCCGACGTCCACCTCTGCGCCGGCGATGAGCACTATGGCGCAGCGGGCACCATAACGCTGGCGTAGCGACGCCACCAGGCGCTCAAGCTCGTGACGCTGGGCGGGCCGCGCCTCGAAGGCGCTGCCGTCGATCGCGACCAGGATCCGCGCCGCGCCATCGAGGCGCGCGACCAGCTCGGCGGCCTCGGCGGGGTTCTCCAGGCGGCGCGAGGCGTGCTGGCGGTTGATCGTGGCCACCGCGTCCAGCGCGGTGATGAACTGGTTGGCCCAGGCGCGGTTGTCCGCCTCAAGCACGCGCCGGCGCAGGATCGCCATGCGCGCGCGACGCTCGCGCTGATCCATGTGCAGGGCCTGATGGATGGCCGCCGCCACTTCGCCGGTGGCGAAGGGGTTGACCACCAGCGCCTCACCCAGCTCCTCTGAGGCGCCAGCGAACTCGCTGATGATCAGCATGCCTTCGAGGTCCTCGCGCACCGCGCAATACTCCTTGCTCACCAGGTTGAGGCCGTCGCGCAGAGGCGTCACCAGGCAGACGTCGGCACGCCGATAGAGCGCGGTCAGCTCCGGCAGCCCGCGGCTCTGGAAGAGGTAGTGGACCGGCTGATTGGCGGTGGTGCCGAATTCGCCGTTGATGCGGCTGACCAGCTGCTCGATCTCCAGACGCAGGTCGGAATAGGGACCGACCTCGATGCGCGACGGGACGCACAACAGCAGCAGGACGGTGTCGGCGCGCGCCTCGGGGTGGGCGCGCAGGTAGTGGGCGAAGGCTTCGAGGCGTTCGCGGATGCCCTTGGTGTAGTCGAGACGATCGACGCCCAGCACCAGCCGACGCCCGGTGAAGGTCCGCTCCAGATCGGCGAGGGTTTCGCGGTGACGGTCGCTGCGCATCGCCTCGGTGAGGCCATGGACGTCGATCCCGAGCGGGAAGGCGCCGGTGCGCACCGTGCGGTCGCCGTGGTGGATGTCCTCGCCGCGGACCTCCAGCCCCATCAGGCGCCCGGCCACCGAGGCGAAGTGGCGCGCGTACTCGAGAGTGTGGAAGCCGACCAGGTCGGCGCCCAGCAGGCCATTGGCGATCTCTTCGCGCCAGGGCAGCAGCTTGAACACCTCCGAGGCCGGGAAGGGGATGTGGTGGAAATAGCCGATGCGCAGGTCGGGCAGCGCTTCGCGCAGCAACTGAGGCAGGAGCATCAACTGGTAGTCGTGGATCCACACCAGGTCGCCGGGCCCGACCTTCTCGAGCAGCGCCGCCGCGAAGACCCGGTTCACGCGCCGGTACGCCTCCCATCCCGCCTGATCGAAGCGGGCGAGGGCGGGGAAGTAGTGGAAGATCGGCCACAGGCAGCCATTGGCCGCGCCATTGTAGTAGCCCGCGTAGTCGTCGGCGCTGATGACCACATCGATGAGCCGCTGCTCCTCCAACAGCTGCGCCAGACCCGGGGTGTCGGCGGGAAAGCCGCCGTGCCCGACCCAGTGGGCAGCGCCCGCCTGGTGGACCGGCAGCATGGCCGCGACCAGTCCGCCGGGGCTGCGCACCAGATGCGGCAGGCCCGCGGCATCGCGCGCGCAGGTCCACGGCAGACGGTTGGAGACGATCCAGGTCTTCGACATGCGTTGGCCTTGTCTGGCATCCGTGCGGGGATGCGGTGGCGGGACGGTCGCGGACGCGCAGCGGAACCCGGCGCGCCCCGCCGTCAGTCCAGCAGTGGCGCCGCGTGCACGGCGATGGCGGCGTGCGGCCCGGGTGGGTCGTCCGCCGCCGCCCGGTCGACCAGCGCGCGGCAGACCGCCGCCGCGCCGGTCTGGCGACCGGTGGCGATGCCGATCGCCCCAAGGTGCAGGGCCGCGGCAGTCGACGGCGCCAGCATCACCAGCCAATCGCCGCGCCGCAGCTCCAGAGACTGCGTGCGGATGCGCGCCTCGGGCTGCGGCTCGATGACATTGACCCGTCGCTGTCGCTGGATGGCGATGCGGCCGCCGCCGACCGCGGCGATGCGGCAACGCGGCCAAGTGATGATCGCCAGGGCCGCGGACTCATCCTCCGCGAGGTCGCCGATGATGCGCGCGAAGGCGTCCCGGATAAGTCCGGGGTGGTCCAAGGCGGCGGGCACCAGCGGCAGGATGCCGCGGCGCAATTCGTCGGCGAGCTGCGCCGTCAGGCGCGGTTCGCCAGTTTCGATCATCGCCAGCACGGTCGCAGCGTGGCGGGTCGTGCTTGGCGCTCCGGTCAGGCGTGAAACCGTCCAGTCCATGGTGACCACGTCCGTGCTCAGCAGCTGCGCGATGGGGCCGGATGCTGGACGCGGATGGTGGCCGACGGTCAGGCGGACCGGATGGCTGGTCGAGTGGCTGGTCATGGCAGGGGATCTGCGAGGGATGAGGTGCGCCGAAACCATCAGCACGTCAGTGCGGACCGCCGTCGAGCGCGGCGGGCTTGGGGATCGGGCCGCTGGCGAGGATGGGCGTGGCGTCTTCGTCACGCGCTTCCAGCAGCTCGACGAGGCGCCCCAGGGACGATGCCATGGTGGCCAGCTCATCGGGATTCATGCCGATGAGCGCGCGCTGGACGCGCTGATGCAAGGGCTCCGGAGCCACGCGCACCTTCTCTTTCCCTGACCTGGTGAGGGTCAGGAAGATACGACGGCGGTCCGCGTGGTCGCGGGTCCGCTCCACCAGCCCCTTGTGTTCGAGCCGATCGATGATGCCGACCAGGGTGCTGGCGCTGAGGTAGACGGCGCGCGCGAGCTCGACCTGGGTCAACCGCTCCGACGTGGCGATGGTGCGCAGGCAGATGAGCTGCGGCTGGGTGACCCCGTGCGCGACTTCGAGATCATGCGACCCGAGTTCGACGCGGCGCAGGATCTGCCGCAGCGAGCGCAGGATGGTGATGACCCACGGCTCCGAAGCGGTCGTCTGCTCCTCATGCGTGACATTTTCGAGCATGAAAATCAATATCAGAGCGAATCATTAGTATGCAAACCTTATCGACTAGAGGCTGTGTAATTCATTGCCTTTAAATGACTTGAATAAGTCGCGCTCGACTTCGTCATCCGCGATCAGTACCTGTCCCGCTCACGGGACGCGCAACTGGGCGCGTGGATGCTCGCGGAGCCGGCCTTCAACAACCTCGCGACCATGGTTGTTGGCGGCGCAGCGCCACGCGCGGATGCCCCGGTGCGCAGCGGGTGGATCGAGAAGCCAACCCGCATTGGCGAGATGACGATCCTCCTCTGCAATCTATTGGACCACTTCATCGCCGCAGAGCGGGAGTGTCGGCTCGCGCGAATGGCCATGAGCATTCGCGCCGGCCGTCATCTCTCTCACGGCGGAGGTGTAGTGACGATGGACAGCGCCCGACGCCCCTCCTGCTCGATGTAGCCCACGGTCAGGTGCTCCCCGACCTGGAGCGAGGCGATGCGAGCGACGATGGCCTCGGCATGTCCGCCGGCAAAATGCGCACGGTATTCGCTGGTTTCTCCAGAACGGTCGTCACGCAGGGTGAATGCGCGGCGCTGCCCATCGAGGTGCGTGACCGTCCCGGTGGACGACGGAGATGTGACGTCGACGAGTGGTGGCGGTGGCGGTGGCGGACGGACCGCGGGCGCCGGAATCGTCGCTGGCGCGGGCTGCCGTTGGCCTGCGGACTGCCCGTGCGGGGGCACAATCTCCAACGCTGGTGCGCGACCTGCGTGCAGGGAAGCCGATCTCCCCGCCGGGACCGTCACCCGTCCCAGCGCGTTTTCCAGCATGACCAGACCGGCCGCGACTTGGACGGCCGTGCCACCCGCATCACAGTGCACGATGAAGTCCGTGCCAAGGTCACGGGCGACGCCATCCGCGGTGGCGATGGCGAACGCGTTCCCGCTATGGCTGATGACCACGGCGTGCACCGCACCACTCGACAGATAGATGGTCGATGCCCCCTCGCCGCCCACGGTCAGAATGCTGTATTGCTCGACGTCGACGCTGACCTCTCCAGCCCACGACACACTGAGGGTCGAGAATCCGGCGAGTGCGAACTGATCACCGGGCTGCACGGCGTCTCCCACGCGGAGCGGTACCACATCCTGCTCACGCAGGCACCGCACCGCGCCCTGCAGGGCGGTGACGGTCGCCACGCCGGAGCGCGCTGGTCGCGCGACGAGTGCGATCGCGACAAGCACGAGTGCGGCCGCGACGAGGCCGGCCGCGCGCGCCACATGCCAACGCCGAAAGGGAGGTGAGGTCGCGTCGATCACCACCGAAGCCCTCGGCAGATCCACGAACAGCGCCTGAACGTGGGCGAGGCGCACGAATTCGCGGCGCGCACCGGGATCGGTACGCAGCCTGGTCTCGAGCAGCGTCACCTCTTCCGCGGAAGCCGCGCCTTCAATGTAGCGGACCATCAGGTCGTCGTCGCTGCGCGAGTTCATGCGTCCCCCAGGCGGCGCTGGATGCAGTCGGCCAGGCGGCGGTAGGTGCGGCTGAGACCGACGTAGACGGTGTTCAGCGGCCGACCCAGGCGCGCAGCGATGGCCTGTCCGTCGAGACCCTCGACGAAGCGCAGGTCGATGAGGCGCCGCGCCGCCGCCGACAACGCATCACGGCAGGCTTGTAGTGCAACGATCCGGTCGGCGTGCGCTGCGTTCACAGTCTCTTCGCGCCAAGCGGTGTCGAGTAGGTCCAGAAGATCATCGGACAAATAGGCGCCGCGCCCACGTCGGCGTCGTTCCGCGAAAGTAAGGTTCCGCGCGGTCACGCGGATCCACGCACGCGCGTGGTCGGCGTCGCCGAAATCCTGGTCCATGGCAAGCAGCAAGGCTTCCTGGAGGATGTCCTCCGCGCCGTGCAGGTCATGCAGCATCACGTTGATGTAGGCCAGCAGGATGCCGCGCTCCGCGAGCAGGACCTGCAGCGGCGGCCGGTGCGCCGCTGCAGGGACGTCAGGTTGGGTCATGGTGGAACCGGACGTCCGCGTCCGTCACTTCGCGGCGACGTCGGTGATGGCCAGGGCGCGGCGCCCCTCTTTGATCGTATAGGCCACCTCAACGTGCTCGCCAACGGTCAGCGTGGGGATCCTGACGGCCATCTTGCCCTGGTCACCGCCCGCGTAGAACGGCCGGTACGCTTCCGTCTTCTGCGAACCATCTTCGACAAGGGTGAAGGACTTCTTCTCGACGTTGACGGCGCTGACGGTTCCGGTGGCAGTTGCAGTGGCAGTGGCATGCGCTCCATCCCCCTCTGCAGCCTGCATGGACAGGCCGAAAACCAGGGTCAGGAGCGGGATGGCGCAGGTGCGGATGGTCATGGGAGGGGTTCCTTTCATAGGGGTTCATGGGGATATGTCCGACCCATGGGAAACTGTACCGCCCATATCGGATCATCGCCACACCCCTCCAAGCCAGCACCCCGTCAGGGCCAGAGTCGGGCGAAAACCATCATCCACCTGAGCGATCGCGTGGCGGGCTTCGGCGCTGCCGACCGGCCCAAGCCGGTGGTGATGACCGCCTCTGGCGACGACGCCAGGGCGAAATGAAACCGACCGACCTGAACGAGTCCATAAGAAACACGCTGATCGTCGCCCGCAACGAATACAAATCCGTTGCTGAGCTGATCACCGAGTTCTCCGACGATCTGCCTGCGGTACCCTTGCTCGTTGGCGAATTCAAGCAGGTCATCCTCAACCTGCTGGTCAATGCCGCGCATGCCATCGGCGACGTCATCGCCACATCAGGCGGTAAGGGCACCATCACCATCTCGACACGGCGAGACGGGGCCTGCGCCGAAGTCCGCATCCGCGATTCCGGAACCGGCATCCCCGAGGCCGTGCGCGACAAGATCTTCGATCCCTTCTTCACCACCAAGGACGTAGGCAAGGGCACCGGCCAGGGGCTCTACATCGCCAACACCGTGGTGGTGACGAAGCACGGCGGCACGCTGGCCTACGAAACCGGAATCGGCAGGGGCACCGTCTTCATCATCCGCCTGCCCCTCGCGGGACCCGTGAGGTAGGCCCGACGATCCTGACCCTGGATGACGTCGTCTCATCGCTGTCGCATTTCAGCGGCTGCTCGCGAAGCGCGGTCAGCGGTGCAATGCCTGCCGGATACCCTGTGCGATTGCGCGCATCACGTCGCGGTAAGCGCCTTGCGGATGAGCACCAGCAATGATTCGGCAGTATAGGGCTTCGTGAGGAAGTGCTTCACCCCGCCGCTCATCGCCTTGGCCACCACATGATTTTCATGCAAGCCGCTGGCGGCGATGAGGCGCACGTCGGGTCGCAATTTCATCAGCACGCGGATGACCGCGTTTCCATCCATGATGGGCATCATCATGTCCGTCAGGACCAGGGAAATGTCGTGTTGCTGCACGGCGAAAAGCGCGATCGCATCGCTGCCATCGATGGCGAGGAGGACCCGGTACCCGAAGGCCTCGAGGATCTGCCGGGTCAGTTGACGGACGGCCTCCTCATCATCGACAACCAGGATCAGCTCACCGTTGCCCCTGGGCAGCGCCAGGCCCTCCCTCGAGGAGACCCCCGCGCTCGCAGCGGTCACCGATGGAAGGTAGAGGGTGAAAGTGGAGCCCCGACCTGGTTCGCTGTACACACGCATGAATCCACCATGGCTCCTCGCCACGGCCAACGACGTCGACAATCCCAGGCCAGTGCCCTTATCGATATCCTTGGTGGTGAAAAAAGGCTCGAAAATCTTCTCCATGATATCGGTGGGGATGCCGGTCCCGGTGTCTTCGATCCGGATGAGCACATAGGACCCGGCCTTCGCATCCACATTCAGCCGCGCATAATGCTCATCCAGGACGACGTTCTCCGCCGACAGCGTCAGCGCCCCGCCATCCGGCATGGCATCACGCGCGTTGACGCACAGGTTGAGCAGCACCTGATGGATCTGCGTCACATCGCCGATCACGGCATCGATCTCGGGGTCGATGGCGGTGCGCACCTGGATGTTCTTCAGGAACGTGTCATTGATGACTTTTTCGATGTCGCGGATCAGCTGCCTGATGTCCACCGGCAGCCGCTGGCCTTCGACGCCGCGGGCGAAGGATAGCACCTGCTTGACCATGTCTGCGCCACGCTGAGCGCTGGCATCGATGATGGAAAGGGTGCGCAGTCGGCGCTTATCGGTCTCACCGGTCATCAGCAGGTTGATGGAAAGCAGGATGGGGGTCAGCACATTGTTGAGATCATGCGCGATTCCGCCGGCCAGGGTGCCGATGCTCTCCAGGCGTTGGGCCCGCAGGAACTGCTTCTCGATCTTGCGCTTCTCGGAGATATCAGTGCAGATGCTCAGGATCGCGCTTGGCTGTCCGGCATGATCGCGGACCAATGACCAGCGAGCTTCGATCAGCAGCTGTTGGCCAGCCTTGTTGATCGGCGACAGCTCACCTATCCACTCGCCGTGCTCCAGGACCGCTGCGATGGCCGTGTTGAATGCGGTCGGATCCTTGTAGACGAGGTCGCGGAATGACCTGCCCATGACTTCGGCCGCGGTCCAGCCATAGACCCGCTCGGCGCCTTTGTTCATGTAGGTGGTATGATGGCGCAGGTCGCGTACCGAGATGGCATCCCTGGCCTCATCCAGGAGAGCCGCCTGTTCAGCGATCCGCTCATCCGCCCGCTTGCGCGCTGTGAGGTCGTTCATCCCGCCGATCATGCGGATGGCCTGCCCGGCGGCATCGCGGATGAGGTGCCCGCGATCCGTGACGTAGGCGTAACTGCCGTCCTTGTGGCGGAAACGATAGTCCTGGGACCAGACCTGGGCGCCTGTCCGGATGGCGTGGTCGACGCTGTCCGTCACGCGCCGCTGATCCTCTGGATGGATGCGCGTGGACCAGAACTCGAGCGTCGAATCGACCTCCTCGGACCCGTAGCCGAAGAGTGTCTCCAACCCCTCATTCCACCACAGGTCATTGCGGACCACGTTCCAATCCCAGATCGCGTCGTTGGTCGCCTTGGCCAGAAGGCGGAAGCGCTCTTCGCTGATCCTGACTGCCTCGCGCGCGCGCTGCTGCTCGGTGATATCGCTGATGTAGATGGCCAATCCCTGAGCTGACGGATAGATCCGGATATCGTACCAGGCATCGAATGGCGCATGATGATCCTGGAATTGCACGGAAGCGTTGTCGTGCATCGCCTGTTCGACCCGGCGACGCAGGGTGGTTTCCCGGAATTCCGGAAATTCATCCCAGATCACCCTCCCGATGAGCGCGCGCCGATGCCGGCGCAGGATCAGCTCGGCCTGCTGGTTCACGTAGGTGAAGCGCCAATCCCGATCGATGGTGTAGAATGCCTCGGTGATGCTTTCCAGGGTGGTGGTGAGCCGTTCCGCGATAAGCCGGTGGTCCTCCGCCGCCTGCCGGCGTTCGGAGATGTCCTGGAATGCCCCTTGGATACGCGTGATCGTCCCCCGCTGGTCACGCACCGCTTCGCCGATGCTGCGCACCCATACGCGGCGTCCCTTGGCCGTGATAATCTGCAGTTCGACGTCGAAAGGCTGCCCTTCGCGCAGGCATGCATCGACGGCGCTGGTGATCTGTGGCCGATGTTCAGGCGGATAGAAGTCGAGCGCGCAATCGATCACCGGGACGAAATCGCCTGGCACCTCGTGGATCTCTTTGATCTCGTCGGACCAGGTCACGGTCAATGTCGGAACCTCGAGTGTCCAGGCGCCTATGCGACCGAGTCGACTCGCCATGCGCAGCAGACCCTGGCTGTGCTGCAGCTCGGCCTCGGCGCTTTTCCGCTCAGTCACATCCCGATAGTTCGTCACAATGGCGGATACCGCGGGGTCATTGAGCAGATTGGTGGAGATTCCCTCCAGCCACAGCCAATGCCCGTCCTTGTGGCGCCTTCGCCAGAGGACCGGTACCGGCTTTCCGGGGCTGGCCAGCAGCTCGGCGATGGTCCGCTGGACGAATGGGACGTCGTCCGGATGGGTGTTCTCCAACCCCTGCCGGCCGACGAGTTCTGCCGGGGAATACCCTTCGATGGTCGCAACGGAAGGACTCAGGTAGAGGATGTGGTTGTTGGCATCGATGAGCGAGATTCCATCGGCGCTCTGGTCGCTCAGGGCGCGGAACCGGCGCTCGCTGTCTCGCAGGGATCGCTCGACCGCGATGCGCAGCCGCTCCTTGAGCATGGCATCGAGGGCGAACGAGATATTGTCGCCGACGGCGACCATCAAGGCGATCTCATCTTCGCGGAAATAATCCACCTCCTCAGAAAACAGCACAAGGGCCGTGGTGACCACGCCATCAGCGGCGAGAGGAAACGCCGCCGCCGCGCGCAGGTGGTTGGTGGCCGCGGCAGCCTGCCAGGATGCCATGCGCGGATCCTGCGTGAAGTCGTTGCAGACATCATAGCGACCACTGCGAAGCGCCGTGCCAAGGGGCCCATTGGAGTGGACGCCGTGCTGTTCCTGGGAGTTGATGAAGCTGTTCAGGTAGTCACCGGTTTCGCCTGCCACGGCGATCGTGCGGACCTTCTCGTCGTCCGGCTCCGCCTCGGCGATGAGTGCGATGCGGAACCGCCCATCGTCGACCATGATCCGGCACACCTGGCCGTAGAGCTGAGCGGGTTTTTTCGCCTTGACGATGGCCGCACCGATCTTGCTCAGCACCAGATACAGCCGATTGATGCGCTGCAGGCGGAGATCCCCAGTCCTGCGCGCGGTGATATCCTCCAGTACGGAGATGAAATACGGAGGCTGGGATTGGCGGCGGACCACGGTGGTGACCAGGTTGACCCAGAGCGCCTCGCCATTCTTGCGTCGATAGCGCATTTCCGCAGAGTATGACGATTGGTTTCCTGCCAGCATCTCCTGGCGTGCGGCTTCGGCTAGGGCACGGCAATCCGGGAAACTGAGTTCTGCGAATGTCTGTCGGCAGAGTTCTTCGTTGGTGAATCCGAGCATGGCGCAAAGCCGCTCGTTCACCTGATGGAAACGACCGTCGGCGGCGACGTGGGCGACCCCGACGGCGGCCTGCTCAAAGGTGGTGCGAAAATGCATCTCACTTTCCTGCAACGCGATTTCAGCGATCTTCCGCTCGGTGATGTTGGTATGGGCGATTACGGCACCGACTCGTCGTTCGGCGCTCAGAGGCGTGATCGTCAAAAGGAACCAACGCCGTTCATTCTGCGCGTGGCAGGGATATTCGTGGGTGAAATCCTGCAATTGACCTTCCAGCACACGGCGGAGGCCGATGCCTACGACCTGTGCGCCGGTTGGCTGGTCGTGGCGCTCCCGCTCACATACCAGCAGGTAATGCTGTCCCACGCCGCAGGCCGGGTCCGGAAGGTGATTGGCCGCGGCGAAACGGCGCCACGCGGCGTTGACGGCGGTGATGACCCCATCGGCGCCCACCAAGGCGATGTGGGAAGGCAGTGCTTCGATGATCGCGGTCTGGAGATCGACCTGCTTCTGGAGCCTCTCAACCGTGGCGCGCAGGCGCTCTCCCACTGCCCGCAGTGCTGCAGTCGCGCCATGTTGGCCGGGACTGTCGGCCTCTACCAGGTGCGTGCTCAGGGCGGCTTCCGCTTGCCCGAGCAATTGCAACAAAGCGGCCAACTCACTGCCTGGCATCCCAATCGCAGTGGGTTCGGTACTCACAACCCCACCCTAATCGTTGCGCGCATCCGGAGGAAGCCGCAATCCACTGATGGATGTGCCGGTCGGTCCCGGCGACTGGACGGCCTCACGGGCCGTCGGGCGCTGCGCGGCGCGGTGCCCGTCGACTGCACCGCGTCGGTCATGACGCGGATTTCTGGCCGTCGATCGGCAGCCGGATGATGAACACGGTGCCAACGCCGACCTGGCTCTCCAGGTCGATCGTTCCGAAGTGCTTGTCGACGATGACCGACCATGCCATGGCCAGCCCCTGCCCGGTCCCCCTGCCGATCGCCTTGGTGGTGAAAAACGGCTCGAAGATCCGCTCGCGGATGTCTGGGGCGACACCGCAGCCGCTATCGCCAATGCGTATCTCAACCCATGCGTCAGCGTGGCTCGTCATGATGTCGATCGTTCCGAGCTCCTTCGCATCTCGCGGTATGGCTTCAGCGATCGCATGGCTGGCATTGACGATCAGGTTGAGCAGGACCTGGCTTATCTCACTTGAGACGCAATCGACCCGTGGCAATCCGGGATCGAGCGTGAGGGTGGCGGTCGCCACGTACTTCCACTCATTGCGACTGATGGTGAGGGAATTCTCGATGAGGTGATTGATGTCAGCCGACGACTTGGATTCCGCGGGATGGGAGAATTCCTTCATCGCGAGCACGATCTTCGCGATGCGCTCCATCCCTTCCATCGTCTGGCCCAGACTTTTGGGGACTTCCTCGGCCAGGTATCCGATGTCGATCGTCGCCGCGATCTCGGCGGCCGCCTCAGCCAGCGGTTCTCCGCGAGTCATCGCGGCTGCACGCAGGTCCGCATCCGCTGACAGCAGACGTAGGATATCCTGGAATGCATCGCGCATGAAGTGCAGATTGTCGAGCACGAACTGCGATGGCGTATTGATCTCATGGGCGATGCCGGCGGCCAATCGTCCGATGCTATCCATTTTTTGCGCTTGGCGCAGCGCAGCAGCGCCGTGATCGAGTTCGGCCTGCAGGCGCAATTGGTCGGTCACGTCCTGGGCGACGAGGGTGAGAGCTGCGTCCTCGCCGTGGCCGGTCATAGGAGCCACTTGCATGTGGATTTTCCGGATCTCCCCATCTTTGCTCTGCATATCGACCGTCAGACGGGCTACGCCTTCCCTGGTGATGGCGTGATCGCGTTCTCCATTGATGCGCTCATGGTGTTCCCTGGACGGGTAGAGCAGCCGCTCGTCGCTGTCGATGAGCTCACCCTTGGTATAACCGAGCATGGTGCAGAAGGCCGGATTCGCATCACGGATGATCCCGCCGTGACTGACGTATATCCCGACCGGGGCGACGCCGATGATTCCCGCAAGTCGCGCCTCGCTGTCGCGCAGCGCGGCAGTTCGCTCACCGACCATCTGCTCGAGACGATTCTGGTAGGCGAGATTGTCACGTTCGAGTAGTCGCTTCTGCGCCTTCAGTTCCTTGATGCCAGCAGCCCGCGTGACCGCTCGTCGCACCACTTCGGGATGGATCGGTTTCACCAGGTAGTCGAAGGCGCCGCCATGCAGGGCTTTGGTCGCCGTCTCGATGGTCGGATCGCCGGTCATGATCAGGACGCAGGTATCGGGATTCGACCGCTGGACATGATCCAGCAATTCGATCCCGGTGATGCCGCCCATGGAGATGTCCGTTATGACCACATCGAAATGAGCGTTTCCGAGCAGCGACCTGGCCGCCTCTCCACTGAGCGCCGTCTCGATATCGTGCCCTACACTATCCAAGATCGCGGCGAGAGACGTGCAAATGGACGGATTATCGTCGACGACCAGGACTTTCGACATCTTCAGGTCCTGCTTCCAGCGGCTGGTCGCGGGTCCGATGCTCGCGGGCATGCGCGTCGCAGGACCGGCCAGATGCGTCCGTTCATGTAGATAGGTCGTGGTTGATGGGCAGGGCCGGCTGGCGATCGACCAGCCAGCGCTGGATGTAGAGTTCCAGGCACCTGAGCCTGATCGGCTTGGCGAGGTGGTCGTTCATGCCCGCAGCAAGGCAGGCATCGCGATCCTCCTTCATCGCGTTGGCGGTCAGCGCGAGGATGGGGCTCGACGCGCACGGCCCCGCGCCCGCACGAATCGCGGCGGTGGCTTGGAAGCCGTTCATCTCGGGCATCTGGCAATCCATCAAGATCAGATCGTAGTGCGCGCGGATCGCGAGGTCCACGGCTTCGGACCCGTTGCTCGCCAAATCAACCCGGCAGTCCAGTCGTTCGAGCAGACGCCGCGCCAGCAATTGGTTGATGGAGTTGTCTTCCGCAACCAGCACCCGCCATTTCCGACCCGGACCACCGTCGCGCCGGTCGCCAATCCTGGAACTATCGCCGGAGACGGTATGGCGGGTCACCAGCCCACTTGGGCCGCCGCGGTTCGCCAGGGCGCTGGCGAGGACCCTGCGTAGGATGCCCAAGCGTACCGGACGCGCCAGGTAGGCGCGGAATCCCGCCGACTCCATAGATTCCGCGTCGCCCCGGACGCCGCTCGCAACCAGCAGGATGGGGATGTGGCCAGCGCCCACCCCGAGGCTGGTGAGCAGGTCGCGCGCACCCGAGGCGGTCCGCTGGTCGATCATCACCACATGCGGACTGCTGGCTTGGGTGAGGAGCTGCGCCGCGGCCGCCGCGCTGGGCGCCTCCGCGACCGTCATTCCCCAGCTCGCGAGCGTGCGCACCAGCAACGCACCGCTCGGCTGGCGATCGCTCACCACCAGCGCCCTCTGGTGGAGGAATTCCTGCGCATGGGCTCCAGCGGCGGACCCTACATCGGGAACCTGGATCGGTAGCGCGATCTCGACGATGAAGCGGCTGCCGGTGCCGAATTCGCTGGTCGCAGTGACGGAGCCACCCATCAATTCGACGAGCCGCGCGCAGATGGCCAGCCCCAGCCCCGTTCCGCCATAGCGTCGCGACGTGCTGGCGTCGGCCTGGCTGAACGGCTGGAACAGCCGGGCGAACTGCTCGGCCGTCATGCCGATACCGGTGTCGCTCACCGTCAGGCGCATACGTGATTCGCCAGCGGTGCGTCCGATCTCCTCGACCGTCACCAACACGGTTCCTTGAGTGGTGAATTTTAGGGCGTTTCCAACCAAATTCAGCAGCACCTGGCGGATGCGTCCTTCGTCGCCGATCAGGCGGTTGGCCACCCCGGCGGGATAGTCGAGCAGCAGGTCGATGCGCTTTTCGGCGGCCTTCGCACCGAGCAGGTCGATGACGTCCTCGACCGCATTGCGCAGATCAAAGGGGATCGGTTCAACACTGAGTTTGCCAGCCTCGATCTTGGAGAAATCGAGGATGTCGTTGATGATGGTCAGCAGCGCATCACCCGAGACGCGCACCGAATTCACATATTCGCGCTGCTCACCGCTCAAGGGGGTCTCCAGCAGCAACGAGGTCATGCCGATGACGCCGTTCATCGGCGTGCGGATCTCGTGGCTCATGTTGGCGAGGAACTCGGCCTTCGCCCGGCTGGCCGATTCGGCGAAGCGGCGGGCATGGATCGCCTCGGCCGTGCTCCGCTCCTGGGCGAGCAGCGCCTCGTGGAGTTCGCCGTTAGAGCGCGTGAGGTCGCGCGCCCAGTTGCGGCGCAGCGCCGCCATGTCCAGGTGCATCTGGATGCGGACCAGCAGCTCGCGCGCCGAGAACGGCTTGACCAGATAGTCGTTGGCGCCGGTCTCGATGCCGTGCAGCAGTGATTCCTCGCCAGCGCGCGCGGAAAGCAGCACCACCGGTATCCCGCACAAGGCGGGATCGTTGCGCAGCTCACGCACCAGCGCGACCCCATCCATGCCGGGCATCATCACGTCGCTCAGCACCAGATCAGGCGGATGCGCGCGGATCGCAGCCAACGCCTGTAGGCCATCCCCGACCGCCGTGACGGCGTAGCGCCGCGCCAGGAGTCCGACCAGATAGCCGCGCATGTCCGCATTGTCTTCCGCGAGCACCAGACGAGCGGTGGGTTCGGCTACGGGATCCGCGTCGGCCAGCATCGACTGGTCAAGAGACGCCTGCACCTTGCTGCCGCTCTGGGCAGCGGGCACGGCGTCGGGCGGGTGCGCCGCAGCGCTCGTGGTGTGGCCGGGCGTCCCGGCTGGGGAGGCTTCCGGCAGCCATTGCAGCGCCTCGGAGACGTACGCGTTCGCCCGCGACGAGTTCACCTCCGCCGCGCTCGCGGAGATCACGCGCCGGGGATCGAGGTGCGCCGTCCCAAATGGCAGCGTCAGGCGGAATTCCGATCCGCAGCCCAGGACGCTGGTCACGGACACCGTCCCACCGTGCAACTCGACCAGCTCGCGGACCAGCGCCAGGCCGATGCCGGTGCCCTCATGGCTGCGCCCGCGCTGGCCGGCGACGCGGTGGAAGCGTTCGAACATCCGCGGCAATTCCGCTTCCGGGATGCCCACGCCGGAATCGCGCACCGTCAACGACGCGCCATCGTCGGTGGCGGCGAGCCGCACCTCGATCCCGCCGCACAGCGTGAATTTCAGGGCATTCGACAGCAGATTCAGCAGCACGCGTTCGATCAGGTCGTGGTCCAGATGCACCGGCTGGGACAACGGCGGAATGTCGACCGTCAGTCTCAGGCCCGCCTTGAGGACCACACTGCGGAATGCGTCGGTCGTGTCGGCGACCAGTCGCGCGAGGTCGGTCGGAGCGAAGCGCGCCTCGGTCCGTCCCGCCTCGACGCGGGCGAAATCCAGCAACGTATTGACCAGCTTCAGCAGCCGCTGGCCGTTGCGATGCGCCCGCTCGACCTGGCCACGATGGTCGGGCTGCAGATCGGCGCAGCCGAGCAGGTCCTCGAGCGGTCCAAGGATGAGGGTGAGCGGCGTGCGGAATTCGTGACTGACATTCGAGAAGAATGCGGTCTTCGCCCGATCGATCTCGGCCAGCGCCTCGGCGCGACTGCGCTCATTCTCATGGGCGACCACCGTGGCGATGCCGCTGTTAAGCGTCGCGGTGACCAGATCGATGAACGACCGGTAGGACTCGCTGAGCGGCAGGCGCGGACTGATGCCGACGACCAGCGTGGCGATCGGCGGGGTCGCTCCGGGCGCGCTGAGCGGGAGCACCAGGGCGCGCTGGGGCACTTCGGGATACGGGCCGCACGGAGCGCCACCCAGGCGGACGGCCACGTCCTCCACCTGCACCGGGAGCCCGGTCTGGACCACCTTGGAGAGCGGCCATGGGGCGTTCGGATCCGCAAGCTCGATGGTCTGCGGAGCCGCAGGTCCGCCCAGCTCCATACCCACACCGGCCAGGAGCTGCGCCTGCGGCCCGTCGATGCGGTAGAGCAGCGCGAACGGCAGATCGTACGACTGCTCTGCGATCGTCCGCGCGGCAGCGGTGACAAGGTCGGGCAGGGTCCGGGCCGCAGCGCAGCACCCAGCAAGCTCGCGCAGCGCCCGGGCGCGGCGCTGCCCGATCATCTTGTCGCTGGTTTCAGTGACCGGGTGGAAGAGTCCGCTGACGGTTCCCGTCTCGTCACGGATCGGACTGAACGAAAAGGTGAAGAAGGTCTCCTCCAGATAGCCGTGGCGATCGAGGAACAGCCGCTGGTCTTCCAGGAACGACGTCTCTCCACCCAGCGCCTTTGCGAAGGCCTCGCCGATCACCGGCCACGCCGACGCCCAGCAGACGGTGAAATCCTGCCCCATCGACTGGGGATGCTTGCCGCCACAGATCGGCCAATAGCCATCATTGTAGATCTGCACATGTCCCGGACCCCAGATGATCGAGATCGGGAAGTTGGAGGCCAGGCAGAGACTGACCGTGGACAGCAGGCTCTGTGGCCACCCCGCGATGGCCCCGAGCGGGGTCGCTGACCAGTCCATGTCCTGGATCACGGCGCCCATGTGGCCACCCAAGCCGAGCCACCGCCTGGACTTCAGCACGTGGGAGTCGTCTGTGGCCGTGCCTGTCGATAACTCGCTCATAGCGGCGGCAGTCCACGTGGTATGCGCAGGAACCGGCCTTGGCAGCGATCACCGTTGGGGGTCGCGGAGTCGCCGACTCGAGCGGTTGCGCGAACCAGGCCGCCCGCATCCGGGCCACGCCGGTCGCGGGTCGTGCCAGGAAATTGGATGGCATATGCTCGCGCCACGAAAAGCTCCCGACAGGTGAGGATTCGTTAGCTAGCTTACAATCTGAACGACGGAAAGAGCAAGCGTCGAGACGCCTGCGGGAGCAATGGCCGGCGGTGGCTTGGTTGCGTACGCTTTTCGGCGCGGTCACCAACATTCACGTCGGACCGCTGGACCTGTCGCTGCCGCGCTGGTCGACAATCGACTGGGCGTCGCTGGCGTTTTCGACCGCAGCTTGCATGGCCATGCTGCGCTTCGGCATCGGAATGCTCTGGGTGCTCGCGGGGTGCCTGGCGCTCGGCATGGCGGGGTCCCTGGCGATGCGCTGATGGAGACCTCAAGTGGCGGTTTAACCACCCCCCTCCTCTTGTGCCCGGCTCTCGTCAGCCGCGACTGCGTCAGACGAGCCATTTGACGCGCACCATGAGCTGCGGTTATGCCGCCACGCAAACCGGCTCGTCCTCCTGGTCTCGCTCGAAGGAAGGCGGTCTCGCTACGGGGCGGGCTTGAAACCGCCTCTCAGCGAGAACCGCTGATCGGGATCATGAGCATTTGGCCATTCATGGACATGCAATAATTCAGGTTGCTCGGTAGAAATGGGCCGACGGTCGGCATATCCCATATCAACACCGCAATTGGAAATCTACATGGCCATTGAAGCCAAGAATGAGGACTTCATGGAGTGCTACCGCAAAAACAATGAGGCATAGGCGTATATGAGAGCCTATGTCGGCACTGCCATTCGACCAGCCCCGAGACCTCTCGTCACGCCGCGCCTGATTCCCCTCCAGCATTCCCCGCGAACAAGGGGCAATGAGTTTTGATCCAACGCACGTTGCGTCGCCCCGCCTCGATGGCCCGCGCTGCTGCCGAACCGATGGCCGAAGCGAAGGCGAACATGCGCCAGCCCAGCATGGTCGCCAGCCAGGCATCCACCGACAGGTCCAGGCGCGCGATGATGGGCGCAAGTTCCGGTGGGATTCGGCCGCGCTTGCCGGCCTTCACCAATCGTCCGGTCGCATCGAGCACGGTCAGGTAATCATCGACCGCGAAACGACGGTTCGCCAGCACCTCACCGACCACGCACTGGGACAAGGGGCACAACCAGAGACCATCTTCCGGATGAACCGCAGTTTGGGTGAGTCCGACCCTGGCCAGCATGCGCTCGGCCCGATCCGGATGGCGCGAACGGATCCTGGTCGCGGCGCGATGCCGGTTCCTGGCGCGGATGCGGCGATATCCCGAGGTGAAATGGGATCGCTCCGGAGTCTCGCTCACCCGCGCCCGTACCGGATTGAGATCCACATAGGCCATGCAGGCGATCAAAGCCGCCTGGTCAAGAAGCGGCACCGAGTGGAAACGGCCCTCCCAGAAGGCGCCAGTGCACCCATCTTCGCGATTTGCGCGCCGACCGATCGCTTCCTTCAACGCCTTCATGAACCAGCCGAGATCACCGAGGCGCTGACGCCGGATCCCGATCCACTCCTGGTCATGCATCCGTGCCTGGATCAATGCCTCGGCTGGAGGTTTTGGCGTTCCATCCGCATAATAATCTGCTGGATAGATCGCATACCAGTTCCGGACCACCGTTTCGTCGGCCATGCCTTGAGAACGCTGCGGTTGCATGCGGCAGACCACGTGCAGGTGGTTCGCCATGATCGCATATGCCGCGATGTCGACCGCGAAGATCCCGGACAGCAGACGCATCCGCTCCTCGACCCAGGATCGACGGTGGTCGAACGCGCCGCCGCACAGGAAGGCGCGGCGAACGCAGCGAGACGTGCAGTGGACCCAGGTCGGCTGCGATGGGTCGATGATGCGTTTGCGGGCTTGGGGCATGGGGTCGATAATGACACCAGACAGCTTCAGTCAAACATGGTTA
>JBBQSO010000066.1:0-29720 GCA_038213805.1 Planctomycetota bacterium | reverse complement strand
TTTAAAGAAATCTAGTAATATTGGTCAATTGGAGCGTATTTCAGGTGCAGGGTGCGGATGACGCACCCGCGCCGCCGTCATGATCACAGGCATGCTCACCAGCCCTTCCATCATGGCCGACCTCTCCGCGCCCTATGCCTTGGCCGCGAGCGACATTGCCCGTTACCGCCACGACGGCTTCATCCGGCTGCCGGAGGTGCTCGCGCCGGCGACCCTGACCGGTTACGGCAGCGAGATCGTGCGCGAGGTCCAGGAACGCACCCTGGACCGCAAACCGCTTGCCGAGCGCAGCACCTACGACCGCGCCTTCCTCCAGGTCTTCAATCTCTGGCGACTGAACGCGCGCATCGCCGAACTGGTGCTGAGTCCGCGCCTGGGGCGCATCGCCGCCGCGCTGATGGGCGCGCGTGGTGCGCGCATCTACCATGACCAGGCGCTGTTCAAGGAGCCGGGCGGCGGCTTCACCCCGTGGCACGCCGACCAGCGCTACTGGCCGCTCGCCGACGACCGCGCGGTGACGGCATGGATCCCGCTGCAGGACGTGCCGCTGGCGATGGGCCCGCTGGCCTTCGCGGTGGGCAGCCAGGACCTGCTCGCAGAGCGCGTGTCCCTGGCACTGCCGATCGGCGACGAGAGCGAGCGCGTCATCGCCCGCACCCTGGCTGACTGCTCAAAAGTCGAAGAGTCCTTCCGCCTGGGCGAGGTCAGTTTTCATCACGGCTGGACCTTCCACCGTGCCGGCCCCAATCGCACGACGGCGCCGCGCGCGGTGATGACGATCATCTACATTGCCGCCGACATGATGGTCGCCGAGCCGCGCAACGATCACCAGCGCAATGACCTGGCCACGTGGTTCCCAGGCCTGGCGCCCGGGGACGTGGCGGCGTCGCCGCTCAATCCAGTGGTGTGGGAGGAATGAGCGTGCACACCGCCATGCAGCTCGTCCCGGTCCGGCACCTGTGGGGCATCACCGAACCATGGGAGACCGCGATCCCGCGCATCGCCGCGGCTGGCTTCTCCGCCATCGAGGCGCCGGTTGAACGCTACGCGCCCGCCGAGTCTGCGCGGCTGCGCGAACTCCTGGCCGCGCATGCCCTGGGCCTGGTGGCCCAGGGCTTCACCCACGGTGCGGACGTTGACGCGCACCTCGCCGCGCTGCGCGCGAGCCTGACCGCGGCCGCCGCCTGGTCACCGCGCCTGCTCAACCTGCAGAGCGGCAGCGACGCCTGGAGCCGCGACGAGATGGTGCGCTTCTACCGCGAAGCCGCGCGCATCACCGCGGACCAGGCGGTGCCGGTCGCGCACGAGACCCACCGCGGACGCTGCTTCAACACACCGTGGGCAACGCGCGACCTCATCACCGCGGTGCCGGAAGTGCAGTTGACCGCCGACTTCAGCCACTGGGTATGCGTAGCCGAGCGTCTGGTGCTGGATGAGGACCCCGCCCTGCTGCACCTCGTCGCCGACCGCACGGTGCACATCCACGCGCGCGTCGGCTATGCTGGCGGCCCACAGGTGCCGGATCCGCGCGCCCCCGAGTGGCAGACGGAAGTCGCCGCGCACGAACGCTGGTGGGACGTGGTGTGGCGGAGCATGGCGGCGCGCAGGCTGCCCGAGTGCACGCTGACGCCGGAGTTCGGTCCGGCGCCGTACATGCATCATGCGCCGTTCACCAACGCGCCGGCAGCTGACCTGTGGGATATCTGCACTTGGCAGACGGAACGGCAGGCCGAACGCTTCCAATCGTTCAGCGCGCGCAGTCCTACTGCCTGATTTCGCGCATCGCCCCCAACAGCGAAATACCTTCCCCCTGGGACCGCGGCCAACCGTGCCGCTCTCGGTCACGTCGACCGACCAACCGGTCAGTGCTGCCCGCACCCCGTCCCGCACCCTTCATCCTCCGCCTCCCCCTCCGCCTTCGCATGCCCGCTCATGTCCGCGCTGTCCGCCGCTTCGCGGCTGCGCGCCAGGGCGATGGTCTCGTCATCGATCTGCCATAGGCGCGCACCTTCCGGCGCGGTGTCGGCCCCGAGCAGGCCGCGCGGGATGCCGTCGACCGGCATTTCCTCTTCGCCCAGGTACTGGGCCGGCAACGGCCAACGATGGAAGGTGGCGACCGCGAAGAGGTCCGAGAGCAGGCTGTCGGCCGCCGCCGGGTCGGCTTCGGCGAAGCGGTCGAAGCCGTCGACCTGGGCGCGACTGGCGCTGGTCGACATACGCTTGAGGTGGGCGATCAGGGGCCGGTCGGCGAGGGACGGGATCTCGTCGCTGATATTCGCCTGGTAGCGGGCAAGCACACCTTCATCGGTGAGCGCGGCGACCAGCGACGGGGGATCGATACGGTAGATGGAACACTTGGCCATGGCGCGGTCCGCGGTTGGGGCGTGGTCGCCCCATGCTCATCAGACGCCCGCCGTGTCCATCGGCGAAGCCGCTACTGCCGCGGCTTCGCCGCGGTGGCCTTGTACTGGAAGAGCACCTCGTCGACCGCGATCTTCCACGCGGCGCCGGGGGCGCTGGTGCCGAAGACGCCGACGCTGAGTTGCTCGGCGGCAACCGGCAGCGGGCTGCCGATCGGGAACTTCTGCAGCACGTCGTCCGCCGAGACCGCGAGCACACGGCCGGCATTCAGCTCCAGCACCAGTACCGCCTTGGTGCCTTGCACCTGCAGAGCGAGCGGCAGCCACTCGCCCCAGGCACCCGACTTGAGCTCGCGCCAGCCGAGGCGGTTGTCGCTGAGCACGCCCAGCTCGACGCCGTTCGTGCGCTGCTCGTCGAGCAGCTCGACGCCGCCGGTGGCGGCACCCACGCCGGTAAGATCAAAGGTCGCGCGCATCGCCTTGAGGCGGTCGCGGCTGACCACTTTCCAGGCGCGCGACACCGCGTCGGGACTGGCCGACTGCGTGCCCTCGATCAGCAGCTGGCCGTTCGCCGCGTGAAGGTGGATGTTGGTCCCAGGGGCGCTGTACTGCCAGGTGCCACCCGGGGCTTCACCCGGAGGCCAGTTGAAGTGCTCGGTCTCGCTCTCGTCGAGCGCCGAGGCGTAGAAGGCCGACAGGCGCGCCAGATAGTCGCGCGGCGGATTTTTGCTCGCCACCGCCTTCTGGTAGAGGTCGCGCGCACGCGGCCCATCCTTGCGGCCCTCGGCGGCGTAGACGCGGTAGACCGCGGCGTAACCGTCGTCCTCGGGCAGGTGCGCGAGCAGCGCCTCGGCCTCGGCGTAATGGGCGGTGAGGAGCTGGCCATACGCCTGCCAGCGCAGCGATTCGTCGCCGGGGGTGCCGGCAATGGTGCGCAGGCTGTCACCACTGATGCCGCTCTTGATCATGTCACCGAGCTCGGCGAGGAAGAGGTCCCGCTTCGAGGCGGTGCGGTCAAGCAGCGCCGCCTCGGCGTGGTGGCCGTGTTCGAGGTCGACGCAGGCGTTCAGCTGCTTGGCCAGGCTCTTGAGCCCCGGAGTCGGCAGCGATTCGACGTCGTCGAAATGCGCGCGCTCGAGGATGGCGAGCGCCAGCTTGGAGATCGGCGTACCGAGCTCTTTCCACAGCGAGCGCGCCTGGTCGCCCTGGCCGCCGCGCCACAGCGCCAGCCCAAGGTTGTAGCGCGCGAGCTTGGCGGTGCCCTCGCTGAGCGTGCCCTTGATGGCGTCCTGGAGCAGGCCGAGCGCCCCCGCGGCGTCGCCCTGGGCGAGCAGCGCCGACCCGGCGATGACCTTGGCCTCGTCGACGAACATGCCGGCGTGGATCAGGGCGTTGGCAACGTCGAGCGCCTTGTCGCGCTCGCCACGCGTTAGGCTGAGGCGCGCGTAGCCAAGCCCGGACTCGATGTCCTTGTGCATCTCATAGCACTTGCGGTAGGCCTCCTGCGCGCCCTTGAAGTCGCCGGTCCGCTCGGCGATGCCGGCGATGATCTTGTTGGGAGTGAACGCCGTCGGTTGGGCCTTCAGCCACTCCTGCACGAACGTGGCGAGGTCGTCGGCGCGCGCCGGCTCGCTGGCCAGCAGCTTGGCCACGAACTCGAAGCCCGCGTTCCAGTGCGGATCGGCGGCGAGCAGGCGGCGCGCCAGGGCCTCGGCCTTGGGATTCTGGTCGCCCTTCTCGATGTAGAACTGCAGCGCCAGGGTGCCGATGTCGGTGTTGGACGGCTGCTTGACCAGGACCTTCTCGGCCAGGGCGAGGCCGGCATCCGTGACCTTCTTCTCGCGCGCCCACTTCAGGGTCTCGATGAGATCCTGGAGGTCGCCGCGGTCGAGCGCCTGCTTACCGCGCCGCTCGACGACCTGCGCAAGGGTGCGGCGCTCCTCGATCGGGCCGCGCCACTGGCCGGCGGGGATGGTGCGCGTACCTGGGTGCCCGGGCTCGCTGACCACCACCGCGCCGTCGCTGGTGATGCTTTCGACGTTGCAGGTGACCGGCTTGCCGTCGGCCATGGTCACGATGTCGTAATCGGTGGCGGTGCGGTCGATGTAGCGCTCCGCCGCGCCGGCCGCGCCGCCGAGGGACAGCGCCAGCAGCAACCCGGAAAGGCAAAGCACACGGCGCGCGGCGGTGGGGAGGACACGCATGGTCATTTCTCCACGACCGGCAGGGCGGGGGGCAGCGGCAGCTCGAGCGGCGGCGGCGGCGGCGGCGGGATCGGCAACACACTGTGGCCGGACTGGCCCTGTCGCAGGGTGAACGGATTGGACTGGGGCGGTCCGCTCTGCTCGGCCTGCAGCGGCTCGGTCGCGCGCGCGGCGGGGACGATGACCAGGATGCTGGCGGGCGCGACGCGCTGCTCGGTGATCGGCACCGGGTATGACGCACCGCCGGCGAGCACCGGTCCGATGGTGATGAGCAGGGCGAGGAAGACCGCGCCGAAGGCGATCCACATCTGCGTGGTGATCTTCATGTCAGCCTCCACCCAGGCGGTTGAGCCGACTGCCGCCGGCTGGCGGGGCCGTACCGGGCTTGGCGCCCGCCTTGGGCACCTCGGCCTTGAGGCCCCAGGCCGGATCGTTGGCCACCATCAGACTGACCGTCAGCCCGACGTGCTGACTGCCGTCACGCGCCTGGTCGAGAGACAGCGAGCGCAGGCCGATGCCCTTGCGGTGCTGCTTCTGCACCAGATCGAGCAGAAGCTGGTCGACCTGCTCGAAGGTCAGGTCGAGTTCGAGGTCGCAGAGCATCAATGCGTACTTGCCCTGCGGGTCGGTCGGGCCCTTGACGACATGCACGCTGCCGAGGCGGGAGGTGCCGGCCTCCAGGCAGGCGTCGACCACCTCACGGTAGAGGTGGAGCTGGGCGAGCTGGATGGCGCGCTGCAGCGGATCCTGGTCGAGCCCCTCCTCGAAGGGCAGCGCGGCGGGCATCTTTGCGCCTTGGCGCTGGCCCTTCTGCTTGAGGTACTGCAGGTCGGTGTGCACCTGCGCCGAGGCGGTGCCGAGCTCGGTATCGGTGTAGGCGCGCGGCAAGGGCGGGACCAGTGCCGTCTCGGCCTCGTGCAGGGCTGCCTCCTGGAGGTCGAGCGAGGCTTTCCACTTGGTGCGCGCATCGGTGGCGACCAGGCCCTCTTCAGGGTAGAGGTCCTGGTACTTCTTTTCCAGCTCCTCGGCCTGGCCCTGCTTTTGGGCGAGGGTCTCGCCGCGCGCGCCGAGGACGATCCAACCGGCGATCACGGCCACGGCAAAGCCGCCGCCCCAGATCGCGAGGGTGCGCTGTTCGGGGGTCATGCCGGGACTCCGCCGGTGGGCGCGGCAGCAGCAGCAGACGCGAGAGCGCGCCGTTCAGCGCGTAGGCGCGCGGCCTCGCCGCTGCGGGCGAGCGGCCACCAGGCGACCATCCAGGCGCCGGCGCAGACCAGCAGCGGCGCGACCTCCTGCACATGCAGCGCCTGGCCGACCTGTTCGCGGTAGCAGAGATCGGGCCACATCAGGCCCCCGCCGATCAGCAGCACCAGACCGAGCTTGATGGGATGACCAGGGCGGCCACTGCGGCGCCCCTCGAAGGCCTGCAACGGCACGCCGGCCAGCAAGAAGGGCACTCCGACCAGGTAGATGCGGCTCGACACCGTCGGCCCCCACCACAGCCAGAGGAAGACCGCGGCTAGCACCAGCAGGGCGCCGACCCGCACGTCGGTGCGGCAGCCCGGGTCGGTAAAGCAGAAGCCGCTGTCGGGCGCAGCCGGCTGGGCCGCAGGCGCGTCGGACGGAAGGGTGTCGGTCACGGAGTGGACTCCCAGGCGGCCGCCCACACCGCAGCAGCGGCGAGGGCAGCGGTTTCGATGCGCAGGATCGGGCCGGCGAGGCGCATCGCCACCGCCCCCGCCGCGGCCAGCTCAGCGAGCTCGGCCACGGTCAATCCACCTTCCGGACCGACCACCAGGGTCACCGGCGCGGGCGCGCCGGTACGCGGCGGCGCGCCAGCACGGTCCAGGACTCTAAGCACCGCACCGCTGGCTGCCAAGGCGGTAATCGAGCAGGACGGGAGGATCTCCGGCAGGTGACTGCGACGGCACTGCTTGAGCGCCTCGGCAGCGATACGGCGCAGGCGCTCGGCATTGCCCGGCTGGCGCTCGCCGCGCTCGGTCTGGAGCAGCTGGATGGTGCCGACGCCGAGCTCGGTCAAGCCGCGCACCAGGTCGGCCAGGCGGTCGCCCTTGGGGGCGGCGACCGCGACCGTGATGAGCCCCGCGCGGTCCGGGGCGAGCTCTTCGACCGCGGTGACCTCCAGGCACAGCGCCTCGCGGCCGATGCCTGCGACCACCGCCAAGCCCGCGCGCCCGGCACCGTCGGCCACGCGCACCTCGTCACCGACCTTCAGGCGCAACACCGCCCGGGCATGGTGGGCCTCGTCCCCATCGACCACCGCCTCGCCGGTCTGCACCGGGGCCTGCACCAGCAACGTCCGCATGGCTGAGGTTGTGGGCAGGCGCGGACAGCACTCAAGCATAGGAACAGGTACCGGGCCCGAGGAGGATGGTTGCCGACCGCCCCTCATCCGTCGTAGCGGGGGGTGGAATACAGGGAGCGTACCCGTTTCCAGAATGCCGCGCGAGGCCGGGATGGGGTGGAGACCCTGGACCCTGGAACCCTTAGGCATGGGGGATTCCGCCTCCGGCGACCCGCTGCTCGCTGCTCGCGCCTCCCCAATGACTCAATCCAAGGTTTCCGCCTGCCTTCTCTAGGGTCTAGGGTCTAGGGTCTAGCGCCTGGGAGAAAAGCGCCCTCCCCCCTGGTTTCACCGCCACCGCCCATAGGCTGCGCCCATGGACACCTTTGTCATCCAAGGCGGTCACCGCCTCGCCGGTTCGATCGCGGTCAGCGGCTCGAAGAACAGCGCCCTGCCCATCCTGGCGGTGTCGATCATGACCGGGGAAGCCTGCCGTTTCGGCAACATCCCGGTCCTGCGCGACATCCAGACCCAGGTCAAGATCCTCAACACCCTGGGTATCGAGACGCAGTGGAAGGGCCGCGATGTCTTCACCCAGGTGAAGGACACCTACAACAGCACCGCGCCCTACGAACTGGTCAAGCAGATGCGCGCCGGCGTGTGCGTGCTCGGGCCGCTGCTCGCCGCACGCGGCGAGGCGACGGTCTCGCTGCCCGGCGGCTGCGTGATCGGCGAGCGCCCGATCGACCTGCACCTGCGCGGCCTGCAGGCGCTCGGCGCGGTGATCACCCTTGAGCACGGCTACATCCACGCCAAGGCGCCGAAAGGCGGACTCAAAGGCGCGGAGATCTACCTCGGCGGCAAGTTCGGCTCGTCGGTGCTGGCCACCGATAACGTGATGTGCGCCGCGGCCATGGCCAAGGGCACCACCATCATCGAGTGCGCGGCCTGCGAGCCCGAAGTGGTCGACCTCGCCAACTGCCTGATCAGCATGGGTGCCAAGATCACCGGCGCGGGCAGCCCGCGCATCACCATCCAGGGCGTGAAGAAGCTCACCGGCGCGGCTTGGGATGTCATCCCCGACCGCATCGAGACCGCCACTTTCCTGATCGCTGGCGCGATCACGCGCTCGCCCATCACCGTCACTGGCACCCGGCCGGAGCACCTGCTCGCGGTCTGCGACGTGCTGCGCCAGATGGGCGTGACCATCGAACGCAAGGGCACGGTCATGAAGGTCGTGCCAGGCGAGCGCCCCAAGGCCTCCGAGGTCGTGACCCTGCCCTACCCTGCCTTCCCCACCGACTGCCAGGCCCAGACCATGGCGCTGATGGCGATCGCCGACGGCACCTCGACGATCGTCGAGCGCATCTACCCCGAACGCTTCATGGCCGCCGCCGAGCTCAAGCGCATGGGCGCAAAGATAAGCGTCGCCAATGGCCAGGCGATCATCCAGGGCGTCGAGAAGCTGAGCGGCGCCGAGGTCATGGCCAGCGATCTGCGCGCCAGCGCCGCGCTGGTCATCGCCGGCCTCGCCGCCGAGGGCGAGACGCGCATCAGCCGCGTCTACCACATCGACCGCGGCTATGAGCGCATTGAAGAGCGCCTGCGCAAGCTCGGCGCGAAGATCCAGCGCGCCTCGGGCGCCGACGACCCGGCAGCGGCAGCGGCCGCCGCCGCGGGTTGAGATCCGCAGCGCCTCACGCCCCATGAGCATCGCCGCGAACACCATCGGCGACTTCGCCCGCGACCTGGCTGCGCGCACCCCGGCGCCAGGTGGCGGCGCTGCCGCCGCCATCGCCGCTGCCCTGGGCGCCGCCGCGGGCGCGATGGCAGCACGGTACACCACCGGCCCGCGCTTTCCCGCGGTGCATGCCCAGGCGGAAGCGCTCGCCAGCCTCCTCGACGCGGCAGCGGTTGGTTTCCTGGCCGCTGCCGACGCGGACGCCACCGCCTACGCCGCGGTAGGCGCGGCGCGCAAGGCCAAGGACGCGGCTGCCACCGCGGCCGCCGAGGAACGGGCGCGTGCGGTTCCAGCCGGGCTGCTTGCGGACTGCGCGGCGCACGCTGTCGCGCTGCGCGGCTTTCTCGCCGCCTGCAATCCGCACCTGGTCAGCGATGTGAAGGTCGGCATCCACCTGCTCGCCGGCGCCGGCCGTGCCGCCTGGCAGACGGTGCTGGTGAACCACCCCGGACCCGCGGCACTGGCCGCGGCCCGCGGCCACCTCGAGACCCTCGCCCAGGCCGATCTGGCGGCCTATGGGCTGCCGACGGAACAGTCATGAGCACGACCCGCAGCGGCGCGCTAAACCTGGCCACCTGGCTGCCGATGGTGCTGCTGGCCGTGCTCACGACGCGGATCTGCGCTGCCGACGCCGCACCGGCACCAGCGGTCGCCAAGACCGCGCCACCCTACATCGCGCGTATCTCCGGCCAGATCCTGCATGCGAACACCCTGGAATTCGCGCATTTCGCCCTCACCGATGTCTCGGCGCTGCCGCGCTTCGAGAACCGCGTCCTGACCTTTACCAACTGCACGGCCACCGCCTATGGCGGGGCGGTCACCGGCACCATCGCCATCGACTTCGACAACGACGTCGAGCGCTGCTCGTTCGACGCCAAGGACGTCGACCTGGCCTCGCTGCTCAGCGGCCTGGGCGCCTCGGTCGAGGGCATCGGCGGCAAGATGACCGGCCACCTTGAGTTCTCGCTGCCCAGCGGCCACCCCGAGCTGATCAGCGGCCGCGGCGCGGTGGTAATCAAGGACGGCAGCCTGATCGAGCTGCCGCTGATCGCCAACCTGCTGGTCGGCGACCTCGGCGCCGCCAAGGGCCAGGATGGGGCCGACGCGACCTTCGAGATCGGCGAGGGCCTGGTGCGCTTCCCGGCCGCGACCGTGACCCTGCCCAAGGCCAAACTGCTGATCAACGGCACGATCTCGCTCGAAGGCGACCTGCGCCTGCTGGTGATCCCGCGCATCGGCTCCTTCCTCGACTTCATCCCCGGCCTGGGGCGCATCTTCGACAGCATGTGGGCCTTCGCCTCCAGCCGCGTCGCCCGCGCCGTGGTGCGCGGCCCGCTCAGCAAGCCGGTCATCGTCATCAATCCGTTCGCGGAGAACTGACCCGCGCTGGGGCGCGGGGTCCGGAAGTCCGGAAGTCCGGAACTCCGGAAGTCTTAATATCCGACAATTGTGCCAAGTTCGATGAAACAGCGCTTCCGAAGCGCTTGCAAGTTGCGGAACGATGAGGCCGACACTGCGGACGCTGTCGTCCTAGGCCGTCGACTTCCGGACTTCCGGACTTCCGGACCTCCGGACCCCACGCCCCAGCGCGGAGAGGTCAGCCTCGACCAGGCCGAGTTCGTCGCGCCAGGCGGCGAGCTCGTCGTAGCCGGCGAGGACATCCTGGGGGCGGTGGGCGTCACTGTTCAGCACCACCTGGACGCGGTGGGCGGCGGCCACCTCCCAGAAGGGCTTCCAGGGGTAGGTCGCGCGCGGACCCGCGGCGCCGTCGATGAAGGGCTTGCGGAAGCCATAGGAGTTCATCTCCAGCGGCACGCGCAGCGCGGCGGAGGCGGCGCAAATGTCGGCGGCGCAGGCGGCGGTGTCGGCGTTCCAGTCCGCGTGGCTGCCGCCGATGATGTCGGGGTGGGCGAAGAAGGCGAACAGGCCGCTGGCCATGGTGCGCACCGCGTAATCGCCGTAGGCGCGCAGGGCGCGCGGTGTGCCCAGGCGCTCGAAGCTGCTGATCCAGCGACCATCGAGGTAGGTCCCGTGGCAGGCGCCGATGAGGTAGTCATAGCCGCGCCGACCGAGCAGCTCGTCGCGGTAGAAGCCAGTGAACTCGGGGACCAGCTCGCACTCCATGCCAAGCAGGACCTGCAGTCCGGGCTCTGCCGCCTGCGCCGCGGCGACGGCGGCCTCGTAGCCGTCAAGCTGGTCCATGCGCATGCGGAACTCGGCCCAGCGCCCGTCCGGCATGGGCACGTGGTCGGAGATGCCCAGTACCCGGCAGCCCCCGGCCGCCGCCACCCGGGCGTAGTCGACCGCGTCGCCCTCGGCGTGCTGGCAGCGCCAGGTGTGGGCGTGGTAGTTGGCGGAGAACGGCATCGGCAGCGATCCTAGAACCGCCGGCAGGCGTGCCAGCGACGTCGCCGCCAGCGTCCACGGAGCGCGCCAACCCACCATCCGGGCCTCCTGGCGGGGGCAACCCTCGCGGCGCGGGGCCTTGACGCTCCCTGGACCCCCTCCACCGTGTCGCCCATCGGAGGGCCAATGGCCAAGCAGAAGGTCGAATACAGCGAAGACGCCATCAAGACCCTGGACGCGCTCAGCCACATCCGCCTGCGCACCGGCATGTACATCGGCCGCATCGGCGACGGCACCAACCCCAGCGACGGCATCTACGTGCTGCTCAAGGAGATCGTCGACAACTCGATCGACGAGTTCATCATGGGCGCCGGCAAGCGCGTCGAGATCACCCGCACCGACAACACCATCACCATCCGCGACTACGGGCGCGGCATCCCGCTCGGCAAGGTCATCGACTGCGTCAGCCAGATCAACACCGGCGGCAAGTACAACGACGACGTCTTCCAGTTCTCGGTCGGGCTGAACGGCGTCGGCACCAAGGCGGTCAACGCGCTTTCCGGCAGCTTCGAGGTCAAAAGCTTCCGCGAGGGCCAGTTCAAGCGCGCGCGCTTCGCCCAGGGCAAGCTCGTCGATCAGGAGGACGGCCGCGCCAAGGACCAGCCCAACGGCACCTGGGTCGAATTCACCCCGGACAGCGAGATCTTCAAGAAGTACGCCTGGCACGACGAGTTCATCGCCAAGCGCCTGCAGTACTACTGCTACCTGAATGCCGGCCTGAGCATCGTCTATAACGGCACCACCTACGTCTCGAGGAACGGGCTCAAGGACCTGCTCGCCAGCGAGATCGGCGAGGAGCAGGTGCACTACGAGGTCTTCCACCACTCCGGCGGTGAGCACGGCGCCAAGCTCGAGTTCGCCTTCACCCACACCGGCACCTACGGCGAGACCTATTTCAGCTTCGTGAACGGGCAGTTCACCAACGACGGCGGCACGCACCTGTCGGCCTTCCGCGAGGGCATCCTCAAGGGCGTCAACGAATTCGCCGGCAAGAGCTTCGCCGGCGAGGACGTGCGCGAAGGCATCTGCGGCGCCATCGCCATCAAGGTCCAGGACCCGCTCTTCGAGTCGCAGACCAAGAACAAGCTGGGCAGCGACGTGCGTTCGTGGGTGGTGCCGGCGGTCAAGGACGCGGTCGAGAAGTGGCTGCACACCGACCCAGCGGTGGCGACCAAGCTGCTCGACAAGATCAAGGCCAACGAGCGCCTGCGCACTGAACTGCAGAAGATCAAGAAGGAGGCGCGCGAGCGCGCCAAGTCGGTCGCGGTGCGCATCCCCAAGCTGCGCGACTGCGAGATCCACCGCATCGACCAGCCGCCCAAGAAGGGCAAGGACCGCCGCGACGAGACCAGCCTGTTCATCACCGAGGGCGATTCCGCCGGCGGCAGCCTGGTGATGTGCCGCGACGTCGAGACCCAGGCGATCTTCACCATCAAGGGCAAGCCGCTCAACTGCTTCGGCCTGGGCAAGGAGACCGTCTACAAGAACGAGGAGCTGTACAACATCATGTCGGCCCTCGGCATTGAGAACGGCCTCGAGGGCCTGCGCTACAACCGCGTGATCATCGCCACCGACGCCGACGTCGACGGCATGCACATCCGCAACCTGCTGCTGACCTTCTTCCTGCGCTTCTTCGAGGACCTGGTCAAGAACGGCCACATCTACTTCCTTGAGACCCCGCTGTTCCGGGTGCGCAACAAGCAGCAGACCACCTACTGCTACAGCGAGGCCGAGCGCGACGCCGCGCAGCAGAGCATCAAGAACCCCGAGACCACGCGCTTCAAGGGCCTGGGCGAGATCAGCCCCAAGGAGTTCGGCCAGTTCATCGGCGCCGACATGAAGCTGATGGACGTCAGCATCGAGAACATGTCCGAAGTCTCGTACTCGCTGCAGTTCTTCATGGGCAAGAACACCCCGCAGCGCAAGGATTTCATCGTCTCGAACCTGATCTACGAGCTCAATTGACGCCGTCCGCCGCCGCCCGCCACACGTCCTCACCCGGATCCGATCAATGACCTCGCTCAAGCCGCTGATGGAGCGGAACTTCCTCGAATACGCCAGCTACGTGGTGGTCGACCGCGCCATCCCCGACCTGCGCGACGGCTGCAAGCCGGTCCAGCGCCGCATCCTGCACACCCTGTCGACGATGGACGACGGGAAGTTCACCAAGGTCGCCAACATCATCGGCGAGTGCATGAAGCTGCACCCGCACGGCGATGTCTCGATCGGCGACGCGCTGGTGGTGCTGGCCAACAAGGGTCGCGCGCTGAATAATTTCGACCTTGGCTTCTTCATCGAGAAGCAGGGCAACTTCGGCAACATCATGACCGGTGACGGCCCCGCGGCCTCACGCTACATCGAATGCCGCCTCACCCCGCTCGCCAAGGAGGTGCTCTTCAACCCGGCGCTGACCAGCACGCTGCCCAGCTACGATGGCCGCCGCGAGGAGCCCGAATCGCTGCCCGCCAAGGTGCCGGTGGTGCTGATGCTCGGCACCGAAGGCATCGCCGTGGGCATGGCGACCACCATCCTGCCGCACAACTTCGGCGAGCTGCTCAAGGCGCAGGTGAAGATCCTGCGCGGCGAGGGCTTCCGCCTGGTGCCGGACTTCGCGACCGGCGGCATGATGGACGCCAGCAGCTACGAGGACGGCCTGGGCAAGGTCACGGTGCGCGCGCGCATCGAGGCCGACGGCGAGCGCCGCGTGGTGATCAGCGAGTTGGCCTGGGGCACCACCGTCGACTCCCTGATGGAATCCATCGAGAGCGCGATCGGCAAGGGCAAGGTCAAGATCAGCAACATCACCGACAAGACCGGCGAGGAGGTGCGCATCGAGCTCGACCTGCCGCGCGGCGTCACCGCCGACGAGGTCATCCCGCAGCTCTACGCCTTCACCGACTGCGAGGTCACGCACAGCTCGAACATCGTCGTCATCCGCGACCGCAAGCCGGCCGAGCCCACGGTCAAGCAGATCCTCGAGGACTGCACCGCGCGCCTGCAGGACATCATCCGCCGCGAGCTCGAGCACCTGCTCGGCAATCTCGCCGACAAGCAGCACTGGCTGACCCTCGAGCAGCTCTTCATTGAGAACCGCGTCTACAAGAAGATCGAGGCCCAGACCACCGAAGAGGGTGTGCGCCAAGCGGTGTGGACCGGCATGGCCGCGTTCAAGGCGCTGTTCGTGCGCGACATGGTCGATGCGGACGTCGACCGCCTGCTTGAGATCCGCATCAAGCGCATCTCGCAGTTCGACATCGACAAGAACCGCAAGGACATCGACGACATCGTCAGGCAGATCAAGGAGGCCAAAGCCAAGCTCAAGGACCTGGTCGGCACCACCATCGGCTGGCTGGAGTACCTGCACGACAAGTACGCCAAGTTCTTCCCGCGGCGCACCCAGAACCTCAAGGCCATGGCGCAGATCGACGAGAAGGCGGTGGCGCGCGCCAACATCCGCCTCGGCTACGATGCGGAGACCGGATACTTCGGCATGGCGGTCAAGGCGGCCGACAAGGAGTTCAAGGTCAGCGAATACGACAAACTCATCGCCATCCTGCAGGACGGCACCTACCGCATCATGGCGCCCCCGGAAAAGGTCCTGCTCGAAGGCAAGGTCCTCCACCTCGACCGCTTCGATCCCGACAAGGGCCTGACCGTGACGGTGCTCTACCGCGACAAGGGCAAGCTGCCGTGGGCGAAGAAGGTGCACATCCAGGGCTTCATCCACGACAAGATCTACGAGCTGATCAAGGACGGCGGGCGGGTCGACCACCTGCTGCTGGGCAACACCAGCGGCGCCGCGGTCAGCCAGATGGTGCCGGCGCCCAAGCAGCGCGTACACGAGGAGTCCTTCGACCTCGCCACCCTCGAGCCCTGCGGCCTGGCCGCGCGCGGCACGCGCATGGCGGAGCGGCCGACGTCGAAGATCGTGCTGCGGCCGAAGGGGTAGACGGCCGGCCGTTCAGGCCGTCGCGTCAACCGTGGAGGTCTGCGTCGCGGTCGTCTGCGCATAGACCGCGATCTGGATGCTGACGCGTCGGCTGCGCGTCGCCACGACGCTCGCGGACTGGCTCGGCGCATCGACTTGTGGCGAGACGGGCGCGGGCGCCTCAGCCGGCGCCGCCGGGGCATCGGACTGGGACTGCGCGGACGCACCGGCAGCTGGCGTGCCGCTGGCCTCGCGCACCTCACTCGCGCCACCATTGCCGCCTGCATTCACATCGCCCGCGTCGATCTTGCCATCGTGGTTGCGGTCGAAGAACAAAAGCATCATGCGCTGCATCGCGCGGTACACCGATGCTGGCGAACCTGCGCCGCTGTCCGAAGTGTCGGAAGACCCGTCCCCGCCCGCAGCCGGCACCACATCGAACGCGCTGCCGCGCTGGGCGCCCGGGAAGGCATACGTACCGCCCTGATCGCCACTACTCGTCGCGACCTCGCTGCTGACGTGCGTCATGCGCTCACGTTCGTAGTCGAGACTGAAACTGTAGCTGGTCCCATCGGTGGTCGTGAACGACCCCTGCGCCGCGAGCGTGCTGTGCTCGTACGCGTCGTAGGACTGCTGGTAATCAGACTGCTGGCCGCCTGCGCTCCGGGTCTGGCTGGCGCTCGCGCTGGCGGAGCTCCCTTGCACCTGGCTGGCGTCGTACGACCACGAGATACTGGCGATGTCGGACAGACCGAAGGTCTTCTCAAGGATCCCGGTCAGCGTGGCGGTCGGATCTGACGTCGACCCGTCACCCGCGGGGGAGGAGCCTGCGGCGGAAGCGGCGGTCTGCGCCTTGTTCGCGCCAACACCCACGCGGCCAAGAAAATCATTCAGGTAGCCCAGGACCTGGGCGCCCAGCGCGTGGTCACCTGCGCCACCAGCCGAGGAGACGTAGCTGTCCCCGCTACTCGGTGCCGCAATGGGCGCGGAGGGCGGCGCGCTCGCCGCCGCTGGGACCGTTGGCGCCGGCGACGCTCCGGTCAGCAGCTTACCAAACTGACCAGTTTCCGCGGCGGCGGAAAACCGGCGCTGATTGGCCAGGGAAAGGTTTGAACCAGAGATGATCATTGGAGTTTCCGCACGTCCCAGCAACGGCAGCACTCATAGGAACTTGAGTCGAATCTCCACGGTAGCGCCGTGCGCACCGTCGGCTCGACGCAACCACAACCGCAAAGGTGTTTTACGCGGCAAGCCAAGCTTCGACACGAGGCCCGCAGAGATGCGGAACTCAGGGCACGGCGGGCACCGGTGTCGCGGCCTTGGGCAGGCTGATCCCCAGATCGCTGACCGACACCGGGGTCTTGCCATCGACGGACAGGAACAGGCGCTTGGGTGCGGCCGGCAGTTTGAGCGTCGAGAACTTCCCCTTGTTCACCTGGATGACCACGGCGTCCTCGCTCGCGGTCAGGGTCAACAGCACGTCCTTGGCCGGGAAGGCGCGGCGGTCGATCAGGCTGATGGTCTTGCCGTCGGCGAGCTCTTCGGTGGTGACCAGGAAGGTTTCGCCAAGGTTCTTGATCGCCACCACCCAGGTCGAACCGTCGGCGAGTTCGAGGCCGAGCATGCTCATCAGCGTGGCATCGCCGCCGCCGGTGGTCAGGCGGAAGGTGCCATCGATCTGCCAAGGCGGCGCGGGCAGCGGCCGGCTGATACGGCCGCGCTGGCCGCTGATGGCGTTGGCATTGTCCTCGGAAGGCACCCACACCGCATCGCCTTCCTTGGTCCAGTCGTCCAGAGTGCTCTTGAAATCGGGATGGGTCAGCGGCGTCGCGGCGGCGAATTCCAGCGGCCCAGCGCCGGGCGCAGGCGTTGGAGCAGGCACCGGTACCGGCACAGGCGCGGGGGTCGGTGCGGTCACCACCGGTGGGGTCCCGGCCGCAACGGGTGGCGCGGCGACGGGCGGAGGCACCTGAGCAGGCGCGGGTTCGACCGGCGTGGCGATCGGCACCACGGCGACGGGTGCGACCACGGGCGCCTCCACCGGTTTGCCGTGGCCTTTGAGCATCAGCCCGACGACCGCGCCGGCCACGATGACGCCCAGACCGATGAGCAGCGGCACCTTCAGGCCACCGCCCTGGCCGGATTCACGCCCGGCCAGCAGATCATCGATCTCGGCGACCAGCGTACGGTAGCTGTCGGGACGGCTCTCGCGGTCGCGGGCGAGCATGCGCGCGATCAGCTCGTTGACGCCGCGGCTGAGCTTGGTGCCGTGGGTGGAGGCCTTGGGGATGTCGCCCGAGACCTTGTGGGTGACGATCTGCGCCAGGGTCTTGCCGCCGAACGCGGACTTGCCGGTGAGGGCATGAAAGAGCACGCAGCCAAGGCCATAGATGTCAGTGCGGAAATCGACGTTGTCGGGATCGTCGAACTGCTCCGGGGCCATGGTCGCGGGCGTGCCCATGACCACGCCAGCGAGGGTCAGGCTCATGTCGGCGTGCTGCTTGGCGGGACGCGCCAGCCCCAGGTCGACGAGCTTGGCGATGAATGGGAATGGATCGTCGGCGGCCACCTGCTCACGACGCGTCAGCAGCACGTTCTCTGGCTTGACGTCGCGGTGGATGATGCCCAGTCCATTGGCGTGGCCGAGGGCCTGAGCGAGGTCATGCACCACCTGCAGAGCGTGCTGCTGGTCGAGCGGGCCGTGGGCCTCGATCCAGTCACGCAGGGTCGGCCCGTCGATGAACTCCATGATCAGGTAGGGCTGGCCCTCCCCGGTGATGCCGGCGGAATAGCAGGCGACGATGTGCGGGTGCGAGAGCGCGGCGAGGATCTTGGCCTCGCGCTGGAAGCGGCGCACGTATTCGGTGCCGCCGTTGCCGTTGTCGAGCAGCAACAGCTTGACCGCGACCTGGCGGTCGATGTAGGGCTGGCGGCCACGGAACACCACACCCATGCCGCCACGGCCGATCTCGGCCTCGATGTCGACGTCTGGGATGGTCGGCTTGGGCGTGGCCGGCTTCGCAGCGGCCGGCGTAGGCGGCGGAGACCCGGCCACCCCCTCGACGGTGGTGTGATGGGTCCGCTCCGGTTTCGTTGCGGGGTCGTCGCCCATGGTGCTACTTCACGTACCGACCGATCTCTTGCAACAAGTCATTGACCGCGGGGCGGTCGGCGATGCTCAGCCCGACGTAGGCGTAGCGCACCAGCCCCTGCTTGTCGATGATCACCGAGGTCGGCTTGGAGAGGTTGTCCTCGACGCCCAGGGCGCGCACCAGGGCCAGACTGACATCCAGTCCCAGCGGCATGGGCGGCGGGTCCTTGCGCAGGCTCTGCACCGCGTCGATGAAGGCCGGGATGGCCTCGACCGGACCCGGGTAGATGACGATGACCTCGGTGCCGAGATCGCGGAATTTCTGGATGCTGTTGCTGAGCGCAGCGGTCTGGGTCGCGCAGTACAGGCACACCTGGCCGGCGAAACCGCGCAGGATGACGATCAGGACCGGCTTCTTGCCGATGTAATCCTGAAGTTCGAGGACGGTGCCGGTCGCGGACAGGAATCGCGTCTGCGGCAGCGGCTTGCCGATCAGGTCGCGGCGCTGGCGACTCACCTCCTCGCCGCCGAAGCTGGACGTGTCATAGCCCGCCACCGGCACCGCGGCGCCTTTGGTGTAGTGCTCGATGAGGTCCTTTGCCGAGGCCTCCTGCTTGATGGTGAAGGTGGTCGGCGCGGTCTGGATCGGTGACAGCGCCGGGGCTGACGGCGCGGGCAATGGCTCGGGTTCCGGCGCCTTGGGCGCAGCGGGCGGGGGCGCGTCGGCCTTGGCCACGGCCGGTGGGGCCGCGGGCGCGGTGATCAGCTTCAGGGTTTCGGACCAGCCTGCGGGCGCGCTGGCGGCCCACGCCGCGGCGATGCGGGGCGTGTCGCCATCCCAGGTTCCGGCCGCGGCGAGGGTGGCGTCGTCGCTCCACAGCTGCCACGTGCCGGGCACGCCGGCCGCGTAGCCGGCGACTGCGCGCGGCCGGCCATCCTGCCAGACCAGCCACACGCCCTCGCGCCGTCCGCCGCGCATGGTGCCCCAGCGCGGGCTGGTGGTGGCGCGCTCGTCGACCACGCGGTAGCTGGCGGGTGCGCCGTAGAGGCTCTCGCTCTTCACCGAGCCGTCGGCATTCCACGACGTCCACGGTCCAACCTTGAAGCCCTCAAGGAAGGCGCCGCATTCCTTGCGCGCGCCATCCTCGTGATGCCAGGACCACAACAGATCCTTGGCGCCGGCGGTGAAATGGCCCTCGGCGAAGTGCTTGCCGGTCTTGCTGAAATACGACCAGGTGCCGTCCTGACGGTCCTTCACGTAGTCGCCCTCGGCGTAGCGCTGGCCATTGTCGTACCAGTGCTGCCAGTGGCCGGTACGGTGCGCGGCGCTGTAACTTTTGGCGAGGGCGATGCTGGGATCGTACTGGCCACTCTGCTTGGGCTTGCCGTTGTCGTACCACCACGACCACGCGCCGCTCTGCAGGTCGTGCACCCAGGCGCCGGCCGCCTGCTTCTGGCCGTTAGCGTACCAGTAGGTCCAGTCCCCCTCCTGCTTCTCCTCGACCAGCGTGCCGGTGCGCTTGGGAGCGCCGCCTGGCCACTGGTCAGAGACCTGGCGCGGACCGCCGCAGGCTGGCAGCCCCGCCAAGGCGATGGCCACGATGATGGCGGCGGAAGGGGCGAGCCAAGAGCGGGAGACGGGCATGCGGGACCTCGTTGGAACTATGTAGCGGACGGGGGCACGGTCTCAAGTCGCTGGGCCAAGGCGTGTAAGGGGATCTGCCTCGTCCCTGCCTCGGGACCGTGGCCGCCGTGCAATGCTATCACGCTGAGACCTGACCTCATGAACGCAGCGACGTAGCGAAGCAGCGGGTGGGGCTCGAGATCACAGAGGTCAGATTTATAGCATACGGTTCCGAAATGAGTCGGCCAGCGCTGCATGGCGCGCCTCACATGGTCTTCCAGAGCCCTGACGCAGTCCTCTGCGGCCCGGTGATTTCCTCTCAGCGCCTCTGCGTTTCAATCCTGAAGAACTTCTGGCCGAGCGAGATGGCATTGCCCAGCGGCCAGAGCTCCCAAGGGCGGAAGCACGTTCGACCATGGGCCTTGCACAACGCTCCGGGAACCGCTGAAGTCCCCTTCCATTATCGACCGTGCACCTACACTATCCATACGATTGGAGATTCCATGGCCGCGATCACCGGCTTCCTGCTGACCCACGGCCTGACCATTGCCAGCAATCCCTGCATCAGCCCCGATTTCTGCCTCGACTGGCCGGCGCTGAGCGGGGCGCTGCTCGCCGAGGCACGCGGCGAGCAGCCGGGTCGGACACTCACGCATCATCCCCTCAGCACATTCACGATCGCGGCGGGAACGGTCACGCTGGTGGCGGACGCGCAGGGTGACCACGCCTGGATCATCACTGGCACCCGCGGCACTGCGGCGCTGGCCGGCCTGCTCGCGGATGGCATCGCCCTTCCGCCCGCCGGCGGCATGCGCTGCGCCTTTCCGGCGACTTGGGACAATCTGCTGCGGCTGAAGAACCACGCCCAGGAGCACGACCCCGACAGCACGATCTTCCCGGTGGCGCGCGGCACCCTGGCCCACGCCTCGCTCGGCATCGGTGCGCGCTTCACCACCCTGCACTGGCCCGCAGTCGAATGGACCATGGCCCAGCTCGGCCTGAGCCTGACCGCCAATCAGAACTCGATCCCGCGCGAACTGGTCTACGACGTCGATGCCATGCTCGCCGGCCGCCTCGACAGCGTGCCCTTCCCCTTCATCGGCGCCGACGTGCCCGAGGGCCACCAGGGCCAGAGCGTCGAGGGCATGAGCCACGGCGCGGTGCTGTCCAAGTTGACCACCGGCTTCCACCGCCGGCGCATCCCGTGGGGCTTCAACGCCGACCACCAGCCGATCGGCGGCAAGTTCGACGCGCGCGAGGACCGCCTGGTCGCGGGCTGCGTGCTCGCTAGCTACATCACCTTCGACCTGTCGCCCGAGCTGACCGCCACCCCGCACGCCGACGATGAGGCGGCATGGTGCGCGGCGCACGTGCCGGCGACAACCTTCGCCACGGTGCGCGCGCGCGTCACCGCCGCCGGCATCACCATCGACGATCAGGCCTTCGCCACCCTGATCGCCGCGGTGTGGCCCGCCTGCCAGAAGATGCTCGCGCGCGACCGCAAATACGCCGCGGCGCGCGCCGCGGCTTTTACCACCGCGATCGGGCGCGCCTATTTCCGCGAGCTGTCAATCGACGAGCTGCCCGGCCTGACCACTCCGGCGACGCTCGCCACCATGCTCGCGCTCTGCGAGGCGCTGGGGCTGGCGATCCACTACGTCGCGCCCGCGTTCGGCTTCCAGAAGAACTTCCCCTTCGCCGACCAGGCAGAGCTCGAGCGCCGCGTCGCGGCGGCCTGGGCGGTGTGCCGGAACTTCGGGGTCAGCATCGGCTTCCACTCCGGCTCTGGAAAATCGGCGGACAACTACCGGCTCTGCGGGCGCATCACCGGCGGCCGCCTCGAGATCAAGACCAGCGGGCGCTACACCTACGAGATGGGCGTGGCGCTGAGCCGCTCGCAGGGCGCCGGCGACCAGCGGCTGTGGGCCGACTGGTACGCCTTCACGCGCGAGCTGGCGGCCACCAGCGCCTTCGGCGCCAACACCACCGAGCGCGCCATGGCGCGCCAATTCATCGTCAACGCGCTGGAGCTGGAGCGCCGTCCGGTGGAGGTCTTCGCCGACCTCGACGCCTGCCGCGCCGCGCTCGCGGCGCTGACGCCGAACCCCGACCACATGTTCTGGTTCGAATACAACTTCCTGTACGTGCTGGCGGCGGACGGGCGCAGCGACAAGGCGAGCCTCGGCGACCACTCGCCGGCCGGCTACCGCCAGCGCGCGCGCTTCTACGCCATCAGCGACGAGGGCCGCCTGCGCTTCGCCCAGGGCGTGGCCGGCTACATCCTGTTCTTGGCTGAGACCACCGGCCTGGCCAGCGCAGCCGCCTGCGCTGCCGCTGCGCGTCGGTTGATCGGTTACCGCACGTATGCGGAATTGCTCGCCACGATCGCTCCGCCGGCAGCTTCGGCGCCGGCGGGGTCCTGAAGTCTAGAAGTCCGGAGGTCCGGAAGTTTCGGCTGATGACGATCACCTGACGGACAAGCGGTGCGAGCCCAGGAACACGGCGCTTCCGACTGCCGGATTTCCGGACCGGGGGCGCCAGCCCGACTACACCGATCCGGTGCTCACGCCGAAGGACGGGTTGAAGCCGGGCAGCTTGGTGACGTCGACCTCGTCGATCTGCTCGGGCTTGAGGAACTCGCGCGCGTAGGCGAGGTAGACCTGCTCGCCGATGAAGACGTCGAAGAGGTCGGGATCGATGTGATGGTCGACCTTCATGCGGCCGAGGATGTGCAGGGCCTGCGACAGCGTCATGGCCTTCTTATAGGGCCGGTCGCCAGCGGTCAGCGCTTCGAACACGTCAGCGATGCCCATGACGCGTGCCTGCACTGACATCTGGTCGCGGGTCAGGCCTCTGGGATAGCCCTTGCCGTCCATGCGCTCATGGTGGCCGCCGGCGAACTCGGGAACGCGGCGCAGGTGCTTGGGATAGGGCAGAGCCTCAAGCATGCGGATGGTGGCGACCATGTGGTGGTTGATCACCGCGCGCTCTTCCGTCGTCAGTGTGCCCTTGCTGATAGTGAGGTTTTTGATCTCGTCGGCGCTCAGGAAGGGCTGCACGGTGCCGTCGGGCCCGGTCCAGGTCAGCGCGCCGATGGTGCGGACGCGTTCCTGGTCCTCGACGCGCATCGATTCGCCGCCGGTGTTGACGCGGCGCAGGAAGGCGCGGTCGTCGGCGATGGCTTCCAGGCGCTGCCGATAGGCGGCTTCGCCCGCCGCCGGATCCCCGCCGGCCAAGCGCGTGCGCAGCATGGCGATCTCGGCGTCGCGCTTCAGCACCTCGAAGCGCGCGTCGACCAGCTCGATGCGGTCGTGGATGCACTGCAGCTTGGTGGCCTTGTCCATCACCCATTCGGGCGTGGTGATCTTGCCGCAATCGTGGATCCAGCCGGCGATGCGCAACTCGTAGCGGTCGGCCGCGCTCATGGAGAAGCCGCGCAGCGGGCCGTGCTGAACGCGCGCCGCGGCCTCGGCCAGCATCATGGTCAGTTCAGGCACGCGTCGGCAGTGGCCGCCGGTGTAGGGCGATTTCTCGTCGATGGCGGTGGCGATCAGGCGGATGAAGGACTCGAACAGCGCGCGCATGCCCTCGATCAGCTCGTGCTTGCTGAGCGCGGTCGCGGCCTGACTGGCGAGGCTCTCGACCAGACGCTGGTCGGCGGTGGCGAAGGGCACGATGTGGCCCTGCGCATCCTTGGCGTTGAGCAATTGCAGCACGCCGGTGATCTCGCCATCGTGGTTGCGCATTGGCACGGTCAGGAAGGAGGTCGAGCGATAGCCGGTGTCGCGATCGAAGGCGCGCGTGCCCGAGAAGTCATAGCCGATGGCGTGGTAGGCGTCGGGGATGCTCACGGTCTCGCCGGACAGCACCGCGCTGGCCACCACCGAACCGGTGTTGGGCTGGCCATCGGGCAGGATCAACGGGATGGGCTTGAAGGGCACCGGGCGCCCGCTGGTGCCGCCAAGCATGATGCCAAGCGAGTCGGTACGCATGATCTCGAAGCGCAGCAGGTGGTCATCCCCGACCGAGTAGATCGAGCCGCCGTCGGCGTTGGTGATCTCCTTGGCGCCGATCAGGATCTGTTCGAGCAGGCGTACCGGATCGCGCTCCGCCGACAGCGCGATGCCGATGGCGTTCAGCCGCTCGATGCGGCGCAGGAAGTCGTCGGGGGCTTGGCTGGGCATGGAGCTGGGCGGTCTGGACGGACCGTGGGAGAGTCTACGCCGGGATCAGGGCCCGCGCACCTGCCTCCCTCCCCCTCCCTCCCCAGGATTCAGGACAGCCGGATCGAACAGGCGCGGAGACGCGGAGGGAAGAGGAGGGGTGGGTGTTGGTCTGATCCGCCTCCTGCTTGCCATTTTGCCAGTATGCTCCTCCTCCGGTCTCCGCGTCTCCGTGCCTCCTGTTCGATCGGCAGTCGGTCGCGGTCATGGCCGACCCGCTGGCGCGACCGGGCTGCGGCCGTAGGGTCCCGGCGCACCGCCGCGCCCAGCGGCCGAGGAAGCGCCCGCCATGGACCTGTCCCCCGCAGCCGCGGCCTATCCCGGCCACCTCTACATCCACGATCTCAGCCCCTTCATCGTGCAGTTCACCCAGAAGATCGGCATCCGCTGGTACGGCATGGCCTATCTGGCGGGACTGGCCTGGGGCTACTGGGTGTTGCGCCGTTGGTGCCTGGCGGGGCGCGCGCCCCTGGCGGTGGCTGAGATCCAGGACTTCGTGCTATCAGGCGGGCTGGGCATGATCATCGGCGGCCGCCTCGGCTATTGCCTGCTCTACGCCTGGCCGCAGATGCTGCACGATCCGCTGTTCGTTTTCCGCCTCACTGATGGCGGCATGGCCAGCCATGGCGGCATGCTCGGCCTCGGCGCCGGCGCGCTGTGGTTCGCCTGGCGGCGGAAGCGCTCGGTTCCGGTGCTGCTCGACATCCTCTGCGCCACCGGTCCGATGGGCGTGGGGCTTGGGCGCATCGCCAATTTCATCAACGGCGAGCTGTGGGGTCGCGAGGCCTTCAGCGCACCGTTGGCGGTGATCTTCCCTGCCTCGGTCGAAGCCTCATCTCTGGCTCCCGCGGGCCTGAGCGGGCCGGCCTTCGAGCAGTGGATGAGCGACCACGCCGGCGAGGTCCGCGCCTGGCAGATTGCCCACGCCGTGCCGCGGCATCCGAGCCAGCTCTATGCGATGTTCCTGGAGGGCTTCCTGCTGCTGCTCATCCTGGTGCCGTTCCACGCCCGCCATCGCAAGCCCGGCCTGACCACCGGGCTGTTCTGCATGCTGTATGCGATCGCGCGCTACTGCGACGAGTTCTTCCGCGAGCCGGACGCGGGCTACGCGCTGTTCTTCGGCTGGATGAGTAAGGGGCAGATGTACAGCATCCCCTTCTTCGTGATCGGCATCGTGATCTTTGCCTGGGCCGCGCGGCGGCCGGCGCGACCGGACTTGTATCTGCCGCCGCCATCTCCCCCAGCACCGGCTCCGCCGGTGGTTGGCGTTGCGGCTGGCTGACGGCTGGCGGCTGCCGGCTAGTGGGCCGAGGTCGGCACGCACATTCACAGCGAAGTCTCGGCCGACGGAGGATTGGGATCTCGGTACCTGACTCCGCGATGCGAGCCGTCAGCCGTCAGCCGATCACATCCGAAAAGTTCCGTCCACATGCTCAAACCGACATCGGGCAGCCGTACCTCAAGCACTCCGATAGTGCTTCAGCCAGCCAAACAATGCATCGCCCGGGCAGATACTCTTGTTGAGCTCGCGGTGTCCGAAGACACCGCCGCGACCGACATGGTACTTGCTGCGGCTGTCGTCCAGAAAGGCCGACAACGCAGCGAGCTGACGCGGCGAGGGCAGGCGCTCCTGGAAGTCACCGATCACCGAGACACCGAGGTTGTTGGCGTTCTTTGACGAGACGTGCGCGCCCTGGTACTTCGCCGGGCGTCCCTCGTAAATCTTAGCATCGCGGCCGACGATGTAGTGGTAGCCGATGGCTGCCCAGTGCCGCTCGTTGCGATGGTACGTCTCGATGCGGCGGATGACCTCGACGTCGGGCAGACCGCTCATGCCGGCGTGCTCGCCAGTGTGGTGCAGGGTGATGCGTTGCACACCGCCCATCGGGTTGTTGTTGCCACCGACCGCACGGCTGGTCCAGGCGGAGCGCGGCACCAGCGCGTAGCCGCCGGCGAGCGGCGCTTCGATGTTCTCGTGATCGCGAACATCGTTGGCGGCGGTCTCGGGCACGGCATCGACCTGCTGCGGCTCGCTGACCACGTCCAGGCGCGCGGCAAGCGGGTCCTCGTGCAGCTGGGACACACCCGGCAGGAACAGCTTGGTTCCGGGACGCAGGTGGGCGGAACTCAGATCGTTCGCTGCGACGATGGCCTCGACCGCCAGTCCTGAGCGGCGGTGCAAGTAGGAGAGCGTGTCGCCAACCTGGACCACATAGTACATGCCGCCGGAGTGCGCTGAATTGTGGCCGCGATTGCCGCACGCGGTCAGGATCAGGGCGGAACCGACGAGGAGCACATGCCGGCGCGACACATCTTTGTTCATGCCGGTCGACAGTGGGACGGTTTTTGCGCGTTTCAACCACCAGCTACGCCGGAGCTGCGCAAATCCGCTGGTTTCCCCGCTACGCACGCATCGCCACGAATCGCGCGGAGACAGGAACGCGCGCCCGGCGGCACATTCGCACGGCCTGCACATGCTGAATTTCGGCTGAATCCGCACCATTACTGACCAGAAAGAACTTGCACTTTCGAGTGAATTATGGTTTACTCCCGCTTCAGAGTTGAATTCCACCTCTTTTACGGAGTCTCCGCATGCCCAATCTGGCAAAGCTCGTTTCCCAGAAGCTCAAGGCCGATGGCCTGACCGTGACCGCTGCCGCCAAGAGCGCCGGCATCAGCCTGCCCTCGTTCCGCGGCGTGGTGTCCGGCAAGTCGGTGCCGAATGCCCGCAGCGTCGACAAGTATGCCACCTTCCTGGGCATCAGCGTCGACCAGCTGGTCAGCGCCGCCGGCAAAGCCACGCGCGGACCCAAGGGCAAGGCCAAGGCGAAGAAGGCCAGCAAGGCCGTGAAAGGCGCGAAGAAGGCCAAGCGCGGCCGTCCCGCCAAGGCTGCGGCACCCAAGGTTCCCGGCCGCCGCGGCCGCCCGCCGACCCCCGGCCCCAGCCCGCGCGTGATCAAGCGTCTGGTCGCGCAGCTCGCCCGCGCCGAGAAGGCCCTGGGCAAGGCCAAGGCCATCCTGGGCTGACCAGCGCCATTCACGCATAAGCCTGCCACAGGCGCCGGGGATTGCCCCGGCGCCTGTTTTTTTAGGCGCCCAGGCGGATCACGCATGCGGTTCGACCGCCGACCGCCTTCCCCAACGATCTTCGCCGGCTCACGTTATAGGCAACCGCAGCGGCCAAGAGGGCGGCCTTCCAGCCCGTGTGGATGCGGGGCTGCACCAAGCTACTCGCCGTGAAAACGGTTCAGGCATCATTCTCCCACGGCTCCCTACTGCCCCCTGCGGCGGTCTGCGTCACTGCGATTGCGTTTCCCTACATCACGTTCACGCCATGCGCAGCCCTGCGGCAGATCGCCATCTTGGAGGAGGACCGCCGCGCGCCCTTGTTTCGCCTCCTGGCGAACCACGATGCCGCGCATGGCGCTCGTCACCCAGTCTTCCAGTTATCCCTACGGCCTCTCCAGCAGCGCCCCACTTGAGGTGCTCGCCCGCGGGGGTTTCACGGTGCGCTTGTCGCCGCACCGCCGCAAGCATACACCGGCAGAAACCGCGGCCCTGCTCGGCGACGTGGATGTGCTGCTCGCCGGCACCGAGCCGCTGCCCGCCGCGACGCTCGCCGCCGGAATGCCGCGCCTCAAGCACGTCGCCCGCGTCGGCGTCGGCCTGGATGGCCTGGATGTCGCCTTCTGCATGCAGAACGGCATCGCCGTCACCTACACCCCCGACGCGCCGGCGCGCAGCGTCGTCGAACAGGTCTTCGCCCTGCTGATCGGTCTCAGCCGGCGCCTGGTCGAGGCGCACGAGGGCCTGCGCCAGGGCAAGTGGCAGCGCTTCACCGGCGTGCTGTGGCGCGGCAAGACCCTCGGCATCCTGGGCTGCGGGCGCATCGGCCGCCAAGTCGCCGAGGTCGCCCGCGCATTCGGTATGGAGATAGTGGCCCACGACTTGATCGAGGACCACGCCTGGGCGGCCCGCCACGGCGTGCGCTACGTGGGCCTGGACGAGCTGCTGGCGCTGAGCCTGGCCGTCACCGTCCACCTGCCGTACACGCGTGGCACTGAAAATATCCTGTCCCGCCAACGACTGGAAGGCATGCGCAAAGGCGCCTACCTGCTCAATACCTGCCGCGGCGAGGTCCTCGACGAACTCGCGCTCTACGACCTGCTGGTCAGCGGCCACCTCGCCGGCGCCGCGCTCGACGTCTACCACCAGGAGCCCTACACCGGCCCCCTGCGCACCTTGCCCAATGTCTTCCTGTGCTGCCACCAGGGCAGCTGCAGCCACGACGGCAGGTTCGATATGGAGATGCAGTCGGCGGAAAATGCCGTGGCTTTTGCCCACGGACAGGAGATCAGCCCTGAGCGCATCGTCTGGCTTCCGGGGATGACGAAGCCGGCGGTGGAGCTGTATTGAGGGGGCGGCTGATGGCTGATGGCTGATGGCTGATGGCTGATGGCTGATGGCTGACAACCGACAACAGTCACCAGCAGTCAGGAGAGGTCGTACCCTTGATCAGGTTCGCGCGCTCGCGCCAGCACGATCAGGCACGCTTGTGGGATGACGCTGAGGAATCCCGGCTGGCTGTCCGCCATCAGCCATCAGCCATCAGCCATCAGCCTCTGTTTTCCCGCTTCTCCCCTTCACCACCCCCCACACACTCCCACCCCAGCACCCCCAGGAAACGCCCACCATGGCCACCCACGCCGACGCTGAAATCATCCTCAAGCTCTACGACCTCCGCCGCGAAGCGGTCTGCCGCAAGGCCCGCGAGTTCTTCGCCTCGTGGATGCCGGCGGACGCCGCCGAGGCCAAGACCGTGGGCGCGGGCGGCGGCCGCCAGGACAACGCCTACGTGCGCCAGGCCACGACCTACTGGGAGATGGCCTTCTCGCTCGCCAACAGCGGCGCGCTCGATGCCGACCTGCTCGGCAAGAACAGCGGCGAAGGCGTGCTGTTCGCGGTGAAGTGCCAGGTGCTCAAGAAGAAGTTCCCCGAGGCCTGGACGCGCACCATGCCCGAGGCCGAGGCATTCATCGCCAGCAATGCGCTCGCCAAGGCGAAATACGAGATCATGCAGAAGCGCTTCGCCTGAGCGCGGACGATGCCTGGTTTCAACGGACCGGATGGGCGATGCCCATCCGGTTCTTCATGGCCGCTCGCATGACGTCGGGTCGCAAGCGCTAAAAGCACTTGCCCAGGGCATTGCCCTGCTCATTACCCACAAATCTGCCAACCCCTCTTATTCCTGTAAAAAAAAACGCAGCGCTCCCGTCGTGAGCGCCAACGGCGCGGCGCCAATCTTCAGCCCAGGTCAACGCCCTACCCATTACCCACAAGTCAGTCGGATCGCAGGCATTCTGAGCCCGCGGAGCGGGCGACACATCGTAGCCCAGGGGCCCCAGCCCTGGGTCGCGCGGAGCGTCAGCGGGCCAGCCCACGGAGTGGGCGACACAGCAGGATCAGCGGTAATGCACGACCATTGGGACCCGATCTGGGGATGTCCGTGGATGATCACAGCGCGAAAACTCCAGCAATGACGGTATGCATCGCGTTCGACATGGCAGGACCTGTGCTGCCCGCTCCGCGGGCTCCGATCCTCCTCTAAAACCGAGGTTCCCAGGGCTCACGCCCTACCCATTACCCACAAGTCATCGTCGTCGTTTTCGTTTTTCCGGCTGTTCAGCCTGAGCCTTGGCCATTTCCGCTTGAGCTTCCAGGGCCATGGCGAAATGCCGCACCATGACGAGGCCGATCCATAGCGATTTGGAACCTGGTTCCCCGTCGCCTTTCCGGCAGAGAAAACCACCGAGACCGGCAACAAGCCTGATCATTTCT
>JBBQSO010000065.1:0-31142 GCA_038213805.1 Planctomycetota bacterium | reverse complement strand
GGCCCGGACGCTCTAGTCGGGGCCGCTCTCCCGGCCGGCGCGGCCGGGAGCCGCCGGCGGACGCCGGTGGGGCTGCCTGCGGCAGCCGCGGCGCCTGGGTGATGCCGTGCTCGCTGCGCTGCGCCCGGATCACCCAATGTTCGCAGGGCTCTGCCCCGCTACGCCCCGCCAGGGGCGCGCCCCTGGACCCCTGCGGGATCCTGGGGGATTGGTGCTTCACCACTGGGTGCGTCGCAATGGGTGCTACTCCATTCGCTCTCGCTTCCTCGTTTCCTCGCTTCCTCGCTCGCTCGCTTCTTCGCTTCCTCGCTTCCCTTCCCACCAGGTCTCCCTGCCATGAACACCACCGCCAAGGGGCGCGGCCCGAACCGCAAGGATCGCCTGGAGTCGCTGCTGCACCGCGAGATCGCGACCTGCATCCAGCATGAACTGAAGGATCCGCGCATCGGCTTCATCACCGTGACGCGCGTCGAGATGACCTCGGACCTGCACACCGTGAAGGCCTACTACACCGTGCTCGGTACGCCGGTGCAGCGGCGCCTCGCGGCGCAGGCGCTGGAATCGGCGCGCGGCTTCGTGCAGCGCTCCTACGCGCCGTCGGTCAAGACCCGGCTGTTGCCGATCCTGTCCTTCGCCTACGACGAGGTCGAGAAGAACCGCCAGGGCATGGACGACCTCATCCGCAAGGCACGCGCCACGGACTCCGATGGCGGCGCCATCCCCACCCCGGCGACGCCCGGGCCCGCGGACCAGGTGCCGCCACCCCTGCCCAAGCCGCGGCCCACGGAAGAAACCGCGGATTGAGCGCGGCGTGGTCGCGCCGGGGGCCACGGAGTGCGGAGTGCGCTTCGATTTGCGGTATCTGAATCAAGCCCATAGACCCAGGGATGCGGACTTGATGTCGACGCACCAGGCACTCCGCACTCCGCACTCCGCACTTCGCGCCACCGCCCGCACCATCACCAGCACCGTCCCCGGCTGCATCGCGCTCCCCAGCAGAAGCCCAGGGACCTGATGATCACCTGGACAGCTCTCGGCATCCTGTCGCACTGGCTGATCTGCGCAGGCATGATCATCGTCGTACCGCAGCAGCGCAGCGCGGGTGCGGCGCGCAGCTGGCTGCTGCTGGTCTTCCTGGTGCCGTGGATTGGCGTCCTGGTCTATCTGCTCATCGGCCGGGCGCGGCTGCCTGCGCTGCGCCAGCAGCGCCAGCAGCGGGTCTCGGACTTCATCCGCAGCGCGGTGGAGCTGCGCGCGGGCGTCGTGCCGCATCCTCCCACGGGGCGGGAGGATGCGATCGCCCTGACCAGGCGGCTCGGCGACTTCCCGCTGACCGCGGGCAATCGCTGCGAGTTGCTCACCGCCTACCAGGGGATCATCGACCGGTTGTGCGCCGACATCGACGCGGCCACCCACCACGTCCACCTGTCGTACTACATCGTCGCAGCGGATCGCACCGCGCGGCAGGTGGCCGACGCCCTGGTGCGCGCCGCCGGGCGCGGCGTGGCCTGCCGGGTGCTGATGGATGGCTCAGGATCAAAGCGCGGGCTGCACCACCTCGCCCCGCGCCTGCGCGCCGCCGGCATCGAGGTCATGGCACTGCTGCCAACCGGCCTACTGCGCCGGGGCGCCGCCCGCTTTGACCTGCGCAACCACCGCAAGATCGCCGTCATCGACGGGCGCATCGGCTACATCGGCTCGCAGAATCTCATCGATCCGGACGCCGTCCGCGGCCTGGTCTATCAGGAACTGGTGGTGCGCCTGGCCGGTCCGGCGGTGCGCCAGCTGCAGGCCGTGCTGCTCGCCGACCGCTTCCTGGAATGCGGCCAGGAACTGCCGCTGCATGAGTTGCTGCCCGAGATGCCGGAAACGGGCGGCACCCTGCTGCAGACCCTGCCGAGCGGGCCGGGCTACCGCCACGCCAACACCCTCGACCTGCTCGTCAGCCTGATCCACGGCGCGCGCCGACGGGTGGTGATCTCCACTCCCTATTTCGTCCCCACCGAGTCGCTGCTCGACGCCCTGGTCATCGCCGCCCTGCGCGGCGTCGCGGTGGTGCTGATCGTCGCCGCCCAGATCGACCAGCTGCTGGTCGGCCTGGCACAGCGCTCGTACTACGACCAACTGCTCGCGGGCGGCGTCGCCATCCACGCCTACAAGCCGCGCTTCCTGCACGCCAAGCACGTGACCATCGACGACGATCTGGCGCTGATCGGCACCAGCAACATGGACATCCGCTCCTTCGCGCTCAACGCCGAGATCAGCCTGGTGATCCCCGATCCCGCGACGGTCGCCGACCTGCGCCGCATCGAGGACGGCTACCTGGCCGAAGCGGAGCAGCTCGACCTGGCGCGCTGGCGTGAACGCCCCGCCGCCCTGCGCATCGCCCAGAACCTCGCCCGCCTGATGGACGCCGTGCTCTGACCCCCGCCTCCCCGCACCTCGCACCTCGCACCTCGCACCTCGCGCCTCGCGCCTCGCGCCTCGCGCCTCGCGCCTCGGGTCTCGGGTCTCGGGTCTAAGGTCTAGGGTCTAGAGTCTAGAGTCTCGCGCCTCCCCCACCCCCTTTGCACCCCCGACACCACCCGTAGGGTAGCCCCATGTCCCTGACCGCGATCATCGGCACCGGCACCTGGGGGGCCGCGGCGGCGACCCTGGCAGTGCGCGCCGGCAAGGCGCCGGTGGTGTTGGTCGGACGCGACCGCGAGCGCGTCGCGGTCCTGGCGGCCTCCCGCCGCCATGCCCAGATGCCCGACCTGCCCCTGCCGGCCGAACTGGTGATCAGTGCCGACCCTGGTGTGCTGGCGGCGGCCGATCTGGTACTGTGGGCGGTGCCCACCCAATTCACCCGCGATCAGGCGCGGCACCTGCGCCCCCACCTCGCCCCCGATGCGGTGGTGGTGTCCCTGGCCAAGGGCCTGGAGCAAGGCTCGCTGCTGCGTGTCAGTGAAATCCTGGCCGCCGAGCTTGGTCCGCGCGCCTACGGCAGCATCTCCGGTCCCAGCCACGCCATCGAGGTCATGGCCGGCCTGCCGGTGGCCCTGGCCATGGCCGGCGACGAGACCTGCTGCGCCCTGGCTAGCGCCCGCCTGCATTCCTCACGCTGCCGGCTCTATACCACCGGCGATCTGGCCGGGGTCGAACTCGGCGGAGCGCTCAAGAACGTCATCGCGGTGGCCGCCGGGATCTGCGATGGACTGCGCCTGGGCGACAACACCAAGGCCGCGGTCATCACCCGTGGTCTGGCCGAGATGCGCCGCCTGGGCCGCGCCCTGGGCGCCCAGGACAGCACCTTCGCGGGCATGGCGGGGATCGGGGATTTGCTCGCCACCTGCTATTCCCCGCACGGCCGCAACCGCGCCCTGGGCATGGCCGTGGCCCTCGGCGAGAGCGCCGCCGAGCACCTCGCGCGGCACCGGACGGTGGCCGAAGGTGCATGGACCTGCCGCGCGGCAGTTGAATTGGCCGCCCGGGTCCATATTGAACTTCCCATCGCCTCGCAGGTGGCATCGGTCCTGTGGGCCGCTACACCGGTGCGCACCGCGATGGAAAACCTCCTCTCACGAGCCCCCAAGGAAGAAAACGCATGAAGACCCCGGCCCTCAGCACCAGCCTCGCCACCGTGGCCCTCGCCACCTTCACCCTCGGCAGCGCCTGCGCCGTCGAAACCGAGCTGGCCAAGGGCCCGGACGACTTCCTGCTCGGCCTGGACATGGTCAGCAAGCACTACGACCAGGGTCGCGTGCTCAACGACGGCGTCACCGCCAAGGGCACCCTCCAGGCCCGCTACTTCGACATCGGCCTCAAGCTCGACCACTACATGGTCCTGGGTGAGGAGCTCGCCAATCCCTACACCGGGCAGCGCAACACCTTCGGCACGACCACCCAGTTCGATGCCAAGCTCGACTACCTGATCGAGGTCGAGAACCTCCTCCAGGTGATCCCCTACTACCAGTGGGTCACCTATCCGAACCTCGGCAGCGTCCCGCACAGCGACCAGCAGCACTACCTCGGCGTCGACGCCTGGTGGCTGACCCCGCTGCAGGGCGTCGAACTCGGCGGCGGCGTCGCCTACAATCCGTTCTACAACGCCGATGAGAACAAGTACGGTTCCTCGGGCGGCGCGTCGAACCACGACTTCAAGGGCGGCATCGGCGCCCGCGAGTTCTATCAGCACGCTCCGGTCGACCTGGTCTTCTGGCAGCTCTTCAACTTCGGCAACGAGCAGTACAAGCGCTTCACCGATCCCTTCAACACCACCGGCGGCCGTGGCTTCACCACCATGGACCTGGGCGTCAAACTCACCCAGCCGTTCTTCATGAAGGACCTGTGGACGACGCTCAGCCTCGAGGGCCACTTCTGGCTCGAGAAGGCCGACCGCACCGCGATGCGCGCCAACAACCTCGACCCCAACGAGATCATCCTGAGCGTCGGCATCGAGTACCGCCCGGAATAGTCCGGTCCTGGAAATGATTCCCCGCTACGGCCGCCGCGAGGCGGCCGTACGCGTTTAACCCCACACCCCAGGGTCTAGCAGCCTCGCGTCTCGCGTCTCGCGTCTAGGGTCTAGGGTCTAGGGTCTAGGGTCTAGGGTCAGCGGACCCTCTCTGCCCGCCCCCCATACCGCCCCTTGAGACCCGGCCATTTGTGGCGCATCCTTACCCCATGGGCCGGATCCTGGTGGTGGACGACGAGGCGGCGCTGCGCTCGATGCTCGACATCGTCCTGCGCCGCGATGGGCATCAGGTGACGGTCGCGGCCAACGGCCAGGAGGCGCTCGCCATCCTCGCCGCCGAGCCGGGGTTCGAGCTGGTGCTGAGCGACCTACGCATGGAACCGATGGACGGGTTGGCCCTGCTCGCCGAGCTGCGCCGCCGCCACAGCGACCTCTTCGTGGTGATCATGACCGCGTTCGCGGAATGGGACACCGCGGTGCGGGCTATGCGCCAAGGCGCCTACAACTTCGTGCGCAAGCCCTTCGACAACCTCGCGGTCAAGGCGATGGTGGCGCGCGCGCTCGACGCCCGCGCCCACTGGCTCGCGGCGCGCGCCGCGGGCGAGGGCGGGCCAGGAGTGCACCTGGTCGGCTCCAGCCCCGGCATCCAGGCCATCCTCGCCAGCATCGAGCAGGTCTCGACCACCGACTCGACGGTGCTGGTCACCGGCGAGAGCGGCACCGGCAAGGAACTGGTCTCGCGCGCCGAGCACTACGCCAGCCTGCGCGCCGATCGCGCGCTGATCCGCATCAACTCCGGCGCCCTGACCCCCTCGCTGCTTGAGAGCGAGCTGTTCGGCCACGTCCGCGGCGCCTTCACCGGCGCCATCGAGGACCGCCCGGGTCTGTTCGCGCTCGCCGATGGCGGGACGCTGTTCCTCGACGAGGTCGGCGAACTCGCCAGCGAGACCCAGGTCAAGCTGCTGCGCGTGCTGGAGAGCGGCGAATACGTGCCGGTCGGCGGCCGCGAGACCCGCACCTGCAACGTGCGCCTGGTCGCGGCCACCAACCGCGACCTGCAGGTGATGGTCAAGGCCGGCACCTTCCGCGAGGACCTCTACTACCGCCTGGCGGTCATCCCGCTGCACCTGCCGGCCCTGCGCGAGCGCCGCGAGGACATTCCGGTTCTGGCCGGGCACCTGCTCGCCCGGCACGCGGTCAAGCTACGCCGCGGCGTCACCGGCTTCACCCGCGACGCACTTGCGACCATGCTCGCCTATCCGTGGCCGGGCAACATCCGCGAGCTCGACAACCGCATCCAGCGCGGCGTGGCCCTGTCGACCAGCGGCGACATCGCCCATGATGCGCTGTTCGCCGACCTGGTCGCCAGCCAGGCAGCCGGAGCTGGCGCCCCTCAGTCCGCCGCGAAATTGGGCGGCGCGGCACGGCCGATCGCGACCGGCGCTGACTCACCCTGTGGCCCAGCCCTCGCGCGGCTTTTCGTCGGCGAGAAGATCGACCTGACCAGCGAGCTCGAGACTCAGGAGCGCGCCCTGCTCGGCGCCGCCCTGACCGCCAGCGACGACAACCTCACCCGCGCCGCCGAGCTGCTCGGCATCAGCTTCCGGCAGATCCGGTACCGGGTGAAACAGCTCGGGATTCGCTAGCTCAATCAGCGTAGCGGTAGGCGAGCTCGACGACCAAATCTGGGTGCAGCGAGAGCTTGACCGGACAGGTGTGGCCGGCGCGCTCAAGCTTGGCGCGCACCTCGTGGGCCAGGCCGAGGGGCATGGCGATGTGCACGACCAGGCGGGCGATGCGCCGCGGCAGGTCGCTGGTCATGTGCTTCGCGACCTCGGCGGTCGCGCCGGTGAAAGCCACGGCGTCGCGCTTGGCGACGATGCCGATGGTGGTGAGCACGCAGGTCGCAAGGCCGGTCGCGATGAGGTCGGTGGGCGAGAAGCTCTCGCCCCGGCCATGGTTGTCGAGCGGCGCGTCGGTGAGCAGCATGGTCTTGCTCGGGCCATGCACGGCCGCACAGCGGAGATCGCCCTGATAAGTGATGGTGAAGGTGACCATGGGGGCTCCGGGGGGGAGGGCGGGAGGTGCGAGGTGCGAGGTGCGAGGTGCGAGGTGCGAAGTGCGAGGCACAGGAAATCAGGTTGGACGGGTGAGACAAGTGCCTTGGCCGAGAACGCCGGGTGAGTGCCGATGAGCCCGCGGAGCGGGCGGAAGAAAATAGCTCACGCCCTGGGTTATTTTCTTCCGCCCGCTCTGCAGGCTCATCCACAGGGGTGCTGACGCGGAGCTTGCTGCCCTCGCGTCTCGTAACTCGTAACCGCGCCCCCTACCCCGCCGTCCCCAGCACCAGCGCCATCGCCAACCACAGCACCGCCTCCACAAGCAGCACGCCATTCACGCAGCGCTGCAGTGCGCGCCCCGCGGCGGGAGGCAGGGAGTCGGTCCCCGCACAGCATACCAGCGAGGCGACCAACGCGGCGGTCCACAGCGCCCACGGGCCCTGGCCGAAGCAGGCCAGGCCGAGGCTGGGCAGCTGAGCGAGCTGGACGAGCGCGAAGCGCGGCCAGGGACCGGGCTGATGGGCGGCGGTCACGCCAGCTCGTCGGGCTGGAGAAGCAACAGCAGTTCCGCCGCCGCGCGTTCGGGATCGGCGGCACGGCACAGGGCGCCGGCCACCGCTACGCCGTGCGGCAAGCGCGCGCGCAGCGCGGTGATGCGGGCGGCGTCGAGACCGCCTATGGCGTAACTCGGGCGGCGCGTGGCGGCGAGCAGCGCGCGCACCGCATCAAGCAGCTGTGGCCCGCGCTCCGGCTCGTGCGGCTTGGTGGCGGTGGCGTGCATCGGACCCAGGCCGAGGTAGTCGGCGCCGGCGGCCAGCGCCTGCTCGGCCTGGGCGGCGGTGTGCGCCGAGACCCCGACCGCACCGCGCGCGCCGAGCACCGCGCGCACATCGGCCAGCGCCAGATCGTCTTGGCCGACGTGCACCGCGTCGGCGTCCAGCACGCGCGCCACCGCGACATGGTCGTTGACCACGAACAGCGCGCCGGCGCCGCGCACCGCATCCTGGACGCGTGCGGCGAGCTCGCGGTAGGCACGCACACCCAGACCCTTGGCGCGCAGCTGCACCGCGCCCGCGCCGCCGCGCGCCACCGCACCGGCGACGCCGACCGGGTCGGCGGTCAGGGTGGTGTCGACCAGGGCGTACAGGCGCACGCGGTGCAGCAGCCAGGCAGGCAGGCGCGAGAGCAGGCCGCTCTCGAGCTGGTAGGCGTGGTAGCGCGCCTGCTCGAGCCCGGCGGTGGCGCGTGGCAGGCCGAGCAGCTTGGCCGCCTCCTCGCCGGCGCGCAGTGCCTCGGCGACGCGCGCGGCATTGGCGCGCACCAGGTCGACCGGCCGCGCGCGGGCCTGCTCGTCCGGCGCCGTGATGGCGGTACCGACGTCGCCGGCAGTGTCGCGGTCGCCAACCGCCTCGGCGGGGATCAGGCCGCGCACGTCGTGGCGCAGCAGCTTGGCGCGTTCGCCCAGCGCGGCATCGTCGAGCAGGAAGCGCGCGACGTCCTCGAGCACGCGCAGGCCCTCGGCGGCGCGGTTGCCGTTGGCGTCAAGGATGCGCCGAGCGGAACGGGTCACGGCCCGGCCGGGGGCGGCCCGGACCCGGCCTCGGGCAGCGGGTATGGCCGCGGCGGATGGCGCTCGGCCCACACGCGCAGGCGCGGCCACAGGTATTCGCGCGCCAGGATGCGGCAGGTCGCGGCGATCGGCACCGCCATGATCACGCCGAGCACGCCGATGAGCTTGCCGCACAGCAGCAGCGCGACGATCAGGGTCACCGGGTGCAGCTCGACCTCGCGGCCCATGATGGTCGGCGTCAGGACCACGGTTTCGAGCGCCTGCACGGCCAGGTAAACGCCGATCACCGCGCCCGCGGTGATCGGACCGCCGCCCTCGATCATGGTCAGGACCACCGCCGGGACCAGGAACAGGATACCGGCAAGTGGCACCGCGGTGGCGAGCCCGATCGCCAGTCCGAACAGCGCGGCGTAGGGCACGCCAGTGCCGAAGATGCCGATGGTGACGAAGCCGATGTAGGTCAGGCCCGCGCAGATCAGGCACACCACGATGCGGCCGCGGAAGAAGGCCGCGACCACGCGCTCGATGTCGTGGGCGATGCGCAGCACCTGGTCGCGGCGGTTGAGCGGGATGTGCTCCTTCACCCCGCGACGGATCGCCGGCATGGCCAGGATCATGAAGAACGCGTAGATCGGCACGAGCAGCACGTCGAGGGTGAAGGCGAGCAGCTGATCGATATTGCCGAGGCCGCCCCGCATCCAGCCGCCGAGGCGGGCCGGCAAGGTCTCTGCCTCGCTGTGCACGGCGTCCTCCAGCGACTTGACCAGCGGGCCGAGCCACTGTGTGCCGATGCCGCCCTCGCCGCCACGCAGCCCGTCGAGCAGCTGGCGGGCAGCCGGCTGGCCGTCCTTCTCGACGGCCTCGCCGAGGCGCGCGGCGAAGCCCTTGGCGACCTTGAACGACTCGGGCCCGACGGGCCGCTGCCAATAGGCGCGCAGGCGCTCGACCGCGGCGGCGAGGCGCGGCTCGTCCGGGGTGCCCTGGTCGCGAGCGGCGCGCAGGGCGGCGAGCAGCAGGTCCTGCTTGGCGGCGAGCGCCGCGCCCGCCGCGGCGAGGTTGCGCAGCCAGCGCTCGCGCACCTCGGGCAGCAGGTGGCCATAGGCGTCGTCGACGTCGCTGCGCTGCGCGCCGGGCCACGCCGGATTCCAGGCCGGCGGCGCGTCGGCCGGCGGTTCGCGGCGCAGGCCGGCGGGCCACTGCTCGGGCCCGCGCCCATCGCGCGCGACGGCGAGCGCCCCGTCGATCAGGGTGCGTTCAGCGACGGTCTCGTCGAGGTAGAGGTCGAGGAAGGCCAGCGCCGGCGCGTCGAGGTCGAGCCGGGCCAGGCGGCGCAGGCGCTCCTGCAGGTCCTCGACGCGGGTCGCCAGGGTGTCGAGCATGCCACGCCCGTCGTAGCGGCCGTTGCCATTGGCATCGACATAGGGCTCGCCCGGATCCCACACCCCGTTGTGGTTGAGGTCAGTGAACGACTCACCCTGGAAAAGGCGGGTGGTGAGGTTGGCCGACTGGCGGAGCACCGTCGGCACGACCAGCGAGACGCCCAGCACCGCCGACACGCAGAACAGGAAGAACAGCACCCCGGCCGCGATCGGCCGCGGCAGCCCGCGCCGGGTGAGCGCATCGACGACCGGGGTCAACACGTAGGCGATGGTGAAGCCGATCGCCACCGGTAGCAGCACGGCGCCGAGCGCGGTCACCACCGGCAGGGTGAGCGCGGAGGTCTCCTGCAGCGCCCAGCTGCACATCGCCACGGTGGTGGCGAGGAGCAGGACGCGCACCCAGGGGTGGTCGAGAAGATCTTTCACAGTCCGGAAGTCCAGAAGTCCGGAAGTCCGGAAGTCCTCTGCTCCTGGGGTGTATTCCGTGTGCCCGGGCCCGAGAACGCGCACCGCGTCCCGGGACCACGAGACTTCCGGACTTCCGGACTTCCGGACTTCCGGACCCTGCTGACGGACTCCCGGACCCTCCTGATGGACTTCCGGACGGGCGCGATCATGCGCGCCCTGCGCCAGCCAGCAGCCGCGTCCGGCAGCGCGCGACCAGGTCGCTGGCGAAGTCGGGGCCGGCGAGGAAATCTTCGAGGCGGTCGCTGGGCTGCTTGGAGAACACGCCGTGGCTGATCAGGGTGAAGGTGATGCTGCCGATGTCGCCGCTGCCGGTCAGGCCCCAGGAGCGCAGCACCAGATCCGCGAGCAGGCCGTAGCGCTCGGCCGCAAGGTCGAGCACGCCCTCCACCAGTTCACCTGCGGTCAGGTGGCGCTCGCTGCCCGTGGCCTGGTCCTTGCCCGACCTCTTGGCGGCGTGGCGCAGCCCCTCGCCGACGAAGGCGAAGGCATCGACCGCGAAGCGGCCGTCCTGGCGCGCGAGTTCCTCGATGTCGACCGGGCCGGGCATGGCCGGCATTCTTGGACAGCTGCAGAGCCCGCAAGGGGCACATCGTGCACGTCCGACGTTGGACACGTCCGCCCGCGACGGAAATTCCGGGCCCTGGACCCAACGCATAACCCACCAGTGCCTGCGCACCACCGCGACGCACCTTGTTTATGGTCGTGCCGCACCTCAAAGATGCAGAGGGCCGCAGAACACAGCTGCATGGGCCATGGGTTCCGACTTCTGAAGCCCTCCTGAACCGATGGGGGGCGATCCCTCGCGGCCCTTTGCGGCGCTCTGCGTCCCTGCTGTTGCCTTCCGGCTTCGTTGCACCAGCGGACGTGTGGGTGGTGAGCAGTGCCTAGGGTCTGGGTCCCTCTGGCCACACCTCGACCACCTTGATGCGGCTGCCCTTCGGCAGGTTGAGATCGACCGCGGCGCTGGCGCCGTCGCGCAGGCCGCGGAAGCCGAACTTGAGGAAGGGCTGCGGCCACCACGAGCGGATGTCGGCGGCGCCGACCTGCAGGGCGATGTTGAGGTCGTAGCTGGTGCGCGACGCCGCCAGCGGCTCGGCGTGCAGCACGGTCTCGGGCTTCTCGTCCTCCTTGGTGGTGAGGGTGAGCAGGCCGTCGTGGATCGCCCAGGTGGTGACGTGGCGCGGATCGTCGTTCTCGCGCACGCGCAGCCAGAAGCCGTCGCTGGTGGCGAGCTGCAGCTGGACATAGCACTCGCCGGCGCCGTACACGCCCAGGCGCATGGCCATCGGCTCCTCGATGACCAGGCCGTCGCTGTCCTTGTTGAAGTTCCAGTGCGGATTCGCGATGCGCGCCGCAAGCTGCAGCTGGTCGCGTGCCGCGAGGTAGTCGTTGTCGCCCAGGTTCTGGCCGCCGCGACCGCGGGCGGTGAAGCGCGCCTCGAGCCAGCGGTGGGTCTGCAGGCGCTGGCCCAGCTCGGCGCGCCGGCGGCGCTCCTGATCGTAGACGTTGGGACCGGCGTACTTCAGATTGGCGTCAAGCTCGCCGAGGGTGGTGAAGTCGGCGGCGAGAGGCTGGCTCTGCTGGCGTTTCTCGATCCTGCGCACCACCTCCTCGAAGCTGTCGAGCTGCTTGGTGATCTCGCGGCGGCGCACGTCCATGTAGTCCTGCGCCCACAACACCCCGGCGAGGATCACCATCGCCGCGCTGAGCACCGCCGCACCCCAGATCAGCTTCGGCCGGCGGCGCAGCTGGAAACGCGCCCAGCTGCGCGCGCGCACCCGGCCGAGGAAGCCGATGCGCTCGCCGCGCGAGTAGCGGTCGAGGTCGGTGATGAACTCGCTCATCGCCTGGTAGCGGTCCTCCATGCGGTGCGCCATGGCCTTGACCACGATGCGCTCCAGCCACGGCGGGAAGTCGATGCGGTACTCGCGCGGCCAGCGCGGCTCGTAGCGCTCGCTGCGGATCGCCGCCAGGCAGCTGTCGCGGTCAAGCTTGTGCGAATACGGTAGGCAGCCCTGGGTGGCCATCTCGTAGAGCACCACGCCGAGCGAGTAGATGTCGCTGCGGTGATCGACGCGCTTGGCGTCGGTGGCCTGCTCCGGCGACATGTAGTCGAGGGTGCCGATGATCTGACCGGTGCGGGTCAGGCCGTCGGTCTGGTCGATTTCCTTGGCGATGCCGAAGTCGGTGAGCAGCGGGTGCTCGATCGAGCCCAGGATGTTCTCGGGCTTGAGATCGCGGTGGATGATGCCGTGGCGGTGCGCGTGATCGAGGGCGGTGGCGATGCAGCGCACCACGTGCACCGACTCGGCGCAGGTCAGCTTGCAGTGGTCGTAGGTGCGGTTGGCCAGGTCCATGACCATGAAGGCCACGTCGCGGTACTTGCCGCGGTCGAGGTCGAGGCGGCGGATCGGACCGTGGCCCTCGTCAAGGCCGCCATTGACCGCGTGCACGGTGACGATGTAGGGGTGATCGCCAAGGCGCTGCGCGACCTCGGCCTCCATCAGGAAGCGGCGGTGGCCGGGAGTGCCGCTGCGCGCATTGCAGATCTTGATCGCGAAGCGCGCCTCGGGGGGCAGGCTGGTGCCGAGCATGTCGCCGGCGAGCAGCGCCTGGTCACGGCGGCTGAGCGCGGCGAGCTCCTGGCGGATGACGTCGCGCTGCTCGGGGCCGTAGCGCAGCGACAGCAGGTGGATGTAGTCGTACTCGGCCTCGTAGACCTCGCCCATGCCACCGCGGCCGAGGCCGCGCAGCAGCCGCCACAGGCCGAGCGTCTCGCCCACCATCGGGTAGTCGTGGTCGTCGCCGCGCGGGGCGACGACGACCGGCAGGGATGACAGATCGGCCATGGGCAGGGGCTTCCGGCGACCGGGCGGCCGGAAGGCCGGGCCGATAGGGTGGACGGCGCGCGGGTGGGCGTCCGACGCCGGAATCTGCGCGGACTATGGCCATCCCCGGTCCAGGCGTCAACCGCCGCGTGCGCGGATCATGGTGCGGCGCGGCACCCGCTGGACCGCAGCCCGGACCCCGGGCGGAAATTCCGCTTGGACCACCGGCAGGCCCCGCGAGGATGCAGGGCCACGGAGGCGATCCGAGCCATGAATCCCAGCATTGACGCCCTCCTCGACCTCCAGGTGCTCGATCAGCAGCGCCTGGCGCTCAAGCGGGCGCGGGAAGAGCGGCTGAACCGGCTCACCGACGCCGAGAAGTCCGCCAGCGCGGCTGCCGCCGAGACCACCACCGCCGCCGCCGAGGTCGAGAAGCTGGGCGCCCTGATCCGCCAGTACACCGCCGACGTCGCGCGCTGCGATGCGACCATCAACGATCTGCGCTCCAAGCAGATGAACGCCAAGACCAACAAGGAGTACATGGCGATCATCAACGGCATAGAGACCGCCAAGTCCGAGAAGGCCAATCGCGAGCAGAGCGTCAAAGACCTCGCCGCGCGCGTCGCCGAACGCGAAGCCAAGGTCGTCGCCGCCAAAGAGAACGCCGGGAAGCTTTCCGCCAAGCGCGGCGAGCTGGTCGCCGCCAACGATACCGAGGCGACCCCCGAGGAGGTCGAACTGCAGCGCCAGTACGACGAGCGCAAGGCCAAGGTCGACCCCAAGTTCCTCGAGGTCTACGAGCGCCTGATCAAGGCCAATCACAAGATGCCGCTGATGCGCGTCGACCCCAAGACGCGTTCCACCGCGTTCGGCAGCGTCCTCAGCCACAACCAGGTCGAGCAGATCCGCATGGGCAAGCTGGTCCTCGACCGCTCCAACGCGCTGCTCTACATCGTCGATCGCGAGAAGGGCTCGGAGGGCGGAGCGAAGGGCTGATGGCTGATGGCTGATGGCTGATGGCTGATGGCTGATGGCTGATGGCTGATGGCTGACGACACCGGCGCTGCGCGCCGGTGTCGTCGTTTCGAGGGGACAGCCATCGCTCGGCGTCCGCCAACGATCACGTCCACGCGCCATCAGCCATCAGCTGTACAGCGCCAGCCGCCTCATCACGGCCAAACACCCGCGAACGGCCCCACCACAGCGCACCCGGCCGTCGCCCGCACCACCGGCAGCAGGTTCTCTGACACCGCGATATGCGCCAGGTTACGCGTATTGCGGATGCGCACGATGGTCGCGTCCTGTGCCCGCACGCCGGGCACGCAGCTCGCCGCCGCCAGGATGGCCTCGTCGTCGCTGGGCAGGGCGATGGGGATGCGCCCGCCCTCAAGGCTGCCGCTGGTCAGCACGTTGGTCGCCGTGACGCTGCGATCGATGGCGGCGAAGACGCGCTCGGTGATGAGGTCGGCCATGCCCAGACCGGTGGCGTTGCCCTTGGTCGCCGCTGACAAGCCGAGCACCACGATGCGCTGGATGGCGGGCCCGGTGAAGCCCGGCAGGCGGCCGTCCTCTGCCCGGCCGGTGACGTTGGAGTCCATGCCCGTGCCGCTGATGTCCTTGCCGATCTCCTCGACCACCAGCACGTCGATGCGCGGCAGCAGCAGGCGCGGCAGCAGGGCGCGCGCCGTGTCGAGCAGGGCCGGTTCGCGCGCCAGCACGCGTGCTGCCGGCACCGCCTCGACCACAGCGAGGCGCTCGGCCGCGTTCTCTACCACGGCCAGCGCGAAGGGCACGCGCCCACTGGCCAGCAACGGCCCGGCCGCGGCCGGGATCAGGCGCGCGAAGCGGGCGTAGCCTTCGCGGTGCAGCCGCGCGCAGCCCTCGTGCTTGGCCAGGCCGATGGCCAGCATCTTGCAGATGCCGCTCTCGACGGGCCCGCGGAAACCGGTGTGCGGCTTCACCCGCACCACCGGGATGATCAGGTCGGCCTCGCGCCACGCCACGCGGTCGCAGCGCACCAGCAGGTCATGCTCGGGATCGGGATCGGCGACCGGGAGGTAGTCCTGGGCCGACTCGTCGAAACGCAGGGCGCCGATCACGTCGGTCGCCAAGTCGCTGCGCAGTGGCGCGCCCGCTGACTGCGCGGTCACCCCGTAGCGCGCCAGCACCGCTGCCTGTCCCTCGGCAGTGCCGCCGCCGTGGCTGCCCATGGCGGGGACGAGGAAGACCTTCAGGCCGCGCTGGATGAGCTCCGCCACCAGAGTGGCGACCAGGGTGGGCAGGTCGGCGATGCCCCGGCTGCCCACCGCCACCGCGACGGTCAGGCCGGGGCGCAGGCTGGCGGCGATCCCGGGCGCGGCCAGGGCCGCGCGCACGGCCGCCGCGACCTCGCCGACCTCGTCACCGGCGAAGGCCTGGCGCACGAGATGGAAGGGCGGCAGACGCAGGCGCGAGAGGCCGGGAAGCAGCTCCATGCCGCGAGGCTAGCGCGGCGGGGCGCGTTGGCGACTGGTGTGGGCATGGGGCTGGTGAGGGCTGATAGCTGATAGCTGATGGCTGATGGCTGATGGCTGATGGCTGATAGCTGATAGCTGATAGCTGATAGCTGATAGCTGATAGCTGATAGCTGATAGCTGATAGCTGATAGCTGATAGCTGATAGCTGATAGCGACAAACGACAACGGACAGCGAGAGAAATCTCGCTGTCCGTTGGCCGTCAGCCATCAGCCATCAGCCATCAGCCATCTCCCCAATCCCCTCACCGCCCCCGCCGCGCCTGCAACCGGTGCGCATCCATGACCAGATCAATGAACTCCCCGCGCTGCGGATCCGCGCTGCCGCGGCCGGCGCGGGCGAGGCGCTCGACCAGGTCCCAGTCGAGGCCGGCGGGCGCGTCACCGCGCAGCAGCATGGCGAAGCCGGCGATTGCAGCGGCCCAGGCGGTGTCGCGCTCAGGCTGGGTCTCGACGCGGTCGGCGACGTCGCTCTCGAGCAGCCGGCTGTCGCCGCCCCCGGGCGGCTGGTAGCGCAGGCGCACGCGCATCAGGCGACTGGGATCCAGCACCTCGTGCACCAGCGCGGGTTGGACGTCGGCGATGAAGGGGTTGGCGTCGGCGGCGACCGGTGCGAACGCGGTGGCCGGCACCAGTTCGTAGAGCGCAGTGACGGTGTGGCCGGCGCCCAGGTCGCCGGCGTCCACGCGGTCGTCGTTGAAGTCGCGGCGCGCCAGAGCGCGCTTCTCATAGCCGAGCAGGCGCCAGGCAGCGACTGCGCCAGGGTTGAAGAACACCTGGATTTTCGCGTCCTGGGCGATGGTCACCAGGCTGGCAGGCAGGTCGGTGACGAACAGGCGGCGCGCCTCGGCATCGCTGTCCAGGTAGGCATGGATACCGTTGCCCTGGTCGGCGAGCTGGCGCAGCACCTCGTTGCGCTCGTTGCCCATGCCCACGCCGAGCGCGGTCAAGCCGATGCCGGCGTTGGCCTCGCGGCGCACGTAGTGCAGCAGGTCGTCCGACCCGGTCGCGCCGACGTTGAAGTCGCCGTCGGTCGCGAGGATCACGCGGTTGGCGGCGCCGCGCGCAAAGTTCAGACGCGCGACGCGGTAGGCGACGGCGATGCCGGCCTCGCCATTGGTCGAGCCGCCAGCGCGCAGCCCGTCGATGGCGCGCATGATGGCGCCGCGCTCCGCCCCGGAAGTCGGCGGCAGGACGATGCCGGCCCGACCCGCATAGGTGACGATGGCGACGTGATCGCGTCCATCGAGCTGGTCGACGAGCAGGGCGAAGGCGCGCTTGAGCAGCGGCAGGCGGTTGTCCGCGCTCATCGAACCGCTGACATCGATCAGGAACACCAGGTTCACCGGCGGGCGCTGCGCGGCGTCCACCTCGCGACCGGCGATGGCGATGCGCGCCAGGCGGTGCGCCGGCTGCCAGGGGCAGGTGACCACGTCGGTGCTGATGACGAAGGGGTGGACGTCGGTCGCAGACGGGCGCTGGTAGTCGTAGTGGAAGGCGTTGAGCATCTCCTCGATGCGCACGATCCCGGGCTCGGGCAGCCGGCCGTCGGCCAACACCGCGCGCACCTGGGTGTAGGACGCGGTGTCGACGTCGGTGCCGAAGGTCGAGGCGTCGCCGCCCGCCTGGTCGGTGCGGGTGAAGCGCCAGGCGTCGCGCTGGTCGATGGCGCGCTCCTCGACCGCGACGCGCGGGCGGCCGAGCTTCTCGCCACCCGCACCGTCGCCCAGGTCCCGGGCGAGGAGTGGGCCGCGCTCGTGACCGGCCGACGAAGGCGCCTGGGGTTCCTGTCCGGAGGTCGGCGCCCGGACGCGCTCCGGTAGCGCGCGCAGATCGGTTAGCCGCTCCTTGGCGTCGTGCCCTCCCTCACCGGAAACGGCCCCCGCGGTCACGCCCGAGGCCTTGCCGGCTTCTGAAACGTCCTGGTGATCCCTACGCTGGGGGGCCGAGTCATATTGGAACCCGCTGCGTTCGGCGCAGGCCGGCAGCAGCAGGGCAAGTGTGGCGCCGAGGGCGAGGCCCAGGGCGCGCGAGGCGGCGGTGGACATGGCGGTTCTCCGTTCAGGTGGGAAGCAGGCGGACGATGCGCTTGGCGTGCTCATCGGCGTGCGGGGTCATGGCGCCGGCGCGGCGGCGCAGGAAGCGGTCCTGGAGCGGCCCGGTGAGAGCGCCCCAAATGATGGCGGCGAGGTCGTCATCGGCACCGAGCAGGCGCTGCAGCACGGCGCGCACCGCTGCCGGCTCTGCTATATCGACCTCGGCTGGGGTGATCTCGTGCGGGGGGAAGACCAGCAGGGCGAGGGCGCGCGGACGTTCATCGTAGGCGCTATAAAGCAGGCGCAGAGCGGCGCGCAGGGCGGCGCGCGGTTCGGGCATCGTGGCTGCGAGATCGGCGAACTGGCGCTGCAGCGGTGCGAGCGCGACACGGTAAAGCTCGCGACCGAGGTCCTCCTTGGTCGGGAAGTGCTTGAACATGGATGCAGCGCCGACGCCTGCGCGCTCGGCGATCTGCCGGGTGCTGACCGCCTCGTAGCCCTCGACCGCCATCAGGTGGAAGGCGGCTTCGAGGATCTGATCTCGGACGAATGGACGACGACCCATGACGCTCCCGCTGCGGGGGCGAGGCCCGCATGATTGGGAGCATGTGCTTTCTTTTTAGAATGCAAGCATGTGCTTTCTTAATTCCCGACTTCTTCCGAGGAGTCGGTTTAAGCCATTGAAAATGACGATGATGAGCCTGCGGAGCAAATTAGCCCAGGCTGTGAGCCCTACCCATTACCCACAAGTCAGTCGAATCGCAGCCACTCAGAGCCCGCGGAGCGGGCGACACATCGTAGCCCAGGGCCCCAGCCCTGGATCGCGCGGAGTGTCTGCGGGCCAGCCCACGGAGTGGGCGACACAGCAGGCTCAGCGGTAATGCACGACCATTGGGACCCGATCTGGGGATGTCCGTCGATCATCACGACTCGCCCGGCATTCATCGCATTTCGATGTGGCAGGACCTGTGCCGCCCGCTCCGCGGGCTCCGATCTTCCTCCCTAACCGAGGTTCCCAGGGCTCACGCCCTGGGCTACGATGTGTCGCCCGCTCCGCGGGCTGCGGACAGGACCTTGCGGATAAGAGTGTCAGTGCCCGAGTGCTGCGACTTGTGGGTAATGAGCAGGGCTCGCGCCCTGGGCTGGTTTCTTCCGTCCGCTCCGCGGTCTCATCGGCAGCTAGACGCGGGGCCCGCGTGCGCCCATTAGCCTCTCGGCCCGACGGCCTATCTTATGCTATACGCCTCACGCCTCGCGCCTCGCCTACCGCCGCGTAAACAGGTAATGGCTCACGATCCACTCCTGTCCCTTGGCGTAGCCGAACAATTCCTCGCAGGCCATGAAGAACATGCGCCAGCGCTCGCAGCGCACGGTGGCGAGCTTGTGGTCGGCGTCGCGGCGGAAGAAGCCCATGACGGTGTCACGGCGGCGGTCGAGGTTGTCGAGCCAGCCGCGCGCGGTGCGCGCGTAGTGGGTGCCGTCGACGCGCCAGTGCGCGGCGATGGCGAGGTGCTCCTGGAAATACAGGAAGAGCTGGTCGGATGGCATGATGCCGCCAGTGAAGAAGTGCTTGCCCATCCAGTCGTCAGTGCCGCTGGTCTCGAAGGGGTAGGCGAAGCGGCTGTGGCTGAAGACGTGGGTGAAAAGCTTGCCGTCGGGCCGCAGCCACGACGCGATGCGCCGGAACAGCTCGTGGTAGTTGCGCAGGTGCTCAAAGCACTCCACCGAGACCACGCGGTCGAAGCGCAGCTCGGTGTCGAAGCCGATCATGTTCGCGGTGATCACCGTGACGTTGGCGAAGCCGCGCTCGCGTGCCCGCGCCGTGATGAATTCGCGCTGCGAGGCCGAGTTCGAGACCGCGGTGATGCGCGCGTGCGGGTATTTCTCGGCCATCCACAGCGTCAGCGATCCCCAGCCACAGCCGATCTCAAGGATGTCCATGCCATCGGCGAGCTGAGCGCGCTCGCAGGTCATGCCGAGCATGACCTCTTCGGCCTGGTCGAGGCCGGTGACGCCTTCGGGATAATAGCACGAGCTGTACTTCAGCCGCTTCCCCAACACCTGGAGATAGAACTCTGCGGGCACCTCGTAGTGCTGCGCGTTGGCCGCGTCGGTGTGCACGGCAAGCGGGCTGCGCTTGAGCTCTTCGACCAGGCCCATGAGATGCTGCTGGTCGCCTTCCGGGCCACCGTGCGATTCGCTGCGCAGGCGGTCGCGCAGCAGACGGCGGATCCCGAGGCGGGTGACGGCGTCGGGCAGCAGGCCGCGTTCGGCGAGATCGAGTCCAAGGCTCATGGCGACTCCGTAGGCGTGGGGTCCCGTTTCGGGAACCAGGGGATGAAGGCGCTGGTGGTACGCTGGTACGCGCGGTAGTCGTCGCCGCGGCTGGCCAGGGCGCGCGCCTCGGTGGGCGGGATGCCGGTGACTTTCAGAAGCAGGAAGAGCAGCAGCGCCGGCACCAGCCAGGTCACGCCCATCCACGGCGACGCGGCGGCCAGGGCGACGTAGGCGAACCAGTGCAGCCACTCACCAAAATAGTTGGGGTGCCGCGAATACCGCCACAGGCCCGCGCGGCAGGTGCGGCCGCGATTGGCCGGATCGCGGCGCCAGGCGGCGAGCTCGCGGTCAGCGAGCGCTTCGGCGCCCAGCGCCACCACCCAGATGGCGATGCCGGCCCAGTCGCCGATGCCGCCGAAGGCGGCGGTATCCGTGGCGATCACCAGGAAGGGCGTGGTGAACACCACCACCAGCAGCGCCTGGAACTGGAAGAAGACAAAGAACCAGGTGTTCGCCTGCGCACCCCAGCGCTGGCGCAGTTCCTGATAGCGGCCGTCCTCGGGTTTTCCGATGACCCGATCGCGCACCAGATGAGCGGTCAGGCGCAGCGACCACACCGCAATGAGCGCGCCAGTCACCATGCGCCGGGTGGGGTCGCCATCACCGAGCGCGAGCAGCAGCACCGCGCCCGCGCCGATGCCGAAGGCCCAGCCGGCGTCGACCAGGCTGGCGTCGCGGCGCGCGCGCTGCACGAGCCATAGCGCCACCATCAGCGCCGACGCCGCGCCGGCGATGATCAGCAGGTGGATGAGCGCCTCAGGCACGCGACACCTCCGCCGTCGCTGCCGGATCCGCACGCCCCGCCCAGCCGGCGAACCAGGCCAGCAGCGGCGTCGCGATCAGCCATTCGACGGAGATCGCCGCCAAGCCGGGCAGCGTACCCGCGGGCAGCTGCAGCACCCCGATCCGCACCCCGGCCCAGTAGGACAGTGGCCCTGCCACTGCGCCGAGGAGCGCGGCGAGCACCAGGCGGCGCTGCAGCCAGCGGCAGTAGGTGCGCAGCGAGATGCCGAACAGCGGCCACAGCACCGCCATCCACGGCGGCGACACCGCATCCGCGAACGGCGCGCAGCGCAGCAGGCCGACCTGCCCGAGCAGCGAGTCGGCGAGCACCCCGGTCATCAAGGCGAAGCCGGCGACGCGCAGCTCGCTGCGCGGCTGGTGCATGCAGGCGAGATGGATCAGCAGCACGGCGCCGGCCACCACCGGGCCCAGCCAGAACAGCTGGTGTGCCGCGCCCAGCACGCAGGCGAACCAGCCCGCCTGGAAGAGCGCCGCCTCAACGAGTGGGAAGTGCCGCCAGCGCGGCGCTCCCAACGGCGCGGGGCCGGACGCGGCGAAGATCGTCGCCATCTCAGGCCGTCCGGGCGGGGTCGAGCGCCAGCTGGTCCGGCTGGCGGTAACCCGGCTTGGCGATGGTCAGGTGGACCAGGCCAAGGACGCGCTCGTGGAACCCGCCTTCGCAATAGCACAGGTAGAACTCCCACATGCGCAGGAAGGTCTCGCTGCAGCCCAGCGCCGCGGCCTCGCCGCGCTTGGCCAGGAAACGCTCGCGCCAGCAGGCCAGGGTGCGCGCGTAGTGCGGCGCGTGGTCCTCGCTGGCGACCACGCGCAGGTCGCTGGCGCGGGTCATGGCGTTGCCCAGCGCAGTCAGCGAGGGGATGCAGCTGCCCGGGAAGATGTGGCGCTGGATGAAGTCGACGCAGCGCTTGGCGGTCTCGTACTGCTGGTCGGCGATGGTGATGGCCTGGATGACCATCAACCCCGCTGGCTTCAGCAGGCGCGCGCAGGTGCGGAAGTAGGTTTCGTAGAACTGCCAGCCGACCGCCTCGATCATCTCGATCGACACCAGCTTGTCGTAGGTCCCGGTGAGATCGCGATAGTCGCTGAGCAGCACCGTGACGCGGTCCTCGAGGCCCGCGGCGTGCACCCGCGCAGTGGCGAGTTCGTGCTGACGCTTCGAGATGGTGGTGGTGGTGACGCGGCAGCCGTGATGGCGCGCGGCGTGGATGGCCATGCCGCCCCAGCCGGTACCGATCTCGAGCAGATGGTCACCGGGCTTCAGTTCGAGGCGCGCGCAAATGCGTTCGAGCTTGGCCGTCGAGGCTTCTTCGAGGGTGGCGGCGGCGCTCGGGAAATACGCGCTGGAATACATCATCTCGCGATCGAGGAAGAGCGCGAAGAACTCGTTTCCGAGGTCGTAGTGCGCGCTGATGTTGCGCCGGCTGCCGCCCGGGGTGTTGCGGTTCCAGGCATGGGCGAGGCGGAACAGCGGCGCGCTGAAACGTGCCCAGCCCCCCTCCAGACCATCCAGGGTCGCGCGGTTCAGCACCAGGATGCGGATCAGTGAAGTGAGGTCGTCGCAGGTCCAGGCGCCGGCCATGAACGCCTCGCCGGAGCCGATGGTGCCGGCCAGGGCGACGTCGGCCCAGGTGCGCGGATGCAGGATGGTGAGGCGCGCCACCGGCCCTGGGGCGCGGCCCCCGAGCACCCAGCGCTGATCGCCTTCGCTGATCTCGATGCGGCCGTGGGTGAGGCCGGCGAAGCGGGCGAGCACCGCGCGCCGCGCCAGGCGCTCGATCAAGGTCGCGGCGTGGACGACCGGGACCGCGGGCGCACCGCCTTCCTGGGGTCGGCCCTCCATGGTCTCGGATTCAAAGCTGGGCAGGCTGGCTTGCGGCATGGCGACACCCTTCTCCTCGTCAGCGATACGTCAGGCAAGGGGAATCGGATGTTGCGGGGTGCTGCAACAGGAGGCCCCCCTCAGAACGAAAAACCGCTGCAAGTCAATGACCTGCAGCGGCTCATAAGTTGCGCCAAAAGGCCGGATCACGGCTTGCGCGGACGCTTCCCGAACGGCTTGGGCGCCTGGCGTCGGGCTTGTGCCACCACCTCGGCCGGAACCGGCTTGAGCGCCCACACGATGCCCAGCTTGGACATCACCCACAGGCCGTAATAGCTCATGTCGATCTGCCACCAGCGGAAGCCCTGGCGCGCCGAGGCGCTGTAGTGGTGGTGGTTGTTGTGCCATCCCTCGCCGAAGGTCAGCAGGGCGATCAGCATGCTGTTGCGGCTGTCGTCCTTGGAATCGTAGTCCTGCACGCCGAAGACGTGGGTCAGCGAGTTGACGGTGAAGGTGGCATGCGCCACGGCCACGGTCGAGATGCAGAAGCCCCACACCAGCATCTGCAGGCCTGACGTATGCAGCTCGGGCCACATGGCATTCAGCAGGCGGCCGAGAAAGAAGCAGCTGGTACCGAGCAAGATGGGCATCAGCACGTCGAAGCGGTTGAGGAACATCAGCTCGGGGAACTTCGCCAGGTCCTGCACCGACTTGTAGTCGGTCGGGAAGTTGCTCTCGGAGCTGAACCAGCCCATGTGGCTCCACAGCAGGCCCTGCTGGCGCGGCGAGTGGCGGTCGGGCTCCTGGTCGCTGAAACGGTGGTGATGGCGGTGGTGGGCGGCCCACCACAGCGGTCCACGCTGCACCGAGGAGTTGCCGATGCAGGCGAAGATGAACTGCGCGACGCGGCTGGTCTTGTAGGCGCGGTGCGAGAAGTAGCGGTGGTAGAAGGCGGTGATGGCGAACATGCGCACGGCGTAGAGCGCCACCGCAACGCCCAGGGCCACCCAGCTGAAGCCGACCCAGTAGACGGTCAGGCAGGCGACGTGCAGGCCGAGGAAGGGCATGATGCGCGGCCAGTCGACCTTGGCCTCGTGGGTCTTGGCGAGCTCGTCCTCACCCGTGTGCACATCGACCCAGCGCCGCACGGTCAGCCACAGGTGGCGCAGGAAACCGGGCCGCGGACGGGCCGCCTCGGCGGCGCGCAAGAGGTCGGGGGAGACGGCTGGGGCCTCGGCGAAGGCCACCGCGGAATCGCTTCCGGACGTGGGGGAGGAGTCGTCGGGCAGCATCGGGGTCATGCGGGTGCCTTGGCGAGCGGTGGAAGCGAACGCGGATTGGAAAAGAACGGCAGACCCTTCCACCACAAGGCCGCAGCCTGCAAATATATGCCGGCCAGCACTTTGAGCGTCAGGGCAGGGTAGCGGACGAGCATGCGGGCAAGCACCGAGGGGGTGATCCGGCGCCGCTGCATGGTCAGCGCGGCGGTGAACATCCTGTCGCCCTGCTCACGGTTCTCCATGTGGACTGCCAGACGTTCGGCAGGGGCAGTGAAACGCCAGCCGTAGTCCTGGACCATGCCCATGAATGGCGAGATGTGGAAGACTTTTGGCATCGCGAAGCGGTGCAGACTCTGTTTGGGATCGCGCACGTGCAAGACGTAGGCGTGGCGCTCCCGCCACGGCGTATTGGTTATCTCTGCGACAATCGCGACCAGGGTCTCGCCATCCTTCGCAAAGCAGTAGTAGAACGACACCGGATTGAAGGAGTGACCGAAGTAGCGTAGCGACGTCAGCAGGCGCACCGGGCCGTCCGGCCGGGCGTCGCTGCGCGCAGCAACCAGGTCGCGCACCGCCTGGGCGAGCGGCACGGCAGGATCGCCGAGAAAGTCGCTGCGCCGGAAGGAGGCCACCGCCGGGCGTTCGACGCGCCACAGGCGGCTGCCGGCGAAGACCCGCGGAAGCTCGTCAAGGTCCAGGTACATCAGAAACAAGGAGTAGGTGAAGGCATGCGGTATGGGCGCCGTGCGGCGATGCGTGACCCGGCCTTCGTAAATGCAGCTGCGCAACCGGGACTGGTCGGCGGCTGGGCGCATGGTCACTCCAAGCCTACACAGAAAGGACGGCAGGCGGCCAGTGCGCTTACCACGCCGTCCTCGTGGAAGCCGTAACCCCAGTAGGCGCCGCAATACGAGGTTGAACGCAGGCCGCTGACTTCGCCCAGGCGTCGCTGCGCGGCGACGGCCCCCTGGGTGAAGAGCGGATGCGCGTATCGGATGCGGCGCAGCACCCGCGCCGGATCGATCGGCAGGCCGGGATTGAGGGTGACGAGGAATTCGCGGTCCGCCGCTAGGCCCTGCAGGGCGTTCATGTGGTAGGTGAGGGCGATGCGGCGGTCGTCGTGCGGTACCGCCGGCAGGTGGTAATTCCACGCCGCCCAGGCGCGCCGCGCGCGCGGCATGACACTGGCGTCGGTATGCAGGACGGCTTCGTTGTCCTGATAGCTGAAAGCCCCGAGCACCGCGCGCTCCGCCTCGCTGGGGTCCGTGAGCAGGGGCAGGGCTTCGTCGCCGTGCACGGCGATGATCACGTGGTCGGCGGTGTGCTCGGCTCCGGACGCGGTACGCAGGCGCACGCCGCTGAGCTCGCGGGTGATGGCGCGCACCGGATCGCCCAGGCGGATGCGCTCGCGCATGGGCGCGGTCAGGGCGCGCACGTAGCTTTGCGAGCCGCCGCTGACCACCCGCCACTGCGGGCGGTGGTCGACGCTGAGCATCCCGTGGTTGGCGAAAAAGCGCACGAAGAAGCGCGCCGGGAAGGCGCGCAGCTGTTCGACCGGCGCCGACCAGATCGCCGCGCCCATCGGCACGATATAGTGATCGATGAAGGCGCGGCCGTAGCGATGTTCGGCGAGGTAGGCGCCGAGCGTCGGGCCGGGTTCCGCGGCGCCTGCGGCCAGCAGCTCCGGCGCCTCGCGGTTGAAGCGCAGGATGTCGCGGATCATGCCATGGAATGACGGGCGGAAGAGGTTGCGGCGCTGCGCGAACAGGGTGTTCAGGTTGCGCCCGTTGTATTCCAGCCCGGTGCGCTCGCAGCGCACGCTGAAACTCATCGTGGTCGGCTGCGAAGCCACCTTGAGGCGCGCGAGCAGGCGGATGAAATTCGGGTAGGTCCAGTCGTTGAAGACGATGAAACCGGTGTCGATCGGCCAGGTGCGCCCAGCGGCCTCGATCGGCACGGTGTTGGTATGCCCACCGGCGTAGTCGTTGGCCTCGAAGATCTGCAGCTCGTGCTGCGGATGCAGGAGGTGGGCGGCGACCAGGCCGGAGACGCCGGTACCGACGATGGCGATTTTCATGGGAAGCGATTGCCTCTGCTGATGGCTGATGGCTGATGGCTGATGGCGGGAGACTCACGTCTCTCCCAGGAATACGATTACGATGGGTGTCAGGATCTGTGAAAGAATCGCCGACTGAAGCACCTGGACAGAGATCAGTGCGCCAGCTCTCCCAGCCATCAGCCATCAGCCATCAGCCATCAGCCATCAGCCATCAGCCATCAGCCATCAGCCTAGCCGGCCCTACGACTCACAATTGCCCAACCAACTGTATCGACCCAGTCGGCGCCGCCACACCGCCGGCCGGTTCATCGGTGACCGCGGCCACCGCCAATGAGCCGATGCCCGCAGGGATGTTGACCGCGAGCGCGCCTTCGCCCTTGGCGTTGACGTTGAAGGTGCCGGCGGCGATCTTTTCCTGCTTGTCGGTGATGAACCACAGCTCGTAGGTGCGGCCGGCGGCTGCGGGTGGCAGGTCGAGGGCGACCAGATTCCAGGTGGCGGCCTGCTGGTCCCAGACAATGCGGCCCCAGGCCTTGCCGGCCTTCGGGCCAGCGGCGAGAGTGATGATGCGCATCTGCGGCGAGCGCAGCGCGGCGAGCGCGGCGTCGGCGGTGACGAGGCGCTTCTGCGCGTCCGCGACGGCCTGCTGCTGGACGGCGAGGCGGGCTTCGGCGCGGTCAGCGCGCGTGGTCTGGAGCCTGGCCTTGTCCTTGGTGGCGGTAAGCTGCTCGAGCGCCTCTTCGCGTTCGGCGATGGCGGTCGCGGCGGCGCGTCGCGCGTTCTCGTAGTCCTGCTGACGCGCGGACAGCGATTGCTCAAGGCCGGCGAGCTGCCGGGTGGCATTCTCAAGGTGCCGGGTGGCGACATCCATGGTGCGCTCGCGCTCGGCCAGCCGCGTGGCAGCGTGGCTTTGCCGTTCAGCTTGCGCGGTGAGTTCGTCGCTGCGCTGCGCCGTACCTTCGAACAGCAGCACGCCGGGGATGAGCGCGGCGAGCAGCAGCGCGAAGGCCGCAGCAAGACTGGCGACCCGGCGGGCCGGCGGGCGCGTACCGGCTGGACGCATGCCGCCGCCGGGACCGCCGACTTGGCTGGTTGCGGCAGCTGTGGTAGGGGCGGCAGCTGTGGTAGGGGCGGCAGCTGAGCCAAGGGCAGGAGTGGACACCACGCTGAGTACCGGTGCGGCCACGGCGGGCGCCGGCGCCGCGCCGAGACGCGCCAGGAAGCGCGCCTTGGCGCCGGCCGGCGGGGTGACATCGGGCAGGGCGAGGCCGAGCTGGGCGAGCGCGGCCTGGGCGTCGGCATCGACCCGGGCGAGCGGGGGGCACTCGTGTTCACGTGCCGCGTTCAGCTCCGCCAACTCGTCGGCCTCAAGGGCCTCGAGGGCGGCGAAGAGTGCGAGGTCATTGCGCCGGTCGCAGGTCATGACGGGCTCCCGGCGCCGTCACCCGGACGGATCTGCAGGATTTCGCGCAACATGATCAAGCCCTGGCGGATGTGGGTCTTCACCGTGCCCAGCGGCCTGCCCAGGCGGGTGGCGATCTCGCTGTGGCTGAGATCGTCGAAGTAGGCCAGTTCGAGGCTGCTGCGCTGATCGGCGCTCAGCTGGGCCAGAGCGGTGGCGACGCGCGCACGGTCTTCGGCACCGGACAGCCGACTGGACGGGGCCGCGGCGGGATCGACGAGCGCGGCAGCCTGATCGCCCACGAGCGGCGCGGCCGCGTGGCGCTTGGCTGAACGCATGCGGTCGATGGCACGGCTGCGCGTCAGGGTGGCAAGATACGTCGGAAGGCTGCCGCGAGCCGCGTCGAAACGTTCGACCTTCCGCCATACCTCCATGAAGATGTCACTGAGCAGCTCCTCGGCGGCCTGGGCATCATGCAGCATGCGCATGGCGATGGCGTAGACGAGTCGGCTGTAGCGGTCGTAGAGGGCTTCCATGGCGCTGTGGTCGCCAGCGGCGATACGAGCCATCAGCGCGGCTTCCGCACTGGCGCTCTCCACCGCTTCGAGCTGCCCAACTGGCATCACCACGCGCTCCTGGCTGGCGCTGCCCGGAACAGTTCCGGAGCGGCTGCGCGCGGCACGGTAGCACCCCCGCAGCCGCGGCCTAGGGGGAATCCCGCTGCGCCGGGCCGCCCGCCGCCCACGTCCACCTCGGAGGCGGCCGCTCCCTGGTGGCCGGCAGGCATGGAATGGATGGACGGGCATGACATTACTCACCGTCATGGGTACGTGACGGCGGTGGCAATGGATGCGGGGAGAAGGCCAATGCAGAGCGGAAGGAGTTCGACCAGCGATGGCGAATGATCCCTTTGGCGCCTTGGGAGATCCCGTTTCGCTGAGCACGTGGAGGGTCTCTTTTCTGATCATGCGCACCTTCCTTCTTCCCTTCCCCTCTCCTGCCTCACCTTGCCCCCTCCATCTTACGGTCTTCCGCCCTCCCACCGCCGCGAGCCCACCATGCCCCTGATGACCATCCCCCCCACCGATCCGGGCGCGATCTTCCTGCACTACCGCAGCAGCTTTGCCTCCGAACTGCTGATCGCGGCGGTCGCGCACATCCCGGTGTTCGCAGCGCTGGCGCAGGGGCCGCTCAGCCAAGCGGAGCTCGGTGCGGCGGTGGCGCTGGCGCCGCGGCCCACCGCGGTGCTGGTGACCGCGCTGCGCGCGATGGGCATGATCGCGCTGGAGGGCGGCAGGCTGACGCCGACCGCGCAGGCGCGCAATCACCTCGTGCCTGGCGCGCCATGGGCGATCGCCGACTACCTGGGCCTGTCGGCCGAAGAACCCGGCGTGCTGGAGATTGTCGCGCGCCTGCGCACCGACCGCCCGGCCGGCAGCGACGCGGACCAGGGCGGCGCGGCTTACATCTTCAAGGCCGGCGCGGCCTCGGCTATGGAGGCGGAGGCCTCGGCGCGCCGCTTCACCCTTGCCTTGGCCGGGCGCGCGCGCTGCGTGGCGCCGGCGGTGGCGCTGCACGCGGGGCTCGAGCAGGCCAAGGTGCTGCTCGACGTCGGCGGCGGCACCGGACTGTACGCATTGGCCTGCCTGGAGCGCCATCCACACTTGCGCGCCATCGTCTGGGATCGGCCAGAGGTCCTGAAGGTCGCGCGCGAGATGGCCGCGCAGAGCCCGGCCGGTGACCGCCTGGAACTGCGCGCCGGCGACATGTTCAACGACCCGGTGCCGCAGGCCGACGTCATGCTGCTGTCGAACATCCTGCACGATTGGGACTTTCCGGAATGCCACGAACTGGTCGGTCGCCTCGCCCCGCACCTGCCGACCGGCGGCCGCCTGCTCATCCACGACGTCTTCCTCGATGACGATCTGGGCGGCCCGCTGCCGATCGCGCTCTACTCGGCGCGCCTGTTCACGGTCTGCGCCGGCCGCGCCTACAGCGGCGCTGAATACCGTGACATGCTGCGCCAGGCCGGCCTGACCCCGGGTAGCGGGTTCGCGCCCACGCTCGCCGACTGCGGGATCATCACCGGGACGAAGTAGGCTTCAGTGGCTCACCGATAACGTCGAGAGGACTTAGCGCAGAGGTCGCAGAGGCGGAACGCAAGAGGCCGCAGAGGACAACAGGAGCGGGCTGATCCTGGATGTAATGGCGCCTGTATGTGCAAGGCGCTGCGGTCAGATGTGGTGGTCCGAAACAGCTCCTCTGCGGCCTTCTGTTTCCCTGGCTGCGTCTCTGCGGCAAGTCCGCTGTATCTTCCCGGGTTCACCCGCCGCGCAGGCGCACGACCTCGTCGACCACGTGCGCGGCGAAGGGCAGCGAGCACGTCCACGCGGGCGATACCGCGTTGAGCACGTGCAGCGACTGCGCGTCGCCCTCGATGCAGAAATCCATCACCAGCGTGCGCGTCTGCAGATCGAGGAGCTGGGCGCGGATGCCCGGGCGGCCCCAGCGCGTGTAGCGCTCCTGGTCGACACCCTCGGCCAGGGCGGTGGCCTGGGCGACCAGGAATGAGGGGTCGTACTTGCGCAGCTCCCGGACGGCCAGGCCGCGGAAATCGAAGCCGGCGCTCAGCATCAGCGTGGCCTCGCGCCACAGCACCTCGCCGAGCTCGCTCAGGGAGAAGCGTTCGAATCCCTGGTAATGCTCGCGCCAGAACGCCGGGATGGCGGTCGGACCGATCTTGGCGTGACCGTCGACGGTGACAGTGAAGTGCACGCCCAGGAATGGGTACTTGAGGTCGGGCACCGGATAGATGTGCGTGCGCAGCGCGCCGGCCGGTTCATCGCTGTAGAGGTAGAGGCCCTTGAAGGGCAGGATGCAATAGCGCGTGCAGAAACCGAAATCGCGCGCAATGCGGTCGGCATAGAGGCCGGCGGCGTTGATCACGTAGCCGGGGGCCAGGTCGCCCTGGGTGGTGACCACGCGACCAGGTCCGCCGCTGCGGTAGGCGGTGCCGCGACGGATCTCAACGCCGAGATCCTCGACGTCGCGCGCCAGGCTGCGCGTCACCGCCACGGGGTCACCAGAGGCGGTGTCGGGCGACCACAGCGCCCGCTCGACGGTGCGCACGCGCGGTTCGATGCGCCGCGCCTCGTCCAGGGACAGCATTTCGACGTTCACGCCGTTGGCGAGACCGCGGCGCAGCAATTCGTCAAGCGCCGGCAGTTCACTGCTGCGCTTGGCCACCACCAGCTTGCCGCACTGGTTGAGCGGCAAACCGCGCGCCCGGCAATAGGCGCGCAGGGCGCGGTTGCCATCGCGGCAGAAGCGCGCCTTCATGCTGTCGGCGGTGTAATAGAAACCCGCGTGCAGCACGCCGCTGTTGCGGCCGCTGCCATGCTCGGCGGTGTCTGCCTCTTTCTCGAGCAGCACCACCGATTTCGTCGGGAAGCGAATCTTGAGCTCGCGCGCGATGGCGATGCCGATGATGCCGCCGCCAATCACGGCATAGTCGCAGGTGGTCATGGGTCGAAGACCACACCCTGGGCGAGCGGGAGGTCAGCGCCGTAGTTGATGGTGTTGGTGGTGCGGCGCATGTAGGCCTTCCAGGCGTCGGAGCCGGACTCGCGGCCACCGCCGGTCTGCTTCTCGCCGCCGAAGGCGCCGCCGATCTCGGCGCCGCTGGTGCCGAGGTTGACGTTGGCGATGCCGCAGTCGGAACCCGCAGGCGACAGGAAGCGCTCGGCCTCGCGCAGGTCGCCGGTGACGATCGCCGAGGACAGGCCCTGGGGCACGGCGTTGTTGAGCGCGATGGCCTCGTCGAGGGTATCGTAGGGGCAGACGTAGAGGATCGGCGCAAAGGTCTCCTCGGCGACGATCGGGGCGGCGTGGTCGATCGCGACCAGCGCGGGACGCACGTACGCGCCGCCGGCCGGCACGCCGGCGGTGACGCGCTCGCCGCCGCTGACCGTGCCGCCTTGAGCGCGCGCCTGGGCCAGGGCGTGGGCGTGGGTGGTGGCGGCGGCCTCGTCGATGAGCGGGCCGACCAGCACGCCGGACTGGCGCGGGTCGCCGATCGGCAGGCGCGCGTAGACCGCGGCGAGGCGTGCGACCAGCGCGGCGCGCTCGCCG
>JBBQSO010000064.1:0-31214 GCA_038213805.1 Planctomycetota bacterium | reverse complement strand
GTACCGTCCGTGACTAGGCGCTGATGAAGACCACGCCGGTCTGACCACATCGGGACCGTGGTCATCACGGTCACTCCGCACTCCGCACTCCGCACCTGCGCGTGCAGCATGCGCAGCGAGCGTCACTCTTCCGTCGTCCTCGTCCACCCGCCCAGGTCGCGGCCGAGGATCTGCTGCACGGTGGTCGCGAACAGCTCGCGGATCTGGCTGGTCGAGGTGTACTGCAGGGCGCGGTTGGCAAGGTTCTGCGCACCGCTGAGGTGCACCGAGCGGATGATCTTCTTGACCAGCGGCACCTGCGGCGCGGGCATCGACAGCTTGGTCACGCCCAGGCCGAGCAGGAACATGGTGTAGAACGGGTCGCCGGCCATCTCGCCGCAGATGGTCAGGTCGCTGTTGTGCGCCTTGGCGGTGTCGACGATGATCTTGAGGATCGCGAGCATGCCCGGGTTGTGGCCCTTGAACCACGGCGCGACGTCGGCGTTGTTGCGGTCGGCGGCGCACACGTACTGGGTCAGGTCGTTGGTGCCGACCGAGAAGAACTGCACGTCGCGCACGTACTTGTCCATCGACAGCGCCGCCGCGGGCACTTCGACCATCATACCGATGGGCATGTCGGGGTCGAACTTCTTCTTCGCCACTTCGAGATCGCGGCGCGCCGAGCGCACCAGGCGCTTGGCCAGGCGGATGTCTTCAAGGCTGGTGATGAACGGCCACATCAGCCGCACCTTGCCGTGCGCGCTGGCGCGCAGGATGGCGCGCAACTGGATGAGCTGGTATTCCTCGAGTTCGGCGGCGAGACGGATCGACCGCCGCCCGAGCGCGCCGGTGTCCTCGTCGTTCATCTTCACGTACGGCAGCTTCTTGTCGGAGCCGATGTCCATGGTGCGGATGGTGACGTACTTGCCGGCCATGCGCTCCACCGCCTCGCGGTAGATCCAGTACTGCTCCTCCTCGGTCGGGTAGGAGTTGCCGACCATCAGGTAGAACTCGCTGCGGTAGAGTCCGATGCCGTCGATGTTGTAGAGCTTGGCGAGGTCGATGTCGGACTGCTTGCTGACGTTGGCGAGCAACGAAATGGCGTGGCCGTCGGTGGTCACCGCCGGCAGGTCGACCTCGGCGTTCAGCTGGGTCTTGTAGTGCTCGAACTCGCGCCGGGTCTTGGCGAAGCTATCGAGCACGTCCTTCTTCGGATTGAGGAAGACCGTTCCGGAGGCGCCGTCGACGATCACGTAGTCGCCGTCCTGAAGGTGCTCGGCGAGGCCCTCAAGGCCCATCACCGCCGGCACGTTCATCGCCCGCAGCATGACGCCGGCGTGGCCGCGGCCGCTGCCGGTCTCGCAGATCACCGCCTGGCAGTGGCGGCGCTCAAGCGTCACCAGGTCGCTGGGCAGGATCTCGCGCGAGAAGATGATGTCGCCATCCTCGCCCGGCACCTGTTCGAGCTCGGGATACTCGACGTCCGGGTTCTGCAGTTTGGCGAGGTTGTCGAGCAGGCGTCGGCCGACGTCGCGGATGTCGGCGGAGCGCTCGCGCAGGTGCTCGTCCTCGACCATGCTCATCGCGCGGTAGTAGCCCTCGACGATCTGGCTGACCACCACCTCGATGGGTTTGAGGTCCTTCGCCACCTGGGCGCGCACGCGCTTGAGGAAGGACTGGTCCTCGAGGATGGCGAGGTGGGCGTCGAAGATCATCGCCTCGAGTTCGCCGAGCTCCTTCTGCATCTTGGTGCGGGCTTCCAGCAGCTGGGCCTTGGACAGTCGCACCGCCTCGGTCAGGCGCTGGCACTCGCGCTCGACCTCGGTCGAGTCGATGGTGCGGTCGGACAGCACCTGGGTCTGGCGGAACTTCAGCCGCACCACGCCCATGGCGATGCCCGGCACCACCGGCACGCCGCGGAACACGGCCTTGCGTCTGGCCGCGGCGCGCGCGTCGCGGGTCTGCCGGTCGGTGTTGCCGCTCTCATGCTTGGGGAAGCGGCCGCTCGAGCTGTCCTGTTTCTGCTTGGCCATGGTGCGCGTCAGGCCTTTCCGCTGGAGCCGCTGGCGCCGGCCTGCGCACCATCGCGCACCAGGCCCGCGACCGCGGCGATGGCGCCGGGCAGCGCCGCGGCGTCGGTGCCGCCGGCCTGGGCGAGGTCGGCCTTGCCGCCGCCGCGCCCGCCGACCAGTGGCGCCAGCCGGCCGATCAACGCGCCCGCGGAGTAGCCCTTGGCGGTGAGATCGGCGCTGACCGACGCGACCAGGGCGACCTTGCCCTCGTGCGCGGAGCCGAGCACCAGCACCAGGCTGGGCCGCCGGCCCTTGATCAGGTCGAGCAGGCCACGCAGCGCCTTGCCGTCGAGCCCGTCGATCTGGGCGGCGAGCACCGGGATGCCGGCGACCGCGGTCTCGGTGGCGAGCAGCGTGTCGACCTGCCCGGCGGCGGACGCGGCCTGGCGGCTCTCGGCGAGCTTGCGCAGGCGCTTGAGCTCGTTCTGCATGACCTCGACGCGCGCAGTCAGCGAGCCGGTCAGGGTGCTGAGCGGCGACTTCAGCCGGCTGGAGAGCTCGCCAACCTCGCGGGTCAGCGCCTCGAGGCGCGCGGGCACCTCTTTCAATCCGGACTTGAAGGTGCGCGCCAGATCTTCGATGCCGCGCGGGTCGGCGACGTGCGGCAGGCCGACCAGGCGCCCGCAGGCGTCGGCGACCTCCTGCTCTTCGGCGGCGAGGGCGCGCGCCGCGTCGCCGGCGACCGCGGTGATGCGGCGGATGCCGGCGGAGGAGGCCTCCTCCTTGACGATGCGGAAGGCGCCGATCTCGGCGGTATTTGGCACGTGGACGCCACCGCACAGCTCGCGCGACACCGGTTCATGGTCCAGGCCGAAGCTGACCACGCGCACGGTGGCGCCGTACTTCTCGCCGAACTGCGCCTTGGCGCCGGCCGCCTTGGCCGCGGCGATGGGCAGTTCGCGGATGTCGGCGGAGTGGGCTTCGGCGATCGCCTTGGCGACCCACGCCTCGACCGCGGCGACCTGGTCGCCGCTCATGCCGCCGGGGTGGTTGAAGTCGAAGCGCAGGCCCTCGGGCTCGACCTTCGAGCCCTGCTGCTCGACGTGGTCGCCGAGCACTTTGTTCAGCGCGCTGTGCAGCAGGTGGGTGGCGCTGTGATGTCGCACGGTCGCGGTGCGACGCGCAGCATCGACCGCGGCGTGCACCGCTCCGGTCGCGGCCGTGCCACTGGCGACGGTGCCGCTGTGGATGATCAGGCCCTCGTCCTTCTGCACGTCGGTGACGCGGATCGAGAAGCCGGCGCCATCCACGGTGCCGTGGTCGGCGACCTGACCACCAGACTCGGCGTAGAATGGCGTGCGGTCGAGCGCGAAGCGCACTGCGGTGCCGGCAGGCGCACTGGCAACCGCCTTGCCGCCCGCTTCAAGCAGGGTCAGGGTCGCGGCGAGCACGAGTTGGCCGTAGCCGATGAAGGGCGTGGCGCCCAGGCGCGGTTTGGCCTCCTGCAGGGCAGTGGTGGTGAAGACCTCGATCTGCTTGGTGTTGCTGACCCGGGTGTGCTCGTCCCAGCGCACCTGGAAGCGCGCGTCGTCGATGCCCAGGCCCTCGTTGCCGGCGAGTTCGGCGATGACTTCTTTGGGGAAGCCGTGCGTGGTCACCAGGTCGAAGGCGTCGTCGCCGCTGAAGACCGTGCTTCCGGAAGCGCGCTGCTTTTCGAGCGAACGGTTGAACAGCTCGAGACCCTTGCGGAGGGTGCGGCGGAAGAGCTGTTCCTCGGCCTTGAGGGTCTCGCGCGCCAGTTCCTGGCGGCGCGCGACCTCGGGATAGGCCACGCCCATCGCCTCGACCACCGCGGGCACCACCTGGTAGAGCACCACCTCGTCGACACCGAGCTTGTCGAGGTCGAGGGTCGCGCGGCGGATCAGGCGGCGCACAATGTAGCCGCGGTCGCTGTTGCCGGGCAGGGCGCCGTCGGCGATGCAGAAGGTCACCGCGCGCACGTGGTCGGCGATGCGACGGATCAGCGCGTTGTCCTCGGCCGCCTTGGTCTTGGCGCCAAGCACGGCGCTGCGGTCGTACGTGGTGCCGGTCAGCGCGGTGACCGCGCGGATGATGGTCTGGAAGACGTCGATGTCGAAGTTGTTGTAGACCCCCTGCAGAACCGCGGCGACGCGCTCCAGTCCGGAGCCGGTGTCGATGTTGCGGCGGCCAAGATTCTCGAGGTTGGGCGCGCCGTCGGCGTGCGGCTTGCGCACATTGAATTCCGGGAACACCAGGTTCCAGATCTCGACAAAGCGCCCGCTCGACGAGGTCAGGTTGTCGCTGGGGTCGTCGTTGATGCGGTGGTCCCAGAAGATCTCGGAGCAGCAGCCGCCCGGACCCTCGGGGCCCTCCTTGGGCGCGTTCGCCGGCCAGAAGTTGTCGGCGTCGCCGAGCTTGAAGATACGGTCAGCGGGGATGCCGACCTCGTCACGCCAGATGCGGTAGGCCTCGTCGTCGAGCTGGTGCACCGAGATCGAGAGGCGTGCGGGATCGAGGGCCAGACGTTTGGTCAGGAATTCCCAGGCCCAGTGGATGGCCTCCTTCTTGAAGTAGTCGTTGAAGGAGAAGTTGCCCAGCATCTCGAAAAAGGTGTGGTGCCGCGCCGTGCGGCCGACGTTCATGATGTCGTTGGTGCGGATGCACTTCTGCACCGTGGTCGCGCGCGTGAAGGGGTGCGTGCCGCGGCCCAGGAACATGTCCTTGAACTGCGACATGCCGGCCACGGTGAAGAGCGTGGTCGGATCGTTCTCCGGCACCAGCGAGGCGCTGGCATAGCGCACGCAACCCTTCTCGGCGAAGAAGGATAAGTAGGCCTCACGAATCTCGGCCACGGTGAACGGCTGCGCCATCGGAACTCCAGGAAATCCGCCTCTGCGGAACGGGCTTTGGAACGTAAGCCGGGCCCTGGAAGCCGCAAGGGAGGGGCGGGGAGGGCCTAAGACCCTAGACCCTAGACCCTAGACCCTAGACCCTAGATAGGTGCGCGAAGACGGAATGTACGCCAGCACATCTCCCTAGGGTCTAGGGTCTTTGGCTCCAAGGTCCTGCTTCCCGCGCCTACTTCCCCGTACACACCCCAACCACCTGCAAAGCCTTGCCGGCAATCAGGTACTGCTTGGCCAGCTGGCTGAGGTCGAGCGCGGTGATTGACGCGTAGTCGGCCTCCATGGTGGTCGCCCAGTCGATGCGGAAGGGCTGGGTCATGGCGCGGCTGAGCACCGAGCCGAGCCAGTACTGGTTCTGCTGGCGCTGCGCGGCCAGGCTCTTGACCACCGGCGGCTTGACCTGGGCGAGCAGGTCGGTGCCGACGCCCTTGTCGACCAGCTCCTGGGCGATCGCGAGCACGGTGGCGCGCGCCTCCTCGACCTTCTCCGGAGCGACCCCGACCTCGGCCATCAGGTAGCCCTCGCCGCGGTAGACCTCGCTGGCCATGCGGTGGGCAAAGGGGCTGTAGGCGTCGCCCAATTCCTGGCGGATGCGCACGCGCATGCGCTCGGTGAAGACCTGGGCGAGCAGGCCGAGGCGGCGGGTGCGCGCGATGTCATAGAAGTCGGCGGTCGGCCAGGCGACCAGGATCAGAGCGCGCGGCACCGTGCCCGGCACCGTGATGCGGGTCACGCCGGTGGGCATGGGCACGCCAGCGGCCATGCGCTTGGCCTCGCCCGGGGTGGTCATGACCACCTCGACGCTGCGCAGCCCGTTGAAATAGGCGCCGGTGTGCAGCAGGGCCTGGACGCGACCATCCGCGTCCAGGTCGCCGACCACGCTCAGGGTCAGCGGCGCGCTGCGCAGGATCGGCTCAAGCCAGGCGCGCACCTGGGTGAAGCCGACCGCTTGCGCCTCCTCGAGGGTGGCCTGGCGTCGGCCGGGGGCGCCGCCCACGGTCAGCGACTGGAAGGTGCGCCCGACCTGGGCGTCGAGATTGGTGCCGATCGCCTTGAGCTCCTCCAGCCAGGCGGACTTGGCGGTGGCCTCGCCGTCGCTGCGCCAGCCGGGATCGGTGAGGTAGGCGTTCAGCTCCTGCAGGCACAGCTCGAATTCGCCGGGCAGGCAGCTGGCGGTGAACACCACGCCGTCGTCTTCGATGCGCGGTGGGGCGATGCGCACGGTGCTGCCGGCGAGGATGTCCGAGAGCTCCTGCGCCGAGTGCTTGCCCAGGCCCCCGGCCAGGAAGGCGCGCTCGGCAAACTCGGCGACGCCGGCCTGGCGCGGCGCGGCCGGGTACTGCAGGCGCAGCTGGACGAGGATCTCGTTGGGCTTGAAGGCGGTGGCCTTGGTCAGCGTCCACGTTCCGGCGTGGCCGAAGTAGGCGATGCCGAGGTCGGCGGAGATGGTGCCCGCGACCAGATCGGTTGCCGGTGCCGGGCGTGCGCCATAGCCCCAGGTCGCGACCTGCTGGCTGGCTGGCGCGGCCACCGGCGTGGCGAGCGAGGCGCGCCAGGCGGCGCGGATGCGCTCCTCGGCGTCCGCGCCGAGATCGTCAGGGCCGGTGATCCACAGCACCAGCGAGCCGCCCGCCCAGGCGCCGCGCAGGGCGCTCTGCACGTCGAGCGGGGTGACGCCGGTCAGCGCGGCGACGGTCAGTGCGCGTTCATCCTCTGGCGCGAGGAAGACGCGGTCGTGGTGGAGGCCGGCGTAGAGCGCCTCGCCAAGCGCGGCGTTGGTGCGACTGCCCGCCTTGGACACGGCTTCCGCGGCGGCGGCGCGGGTGGCGGCGACCGCCACCCCGAGTTCGGCAGCGGTCGGGCCGTGTTCAAGGAAACGGCGGACCTCCTGCTCGAGCGTCGCCAGCGCGACCAGCGCCTGGCCCGGTCGCGCCGCACCAACGACGCCGGCATGGAAATTCCCGAGCCATTGGTAGTTCTCCAGGCCGGCGTCCAACAGCGGGCCCTTGGCATCCTTGGCGATGAGTGCCTGGAAGCGGTGCGCCAGCACGCTTTCGGCGAGGCTGCGCAGCAGTTCTTCGCGGCGCTGCGTGGTCGAGTCGTGGGGCCGCGCGCGCGGGGTGATGCGCATGATCGCGACCTGGATGCCCTCGGCCTCGGGCTCGCGGCGGTAGCACACGCCAAGTTCCTGGATGGCGAGTTCGCCGAGGGCGGGCTCGGCCCGGGCGGGCGTGCGCGCGGCGAGTGCGCCGGCGGCGTTGCGGATCTGCGCCACCACCGCCTGGGGCTCGCAGGCGCCGACCACGGTGATGGCCATGCGCTCCGGCCGGTACCAATCGTCGAAGTAGGCCTTCAGCAGCGTGGCATCGGCCTTCTCGATGGTCTCCTTGAGGCCGATCGGGAAGCGCTGGGCGGTGAGCTGGCCGCGGTACATCGCGCCGTACACCTCCTGGTAGAGGCGGAAGGACGGCGAATTGCGGTCGCGCATCTCGGCCAGGATCACGCCGCGCTCGCTGTCGACCTGGGCCTGCTGCAGGAGCATGCCACCGGCGTAGTCGGCCAGCACCGTCAGCGCGGTGGCGATGGTCGCGGGCTTGGCGTCGGGCAGGTCGAGCTTGTAGACGGTCTCATCGAACGAGGTGTGGGCGTTGGTGTCCGCGCCGAAGGACAGGCCGAGCTCCTGCAGCTGGGTGACCAGGGTGCCGGGCGGGTAGTGGGTGGTGCCCTCGAAGGCGAGGTGCTCGAGAAAGTGCGCCAGACCGCGCTGTGGCTCGCTTTCCAGGGTGCTGCCGCTCTCGACCAGCAGGCGTACCGAGATCTTGTCCTTGGGCTGCTGGTTGTTCATCACCGCGTAGCGCAGGCCGTTGTCGAGGCGGCCGTAGAGCACGGCCGGGTCGGGCTTGAGGTCGCTGTGCTCCTGCGGGAAGTCGGCCGCCGCCAGGACGCCGGTGCCCGGAACCAGGGCGAGCAGCAGCAGGAGCAGCGGACGGCAGGGACTGGGCATGGGGGACTCTTGGCAGGGGAGAAGGGACGGCCGGAGGGAGCAGGGGCGCGAGCGATACGGAAACCCAGATGGACAGCGGAAAGCGGGAAGGAATTGGGACGCGAGTCTGGGCCCGGGCTTACGTGGTGGGACGGGGGTTCTCGCGGGCCAGCAGCAAGGTGGCCATCACGGTGAGGCCGCCGGACAGCCACGCAACGGCGAGCGGGCTCCACCCCGCGGCGTAGAGGGCGAAGCCGGCGTAGGGGCCGGCGAGTGCGCGCACGCCGGTCAGGAACACGTGCACGGCCATGTAGTCGCTGGTGCGTTCGGCGGGGGCGTACTTGGTCACCCACAGGCTCCAGGCGATGTCGCCACCGGCGAAGGCCAGGCCGAAGCCGATCGCGCCGAGCGCCTGCAGCGCCGGCGTGGGCGTGAAGATCACCACCGTCGCGGCGACGAACAGCAGGTTGATGGCGCAGCGCATCAGCACGAAGTCGCTGCGGTCGAAGAGCCGGCCCCACAGCGGCAGCGCGACGATGCGCACCAGGGCGGGCAGGCCGACCAGCAGCAGCAGGATGGTGTCGGCGCGGTAGGCCAGCCCGTAGGCAGGGTTGGCGAGGTATTCGGCGCGCAGCGGCAGGATCATGAAGTTGGCGAAGCCCATGATCGTCCACGACAGGTTGATGTAGCCGAAGGCGCGGTCCTTCCACAGCCACGCGAGCGGGGCGAACGGGTTGCGGCCGCCGCCGGCGCGCTGCGCGAGCGCCACGCTGGGGATGCGCCAGGCGCACCAGCCCGCCCAGGCCAGTCCTGCGGCGACCACGCCCAGCACCGGGCGATAGCGGCCCGCTGCATCGCCGATCCACCAGGCGATGAGCAGCGCGCCGATCACGTTGCCGGCGACCTCAAGGCGGATGCTGCCGCTGTAGAGGCGGCCGCGCTGCGCGGCGGCGGCGTTCTGCTGCCACCACGCGGTGATGAAGGTCACGCCGAGCGCGACCAGCATCTGGGCGGCGCCGAGCCCGAGCAGGTAGGCCCACTCGTCCGCGCCCAGCGCCGCGCCGAGCAGCGCGGCGGCGGCGGCGAAGTGGCCGATGGCGAAGGCGCGGCCGACCGGCAGGGCGAGGCGGGCCGCGATCAGCACCGCGAACGGCGCGAGCAGATACCCGATGCCCATCGCCGAGGCCAGCCACGCCTTGGCCACGGCGCTGGCGTGGAAGTGCTGCACCGCCACCACCAGCGCCAGGGCGCCGGGCAGGGCGTAGAACGGGCCGCTGCCGCAGGCGCGCAGGCGGTCCCAGCGCACGGTCGCGGCCTGCACGGCCGCGGGGTCGCGCCCGCCGGGGATCTCCGCCACTGCTGGTGATGGGGTTGGACTGGTCACAGGGCCCGGGTAAAGACGGCATCACATGCCACGATCCCGGGAAGTCCAGATTCGCCGCGCCGCCCCCCGCGGCCCGTTTTACCGGTGCGCCACCGCGCAACTGACGCGATGCTGACCGCCCAGCGCCCCTGGCAGTGCCGACAGCCCCCCGCCGACGTGGTCGCCGAGCTTGAGCACGAGCTGCGCCTGAGTCCCCTCGCGGCGCGGCTGCTGGCGCTGCGTGGGGTGCAGGGCGCAGAGGAGGCGGGCGGCTTCCTCGCCCGCCGGCTGTCCGATCTGCACCGCCCGGAGCTGATGCGCGGCATCGGCGTGGCCGCCGCGCGCTTCGCGCGCGCCATTGAGAACCGCGAGCGCATCCTCATCCACGGCGATTACGACGTCGACGGCAGCACCTCGACCGCGCTGCTGGCGCATTTCGTGCGTGCCTGCAGCCACGAGGCGATCGCCTGGATCCCACACCGCCGCATCGATGGCTATGGCCTGAGCGAGGCCAGCCTGCTGGCCGTGCAGGAGCACCGCGCGCAGCTGATGATCACCGTCGACTGCGGCATCGCCGACCACGGCTTCGCGCGCCGCATCGAGCAGGAGACCGGCTGCGCGGTGATCATCACCGACCACCACCTGCCGCAGGGATCGCTGCCCGACTGCACCGCGGTGTGCAACCCCAACCACCCCGAGTGCCCCTATCCGGACAAGCACCTCGCCGGCGTGGGCGTGGCGTGGAAGCTGGCCTGGGCGACCGCCAAGGTGCTGTGCGGAGGCGACAAGGTCACCGACCGCCTGCGCGCCTTCCTGCTCGACAGCCTCAGCCTGGTCGCGGTCGGCACCGTCGCCGATTGCGCGGCCCTGGTCGGCGAGAACCGCATCATGGTCCACCACGGGCTGCAAGCGCTGATGCGCACCACCAATCCCGGCTTGGTCGCGCTGCGCGAGCACGCCCGCCTTGACCAGGAGATCAGCGCCACCGACGTCGGCTGGAAGCTCGGCCCCCTGCTCAATGCCTCTGGCCGCCTGGGCAGCGCGATGGCCAACATCCGCCTGCTCACCGCGCCCGGCGAGGCCGAGGCCAAGGCCGAGCTGGCGGTGATCATCACCGAGAACGAGGAGCGCAAGCGGCTGACCATGCTGCTGACCACCGAGCTGCTTGCCGAGGCCGCCGGCGCGCAGTACCAGGCGCTGTCCAGCCTGGTCTTCGCCGGCGACGGCTGGCACGCGGGCGTGGTCGGCATCGTCGCCAGCCGCCTGGTCGAGGCCTTCGGCAAGCCGACCGCGGTGATCGCCATCCAGGACGGGGTCGGCAAGGGCAGCCTGCGCTCGATCCCGCAAATCCACCTGGGCCATGCCATCGACGCCTGCCGGCCGCTGCTCATCAAAGGTGGCGGGCACGCCATGGCCGCCGGTCTGACCATCCAACCCGAGAAGGTCGACGCCTTCCGCGCCGCGTTCGAAGAGCACATCGCGCGCAAGGTTCCCGCTGGCTCGCTGGCGCCGCGCACCGAGTACGACGGCGAGGCCGCGATCGCCGAGCTCGACCCCGAGTTCTTCGCGCAGCTGCGCGGCATGGGCCCGTTCGGCGTGGCCAACCCCGAACCGATCCTGCACATCCGCAGCGCGCTGTTCGTGTCGCGCCCGCGCTTGTTCGGCAAGGAGGGCGGCCATCTGCGCGGCGCGCTCAGCGACGCCGGCGGCGGCATGCGCGAGTTCCTCGCCTGGCGCGCCAAGGAGCACTTCCCGGCCTTCAGCGCCGCGGGCTCGCGCTTCGACCTGCTGGTGCGGCCGCAGGCGGGGATGTGGCGGGGAGAGGTGCAGCCGCGGTTGGTGTTCGTGGATGGAAGATCGCTGTGAACGCGCTGGGCCTGGAGCGGATGCGCGCATGAGCCGCGACCTCTTCGCCGACCGCCCGCGCCTGCGCCTGCTGCTGTACCAGGCCAAGGTGCGGCTCGCCCACGTCTGCCCGCTGTGGTTGGGGCGGACCATAGCCTACGCGGTCGGCACGTTGCTGTGGGCCTGCGACGCGCGCGGGCGGGTGACGGTGCGGCGCAACCTCGCGCACTTCCTGCCCGCGCGCTGTCCCGAGGCCCTGGCCCGCGCGGTGCGGCGCAGCTACATCAATTTCGGCTGGTACCTCGCGGAGTCGTTCCGCCTCAGCAGTCTGCCGGCGAACTTCTTCCGCGCGCCGCGCCTGACCGTGGTCGATCCGTGGGGCGTGTTCGCAAACCGCCCACTGCACGGCCCGGCGATCCTGGTCACGGTGCATTGCCACTGGGAGGTGCTCGCCGCGGTCACCCACCGCCTGGGGCTGATCACCGGCGCCGAGGTCGTCGCGCTGGGCAGCGGCGATCCGCGCATCGACGCGCTCTTTGAACGCCAGCGCAACGCGGTCGGCACGCGCAGCCTGCTCTTGGACCGCGCCCCGCTCGGCTCGCTGCGCGCCCTCAAGGAAGGCAAGATCCTGGGCCTGCTCGGCGACCGCGACTATACCGGGAACGGCCTGGCGGTGCCGTTTGCCGGCGAGCCGATGGCGTTGCCGCTCGGGCCTGCTGCCCTCGCCATCCAGACGCACTCGCCGATCATCCCGCTGTTTCTGGCGCGCAGCGGCCCGACGCGCTTCACCCTGATCGTCGGTCAGCCGATCCATGCCGACCCGGATCTGCCCAAGAACCAGCAGGCAGAGCTGCTGACCCGCCGCCTGGCGCGCACCATGCTGCGTTTCATCGCCGCAGCACCGGCGCAGTGGGTGGCCTTCCACGACGCGTGGCGGCCGGGACGGGGTCAGAGCTGGTTGCAGAATCCCGCACCGCGCGCGGCCGAGCCGGCGGTGGGCGAGGCGCGGCGCACGGACGGTTAGAGGCGGAGCATCGCCGGAGCGGGTGCGCTCACTTCTTCAGCGCGTCGGGAGTCGCCGGCGGACTGATGGCAGCCGCCTTGTCTGTGGCGACGCCGTCCTCCTGACCTTTACGGAACTCGCGCACGCTGCTGCCGATGCCGCGCATGATGTCCGGCAGGCGGCGCCCAAAGATCAACAGGGCGACGACCAGGATGATGATCCAGTGCATGCCGCTGAACATGCCGAAGCCGGCGGCGACCACGTGCGAGGTGACTTGCAGATCCATGGTCGGCCTTCCGTCAACGGGTGCTGGTGGCGAGTTTGGTCGCGCTGCTACGCCCCGCAAGGCGCGTATCCCCAGGGTTTACGCCGCATGCGCCACGGCGTTGCGGGGGCGGCGTGCGATCATGCGGCCCCGCACCGTCAGGTGATCTTGTCCATCAGCCCGCTCAGCATCGACATCGGGTCGATGTCCGGCTTCTTCACCTCGATCTGCTCGAGGGCCAGGTTCATGCCCTCGGCTTCGGTGTAGTGGACCGGGAACGAGACGCCGAACTCCATGCCTGAGCCGTATTCGAACGAGGCCAGGTTCCAGTGGTTCTCGTAGAGGTTGACGGTGGTGACCCACAGGTCGGCCTCGACCTTGACGTAGGCGCTGACATCGAATTTGAAGGTCGGCTGGACGGTGATGTCGCCGTGCGCGGTCAGGTCGAGACCCTTCTGCCGGGTCCAGTCGACGTCGACCCCGGCCTTGGCCTCGCCCTTGAGGCCAAGCTCGCCGCCGATCTCGACGCCGGCGGTGGCGCTGACGATGGGGATGCCGACGCCGAGGCCGCCGTGCACCTCCATGCGCAGGCCGGCGTGCGCCGGGCACACGATCTCGCCGCCGCCGGTGACGTGGGTGGCGTCCTCGTTCTGGGGGTCGTACTCGATGCCCAGGCGCAGGCCGCGCAATTTGAGCGGGCCGATGCCGGCGTCGAACTTCAAGCTGCCGCCGATGGTGGCGAAGATGCCGATGCGCTGGCCGGCGAAGGACACGCCGACGATCGGGATGTCGATGCCGATCGAGAGCAGGGTCTTCTCGTACTTCTTTTCGGGGAGGAGGTCGATGTCGGAGGGCAGGGCGACCTCGCCCCTGACCTTGACGTGGCCGTCGGGCGTGACGGTGATGCCGACCGTGCCCTTGAGCCAAGGGCAGATCTGGATCGTGACGGTGCCGCGGCCATAGACGGTGAGCTCGCCACCGCCGCCACCCGCACTGGCCGCGGGTGCGGCGGGCGCTGTGGACGCGGCCGCGCCGTCATCGGAGGGCGGTTGATTGGTGATGCCGACGGTGACCTGGCCGTCGAGCATGCCCTTCTTGTAGCTGACTGCGAGCTCGGCGGTGAAGATGCCGTCATCGTAGGTGGCGTGCACCGTCGCGGGCAGGCCGGGGATGGCGAGCACGATGTCGCCGCTCGCCTTCAACACGCGCCGGTCACCGGCGTCGCGCAGTTCGGCCGAAAGCTTGCCCTCGCTGACGCCGGGCAGCTTCTTGAGGAAGAGGTCGCCGCCGATGGTCATGCCCTGCTCGGGATCGAAGGCGATGTGCAGGTCGCCACGTTCGATGCCCGGCACGTCGGGCGTGATCTCGCCCTTGGCGTCCCACTTGTCGCCATCGATGGCGACCTTGGCGTGCGCCTCCTTGATGCCCTTGATGCGCCCGGCCTTGATGCCGAGTTTGCCTTCGCCACTGAATTTGCCGTCCTTGTAGCGCGCGGTCAGTTCGCCCTCGTCGACGATCTTCGGGTCGACGGTGAATTTACCTTCGAGCTCGCAGGTGCCGCCGGCTTCAGTCGAACCGGTGGCCTTGATGTGGCCGGTGCCCACGCGCTCGATTGAGAATTTCACCAGGCCGGTCGCGGCCAGGCCATGGGTGCCGACCTTGACGGTCAGGCTGGCGCCATCGACCTTGACCGGGCCCGGGATCTGGAACTCCTCAGCGCTGAAGGTCTTCTCGACCGCGACCTCGTCGCCGCTGATGATGATGTCGATGGGCGCGCCTTTCAGCAGAGGCACGCTGACCGTGATGGTACCGCGGCAGGTCAGCCCGTTGTCGCCCATTTCGACCTCGCCGAATTCGACCGGGCTCCAGCCCTTGATCGAGAGGCCCTTGAGCTGGCCGCGCACACCGCTGACGTCGAGATAGGCGGCACCCGGGACCCCCGCCAGCGACTGCAGCGTCAGCGAGACCCCGGTGATCGGCTTGAGGATGCGGTTGTTCTTGGGGTTCTTGCTGGCGAACAGCGTGACGCCCATGGTGCCGGCCGTGCCGTCCCAGGTCAGGCCCTGCGGCTGCAGCCCGCGCAGCCAGGGCAGGCCATCCGGAACCGTCCCTTTGCCATCCTTGAGCGTGACGGACACGCTGCGTCCGCCGGTCGGACCACTGAACAGCTCGAGCTGGTCCGCTTTGCCGGTGATGCCGGCATCTTTCGCGGTCACGGGGACGAGCGGCGCCAGCTGCGCGCCGCCGGTGATGTCCTCGAGGGTGTAAGACTGCTCGGCGGTGGCCTTGCCAGGTTTCGCGGTGAAGACCGCCTTGTCGATGACGCGGTTCGCGCCGTAGCGCACCGCGTCATAGGTGGGCGCCTTCTTCCACAAATTGAGATTCTTCGCCGCGTCGCGCAGGGTGATGAGGGCCGCCTGGACAGCGCCGTTGATTTGCACCCCGGACTGGCCGTTGACCCAGTTCTGGAGGAGCCAAAGGTTCGCAAGCTCGTCCTGTCCGCCGAGCTGCAGCTCGTGGCGGTGGTCGACTTGGTAGAACGCCGCTGCGCCGCTGCGCGACCAGAACGGCCGCGCCAGCTGCTTGAGCAGGCTGTCCCTGGTGCCGATCAGGTGCTGGGCCGAGCTGCCGATCTTGAGGTAGTGCACCTGGGCGGGGTCCCCGGCGCCATCCTTCTTGGTGCCCTTTCTGCCCGGCCGCTCTGCGAGTTTGCTTTGAAGCTTGTCGCCGAGTTTGGAGGCCGCGACCGCGCTCTCCCATGTGCTGAGTTGTGTGGTCTGCCCGCGCTTGTCCTCCGACAGCTTGAGGTCGGTGTCGCCGGGGGTCAGCGGGGGCGCCTTGACCGCGGCCAGGTTCACGCTTTTGATGTGGACCTCCTTCAGGTCCTTGTCGATGGTGCCTTCGGGACCGATATAGGTGTCCCCGTCGAGCTTGGGGCCGTCCTCGGCGTCCTTGGCGTCCTTGGCGTCGGCATTCTTCCCGCCGCCCCCCCCGCTCTTGGGTTTCGCCGCCTGCACGGCCAGGCGCTGCACGCCGCCGCCGGTACCGCCCTGCTGCACCACGTGGGTCAGCTCGTGCGCGAGCAGGTGCTGGCCGCTGGAGCTGTCGGGATCGTAGGCGCCCTGCGCGAAGTAGACGTCGTTGCCGACGGTGAAGGCGCGCGCATCGAGGTCGCGGGCGAGAGCGTCTGCCTCGGCATCGTGGTGCACGCGCACGCCGGAGAAGTCCTCGCCGAAGCCGGACTCCATGCCGGTACGGGCTTGCTCGGGCAGGGGCTGGCCGCCGCCGCGGCTGGCGGCGATGCGCTGTTCGGTGTCGGCGCCGACCCCGCCACCCGCGCCGCTGGCTTCGCGCTGCAGCGTAGCATCAGGCATGCGCGAGATCTGCGGTTGCGCGGACTTCTTCTGCACCTGCTCGGGGCCGGCGGCGGGCTTCTCCTCGGGCTTGGCGGCATGGGCGCCGACGTCCTTGTCGGTGGTTTCCGCGTGGGCCCCCTTCTCCTTCGCCTCGTGCTGCTGCTGGGCTTCCTGCTTCTTGACGTGCTGTTCCTTGGCCTTGTCGACCTTGTCCTCGGCGCTGACCTCCTTGCGCGCCACCTGGTCCTTCTTCTCGCCGGGCTGCGCCGGCTTGGGTGCGGGCGCGGCAGATTTCTGATCCTTGCCGGCGGCGCCCGGCGCAGCGGTCTTCGTGTCGGTCTGGCCCTTCTGGTCCTTGGCCTGCTCCTTGCCTGGAGCCGCCTTGCCGTCGCCCTTCTGACCCGGCTTGGCGGCGCCCGCGTCCTGCTTCTTCTCGTCGCCCGCGCGCTGCACGCCCGGCGCCGCCTGGCCGTTGGCCGCACCGCGCTGGCCACACACGACTTGGTCGGCGACGCGGTCGGCCTCCATTTCGTAGGCGTCGCCGGCCTGACCCATGCGCAGCTTGCGCTGCAGGTAGGCGGGCGTGCCGCCGGCAGCCGCGGGCTGCTGCTGGGCGCTGGCCGGCGCGGAGGCGGCCGGGGTCTGCGCCGGGGCACGACGGCGGGCGGTGGCAGGAGTGGGCATGTCAGGCTCCTCTCATCTCACGACGCCGCCGCGGGCGCGTTGGTCAGGGTGTGCGCCAGGCCGGTGGGCATGGTGCGGCCGAGCTTGCGGTACTCGCGTGCGAGCGCCTCGAGCAACGGCAGCAGGCCGATCGGCCCGTCGCTGAGCGCGGCGGCGGCGACCACCACGTTGCGGATGACACCGCCGGGCAGGTCGCACCAGCTGGCCAGGAACATGCACATGCCGTCGTCGCCGGCGCGGCCGCCGAGGTGGCTGCGCCACAGTTCCAGGCGTTCGCCCGGTCCGGGGAGCGGGAATTCGATGACCGCGTCGAGGCGGCGGGTGAAGGCCTTGTCGATGCGCAGCCGGCTGTTGCTGGTGAGGATGGCGATGCCGGGGTGCTCCTCGATGCGCTGGAGCAGGAAGTTGGTGAGCATGTTCGCGTAGCGCTCGCCGGCCTCGCCGCCATCGCCACGCGCGCCGAACAGCGCGTCGGCCTCGTCGAACAGGATCACCACGTCGTGGGCGGCGGCGTGATCGAGCAGGCGCGCCAGGTTCTTCTCGGACTCGCCCACATACTTGTTCATCACCGCCGAGAGGTCGACGCGGTAGAGCGGCGCGCCGAGTTCGGTGGCCAGCCACGACGCCGCCAGGGTCTTGCCGGTGCCGCTGTCGCCGACGAACAGCGCGCGCAGGCCGCGCGTCGCGGTGCAGGCCGCCGAGGCACCGAGGCCGTCCCACAACGTTTCGCGCGCGCGGCAGCGAAGCACGAAGCGTTCGAGCTCGCCGCGTACGGCCGGCGTGCACACCAGCGCGTCGGGGCCGACGCGGCGATCGACCGGCTGGGCGAGCAGGCGCAGCGCGTCGGCACCGACCAGGCGGCGCGCGCTGCGCAGGTGGTCGCGGCCGAGCGGCTCGCCGGCGCGCGCCGCCAGCACCTGCGCCTGGCCGGCGACCGCGGCGATGGCCGGGCCGGCGAGGCCCGCGAGCGCCGCTTCATCGGCGAGCACCGCGTCGCCAAGGTGCTGCCGCCACCAGCGCGCGCGCTCGGCGGGCGCGGGCATGCCGACACTCAGCTCGACGGCGTCGCGGCGGTCGACCTGGCCATCGCGGCCGACGAGCAGCGCCAGCGGCCCGCGGTAGCCGGGATTGTCGACGGCCCCGGCGCTCTCGCCCGCGCTCAGGCTGAGTTCGAGCACCGGCAGCCAGCCGCACCAGCGGCAGGCCGCGCCCAGCGCCGGCGCGCCGCGCCAACGCTCAGGCGGGATGCGCAGCGCGCTGCGGTCGAGAAGGCCGGCGAGCCGCGCCGCCGCGCCGCCGCGGCCGCTGCGCGGGGTGCCGCGCAGCACCGCGCAACCGGCGCCGCCGCCGCGCAGCAGTCCGGCCAGATGCGGCAGTGCCTTGAGCGTGGCGGCATCGACCAGCTCAGCGTCGGCTGCAGCGATCACCGTGCAGTCGGGCCAGCCCGCCGCCCCACCGCGCAGCGCCAGCCACAGGCGCGGGTCGACCGCCAGTTCGCGCAGCGGCAGCGGACCGTCACCGCGCAGCTCAAGCAGGTGGTTCGCGACCGGCGCGCATCCGAGCAGCGCGGTGGCGTCGAGGTCGGCGGCGAACAGCGTGCCGACCAGGGCGAGCGCGGTATGCACCTGCGGCCGCGTGCCGCCGCCACCTGCCTGGAGCTCGCCCAGGGCGAGGCCGACGAGGTGGTGGTCCTCGACCGCGCCGGCGAGCGCGAGCAGGAACAGCTCCGCCGCATCCAGATGCAGGGTGCGTGTCGCGGCCGCGAGCGGCCCGGGGGCGTCGAGGAGCAACGCGGCGATGGCCTCGCCGTGCGCCTGCCAAGCGTTGGCGTCGCCGGCGACCGTCGCCGGGCTGAGCTGCTGGCAGGCCGGGCCCGGCTCGGTGACGTGGGTGGCGGCGAAGTGCGCCAGGCCGGCGCGCACCCAGGCGCCGAGCGCGGCATGGATGGGGGCGGAAGGTGTGGCGCTGGCGGTCATGGCGTGCCCTGGTCGGCGGCGGCGGCGTGGTAGTGGATCGCCACCACCCGGCCGAGCCACGGCACCCAGCCGGGATCGACATCGAGCCCGGCGAGGCGCAGCGCCACGCGCACCGCGGCGAGCGGCAGGTGCGCATCGAGGTGCGTCGGTGTGGCTACCAGGGTGCCGGCGACCGCGATCAGCGCCGGGTCCCACAGCGCGGGGCCGAGCAGCGCCGCCGTCGCGGCGATGAAGGCGCGCGCGGCGTCGTCCACCAGCGGTGGCTCTTCGAGCGCCGCGGAGGTGCGCTCCAGCCATAGTGCGAGTCCGTCGTCCGCGGGCAGTCCGAGCGCCGCGGCGAGCGCGGCGAGCAGACGCCAGGCGCTGCCGCGGCGCGCGAGCAGGCCGTGATCTTCAGCCACCTGCGCGAGGGCGGGCACGCGCAGCAGGTTGATCAGCACCACCGCGCCCGCGTAGCCGCTGATGATGACCTCTGCATCGCAGACGGCGGCGGCCTCGTTGGTCGCGAGAACCTCGGGCACGGACGCGCCCAATTCCTCGCCAGGATGCGCCGCAGTCGGAATGACCTGAACAGACCCGGCAGATTCAGATGGCAGCGCGCTCTCCGCGGGTGCGGCGACGCCACGACCCGGTACGAGCGCGGCCGGTGCGGCGACACCTGGAAGCACCACCTCGGCGCCACCGCCAGCCGGTGCCGCCGCAGGCACCCAGGCGCGCGATACCCTGACCGACGGCGCGGCATCGGCGACCAGCGCCGCGACCGCGGCAGCCCCATCAATCCCGACCAGGCGCAGTGGCCGCGCCTCGAGCAGGGCGAGCACGCCAGCCAGCCAGGTGGCGTGGACCGGAGCCCCAGTTGCGCCGAGCAGCGGCCGCCAGCGCCGATCGATGGCCGCCGGCAGGCGCTCGGGCGCTACGACTGTCGCGTGCAGACTGGTCGCGGACTGCGGCATGGGCGTGGCCAGGCGCTGCGCGAGCGCGGCGGCCACCGTGCAGCAGCCGGACGCGCCGAGCGCGGCGAAAACCGCCTCCAGGCGCCCCTGGCGGGCGAGCGCGACGCACACTGCGACCAGGTCCGGTGCGTGGCGGCTCCACAACGCCGCGAGTGCGGCGCCCAGCGGCAGGGCGACCAGATCCTGGTGCGACCACCACCACCAGCGCCGCGCCGCGCTGCCCGCGAGCAGGTCGAGGCTGAGCGCCGCGACCAACGCCGCGTCGTCGGCGAAGCGCACCACCTCGGGCCCGTCGGCACCGGCCAGGGTCAGAGCCAGGCGCGCGGCCGCGAGGCGACCGAGCTGGCCGGGCCGACCGCGCACGCGCAGGCGGCGGACAAAGACCTGGGCGCGCGGCGCGAGCGGCCACGGCGCGGCGACCAGCTCGCGGCGTGCCTGCGCGGGCAGTGCCGCGGCGCGCGCACCGGGGCCGCGCAGACGCACCGTGCCGATGGTGATGCGGTCGTGCACTCAGCCTCCGTTCCGGCCACTGACGCGGAATGCGGTGGTGACGTTCATCGCCGGCAGGTAGCTGGCGACCACGCTGGCGACCGCGCCGCGGTCGTCGTGATCGTCGACGCGCAGCAGTCCGACCAGGCGGTTGGCCGGATCGAAGAGCTGCAGCTGCGTGCCGAGCGTGGCGGTGCGGTTGAGGTCCAGGCGCAGGATCGCGCCCGGCCGCAGCGTCGCCGGCTGCTGCACCGGTCCCTGCAGCAGCTGGGCGCTGTCGCCGTGCGCCGCCTGCAGCACCGCCGCGCGCACCACGGTGCGGAAGGCGGTGCGCGTCGCATCGCTGCTGGCGCCGTCGACCTGGCGGAACCACCATTGCACGATCTCAACCAGGGTGCGCGCAGTATTGAAGGCCTTGGCCTCAAGCGTGGCGAGCAGCGGCCAGCTCTCTGGCCGGTCGCAAGCGAGCTGATCGTCATCGGCCCGCTCACCCCACGCCAGACGCACGCCGGCGCTGACGCCGTCCAGTTGCGCGACCAGACAGCCCGCCGCGCGTTCGAGATTGCCGCGCAGGCGTTCGGCCGCACTGCGCAGCGGACCGGCCGGCCCGGCGAGCAGGTCGGCGACGCCCAGCACCGCGCCCGCGGATTGACGGGCGAGGCGCTCACTACCGAGCGCGAGCGCAGGCGCCGTGGCGAGCAGGCCGCGCAGCGTGCCCATGCTGAGCGCGCCCACCGCCGCGAGGTATGGCGGTGGCGACGCGGTGGCGGCCAGGCGCGCCTGCAGGCGCGGGGTGCGCGCCGCGATCAGCACCGCCAGGCTGCTGCGTTCGGGCAGCTGCGGCAGCAGCGGGCGCAGCGCGACCAAGTCGGTGGCTGGCAGCTCGAAGAGCGCGTCGAGGAACGGCGCGAGTTCGGCCGGGGCCGCGTGACCGTCGACCGGCGCGCTGGCACGCGCCGCGGCCGCACCGGCCAGTCCGCGCACCGCGACCAGCTCGCGCCCAAGCAGGCGCCGCGCGGTGGCCGCATCGAAGCTGCCGGTGGCCGGCAGCGCACGCATCACGCGCTCGAGATCGAAGCGCTGCGCGATCGGCCCGTCGACGATGCCGCAGCCGGGCGCGGCATCGCCGCGTACCGCCAGGCGCAGCGGCAGCGGGTCGGCGAGGTCGCTGGCGATTGGCTCCTGGCGTGCGCGCACCATGAGCAGCGCCACCGGGTTCAGGATCAGCGCGCGCCGCCGGTCGTCGCTGGATGCGACCGTGGTCCAATCCTCGTCTGCCATGCGCTGCGCCATGGCGTAGTCGTCGAGGGCCTCGCTGAGGTCGTCGTCCGCGCGCTTGCGCGCTGCGACCAGCTGCGCCTCGTCCGCTTGCAGCCGGGCGAGCTCGCTGCGCCGCGCGGCCAGCTCGTCGGCCTTGGCACGCAGGCAGCGCTCCAGGAACAGGCGTCGCGCCTCGGTCTGGGTGATGATCCCGATCAGGTACTTGCCCGCCTCGACCAGCTGCTGATAGCGCAGCGGCTGGACCTGGTCCGGGGTGGGATTGGGCACGTCGCCGGCCGGGTCCTTGAAGGCGGGGAAGGCGAGGCCCTTGAGCCCGTCCACCTTTTGCGCCGCGTCGCGCAGGGTGCCCAGGCTGCCGAGCGCTTCGCCGACCGCGTAGATGCCCGGCTCAACGTGCGAGATGACGCCGAAATCGCCGGCCTTGGCCTGAAACTGGCTTTCGGTTACGGCTTGCGCCACCACCGGGATGTTAAGATTCCCATCGACCACTTTCTGTCCGAGCACGTTGCTCAGCGAACCGTCCGCCAACTCGCGCGGCTGCAGCACGATCTGGTCGGCGCGCGCCTCCACGTTGATCTGCGCGGGCAGCGGGCGGCCGATGGTCCCCGCGCCAAGCGCGCCCACGTCCAGGCGCGTCGCGCGTAGACCCGGGGCGGAATCGGGGCGGAACACCCTGGGCGCGATCGCCGCGTGCATGTCGAGGCGCACGAAGGGCAGGGTGCGCAGCAGCCGCAGGCCGCTGCCGTCGGTCGCCACGCCACCGGCCAGGGCGGCGAGGTTGAGGGTGTGCGCGTCGAGGTGCTGACGCTGCGATAACACGTAGTCGCGCACGCCATCAAGGTCGGTCTGGTCCTTGGCGACGGCCTGCTCGAGCGCCGCGATGAGGCGCTCCACCGTGATGCGCCGCACGCCGGTACCGGGTGCCACCGGCGCAGCGGCCGCGGCCGGAGCGGGCAGCCCGCGCACCTGCAGCCAGCCACCCAGGTCGACGTACGGTGCGGGCAGCGGGCCGCGGTAGGGCTCGGGCAGTTGCGGTTGCAGCTGCGCGCGCTGCGCGTCGGTGATGACGGGTCCGGCGGCCAGGCCGCGTGCGATGAGCGCCGCGTCGATCAAGCGCAGGAACAGCTGCGGGGGCGCCGGCGGCGCGCCGTCGGTGCGCGCCGCCAGCAGCCCGGCCTTCTCGACGGCGGTGACATTGATGGCGGCGGCGAAGATCTGTGGCTGCGTGCCGTCGTCAGCAGTGATGGTCAGCGCGAAATCGTCGTGCTGGTCGACGGTGGCGTCGCCGGTGAGGGCGTCCTGGGCGGCGCGCCACGCCACCCACGCCCGGTTCGCGGTCAGATATTGGCGGTAGAGCGCCTCGAGCACCTCGCCGTCCGCCTGCGGCAGGTCGAGCAGGTCGCCGCGGAAGTCGCGATCGTTCACCGCCAGGCACAGGCGCACACGTTCACCGCGCGCGCCGAAGTGCAGCGGCCCGCGACCGAGTTCGCTGCGCAGCACCGCCTGCACCTGGCTGGCGCGCAGTGGCACCAGCTCGACCGCCACGCCGGGGTCGCCGAGAAACGCGTAGGCCGCGGTCGGCCTGACCTGCGCGGGATCACCCTCGTACGCGGTCAGCACCGCGGCGAGGGTCGCGGTCAGCAGCGCCGGCGGCAGCTGGATGGCCGCGGGCAAGCCGGCGAGTCGGCTGCGCAACGCGGTCACCAGCCGCGCCGACCACGCCGCCTGGGTTTCACCTGCCGCCTGCGGGTTGGCCGCCACGACGCTGCGGATGGTGAGCACGCTCTGGTCATACAGCGCATAGTGGCCCGACGTGGTCACGGTCAGGCGCCGGCCGGCGGCGCGGTCGCACCACAGCGCGAGACCGCCGCGCACTGCGACCAGCGCCAGGGACGCCGCCGCCATGCCCGCGGGCAGCAGGTCGAGTTCGGCATGGTCCAGACAGAAGCGGTTGGCGATGAGGTCGTGCTGGTCGAGGGCCAGGCCCGGGTCGGGCAGCCGGCGCAGGGCGGTGCCGAGCACCGCCTCGATGCGCAGGTCGACGCTCGGGTCGCTCTCGGTGCGGCGTTGCGGATCGCCGGGGGCGATCGGCGCGTCGCCCAGCTCCTGGCGGGTGAGCACCAGCAGGTAGAGGCCATCGGCAATGCCAATGGTCAGATCGGCCCAACGGGGACGCAGCGGGGACGGCAGCAGCATCGCTTGTCCATCGGCGCCGACGGCCAAGCCCGGTTTGACCAGGAAGGTCGGGGCCAACGCTCCTCCGGCGACCGCCGTGGGCTGCACTTCGAGACCGTAGACCACACCCTGGGGAACGCCCGCGAGCAGGCGGTCGAGGCGCGCCTGCTGATATTCCTGCATGCGGTCGAACTCGACCTCGCCGAGGTGGCGGCCGGGAAAGAGCTCAAGGCGCTCCTGCCCGGCGTGTGCCGGGGTGCGCAGCAGATCGTGGAGATGGATGGTGCGGGGCATCGGGGACTCCTCAGGCCAGGGCCTGCCAGGCCTTGAGCACGGCAGCGCCGGACTCAAGGCGCGTGACGATGGCGAGCATCGCCTTGGGCTTGCGCGGCGCGCGAGCACCTGCGACCGCCGCCGCCAGCGCGGCGATGGTGCCAGCCTTGAGCACCGCGGACAGGGTCGGCCACAGCGCCGTGTCCCCGACGGGATCGACGGCGTCGAGGATGGCCACCACCGCCGGCAACGCGGTGGCGTCGCCGCCGGCGACCTTGACCACGCGGGCCGCAACGCGGGCGGAGACCGGGCCGCGCACCTCGGCCAAGCCGTGCAGTCGCTCCAGCAGAGCGCCATCGTTGCCGTCAACCAAACCCGGCAGTGGACGGATCGGGCCGGGCGGGAGCGGGCCCGGGATCGGCGTTGGGAGCGGCCGCGGGAATGGGGTGGGCGTCGGCGCGGGAATCGGGACGGGAGTGGGCCTGGGAGTCGGAGTCGGAGTTGGAGTCGGAGTCGGAGTCGGAGTCGGAGTCGGAGTCGGAATCGGAATCGGAATCGGAATCGGAGTCGGAATTGGGATTGGCGTCGGCACAGGCACAGGCACAGGCACAGGCGCAGGCACAGGAGTTGGGGCCGGTGCGGGAGTAGGAGTCGGAGTCGGAGTGGGCGTCGGAGTGGGAACAGGGACCGGTGTTGGAGTAGGTTGCGGAACAGGCGACGGGACCGGAACGGGCTGCGGCGTCGGCGCGGGAACGGGAATCGGAATCGGTCTCGGACCAGGAATGGGAGTCGGCCTCGGGATCGGGCTCGGCGTCGGCACCGGCGTCGCGACCGGTGCCGCATAGCCGCGTGCGAGCACGATCCCGGCCACACCCTGCTCACTGGCGCGCGGCTGGCGGCGCACGTAGACGACGTCCTTTTCCGCCAAGCCGTTCCACAGCTCCTGCCAGGCACCGGCGTCGGTGTCGAGGCGGTGGACCGCCGGCGCGCCGACCACGCGCAGCTGCAGGCCATCGAGACGTGGCAGCAGGCGCTGCAGTGGATCGAACGGGGACTCCAGGCGGTTGACGAAGGTGGCGTAGGCGGCGGGATCGAGTGCGGCCAGCACCAGCACCTCGGCCGGCTCGCCGGCGTCGAGGTCGATCCAGTCGAGGTCGAGGGCCGCGCGGCGGATTGCAGCGAGGTCGTCGCGGCGCACCGGCGCGACCCACACCGCGATCTGTTCCGGGAAGAAGCTCTGCGTGCCCGCAGACGGGTCGATGGCGTCTTTGGCCAAACCCCCGCTTGGCGGCAGGCGGTGGAAATAGTCGTGCGCCGCCCACGCGCTGGGCAGGCCGGCGCTGCTGCGCTCGTAGCGCACCTCGGCGACCAGCGTGTCGTACTGACGGGAGAGGTCCGCGACCGCGAGGTTGGGAGCGAAAGGCAGGCGGCGCGGGTGGCGCAGCAGATCAGGATCCACCCAGCGCGGCGCGTCGTCGCGCAGCGCCAGCACACCCAAGGCGACGCCGTCGTCGGGCAGCAGCGCGGTCAATGCGTCCTGCCCGACCACGCGCAGCGCGAGCTGGGCGCGCGCCGCCGCCTCGCCGCCGGGCGGCACCGGCAGGCCGAGCGGCACCAGCACCACCTCGACACCCTCCACGATGCCGTCCGCATGCAGGGTGCGGGCACTGCCCAGGTCGGTCGGATAGGCCTCGGCGAGCCCGGACTGCCGTTCCGCGTACTGCAGCACCACCGCATAGGTCCCGGCCGGGAAGTGCGCAGCGGCGCCATCGTTGAGGCGACTGATCGTGGCGCGGTCGCCGAGGTCGACGACCAGCTCCTGGTCGAGCACCAGGGCGCGGCCGAGCGAGGTGATGGCGATGCCGGCGCGCACGTGCAGCTTCTGGGTGGCTGCGTCCAGGCTGAGTGCGAGGCCCTGCACCACGCCATCGCCGCCGACGCGGCCGGCTTCGAGCAGGCGCTCGTCCAGGTACTGCTGGTCGCGGATCAGGTCATCAGCGGTCAGCAGGCGACCGTCGAAGTAGGCGGTGCGCGTCAGCAGCGGGTCGGTGACCTGCGCGACGACCGTGGTCGGCGTCGGCACCGGGCTCGCCGGAACCGCGGGCAGCGGCGCAAACACCGGGCGTGGGCGCAGACCGCTCAAGGGCTGTAGGAAGCGGGACGGGACGATGGTCATGGCGGGCTCGCTCGGGGTCAGGCGCAGCTGTGGACGGAGGGAAATGAACGGCGCTCAGATGGGCAGCAACGCTCCGGCGACCGCGAACGGCCGCACCAGGTTGTCGACGTGGATCGTGGCGGGATCGACCACCACGCTGGTCACGTCGGGCACCGCGATGGCGATGCGCGCCAGCAGGATGCGCGCCGGTTCCGCGAGCGCGTCCGGCTGCACGCCGCTGCCGGCGCCCGCGGGCAGCCCGGCGCCCGTGGCGAAGAGCAGACGCGCACGCCGGCGCAGCGCGCTGCGCGCCGCGTCGTCGGGTAGCGCAGCGAGACGCGCGCTTTCGGCCGCATCAAGGTGCGCGTCGAGCGCGGCGTCTGCCGGAACGACCACGCCTGTCCACGCCGCCGGTCGTCCGCCATGATCCTCGCCGGGCTGCAGGTCGGGGCTCAGCTCCAGCGCCAGGCCATCGGCGATGCGGCTCGCGGACACCGCGTCGGTGGAATCGTTCAGTGCGCTGGCGAAAGCCGGCTGCAGGCCCTGCGGATCGGCCTCCTGGCGCACCGTGACGCGCAGGTTGAGCACGCCGGCGGTGACGGCCTCGGCGAGCGCGGGCGCCTGCGCCACCAGCCAACCGGCCAGGGTGAAGCGCCCGCCTGCGTCGAATGACCCCGCCGCCGCATCGCTGCCCTGCGCCACCAGCCAGTCGATGAGATTGATGCAAGAGGGCTCGGCGACCTGGACCTCACGACCGAGACCGTCGACGGCCACGCCCGGCGCGACCAGGATCTCGACCTGCTGCTGCAGCACGGGCGCGTCCGGCGGGGTCAGGGTGCGCGTGCGCAATGACACGGCGAGGCCGACCACCGTGCCGGCGCCGTGCAGCCAGTGCTGGTGGCGCACCAGCCGGCGGCGGTGGAATTCCTGCTCGGCGTTGGTCGCCTCGATGCCGAGCAGCATGCCCTCGGCGAAATTCACGCGCCGCAGCGGCGCGGCGCGGTCGGTGTCCAGACGCAGGGCGCGCAGGTCGGGATCGGCTTCAGAGATGGCGGTGAGGTCCATGTGGCAGCCTGGTTCAGGTGGGATCGGAGCGGTCGTCGGCGCGGACCTGGGACGGCAGCAGCGCAGCGGGATCGCCGAGCAGCCCTTCCCGCGAAAGGATGGTGCGGTCGAGCACCACCGGCGCGGGCGCCGGTTCGCGCTCGAGCACGGTGTCGACGCTCAGCAGCGGCGACAGGCCAAGCACGAAGCCGTGGTCGGTGGACACGATGGTCCACTGCAGATGTGCGGGCAGCTCGCGCGCCAGCACCCTGCGCACGGTGTCTTCCAGGGCGCGCGCCGAGCCGTGCAGCAGCACCGTGACCTGGTGGGCGTAGCGGTCGAAGAAGGCCTGCGCGGCGGTGGGGTCGTCGGCTTCGGCGAGGGACGGGTCGAGCGCGGCCAGGTAGGAGCGCGCCGCCGGTGCGGACAGGATCAGGCTGTCGCCGACGATGCTGTTGCCGCTGCGCATGGTGCCGAGCGTCAACGGATTGTCCGCGTCCGAGAAGGTCACACCCAGCAGCGTCGCCATGGTCCGCCGCAGGCGATGGTTTTCGACCACGATGATCCGTCCCGCGCTGGCCGCGCCGTCGCAGGCCAGGTCAAGGGCCAGACGCAGCCCGCGCATGGTGCCCTTCCAGCGCGCCACCGCGCCCGCGCCGGCGACCTGGCGGCGCTGCGTGGCGAGCGGCATGGTCGTCTCGAGGTCGACGCCGATCAGCGCGGCCAGGCGCGGCAGCAGCGCCGCAGGGCACGAGGCGGGATCGGCGAGCAGCTCGGCGCTGGCGACGCGGTCTTCAAGCGGGGTGAGCAGCCCCTCGACCACGGCGAGCAGGCGCTCGCGGAAGTCCGCACCGTTGGCGCGGCCGTCGACCGGCAGCACGCGCTCCTGCTGGCGGAAGTGCAGCGGCAGGTAGTGCTCCTGGTACGAGAAGCGCGGCAGATGCACGCGCAGGCGGCGCAGCGCCGGCGTGCTGCGTCCGTCGCCGCTGAAGCGCAGGCGCACCTGCAGATGACGGCCGGTGATGCGCCGCACCGCGCCGCTCGGGCGCTGCAGCAGCAGCTCGAACAGCCCAGCCTCACCGGGGCGCTGGGCGACCGCGCCGTCGGCCCACGGCAGCTCGCTGGGCAGCGGATGCCAACCCGGCGCGGGCTGCTCCAGCCAGTCGGCGGTGATGAGGTCGGCAGGATCATCGGCGCAGCGTACGTCGACGCGTAGCGCAGTCGCCGCGGGGATGCGCGCCTCAAGGGTGATCTTGTGCCAGATGCAGCCGGGCGTAGCCGAATCAAAGGACGCCGCGAGGGTACCGTGGCCCTGACGCGCGAAGCGCGCGATCTCGAGCGGCTGGAGCGTGGTCAGCGTCCCGCCTGCGCGCCACCGCACGGCACCATCCGCAACCGACGCGAAGCGCGCCTGCGGGCGCGACGCGAACGGATGGCGCACCGCCACCGCCACCACCTCGCCGTTGGCAGCGGCCGGCAGGTCGAAGACGGCGCAGTCGCGGCGCCGCCAGCCCGGATCGGCGACCGGGTCGAAGGCCGCGAGCAGCGCGATGCGTCCCGGGTGCAGCACCGCGACATCGCTGAGCGGCAGCGCCAACCCGGCGGTGGGCAGGGACAGGATGGTCCACGGGTCGAGCGGGTCGCTGTCGAGCGGGCGCAGGAACAGCACCGGCTCGTCCGCGGCGCCGGCAAGCAGGTAGAGGCGCGCGGCATCGCAGGCCAGGCCACGCACGCCGTCGCCGACGCCAGGGATCGCAAGCACGCCGACCGCCGGCCAGGTCACGCGCGGCGGGTCGGGGACGATGCGCAGCGGCTCGAAGCGGCCGAGTTGCGGCCGGTAGGGTTGCGGCAGCGGCGCGCCACTGATGCGCACCACGCCGGCGCCGCCCGCGGCCCAGGTACGCGCAGCGCCATCGACCAGGATGCGCTCGACGGCGATGGCTAGTGGCACCGCGATGGTCCAGCGCGTGCGCAGGTGCAGCAGCGTGACGCCCCAGGTCGCGCCGTCGCTCCATAGCGCCGCAAGGCGCTCCTCGCCCGGCGGTCCGCCGATGGCGAGGTCGAGGAAATCGCCGAGCGGTGGGCGCAGCGCCGCCGGGGTCGCCGCGACATCCAGGATCAGCGCCTGCCAGCCGCGACCGGCGTCGACCAGGATGGTGCGCCCGGCGACGATGGCGACCGCCGGATCGGCGGCCTGCGCCGGCACATCCGCCGCCGTGGCAATGCGCGCGGTCTGGTGGAAGCGGTCGCGCGCCCACGCTGCGCCCGGCGCCTCGGCCAGACCCGCGCTGGGCCACGCCGGCGCCTGCTGCGGCGCCAGGGCCAGGCAATCCTGTTCATGCCACGCCAGATCTGCGCCGTCGGCGAGCGCGAAATCGTCGCGGCCGGCAAGCAGCAGGAAACGCGTGCGGTTGACGTCCATGACGGCGGGGCCTCAGCAGAGCGCGGACAGGGTGGGAGCGGGCGCGAGCGTGGCGGTCGACGGATCGGGGGCGCTGAGCGGGCCGGGCGGCTGCGGCGTGCCGGTGCCGAACTGCGCTGAGACCGCCTGCAGGTCGGGCACCTGCCAGCCGCCGAGCGGGATGCGCCCGTCGAGCGCCTCCTGCCAACCCTGAGCGGTGCCGCGCCACACCCGCACCGGGCCGATCGCCCGCACCCCGGGCACGCGCGCGGCCTGGGTGGCGAGTTCCTCGGCGTCGACCACGGATTGCTCCTGGTCAGAACCGTCGCTGGCCCCGCCCGCTGCGGCGAACGGCCAGCCGGCGCCGTCCTGCCCGCCCGGTGGCAGCGCCGACAGGAACTGCGCAAGCGCCGCCTCGACCGCGGCGAGCACGGTCGCCTGGGCGCGCGGATCCTCGACGCGGACACTGAGCGCCACCGCCACCGGCACGAACTCCGGACTGAGCACGTAGAGCTCGGTGCCGACCACGGTGCGTGGCCTGAGCCAGGTGAAGACGTCGGCGAGCAGCCCGCGGCTGGGGCGCGGCGGGTCGCCGACGCCACCGCCACCGGGCGGCAGCACGAACACGCTGACCACGCCGGGCACACCGCTGCGCCCGGTCGCCGGGCCGGGCACCGGCAGCAGTCCAGGCCAGACCTCGGCGCGCGCGACCGCCGCGGTGGGATGCGCCAGGGCGAGGGCGCGGAAGTCGGCGGCGGTGACCGCGCGATCGCGGTGCTGAAGGAACTCGGGGATGCGCCGTTCGGCCTCGGGCACGGTCTCGGCGTCAGCACCACCCGCCAGCGGCCATTCGTGGCGCACTTTCAGCCCGCGCGGCCCGCCGACCACCTCCTTGACGCCACCGGGTGCGAGATTGCCGGCCGCGCCGCCGCCGCTGCGCCAGCCGGCACGCACGCGGGCGGACAGGGGCGGGCGCTTGCCGCGCACGCCATCGCCGAAGCGCAGGATGCCGGCCTGGTCGTCGAGCACCGCGACGCGGTCGTCGGGGCCGCGACCACCGAAGTGGTCGACCAGCGCCCAGGTCGTCCAGCCGCCGGCCTCTTGCACGCTGAGCTGGACGCTGCCCGCGTCGATGTCGCCGCCGCTGAGCACCACCGCCTGGTCGGGCTCGCCGGTGCCGAGGCCGACGACGCGCGGCTGCAGCGTCTCTTGCGCCACCACCTCGACGGCGTTGACCCCCAGCCAACCGAGTGCGAGGGCGTCGTCGTCGGCGCAGCTCAGGCGCAGCCAGAACAGCAGTGGGCCGGGCAGGTCGGCGGGCGCTTCGGGCGGCGCAGTGCCGGCACCGGTGTATTCCGCGTCGTCCTGGCCCGGTGGTACGAACAGCGCGGCGCGCGGCGGCAGGCGCAAGCGCAGCACGCCGGCCGCGGTGCCGCCCGCACTGGTGTCGGCGAGCAGGTCGAGCGGCCACCACGCGGTGGCCTGGCGCTGCGCGGGATCGCTCTCGTCCGCACCGGCGAGCGCCTGGGCGATCTCCACCACCAGGCGGCGCGGCGCGCTCGCGCCCTGCGCCTGCTCGGCGTCGCTGAGGGAGTCGGGCACCACTCCCAGGTTGAGCTCGGCATCGGCGAGCAGTGCGCGCAGCGCATCCGCATCGGCACCGGGCAGCGGCGCCGCGCAGGCGAGGTGCAGGTAGCCATCCACCGCCGCGCCCGGGCGCAGCACGTCGTGCCCGGCAACCAGGGTGCGCGCGCGGAAGAAGCGCCTGCCCGCGCTTCCCCCCTGCGCGTCAAGATCTGCGGCGGCGTCCTTGATCACCACCGCCAGGGCCAGCGGCAGCGGCGTCAGCTCGCCGTCGGTGCTCAGTTTCACCGGGCCCGCAGCGAGCAGGGTGGCCGGCGGCAGCAGCGCGGCGCGGTCGGCTGCGGGCGGGTCGATGCACACCAGGCCGCGCGCCGGCCGCGCGGCGCGCAGCGGCAGATGCAGCAGATTGAGGAAGGCGCGCCGCTGACGCTCGGGCAGCAGGTTGAGGCGGTAGATGATGGTCTCG
>JBBQSO010000063.1:0-31752 GCA_038213805.1 Planctomycetota bacterium | reverse complement strand
ATGGTGGATATGGGCTGATGCCGGATAGCTTATAGCTTTTAGCTTTTTGCTGTTAGTTTATAGCTTATAGCTGATAGGAAGCCGGCGCGAAGCGCCGGCTTCCGTCAATTCTGGGTAGCACAATTTATGATCCGGATTCATCCACTGACGTCGGACCTCGGGCCATCAGCCATCAGCCATCAGCCATCAGCCCTCTGTCTCCCCTCCCCCCTACCCCTTCTTGCTCCCCATCGACGGCAACAGCGAGGTCGACGATCCGCGCTGGATGCCGCGGAACAGCATCTCCATCTCGTCCGGATTATCAGAGGTGGCGAGCGCGTCCTCGCGCGTGATGTCGCCCTTCTCGTAGAGCTTGAAAAGGCTCTGGTTGAAGGTCATGCACCCGTAGTGCTCGCTGTCGCGGATCGCGGTGTACAGCTCGGGCGTGCGGCCTTCCTCGATCATCTGCTTGATGGTCGGGGTCGCGATCATCACCTCCAGGCCGGGCACGCGGCCGGCCTTCTCCTTGCGCGGGACCAGGCGCTGGCTGACCACCGCCTGGAAGACCATCGACAGCTGCATGCGGATCAGCGTGTGCTGGTACGGCGGGAAGAAGTTGATGATGCGTTCCATGGTCTGCTGCGCGTTGATGGTGTGCAGCGTGGACAGCACCAGGTGGCCGGTCTCGGCGGCGTCGATCGCGGCCTGCACGGTCTCGATGTCGCGCATCTCGCCGATCAGGATGACGTCGGGCGCCTCGCGCATGGCGTTGCGCAGCGCGCTCTTGAAGTCGCGCGTGTCGACGCCGACCTCGCGCTGGTTGATGACGCAGCGGTCGTCGACGTAGCTGTACTCGATCGGGTCCTCGACGGTGATGATGTGCCGGTTGGTGTTCCGGTTCATGTACTCGATGATCGAGGCTAGGGTCGTGCTCTTGCCCGAGCCGGTGATGCCGGTGACCAGCACCAGGCCGCGGCGCAGCATCGCCAGGCGCTCAAAGGTCTCGATCGGCAGCCCCAGGTCCTTGAACTCGGGGATGTCGCTGCGCACGTGGCGCAGCACGAAGCCGATGTTGCCGCGCTGCATGAAGCAGTTGACGCGGAAGCGGCCGAGGCCCTCCTCCTCGAAGGCGGTGTCGACCTCGTGGGTCTTCTTGAAGGTCTCGCGGCTGTGCTCGTCGATGACGAGCAGGAAGGCGTCCTTGAGGTCGTCCTTGGTCAGCGCGGTGTTGCCGAGCTGGCGGACGGTGCCATCCACCCGCACCCGGGGTGGACCGCCGACCTTCAGGAAGAGGTCGGAGGAGCGCAGCTGCACCATCGCGCGCAGGACTTCCTTGATGTTCATGCCGCTCACCTCCGATGATCAGGTCTCCTTGGTGGCGGGGACCAGCTCGAGCAGGCGGTTCTCCAGCTCGGGCAGACCCTCACCGGAGACGCCGGAGATCAAGCGTACCTCCTGCTTGAGGCGCTTGGCAAGTCCGGCTGCGACCTCGGCCAGGTCATCGCGGGTGTCGGCCTTGTTGATCACCACCAGCTGGGACTTCCCGGCGAGCAACGGACTGAAGCGGCGGAGCTCCTCGTTGAGCACCGCGATGCGCCTGGCGAGTTCATCGACGTCCCCATCGGAACCGTCGACCAGGTGCACCAGCATCGGGCAGCGCTCGACGTGGCGCAGGAAGGTGTGGCCCAGGCCGACCCCCTCCGCCGCACCCTCGATCAGCCCGGGGATGTCGGCCAGGACCAGGGTCCGGTCGACCCGCTCGATCACCCCCAGCTGAGGTTCGAGGGTGGTGAAGGGGTAGGGCGCGATCTTCGGCCGGGCCTTGGAGAGGCGCGACAGCAGCGTCGACTTGCCGGCGTTGGGGAACCCGATGATGCCGACGTCGGCGATCAGTTTGAGGTCGAGCTTGAGCTTCATCTCGATGCCGGGCTCGCCCGGCCCGAACTGGCGCGGGGTCTGGTTGGTCGAGCTCTTGAAGCGCACGTTGCCCTTGCCGCCCTTGCCACCGGCCGCGACCGTGACCTTCTGGTCGATCTCGGTCAGGTCCGCGATGATCTCGCCGGTGTCGGCGAGGCGGATGATGGTGCCGCAGGGCACCTTGACGATGAGATCCTCGCCGTCCTTGCCGAAGCACTTGCTGCCCTTGCCGGGATCGCCGTGCTTGGCCTTCCAGTGCCGCCGGCGGTTGAACAGCGACAGGGTGTTGAGGTGGGGGCTGGCGACGAAGATCACGTCTCCGCCCGTGCCGCCATCGCCGCCATCCGGGCCGCCCTCGGGGATGAACTTCTCGCGGTAGAAGGTCGCCGCGCCGGCGCCGCCATTACCAGAGCGCACGATGATTTCCGCTTCGTCTTTCAGCATGCCGGCCATCGGATCGGCGCGGGCCGGCACCGCAAGTCCGCATGCAGGCTCTGCCTACGCGAGTGGACAGCAGGGCGTATTGCCTGTTGCCAGGGCCTCTTGGAAGGAGAATCTCAAGCTATTGGATACGAGGATCATGCCGAGCCCGACGGATCCCCCGAACCAGCTGTCGCCCGACAACCCCGAGGATGAGCGCTGGCGCCGTGCCGCCCAGGAGCGCTTGCTCGATCTGCAGCGCATGCGCAACACCCCTCCGCCCGAAGCCCCGGCCAATGTCTTCCTGGTGCCGCCTTTCGGCATTCCCGAGGACGACGATGACGAGCCCCTGGATCTGGCCGTGCGGCCGGACAGCCAGGCCCGCGGCTGGACCCAGGCGACTTTGGCCCAGGTCGCCATCGACCGCGCCGCGGCTCAGACCGTCAACGATCACGACCCGCTCACGCTGCCCGAGACCTGCTCGACCGCCGCCATCTCCAACTCCAGCTACGCACCAGTGACCACGGCCGAGGGGTCAGAGGAACCGCCGACCGCCCTTTCCGCAGCGACCGCGGCGACAGCGGAACGCGCAATGGGGATCCCCGTCACCGAGGACACCCCCCTGCACGAGCCGACCGTGGCTAGCAGCGACGTTCACGCCGGGGCTGATGCCGCGCTGGACATCCCGCAATGGCTGCGTGAAGCCCCCCTGCCGCACGATGAGGTTCCACTCGTGGTCCTCGAGGACCAGGTGCCCGGTACGAGCCCACGCGACCCCATCCCCATGACGCTGCAGGCCGTCCCCGGCCGCCTGCCTCTGCCCGAGCCGCGCACGCCATTCGACGACCTGCCCGACGACGAGCGCATCGTACTGTCCCCGGGCACCGGTACCCACGTCGTCACGCCGATCGACTCCTTCGCCGACGAGCTGCGTCAGAACCCCAACGACCATCCGGCCGTGCGCCGCTACCTGGCCGCCGCCGAGGCCGGCCAAGCCACGGCGCAGTACAACCTGGGCACCGCCTTCCGCACCGGCGACGGTGCGCCGCGCGACTACATCCAGGCGGTCCACTGGTACCGGCGCGCCGCGGACCAGGGCCTGCCTTTGGCGATGAACAACCTCGGCACCTGCTACATGAAGGGCACCGGCGTGGCCCGCGATTTCGCCGAGGCGGTGACCTGGTTCACGCGCGCCGCCGAAAAGGGCCTGGCGCTGGCCCAGAACAATCTCGGCACCTGCTTCCGCAACGGCGAGGGCGTGGCCCAGAACCTGCCGCGCGCGGTGATCTGGTTCACGCGCGCCGCCGAGCAGGGTCTGCCGATCGCGCAGAACAACCTCGGCGTGTGCTACCGCAAGGGCATGGGGGTTCCGCTCGACCTCGGCATGGCCGTGCACTGGTACCGCAAGGCCGCCGAGCAGGGCTACGCCACCGCGCAGAACAACCTTGGCACCTGCTTCCGCAATGGCGACGGCGTCGCCCAGGACCACGGCGAAGCCATGGTGTGGTACCGCAAGGCCGCGGCTCACGGACTCGACCTGGCGCAGAACAACCTCGGCAACTGCCACCGCCACGGCCACGGCCTGCCGCGCGATCCCATCCAGGCCGTGGCCTGGTACCGGCGCGCGGCCGAGCAGGGCTTGGCCAAGGCCCAGCACAACCTCGCCGACTGCCTGGCCACCGGCGAGGGCGGTGAGCGCGACGCGAAGCAGGCAGTGGCGTGGTACCGCAAGGCCGCCCTTCAGGAGTTGCCCGACGCCCAGCTGCAGCTCGGAGCATGCCTGCTGCGTGGACAGGGCGTGGCACGCGATGCCGTGCAGGCGGTGCTATGGCTGCGCAAGGCCGCGGAGGCCGGCCTGGTCGAAGCCTTCAATGCCCTCGGCGACTGCCACGCCCAGGGCCACGGCGTCTCGCGCGACCACGTCGCCGCCGCCGCCTGGTACCGCCGCGCCGCCGAAGGCGGCCAGGCCCAGGCGCAGTTCAGCCTCGGCGACTGCGCTGAGAAGGGCCTGGGCATGCCGCGCAACCAGGAGGAGGCGATCTTCTGGTACCGCAAGGCCGCCGACCAGGGTCTGGCCCTGGCGCAGAACAACCTCGGCGTCTGCTACGCCACCGGTGATGGGGTGGCGCGCGACTACCCGCAGGCGGTGGTGTGGTACCGCTTGGCCGCAGACCAGGGCTTCGCCCACGCCATGTGCAACCTCGGCGACCACCTCACCTACGCCTGGGGCGTGCCCCGCGACCTGCATCAGGCCTGTCATTGGTATGCCAAGGCTGCCGAACTCGGCCACCCCGTCGCCCAGGTCGCCTACGGCGACTGCTTCGCCAAGGGCTGGGGTGTCGAAGTCGACCTCGATCAGTCCGTCGCCTGGTGGACCAAGGCGGCGGAGCAGGGGCAGCAGCGGGCGATCGAGGCGCTGAAGCGGTTTGAGAAGAAATAGCAGGATACGCGCCGACTGCGCCATGAGCCGGGCGCGGGCCTTGGCGAATAGCGGCCCAACTGACAATGCTCCCAAGCCACGACGCGACCGCTTAGCGGCAAGACGCAGACAGCGAGGATTGGGGCCGCAGCGGACGACGCGATAGGAATGAGCCCATAATGGCTCAGGTGAAGTTGAAAACTCCTCTCCAAAGGCCCGCGTGAGCCGCGACGCAGTCCCCTGCGGCCACGTGAGTTCCTCTAGGCGCCAGTGCGAGTCGATCTTGGACGATCCATGGCGTGCGTGATGGTAGTGCCCAGAGGCCGCATGCCCTGGGTGTGCAGCTAGCTGGATTGAGCTCCGATCACGGGCTTCCCATCCCCCACAGACCCCCATGATCCCGCCATGCCCGTCGTCCCGATCAGCCCGACCCGTCCGCGCCTGCCCGAGTGGTTCCGGCGCAGCCTGCCCGCCAATGCTGAAAGCGCGGTGACCAACGACATCGTGCGCAAGCACGGCCTGGTCACGGTCTGCGAAGAAGCGGCCTGCCCGAACCGCCAGGAGTGCTGGTCGAAGCGCGCTGCGACCTTCATGCTGATGGGCGACCACTGCACGCGCACCTGCACCTTCTGCGACGTCAAGTGGGCCAAGGCTCCGGCGCCGCTCGACGCCAGCGAGCCGGAGCGCCTGGCCGAGGCCATCGCCGAGCTCGGCCTGCGCTTCGCGGTGGTCACCTCGGTCAATCGCGATGACCTCGCGGATGGCGGTGCGCCGCACTTCGCCGCCGCCATCGCGGCGATCCGCCGACGCTCGCCCGGCACCCTCATCGAGGTGCTGACCCCGGATTTCCAGGGCCGCGCAGCGGACATCGAAACCGTGGTTCGCGCCAGGCCCGATGTCTACAATCATAATCTCGAGACCATCCCACGGCTCTACCCCACGGTGCGCCCGCAAGCGCGCTACCAGCGCTCGCTGGACCTGCTCGCGCTGGTCAAGCGCACCGATCCCTCGATCGTGACCAAGTCCGGCATCATGGTCGGCCTGGGCGAGACCGATGACGAGGTGCGCCGCCTGATGGATGATCTGCGCCGCCACCAGGTCGACGTCTTCACCGTCGGCCAGTACCTGCGGCCCAGCCTCGAGCACCACGACATCATCCGCTTTGTCACCCCCGAACAGTTCGCCACCTTCGAGCGCTGGGGCCGCGAAGCCGGATTCAAGTACACCGCCTCCGGCCCCTACGTGCGCTCCAGCTACTTCGCCGAAGAGGTCATGGCCGGAGCGGTGGCGCTGCCGCCGGTAGCGGGAGCCTGAGCGCGATGCGCGCCGAGCCCCTCTCGCGCGTCGACATACCTTACGGCCGCCGCGCGCGGCGGGTCGGGCGCTGACCGGATGCGCGGCGTCGTCTACCACTGCGGGCCTTGCCCGTACCTGCCCGGACGCGAGTTCCACGCCTTTCACCCGCAGCCCAACCCGCCGCGCGACATCCCCTACCGCGAGCTGATGGACCACCGCTTCCGCCGCTCGGGGGACCACCTCTACATGCCGATGTGCCCGGCGTGCGACGCCTGCCAGCCGGTACGCGTCGATGTCGCGGCGTTCAGCCCGCGCCGCGACCAGCGCCGCTGCGCCCGGGCCAATCGCGACCTGGTGGCATCTTGGCAGCCGCGCGGCCTGGACGACGAACGCCGCGCCTTGTTCCGCGCGTACCAGCGCGACGTGCACGGCAAGGAGGAGGTCGAGGACCCCGCGCCCTTCCTCACCGCCGACGGCGGCATCGGCGGTGGTGAGCTGCACGCGCGCGACGGCGAGGGCCGGTTGCTTGGCGTCAGCATTTGCGACCGTTTCAGCGACGCGCTGTCGAGCGTCTACTGCTATTACGATCCGCAGCAGCGCGACCGCGCCCTCGGCACCTTCATGGCCCTCGCCGAGATCGAGTACTGCCGCGTCCAGGGCCTGCGCTGGCTCTACCTCGGCTTCCTCGTGCGCGGCTGCCGCAAGATGAGCTACAAGGCGCGCTTCCTGCCGCAGGAGGTGCTGGAAAAGGGCCTGTGGGTACGCTATGCGGAGTGAGGCCGACAGCTGCGCCCGACAGCGCGCCGACGCCTCACGGGTGGACGTGGCCCGCTGCTGGATCGCTGGGCAGGCGTGCGCCGCAGGTCGGGCAGAGCGGCAGCGCCTGCTCATCGCGGGCGAGGACCTGGATGAAGCGGTGCGCGGTGTGCGCCAAAATCAGAATCTGCGCCCCGCTGGTGTCGCCGCCGACTGGCACAGCGCGCCTGACCATGGCCAGACGCACGCTGTAGATCCCAGGCGGAACCAGGCCGGTGCGCGGATCCTGCAGGGCCTGCGACACGGGGAAATGCAGGTCGCTGGGCATCATTGGCACCTCCGCAACCGCGCCACCGGGACCCACCAGCTGCCTGAGACCCGCCCGGAACGGCGAAAACACCACGGTCGCATCGCCCGCACGCGTCGGCAGGCGCGTCCATTCGATCGCCGCCGAGGCCCATGCCTCTGGCTGAGCATACTCAACCGGAACGTGCGTCAGGTGGACGATCAGGTCATCCGCCGTGGTCACCGCACCCGTGCTGACCAGCACACCATCCAGCTCCTGGATCGCCTGGCGTATACGCGGCGGTGGATCTGCGGAGCCGGGCAGGGTCGCCGGCAGCGGCGGCGCGACCAGCGCCAACGGGGTCTTCGCGGTGGTGGCCAGCTCACCGATGTCCCACCAGCACTCGAGCTTGCCGGCGAACGGTTTGCGGGCTCCGCTCGCGAACATCCGCCAGCCCGGCAGGATCACCTCGACGGGCAACGTCAGGATCTGGTCCTGGGCGACCGGCAGGACCCTGCGCTCACGCGTCCGTGAAAACCCATCGCTCTCGCCCGCGAGCGTCACCTCGGTCATCATGCCGAAGACCATGCGGTCGACATGGTCGCGGGACAGGATCACATCCGCTGGCGAGCCGTCATACGTTGGCCGCGGGCTGATGGTCCAGGTCGTCAGGGCGGTGACGCCCAGGACGATCGGATCGGGGCTGCAGTGCACCACCAGCGGTGCCGCTTCGCGGAGCGCCGGCGCCGCCTCGCCCGCGGCGGCCGGGCACCAGTCAACGAGCAGGGCGGTCGCGAGCATCAGGCACCACCGCATGCGCGCGATGCCCATGACTCAATCCCGGCCGGGAATCTTGAACTGCCCGACATCGACGCCGCCGCGCGGCGTTAGGTGAAAAGCTGCCTGAGCTTCATTGTCGGCCGTTTTGATCTGGGCAGGGATCGCGCCGATGGCGGTGATTTCGAGGGCCAGCGCGGCGTTCGCCGCCGTTCTGGCTTCCGCAGCCGTTGTCCCGGTGCCGCTGCCATGCGCGGTCTCGACGCGGTTCGCCACCTTCTCGGCGTCCCAGGTCGCAACATGGCCGGTCTCGTGGTTCTGCACATAGTCCACGGTCAGGCCCCAATTGGTGAGCTCACCCGCGGGCGCCTTCGCCATCTCCGCCGGCGACCACGCCATGCTCTGACCGGGATTCAGAAAGTTCTGCAGATCCGAGGCAGCTTCGTAGGTGACGTTGAACGGCTGGGTGATGGTCACGGTGAAGGCTCCGGTCGTGCCACCTGACACGATGGTCGCTGCCCCGGGGGTGACGGCCGCGCCGCCGGTCGTCACATGGCCCATTTCGCCATGCAGAGTGTCGATCATGTTGTTCAGGGTCTGACGGTCGGTGACGGTGAAGATCTTCTCCTTCGACGAGCTCAGGATCCTCGCGGAATAATCGCCTGCGGGAAGCTTGAGCGCAAAGACGTCAACCTTCTGCGTCACCGTCTCCCCCTCCTTCTTCGGACAGGTGATCTCGAATGGCATGCTGGTGGTGCCGGTCACAAACAGGGTGTGCGTAGCCGGATCGTTGGTGCCCTTCTTGAGGAGCTTGCAGTTGATCGTCACACTGGTCCCGGGGAAGACCCGGAAGAGCTTGTCCTTGCCCGCTTTTTCAATGGTCGCGCTGAGCTCGAACTTGCAGTTCGAGTAGACTTCAATGCAGTCCTTGAACAGCGTGTTGTGGATGGCCACCGAATACAGTCCGGTCTTGGCTTTGGCCGTGCCAGTGATGATCGGGCGCCAGTTGTCCTCCTTCACGCAGTCGAAGGTGGCGCCGTTCACGGGATCGGGCGTCATCACCAGGCTGCCGGCCGCCCTGGTGTCGAGCAGGATGGGGTGGTCCTTCTTGTGCTTGCCGTGATGATTGGCGTCAGCGTTGGACGCGCCCTCGTTGATGACCAGCTGGTGGGCGGTGACATCGCCCTGCTCGATGCTCAGCTTGTCGACGGTGAAGTCGCAGGCGGCGCCATTGAAGGTGCTGCCACCCACCGTGGTCCCATGGTTGCTGTGCTGGTCGATTGCCAGATTGAAGCAGTAGAGGCTCTCGCCGTCCGGGATCGCGAGCTGAAACTCGAACAGTCCGCACTTCTCGCCGGTCGCCGGATCAATGAAGGTCTTCACGTCGTTGCTGCTGATGTCCAGGGCCTTGCCGCCGCCTTCGAAGGTGGTGGCGTGGGCGAAGATGCGGAACTGCGCGGTGAGGTCCGGCAGCCACGGGCGCAAGGTCATGGCGACGCCGGCGCTGCCATTGTCATCGTTGCGCACGGCCGCCAGCAGGGCATCGGTCGACAGCGTGAACTCGTCGATGCGCTGTGTGCCGATGATCGCACCGCCACCAGCCAGGCGCGCCACGGCCAGCGGCGCGCCGCGGCGCAGGGCGGTCAGGTAGATGCGCACGCCGTAGTCGGTCACTTCCTTGAATGCCACGTCGAGCAGCGACGCGTCAGCGCCGGCGAACTCGACGCGGTCGGCGGGAGCGCCGCTGATCTCGACGCCCTTCTCGCGGCGGAAACCGACCTGGCAGGCGACCGGGCCGTCGAAATTGACGCCGACCACCTCGATATCCATGCGTCCGGCGCTCGCGCCCGTGGCATCGCTGACGAGCACGGCGTACTGGCCTGCCGCTGCGAAGCGCTCCACGCGCGTGGCGCCGGCCTTGAGCTTCCTGCCGGTCGCGACCACGCCCGAATCGGTGATGAGGTCGTAGACGACCGCACGCGCAGCGGTCAGCAGCAGGGCATCGCCGACGCGGATCACGACGTGGTGGTCACCGGTCACCTCGGACGGCGTCCATGCGACCTCAGCGACCTGCCCATCGACCGTGATGCTGGTGGCGCGCTGGGCGTCGAGGGGGACATCGGCGTAGAAACCGGTCTCGGGCAGGTCCTTGACCTTCCTGACCGTGCCGTCGGCGCTGACTTGGACCTGCGCATCCGGTCGGCGCATGCCGACCAGGCAGATCGGCGAGACCGGCGAGGCGGCGGGGATCGCGATGAGCGACGGCTGCAGCAGCGGGATCAGATTGGCGGACGGGATGGCCTGCCGGGAATGGTGTGCGCTTTCCCACGCCAAGCTGGCCACCGCCCCGCCCTTGGCCTCGAAATAATCGAGGCGCAGCGCATAGGCATGGCCGGCGAGCGCCGGGAAGGTGTAGCGGGATTCGCTCGGGGCACGCGCCACCCAGTCGTTGATCACCAGGACGCCATCGAGCCAGACGCGGACGCCATCGTCGGAACGCACCACCAGGGTCAGATCCTCACTGTCGGTGGCCAGGACCTGGCCAAGCCAGCGCACGGTGAAATCATCCACCGGCATGCCGGGAAGCGGCGCTCCCGTGCCCCAGTCGAAGTCGACCTGCCCATCGACCACCATCTGGGCCGGTCCGCTGAAATCAGGCGTCGCGTAGTAGAATCCGGCCAGTCCACCCGGGGCGAGGCCGGGATCGGTCGGCACCGCTGCCTGGGCAGGCAGCCCGCATACGAGCAGCAGGATGACCAGAAACATGGAGCGGGCGGGCATGACGGAACCTCGGGAGGGCGATGGCGGGCGAGTGTCGTGTACTACAATGAGAATGGCGCCAAGGCGCATTTCGCGCATTGGAAATAGGCATCCGATGCGAAACTGTCAACTTGATAATCACTTTGAGCGCCAATGATGTGCATCGGCGCATCATTGCCATTCGTGCAACTGGCATTTCCAAACACAATCCCCGGGCTACCCGCGTGATGACCAAGCTCTTGTGGTGCGCAGGCCTGGTGCTCGCGACCCTCATCATCCTGCTGCTGCGCGAGCCGGCAGCCAAGCGCACCGCCGCGCCCACAGCACCCGGCACATTGCACGCGTCCGAGTCGCCAGTGTCCGGACACGTTGCCACCACCCAGACCAATGCCGTTCCCATCTCGGTTCCACCCGCCGTCCCGCCGGCGCAACCGCTGCGCTCCGCCAACGCGGCCCTGCTACGCTTCGTCGACAAATCCGTTGGTCCTGGACAGCCACCGCGCCTGTCACCCGACTTCCTGGCAGAGGTCCCGCGTCTTACCACTCCCGACGAGATCGCGGCGGTGGTGCATGTCATGGAAGATTGGAGCGATGACGACACCGTCCGCAATGAGGCGATCAACCTGCTGCGCCGCTCCAACGTCGCCGGGCTCGATGCCCGGCTCATGGCCTTGCTCGATCGCCCCTACGAACCCGAGCGGATACGCACCTTCTTCACCCAGCATCTCGGCCTCGATCTCGCCGCTTGCGGCGCGAAGCCCGCCCGCGAGCCGCTGCGCACCCGCTTGGCCCTGGCCCTCGACGACCGCCATACGGCGGTCCGGCGCGAGGCACTCAGCGCCCTGGTCGACGTGCGCGATGGCGAAGCACTGGCGCGGCTCGCGCGGGGCCTGGATGACCCGGCGATGAACGGCATGCAGGACCTCGCGATCTACCTGTACCAGCGAATAGACGATCATCAGTTCCTCGCGCAGATCCGCGCTCACGCCAACTCCGGCGACCTGCAGGTGCGCATCGCCGCCATTTATGTGCTGGGCGAGTGGCGTGACGAGCAGTCGCGGACGCTGTTCACCACGGCCGCAGCCGCGAAGACCTACGCGCTGCAACGTGCCGGCGAGATGGCGCTTCAGAAGCTGCCTCAGGCGGACGCCTCCGGATCGGCCGCACCCGCCGCGTTCTGAGCATGGCCGCTGTCACCCCACGTCGGTGTGCGACCCCGTCAGCTTCGCCCGCGTGTCCGCATCGGTATCGAGATCGATGGGCTCGACGTTCTGCATGGTCTCGGCGTTGACGTCGACCGGGATGGGGCCGCGCGCCAGGCGCCAGAGCGAGAACCACAGGCCGGCGCCGAGAGCGGTGAGCACGCCGGCGGCGACCACCAGACCCGACCAGGGCAGGGTGCGCTGGCGCACGGCGCTGGCGATGGCGGCGGCGACCACCGGCTCGAGATGGTAGTCGGGATCAAGGCGCGCAAGCTGGCGCATCGCATGGCGCAACCAGCCGCGCAGCTCGGGGCGCGCCCGGCCGACGGTCTCGGCCTGGCTCTCGAGCCAGGCGATCATGCCGTCGTCGGCCGCCCCGTCCCCGTAGCGCGCGTCGATCTTCACGCCGAAGGGATCGAGCAGGGCGCGCACGTGCGCCGCCACCGCGGCGACCGCCACGCGCTCCGCCTCGACCACCGCGGGCTGCGCGCGTGCCGCCCAGTTGAGGCGCCGCCCATCGGTGCCGAATAACCCCGACCAGGCGTCGGCCAATGCCACCAGGGCCTGGTCGCCGGCCGGCGTTCCCGCGGATTCCTGAAGGCGGGCGCTGGCCTGGGTCAGCACCTCGACCTGTGCGGCGTGTGCCGGTGCGCGTGCTGCGACCGCCAGGCGCAGACGCTCGGCGTCGGCGCCCTCGTCGCAGATCACCAACTGGTCGATGGCCGCGCGGAACGATTCCGCCTCGACGCGCGGGTCGATGAGGTGCCCGTCCACCCAAGCGGTCAAGCGCCTCGCCACCGAGGGGCCAAGGCTGAACCAGCTTGCGCTGCGGCGCAGCACGTTCAGCGCGGCCTCGGCGAGCTCAGGATCGACGCCGGGATCGCCGAGGTGGTCGAAGGTGGTCACCGCCAGTGCCTCGACTGGCAGGCGCTGCGCGTCCTCCTGGTCGGTGCGGTAGCCGTGAAAGGTGGCGAGGATGTGCGCGCGTGCGCTGCGCTGCGAGGTGACCACCAGCGCGGCCACCGTAAGCACCAGGCCCACGGCCTGCAGGATGGTGCGCAGGCGGGCCGGTCTCACAGGCCCCTCGCCGGCAGGCGTGCGATGATCCAAGCGACGGTGGCGAGCAGCACCGCACCGGCCACCACCCACCACTCCAACGCCGCGGGCAGCGGCCGCACCATCTGCAGGCCGCTGAGCAGCGCCAGAAGCGGTAGCGCGAAGGCGACCGCCGCGCGCCACGGCCATGCCAGACTGAAGGCTGAATAGGCGTTGAGGTGGCGCTGCAGAGCGGGCAGATCTGCGGCCCGGTAGGAGAACGCGGCCTGCGCGGCGAGCAGCAGCGCCGCGGCCCCGCCCAGCACCACCTCGGCGCGCCCCTGCCAGTCGTCGACCGGCAGCGCGGCGAGCAGCGCCGCGGCGAAGAACGCGGTCATGCACACGCTGGCCACGGCGCGCTCGCGCGGCAGATGGAATTTATCGATGAGTGGCGCGACCACCGCCTCGGCCAAAGCGAGCAGCGCGGGTAGGGCGAAGGCCACGAGCACAGCGAACCACACCGTTGCCAGCCAACCGAGGATCCACGGTGTGCCGCCCAGACCGACGATGGCGAACGGCACCGGCCCTTCGGGATGGACGGTGGCGGCACCGATCAGCGGCAGCGCGCCTCCGCTCAGGCCGATGGCCAGGGCGGTGACCACGACCATCACCAGCTGGCAGAGACCGGCAGCGCACACCGCGATGGCGCTCATGGCGGTGACGTCGCTGGCCCGGTTCAGATAGCTGCCGAACGCCGCGAACAGGCCAAGGCCGATCAGCCACGCGGCCACACCCTGGCCTATCGCCATCAGCCATGCCGATACGTCGAGCAGGCGCCCCCAGCCGCCCGGGCCCGGGCCGAGCAGCAAGGCGAGGCCATCGCAGGCACCAGGTCGCGAAGCGAACACCACGATGAGGGCGGCCAGGCCGACCAGGCCGGCGGGCACCACCAGCTGTGCAGTGCGCGCGATGCTCGGCGCGCCGCGCCACAGGCGCCGGTCGATCAGCGCCACCAGCGCGGCGATGGCCAGGATCACCGGACCGCTGTCGGCGCGCGGACCGGACCCCGGCAGGGCCTGGTTCGCGAGCGCGGCCAGCGCGCTGTCGTAGGCCGAGACCAGGTAGCCGCCGACCGCGACCAGACCAAGGACCAGCGCGATATAGGCGAGCCCGGCGCCCAGCCAACCAAGGGTTTCGCAATGACGGTTGGCCTTGCGACAGCATTCGGCGAGGGCGTTCTGGAAGACCACGCCGACGCCCAGTTCGATGATCAGCAGCGGCAGCACCACCAGCGTCAGGGTCGCAAGCCACATGATCAGCTGCACCCCGTCGACCGGTCCAGCGCTACCCCGCGTGACGCCCAGCCCCAGGCTGACGCCGACGATGGCGACGACGAAGCCGAGACGATCAGGCCAGCGGGCGCGGAAGGAGTTCATGCGTGTTCAGGGGATTATACCATGGCCAGGTGAGTGCGAGGATCAGCGTTCCGGTGCGGTTGTCCAAGGTTGCCCTGGGCATGCGCCCCGCGCCGCCAAGCTGTCGCTGATTCCTGGATCCAGGCCCGCCGGATCGCCGGATCGCCAACAACGTCTCCGGGCGGATCGCGTAGCGCGGGCGACGCTGGCCGTGGTCATCCCATGGCCTCTGCCTGGTCCGCCATGCCCTGCCCCAGCTCCCCGCGCAGCGCCGCCAGGAAGGCCACGATCGTTGCATGCCGCCGTGCCCCTTCTGCGCGCGCGCCAGGCAGGCGCAGCCCGGGGGCGAGCCGCAGCAGCTTCGCATAGCAGTGGTCGATGGCCTGAAGACGGTCATCGAGCGGCCGACCGCTGTCAGCGAAGGGATCGCCAGGGTCGTAGAAGCGCCCCGGACGGTCGACCCGCGACATGAATTGCGCGCAGGCTGCGCTGCGCAGCAGGCCGATGGCACCGAGCGCATCGAGGCGGTCGGCGTCCTGCAGCACCACGCCCAGCGCATTGCCAGGCGCCAGCCCGCGCGACCAGGACGAGGTCGCGACCGCGAGGGCGATCTGCTCCGCCTCCGCGGCGGCGTAACCGGCCGTGGCGAGCAGCGCGGGCGCGGCCGCGGCCGAGCGCGCGCCACCCTGGGCGCGGTCGGCGCTGTCCTTGGGGACGAAGACCAGGTCGTGGACCAAGGCGGTGGCACCGGCCAGATCGGCATCGACGCCGCCTTCGCCTGCGAGGCGCAGCGCCCAGGCGTAGACCCGCGCGAGGTGCTCGCGGTCGTGGGCCAGCTCGCCCGCCGGCAGGCGCGCCTCGACCATCGGCCACAGCAGCTGATGACGTGGGAAGGCGCCGTCCGGGAAGGCAGTCATGCCCGCTGGCACGTCAGCGCGCGCCGCCGACCTGGACCCAGCGCGCACTGGTGTAGCCGCCGCCGCCGGAGGAGCGCGGCTTGGAAAGGCTGTCGGCGAAGGGCTTGAAGCGCTCGCGGTTCACGCCGAACACATTGTCGACCAGGCCGAACACCAGCTGCTGGGAACCAGAGGCTGCGCGACGCACGCCGAAATACGGCTTGTAGGTCGGGTTGTTGCCGGCGCGCACGAAATCATTGAGCGCCTTGGCTTGCGCTTCGAGCCTGTTCGTGGTCTGCGCATCGTCCTGGGGGCTGCTTTCCAGTTCGAGCACGTAATCGCCCGCATCGCTGGAAATGACCGCGCTTTCGCCCGGCGTCCGGCTGCCCGCATCACCCAGCGCCAATCCGGCGGACGCGCCGCCGCGCAGGCGCTGCCCGAGCACGAAGGCAACCACGATGCTCAGGATCCACACCACGGCCAGGGTCAGCGCGATCTCGCCGGAGAGCTGCAGCACGTAGCGGCGCTCCCCGGTGGGCAGGCGCGGCATGGTCGGCTGCAACGGCGGCGCCTGCAGCGCGCCCTCGGGCCCGCCTGCGCGCGTGGCGGGCAGGGCGCTGGCCAGCGGCTGGAGGTGGACCAGCGGCTGGGCAGCGGCGACCGCTGCCGCCTCGGCACGGGCCTCATCCGCCGCCCCGGTCTGCTCGGTGATGCGTCTCTGCACCTGCTGCAGCGTGGAATAGACTTGGTCGGTGCGCCGGCGGAACATGCGGTCCTTCTGGTGGTCCCGGGTCACGGCCGCATCCAGCGTGTCGCCGCAGGGCTCCTGGGGAGCGGCTGTGGCCGACGGACGATTGCTTGCCGGATCCCCGATTCCCGGGCAGCATGCTCCGCAGCCTCCCCAAGGCCAGCACCACTTGCCGGCGCCGGCCGCGACCCGCAGATCCCTGTCCACCGCAGGCGCCATGGACCTCGTCACCGCCCTCTCCGTCCTGTCCGTGCACCCCGTCCGGGCCGAGCGCGGCACCGTCGAACTCGCCGGCGCCTACCTGCCACTCGGCCTGCCGCTGGCCGGTCTCAGCCCACGACTGCGCGCCGACTGGCTGCTCGCCCTGCCCGAAGCCCCGCTCGACGACCGCGTGTCGGCGGCACTGGCCGGCGAGCGCGTCGCGCAGGCCTGGGAGCTGGTCATCTCCACACCCGCGCCCCTGACCTCGATCGGCCGGCTCGACCTGGTCCTGTCGCTGTGGCAGGCGCAGGAATTCGCCCGCCTCGGTCTGCCCGCGCCGAATGGCCCGGTACAGGTGTACAGCGACAACGTGGTCCCGCACTTGGCTGAAGATGCGGAATCGGGCCTGCGCCTGGTCCAGGAGCTGCTGTCCCCGCTGCCCTGGCCACGCTGGAGCGGGCCGCTGCTGCTGGTCGTCGATCGACCGCACCTCGATCCCTTCCCTGGCCAGGACCGCTTGGTGCGCCCGGCCGCGCCCGGCCTGCGTCTGCGCGCACCACCCGAGGGTCTCGCGCGGCGTGAGCTGCTGTGCGCGGAATTCACGCTGCTTGCGCTCGATCTGACTGCGCCCCCGCGCGGTGGCTGGCCGCCGTGGCTGAGCCGCGGCCTGGCCCAGGTGGCGCGTGCCAAGGGCCACGACGGCGGACCCAGCCCGGTCGGCATGCAGGCCCTGCGCCAGAACGCCGGCCCCGAGGCGCTGCGCGCCGCGCTGCTCAGCCCCCAGCCCGATCCGCCATTGGCCGGTGCGATCTGTGCCTACCTCACCCACCCGCGCCGGCGCGCGCACCTCGCCAATCTGCTCGAACTGCTGCGCCACGGCGTGCCCGCAGAAGGCGCGCTGCGCGTCGCCTACGACGTGACCATCGAGAAGCTGCTCACGGACCGCTGATTGCCCCGGTCCGCAAGTCCGGAAGTCCGGGGTCCGGAAGTCCGGAAGTCGACTGCAGCGTGCTGCTGCGCCGCAATCTTTCTCAGACTATCGCTGGACCAGCGAATACGGCCGCGATGTCCTATCCCCGAGACTTCCGGACTTCCGGACCCCGGACTTCCGGCCCCAGCTATTTCAATGCCATGGCCTTGTCGAAGACCTCGCGGAAGCGCTGCGCCAGCTCGTCCATGTTTTCGCGCGGGACGTAGCCGATCTCGCGCCACTGACGCTGGAGGTCGCGGAAGTCGTCCTTGAACCAGTGCGCGTTCTCGTGCTTCAGCAGCTCCTCGGCCTCGACCAGGATGGCGCGCTTCTTGGCGAGGTTGTCCTGCCGCTCCGCCTCCTGCGCGGCGATGTGCTCCTTCAGCGTCGCGTAAACGCGGTCGCAGGCGGTGCGGAAGCGCGTCCACACCGTCTCGACGTGTTCGCGCGGTACGTGGCCGATGGTCTTCCACGCGGCCTGCACGTCCTTGATGCGGCGCATGACCTCGCCGCCGGGCTGGGCCTTGCCCGGATCGGCGACGCCGGCCTCGGCCTCGCCGGCGAGGGTCTCAGCGGCGACGCACAGCGCCTGTTTGCGCTCGAAGTTGGCCATGAACTCCTGGTGCTGTTCCGAGATCTCCGCGCGGTGCTGGCCGAAGAAGCCGTCGCAGGCCGCGCGGAACGCGGTCCACAGCTCCTGGTCGTGCTCGCGCGGCACCGGGCCGACACTGCGCCATTCCTGCTGGATGGCCTTGATGCGCTCGGCCGCGGCCTTCTTCGCCAGACGGTCGGCGGGACTGCCGGCCAGGCCGATCGGCGCCTGTCCGGCGATCTGCCCGACCTCGGCGACCAGCGCGCGCTTGCGCTCGAGATTGCTGGCGCGCGCTGCGTCAAGCGCGGCGAAATGCGGCTTGAGGCGCTCGTACTGCGCGTCGCAGGCGACGCGGAAACGCTGCCAGGCGGACTCGCGCTTGTCGCGCGGCAGCGGGCCAAGGGTCTTCCAGTCCTGCTGGGCGCGCTTGACGTGCTGCGCGACCGCAGCGAGATCCTCCACAGCGCTCAGCGCCTCGACGGCGGCGGCCAGTTCCTCGGCCTTGGCGAACTGGGCGAAGCGCGCCCAGTCCTCGGCTTCCTGCAGAGCCTTGACCGGCTTGTAGGCCTCGTCGCAAGCCGCGCGGAAGCGCGAACGAACCACTTTGATCAGCTCCAGCCGCACGGCGCCGACCGCCTTCCACTCGGCCTGCAGTTGGCGTAGGCGGTCGAAACGCGGACGCAGCTCCGCCTCGCTGGGCGGCTGCGCGGCCAGAGCCTCGGCCTCCACCGCCAGGGCGGTGAGCCGGGTCACGCGCTCAGTCGCCTGCGCGGTGCGCTCGTCGCGCCAGGCGCGTTGCCGCTCCTTGAACCGGCCGTAGGCATCCATGAAGCCAGCGCGCAGCGGATGACGCTCCGGCAGCGGTGCGCTCAGGAAGAGCCAGCGCTTGTGTAGCACGCGGAAGCGGTCGATCACGTCGCGGAAGTCGTCGCCGTGCTGCAGGCCCTCCTTGGCGGCGAGGGCAGCGCTCTCGTCGGTCAGGGTCTGCAGCTCAGTGCGCGCGGCCTCGTCCAGGCCGTCGCCGCGCGCGGCGATCGCCTCAGCTGTGGCGATTGACGCGTCAGACGCCACGCCGGCGGCGGCGGCGGACGGCAACGGGCAGATGCGCGCCAACTCCTGGACGAAGCGCGCCTCGAGAACGCGCTTATTCTGCGCGGGCAGAACGCCGAGCGCCGTCCAGGCCGCGTTCAGCTCGGCGCGGCGCGCTGCGGGCTCGGCGGCGGCGGCCTCGCCGGTCAAGGCTGCCAGGAAGCTCTCACGCGCGGCCTCTGCGGCCTCGCGCGCCGCCTGTTCGGCAGCGCGGCGCGCGGTGAAATCTCGATGCCCGCGCTGGAGACGCTCATCGATGGCGCGCGCCGTATCATCGAGCGGCACCGCCGCGAACTCAGCGAGCACCGCGACGCGGCGCGCCTCGACGCCGGTCCACTCGGCGGCAGCGCGCTCGTGGTCGCTGGTCACTGCCAGGCGCACGCCCTGCGCCGCGAGCGCCTCAAGGGCCTTGAGCCGGGCTTTGCGCAGCTGCTCGGGGGTGGGCTTGCCACTCTCTGCTTCGAGCACCTCGGCGCGCGCCACTGCTGCCGCCTGCACCCCGGCGTGCTTGGCCTTGCGCGCGACATCCTTGAGCAGGCCGCGCTTGTCGAGCTTGGCCACCGCGCGCAGGCCGAAGGCCCCGCCGGCATCCTGCACCGCGATCATCACCAGCAGCGCCGGGCTGGGCTCCGGCAACGCGAGCAGGCGGGCGAGGGCGGCTTCGCGCACCTGCGCGTCCTTGGCCGACAGACTGAGCTCGGCCAGCGACTTCTGGTCGGCGATGGTGCCGAGCATCGCCCCGACCTCGCCGAATGGGCGCTCCAGGGCAAGCTTGACGGCCACCCCGGCGAGGCGCTCGCGGGCGAGCCGCGCGACCTCCGGATCGCCGGCCTGCAGCAGGCGCTGCAGCGCCCCCTGATCGTTGATGCGGCGCGCCGCGGCCAGGCGCACGCGACCATCCGCGTCCTCGCCGGCGAGCTTGGCGAACAACGCCTGCTGGTCATAAGTCAGGTCGGCCACGCCGGCCAGGCGCACCGCCGGATCCGCATGCCGCCACTTCGCCTTGCGCAGTCCCAGGAATCCCACAGGCGCCCCCTCGTCACCCGCCATCGGTTGGGCGGCGGGGGCCTAGGCATATCGCCTTGTGGCAGGGCGCTCAACCGGGTTTTTCCGGGAGACCACGGGGGTCGCAGGACGGCGGGGCAGCCAAGGAACGGACGGAGGCATGATCAGGCGAGGGTCTCTCCGGGTAAAGCCGGGGAAACATGATGGCTGTAGGAAAAGCGGAAGGGCAGAAGGGATACCCCCTTCTGCCCTTCCGCCCTTCGGTCCTTCCGCTCTATTTTGCGACCGGCTCATGCCCCACGATCGCCTGCCGGTAGTACACCTCCAGGCAGAGGCAGCAGTAAGCGGTGCTCAGCACGCGACCGACCTCGCTGCCGTGGAAGACCGTGCCCTGCGGATCCCAGCTGCCGTTGAAGCAATCGTCACCGCCGCGCTGGGCATTCACCAGCATGTCGCGGACGGTGTTGTTCCAGCGCTTCCAGCGCTCACCGCCAGCCTGGAACATCGCTGCGGTGTCATAGTACAGGTAGTAGGTGTTGCAGGGATACTTGGTCGGCATCTGGTACTTCGAGATGTGGTTGCACAGGGACTCGAGCATGACGTTGCCGGCATGGTGGCCGAGGAACACCGCGCACAGCGCGCCGACCGGCGCCATGTCGTGCATCGGGCTGCCCGGAGGATCGATCTGCACCACGTCGCTGGTCGCATCCCAGGTGTAGGGGAAGCTCGACATCGCGGTGTACGGGTCGGTCAGCTTCGCCCAATCCTTATTCGCCGCCTTCCAGGAACGTTCGAGCCACTTCTTCGAGCCCTCCATGCTGTTGCCGACCTGGAGCCCGGCGCCGAGCGCGCTCTTGAGCGCCATCACGCACCAGCCGCTGACCGAGGAGTCGTTGCGCGCCGGGTTGGCCGCCTCGTAGTCCCAACCCAGGCCGCTATAGGCCTTGTCCGCGTCCTTGCCGGTGTCCTTGGCCTGGCGGCTGATGAGTAGGTTGACGGCGCGCTGCGCCGGGGCCTTCAGGTCTGGATCGAAGGTCATGCCGTAGGCGTCCGAGAGCGCGTAGGTACCGACCGCGTGCTCGTAGTTGCGCACCCCGAGCAGGCCGTCGGGCTTCTGCACCGAGCGCAGGTAATCGAGGGCCTTCTGCACGGTGGCCTTGAACTTGCTCGGGGTCTTGTGGTCGTAGCCGGAGCCAAGGAAGCACAGCACCGCGTAGCCGGTCAGGGCGATGCTCGCATCGCTGGCCCCCGCCGCGGTGGTCGAGCCGGGCTCGCACTTGGGGTTCTCGGTGCAGTTCGCCGGATACTTCTCTGCATCCCACATGCCGTTCGCGCTCTGATGCTTCTTGAACCAGCGCAGCGCCGCGTCCACGGCGCCTTCGCTGAGGCGACTGGCCCCGCCGGCCTGCAGCGCGCGATGGCGGCCACCGCCGGTGCGCAATCCGTGCAGCCCTGAAGCTCCGGAGCCGGCGCCGATCGCGGCGAAGGCGCCGCTGGATCCCTGCTCGCTGGTTGAAACCGCCTCCTCGCGGCCCTTGGCAGCCATCGCATCATTATTCTCTTCGCTCTGGGAGAATTCCTCGGGCATGACGTCGAGAGTCGTGATCGGCGCGACTGTCGTGTCCTCAGGCGTCTGGATGTCGAGTGGCACCTGAGCCATGATCTGGCGCTGGTCCTTCGGAGGATCCTTCTTCGGCGGCGCATCGATGACCGTCACCTGCATCGGCGCGAGCTCCTCCTCCTGTTTGTGCGCCGCGAACACCACATACGCGAAGACCAGCGCCACCAAGGCGTGGACCGCGGCGCTGATCGGCCAACCGGCGATTCCGCTGCGCTGACGATCGTCGCCCTGTGCCGCGTCCGCTGCTTCCTCCGGGCCATCGCCGGGCACTGCGCCGTCGCGCAGCGCGTCTTCATCCTCGTGGTGGTTGGCTGCATCCCCTGCGGTGCTCTTCATGGTATCCCCCTGTCGTGGTACAGAGGTTGAACGGCATCGGGAAGGAAGGTTCAGCGCTGTTCGGAAAATGACATTTTTAGCGCGGATCGGGAAATATATGAACCACGCTCCGGTTGCTGCGTTGCGCGCAGCGACCACACCCGCAAGAAGGATCAGCCAAAGGTGGATGCAACGATCGGCGCGCTCGCCGCCAGCCGATCAGTTCAACGCGACACGCAGCGACCCACCGCCGGCTCGACCGCCACGCGCTCCTGGCGGTAATACACCTCGAGGCACAGGCAGCAGTAGGCGGTGCTCAGGACGCGCCCGACCTCGTGTCCGGGGAAGACCGTGCCGTGGGCGTCCCAGCTGCCGGTGAAGCAGTCGGTGCCACCGCGCTGCGCTCCGACCAGCAGGTCGCGGACAGCGGCGTTCCAGCGCTTCCAGCGTTCGCCGCCCGCCTGGAATACCGCCGCGGTGTCGTAATACAGGTAATACGTGTTGCAGGGGTACGTCATGGGCAGCTGCCACGCCTCGATATGGTTGCACAGCGTTTCGAGCATCGGATCACCCGCCGGGTGACGGAGGAAGGCCGCGCAGAGCGCACCGACCGGTGCGAGATCATGCGCAGGACTACCCGGGGGATCACTCAGCACCGCGCCGCTGGACGCATCCCACACGTAGGGAAACGATGAGCGTCCGCGGTGCGCATCGAGCTGAGCCCATCCCGGATTCGCCGCCTGCCAGGCCCGCTCCAGCCAGGCGCGCGCCCCACCCAGCCCGGTGCCCACGTCGAGGCCCCCGGCGGCGGCGGCGCGCAGCGCGAGCACACACCAACCGCTCACCGAGGCGTCGTTGCGTTCCGCGTGGCCATCCTCGTAGTCCCAGCCCAGCCGCCCCTGCGCCTCACCGCCGCCGCCGCGCGCCTGGCGCTGCAGGATGACCGCGATCGCGAGCTGCGCCGGCCCGCGCAATGTGGGATCGCCGGTGTGCGCAAATGCCTCGGCGAGGGCGTAGGCCGCCACCGCGTGTTCGTAGGTGCGCTTGCCGAGCAGGCCGTCCGGCTGCTGCGACGCGACCAGGAATTCCAGACCCCTGCGCACCGGCGACGTGAAGCGGCTGGGCGTAAAGTGGTCGAAGCCGGCGCCGAGATAACACAGCACGGCATAGCCAGTGAGGGCGATATCGACCTCGCTGCCGCCCGTCCCGTCCAGCGAACCCGGCTCGCACTTCGGCGTCGCCTGACAATTCGCCGCATAGCCCACCGCCGCCCAGCGACCATCTTCGCTCTGGTGACGTTTGAACCAGCGCAGCGCGGATTCGACGGCGTTCTCGCTGCGCCAGGTTCCACCCTCCCGCAGGAGGACCTGGCGCCTCGCTTTGCAATAGCATGTGATGCCCCGGCTGTGAATCCCACCTACGTTGTCTTCCCCATTTCCGACTGCGAAACCGTCACCGATGCCTGTGTCGTCACGCTGTCTAGCGCCCGTTCCGGTATGCGCCTGGCGCTGGTCCTCGTCCGGCCGGCCCTCGGCGCCGGTGCCCGCGCGAGCAGTGCTCAGCATGTCGCCGACCAAGGCATTCATACTGGCGGTATCCAGCGCGGACGCGCGCGGCCCGGCCATGTCACCGGCGATTGCACCCGCCTCGTCGACGTCGGTTTCGATCAGGTCAAGCGCGTTCACCACAGGGACGCGCGCCTCCTCCTTCGCCGTCGTCATGACCGGCAGCATTGGGGCGACGGCGATCAGCAGCGGCTGCGGCGCGGGCGCGTCCCCATCGTGCACGATCGTCACGGCGCATGCACAGAGCACGGCCGCGGCGAGGTGGAAGACGGCGCTGATTTGCCACCCGGCCACAGCGCGCAGGCGCAGGTGACGGCCGCAACCCACCGCGGTGCGCTGCGCTAATTGTCCATCCACAATTGCTGCATGACCCATGCCGTACTCCTGCGGGGTATGTCCGGTGAACGGCACCCGTGCGCAGAACGTTCAGACCAATCCGCGCCCCTCTCAGGTGGCCACGGACATCCAGTGACCACCGCACGCAAACAGAAAACCCCCGCGTGAGCGGGGGTCTTCCTGTGCCAGGCTGCTGCCTTCAGCAAATCTGATCTGATGCGCGTGCAGGCGCTTACTTCTTTGCAGGATCCGGAGCCGCATCGTGGCCGACCACCTTGTAGCGATAGTAGACTTCGAGGCACAGGCAGCAGTAGGCCGTGCTCAGCACGCGACCCACGCTGTTGCCGTGGAAGATCGTGCCCTGGGCATCCCAGCTGCCGTCGAAACAGTCCGCGCTCTTGCGCTGGGCATTGACCAGCATGTCGCGGACGGTGTCATTCCAGCGCTTCCAACGGTCGCCACCGGCCTGGAAGACGGCCAAGGTGTTGTAATACATGTAGTAGGTGTTGCAGGGGTACTTGGCCGGGAACTGGTACTTCATGATGTGGTTGCACAGCGACTCGAGCATGATGTTTCCGGCATGGTGGCCGAGGAACACCGCGCACAGCGCGCCGACCGGGGCCATATCATGCGCACCGCTGCCGGGCGGATCGATCTGTACGGCGTCGGTGGTCGAATCCCAGCAGTAGGGGAAGCTCGAGGTCGCCGAGTACGGGTCGGTCAGCTTCATCCAGTCCTTGTTCGCGGCCTTCCAGGCCTTCTCGAGCCACTTCTTGGCGCCTTCCATGCCGGTGCCGACGTTCAGTCCGCCGGCGAGCCCGCTCTTGAGCGCCATCACGCACCAGCCGCTGACCGACGAGTCGTTACGTGCCGGGTTGGCCGCCTCGTAGTCCCAGCCCAGGCCGCTGTAGGCCTTGTCGGCGTCCTTGCTGCCGTCCTTGGACTGGCGGTCGAGGATGACCTTGATGCCCTTCTGCGCCGGACCCTTGAGGTCGGCATCCGTGGTCATCGCATAGGCCTCGGCCATCGCCATGGTGGCGACGCCGTGCTCGTAGTTCCGCACGCCCAGCAGGCCGTCCGGCTTCTGCACCGAGCGCAGGTATTCGAGACCCTTCTGCACGGTGGCCTTGAACTTGCTCGGGGTCTTGTGGTCGTAGCCCGCGCCCAGGAAGCACAGCACGGCGTAGCCGGTCATGGCGATACCGGCATCGCTGCCGCCGACGTCACCGGTCGAGCCGGGCTCGCACTTGGGGTTCTCCTGGCAGTTGACCGGGTACTTCTCGGGATCCCACATGCCGTTCGGGCTCTGGTGCTTCTTGAACCAGCGCAGCGCAGCGTCCACCGCGCTTTCGCTGGCGCGGGTGCCGCCGCCCTTGGCCAGGGCACGGTGCTTGCCACCGCCGCTGCGGCTGCCGAACATGCCAGCGGAACCACCGCCGGCGCCGATCGCCATGAAGGCGCCCTGGCCACCGGTCTCCTGGGACGAGACGGCCTCTTCACGACCCTTGGCCACCTGGGCGTCATTGTCCTCTTCGCTTTGGCTGACCTCTTCGACTTTGACGTCGAGCTGGGTGACGGGGGCGGCGACATCGGCGACGGTCTCGACGTTCACGTCGACCTTGGCCTCGACATCGCGCTGCTCCTTCTTCTCCTCCTTCTTGGGCGGAGGATCCATGGTCGTCACGCGCATCGGCGCGAGCTCTTCCTCGTCCTTGTGGGCGGCGAACACGATATAGCAGAAGATCAGGGCGACGAGCGCATGCACCGCGGCGCTGATGGGCCAGCCGGCGATTCCGGAGGCGGGCTTATGCTCCTCCTCCTCGCCTTCCTCGCCCTCCAATTCCTCAGGGTTCTGGCCGTCGCTCTGGCCACGGGCCTGAGCGTCGTCGAGGTGGTCGTTCTGATCGTGGGACGAGGGGCTCATGGGAGTGCTCCAGGTGCGGTAAGTCGGTTCAACGCGGCTCCTTTGGAAAGGTTCACCGCATTCAGGGAGGCCCGGGACCGCAGCGGACAGGCGTATCAGACGCCCACGCACTGGCCCCACGGACAACGGGCAGTGAGTAGACCACTAATCGCAGTGGGCCCAAACCGATTCCCTGCGCACTGGGTCGGAGTGTCTGCTTAACCTACCATCACGGAATTTATGTAAGTGATTGGGCTTTAGCTGCCTATGAAACGTCGCGCGGCGCCGCCAAGGCCCCTCCCCACGATGGTATCGAGGTGGGATGGAGGCGATTTCATGCCCGGAAGCGCCTGGAGCACGCCCACTTTGACCTTCTGACCAGAGTGCGCCGCTGTCGGTCTGGTGCGCGGAGGCGACAACCTTTCCCGCAAATACGTGCACCCGGAGGAGATCCCCCGGGTGCAAGCCGATGCCGAGGCATCGTCGTCTCATCAGACAGCGTCTGCTGTGTCTTCAGACGCCCTTCATGCTCAGGCCGATCTTGCGCGTCTCGAGGTCGACGTTCAGGACCTTGACCTTGATGTCCTGGCCAACGGTCAGGCTGTCCTCGGGCTTCTCGGTCTTGGTCTCGCCCATCTCCGAGATGTGCAGCAGGCCTTCGAGACCGTTGAGGATCTCGACGAACACGCCGAAGTTGGTCACCTTGGTGACCTTGCCGTCGACGACCAGGCCCTTCTTGAGCTTGTCCGGGATCTCCTTGATCCAGGGGTCCTCGGTCAGCTGCTTCATGCCCAGGCCGATGCGCTGGCGCTCCTTGTCGATCTCGAGGATGATGCAGTCGACCTCGTCGCCCTTGTTGACCTCGGGTGCCGGGTGGGTGAGCTTCTTGGTCCAGCTGATGTCGTTGACGTGCAGCAGGCCCTCGACGCCGGGCTCAATCTCGACGAACGCGCCGTAGTTGGTGAGGTTCTTGACCGTGCCCTTGACCTTCTGACCGACCGGGAAGCGGTCCTTGATGGTCTCCCACGGGTTGTTCTCGGCCTGCTTCATGCCAAGCGAGATCTCCTGCTTGTCGTGGTTGATCTCGAGGATCATGACCTTGACCTTGTCGGCCGACTTGACCACCTCGTTGGGGTGGACGATCTGCTTGGTCCAGCTCATCTCGCTGACGTGGACCAGGCCTTCGATGCCGTCCTCGAGGCGGACGAACGCGCCGTAGGTCATCAGGTTGACGACCTCGCCGTTGTGCACCGAGCCCACGGGATAGCGCTCGGAGATGTCTTCCCACGGATTCTTGGTCTTCTGCTTGAGACCGAGGCTGATGCGGTTGCGCTCGGCATCGTAGTCGAGGACCACGACGTCGATCTTCTGGCCGATATGCACCACCTCGCTCGGGTGGTTGACGCGGCCCCACGACATGTCGGTGATGTGCAGCAGGCCGTCGAGGCCGCCGAGGTCGATGAAGGCGCCGAAGTCGGTGATGTTCTTGACCTGGCCTTCGCGCAGATCGCCGACGTGCAGTTCCTTGACCAGGTTCTCGCGGTTGCGCTTGCGCTCCTCCTCGAGGACCTTGCGGCGCGAGACGACGATGTTCTTGCGCTCAGCGTCGATCTTGATGATTTCGGCTTCGACGATCTGGCCGATGTACTCGCCGACGTCGGGAGCGCGGCGCAGGTCGACCTGCGAGGCGGGCAGGAACACCGGCACGCCGATGTCGACGAGCAGGCCGCCCTTGATCTTGCGCAGGACCTTGCCGCGGACGGTGTCGCCTTCCTTGTTGTTGCCGAGGACCTGGTTCCAGCCGATCTCGAGGTCCGCCTGGCGCTTCGAGAGGATCATCTCGCCGTTGGGCATGATCTCGACGATCATCACCTGGACCTTGGAGCCGACCTTCGAGTCGTCCTCGTTGAACTCCTCGCGGGGCACGTAGCCCTCGCTCTTGTAGCCGATGTCGATGACGATGTCGTCATTGTGCTCGGCGACGATGAAGCCGGTGACGATGGCGCGCAGTTCGAAGCGGCTGCGGTCGCTGTCGAGGTTGGCGAGCAGGGCCTGCTCGGAGTCGGAGCCGAGGGCGGCTTCGAGTTCGGTGGCCATCAGCGCGTCGTCGACGACGCTGATTCTTTCAAGCTTGGGCAGGGACATGGGGGTGCATTCTTTTCCCGGCAGCCTCAGGGGCTGACCGCCAGGGGTAGGGTCCGCGGTGCGGACCGGTTGCGCAGGCGCATCACGCCGGAACATCCGGGGACGGCATCTGCGAAGGGGCACGCAGGATATGGGGTAGGATTCGGAGTCAATAACGACTGGAGGCCGAATGGCGGGCTGATGGCTGATGGCTGATGGCTGATGGCTGATGGCTGATGGCTGATGGCAGGCGACCGAATCGACAGCACCGCCGTTGACCGGCAATAGAGATTCCCCGGCTGTTGTAGGAAGATCAACGCTTCAACGACGCAAAAAGCAAAGGCCATCAGCCATCAGCCATCAGCCATCAGCCTGCCATCACCTCAACAACAGCGTCCGCAACGCATTAAACACCTCCTGAACGGTCTGCGCCGCCATCAGCCCGGCCATGACCTCCTCGTCCTGGATGAGGGTGCTGAGCTCGCGGTAGAGCTGCAGGTAGGTGCGGTCTTCCCAGGGCGGGCTGGCGAGCACGAAGAAGAGCCGGGTGGGATCGCCGTCGAGGCTGGCGAAGGGCAGACCCGGGTCGCGAGCGCGGGCAAAGCCCATCACAAAGCCGCGCATCTGCATGCTGCGCACGTGCGGGATGGCCACGCCCGAGGCGATGGCGGTGGTCGCCTTGCGCTCGCGGTTGATCATGTCGCGGGTCAGGCGCGTGAGGTTGTTGACCTGGCCGCTGAGCCCGAGCACAGCGCACAGCTCGGTGATGGCGGATTCCTTGTCGGCAGCCAGGCGGCGGGCGGCCTGGGCCGGGGTCTCATCCTCAGCCGGTGCCGTGGGCACCAGATCGAGCGGCAGCTTGACGCATTCGGCCAAGAGGTGGCGGAGGACGATCATGCGGCATTTATGGTCGGCGCTGCGCTCACCGACACAAGACGCCGGTCGGTCGCTCTAGGGCTTCGTCGGCGCCGGCTCGAGTTTCGGCTGGCTGCTGCGCCCGACTGGCATGTCCAGGCTGGGCGTGCCTTTGATCTTCACATCCTGGCCCTGCAGCATGCGCTTAACTTGGCCCGCGGCATCGAACTCGATGGTCTGGGTCATGCTCTCGATGCTCATGTCGAGTTCATCGGCGGTGATGGCTTTGAGCGAGGGCGGAGGGTGGACGCCCTCCCGGAGGCGGACCAGCTCGGCTGGGCGCTTGGGCAGGTCGCCACGCGCCTGGCGCCCAAAGAGATGGATGGTCTCGAATCGCGGGTTGGCCAGACCGGTGGGCAGCAGATCGGCGACCATCAAGAGCTCGGCCTCGTCGGCCCAGCCCATGTGGTCCTTCCAGCCGCTGGCGCTGCGCAGCTTGCCTTGGAATCCTTCGAGATGGTGGAGCAGGATGCGGTAGTGGACGAGGGCGATGGGCGGCAGCTGAGCCGCCTTGGCAGCCTTGGCCGGGTGCGCCTCGCCGGTGGCCGCGGTTGCGGGTGTGCCCCCCTCCGGCGGCGTGGGGGTGCCCGGACGCTGCTTCGGGTCGGTGATCGGCTGGGCCGCGCTGACACCTGGCGCCTTGGGTGCGCTGCCCACCGTCACCGGCGGCAGCATCACGATGTCAACGCGCTGCACCTCGACGCCCTCGGGGGTGAGCAGGCCGCGAAAACCGAGCTCGGGCAGTTCGCACTGGCGGGTGTCGATGATGACGTGCGCCGGATCATAGCCCTTGGGACCGGCGAGCAGCAGGGCGTGATCGAGGATGGCGCGGGCGAGGCCCGGGGGCGTCGACTGCCAGTGACGAATGCGGTCATTGAGAAGGTGAGCGCCGGCGTAACCGATGCTCACCCCTTCGCTGAGCTCGCTGGATTCGGTCTCGCGCAGGCTGAACACGCCGCCGCCCGATTCGACGGTGAGCAGGGCGGGCGAAGGCGGGACGTGGACAGGCTCGGTCGCAGCCGCGCTAGTCACTGGAGGTGCAGTACCCGGAGGTGCCGGAGGCACGCTCGGCTCAGCCGCGGTGAGCGCGGCGACCAGGAAGAGCAGGACGACCGCCAAGGCGCGCATCAGAAGGTCTCGGGGAGCGGACCGGCGCACGCCGGTGGGTGATCAGCCGGGCGGGACGTCGCCACCGCTGGGAGCGGCAGGAGCTGACTCGCCAGCACCTTCGGGCGCATCTGCCAAATGCTCGACCTTCTCCTTGAGGAGGCGGCCGACCTTGAACTTGACCACGACCCGGCTCTTCACCGGAACCTTCTCGAGGGTCTTGGGGTTCAGGGCGGTGCGGGCTTTGCGCGTGACCGTCTCGAATACACCGAAGTCTCGGAATTCGAGGCGGTTGCCGCGGGATAGCTCGTGCACGATCTCATCGAGGAAAGCCTGGACGACCTGCAGGGTCTGGACTTGGCCCAGCCCATGGCGTTCGGCGATGCGCTCGGCGATCGTACGTTTGGCGATAGTCTCCCGTGGCATGGTTCCTCCTCATGCAGTGTGACGCCGTATGGCTTATAAACCCTTGCAGGCGCCAGGGCAAGGTGAACCTGGGAAGGCGGGTGGCGTTTGCACCCGCCGGCAGCATCTTCCGGAACCCTTCCCACACCATCCGCTTGCGAGCATCCGCCCATGCCGACCAGCCCTGAGATCGAACGCATCCTGTCCGCCATGGCGGGGGTCTACCGGGGTAATCGGGCGGCCGTCGAACTGCTCGTAACTGCCTTTCTGGCAGGAGGTCACGTCCTGATCGAAGATATCCCAGGGGTCGGCAAGACGACCCTCGCGCGGGCCCTTGCGCAGGCTGTCGGCGGGACCTTCAAGCGCCTGCAATGCACCCCGGATCTGATGCCCGCGGATGTCACCGGCGTATCCATCTACGACGAGCGCGAACGCACCTTCACCTTCCACCCCGGCCCGGTGTTTTGCGACGTGCTGCTGGCCGACGAGCTCAACCGCACCCCCCCACGCACCCAAGCGGCGCTGCTTGAGGCGCTCAGCGAGGGCCAGGTGACCATCGAGGGCAATGCGCGTCCGCTGTCACCGCTGTTCTTCTGCGTCGCCACCCAGAACCCTCTGGACCACGTTGGCACGTACCCCCTGCCGGACAGCCAGCGCGACCGCTTCCTGGTCAGCTTCCGCCTGGGCTATCCAGAGGCCCACCACGAACTGGAACTGCTCGGCCACGATGGCGCCGAAGCCGACCTCGCGCGCCTGGCGCCGGCGATTGATGCGCAGACCGGCAGGCGCCTGCGCGCGCTGGCCCGCACCGTGCGCGTCGACCCGAGCGTCCGGATTTATCTCCTCGAACTGGTGCGCGCCACGCGCGCGACCAAGGCGCTGCTGCACGGCGCCAGCCCGCGCGCCGGCCTCGGCCTGCAGCGTGCGGCTCAGGCGCGCGCGCTGCTGCAGGGTCGCGACTTCGTCATCCCCGAGGACATCCAGGCCCTGGCCGTGCCGGCGCTCGCCCACCGCGTCAGCAGCCGCGCTGGCCAGCACGCCGACGTGGTGGTGCAGAGCCTGCTCGACGCCCTGGCGGTGCCGCGATGACGCCAGCGGCCGCGCCGGTCGCGGCCGAGATCCGTCCGCCGGCCCGTACCGCGGCGCGGCCGCCGCGCACCGTGACGCTGGTGCCGGTGCGCGGCCGGCCACGCAGCCATTTCACCGCGCTCGGCTGGCTGGTGTTGGCCGAGGCCGCGGTCCTGGCCAGCACCACGCTGTGGCAGCCGCGTCCGCTTGGCGCAGCGCTCGCGATCGGCCTGGTCGTGGCGCTGGCCATCGCCGCGTGGATGGCGCAGCGCGCGCTGCGCCCGATCGCGGGCCGCTGGCTGCTGCCGCCGACGCCGCACGCCGGCGAGGAGGTGACACTCGGCGCGCAGCTCTCAGCCGCGCGCGGCGCGCCCCCGCTGACCCTCGAAGCCTGGCATCCCAGCAGCCGGCGCCGCGAGCTCGCGGCGCGCCTACGCGGCCTGGAAGCGCAGCCGACGCGCGTCACGTGGGCGGCGCGCTTCCGTGTCCGCGGCGTGACCGTGTTGCCGCCACTGGTGATCCGCACGGTGCAGCCTTTTGGCCTGATCATCGCCGAGCGCACCGTCGGCGACGCCGAGGAGGTGCTGGTCTATCCCGCGCTCGGCCGGGTGCGCCGTGAGCTGCGCACGC
>JBBQSO010000062.1:0-32573 GCA_038213805.1 Planctomycetota bacterium | reverse complement strand
GGTAGTCGGTGGCATATCCAGGTGGTCGGCCAGTGTGCGGACGCTCCATCGCGATAGGTGGGACGGAGGTTCCGTGCAGACCGTTGAGACCACACGCTGGATATCAGCAATTGTCCATGCGGGCGGACGGCCGGAGCGCGCACCGTCTTCCAAAGCGGCGATACGGCCAGCGTCCCATCGAGTAAGCCATTTGTTAACATTCCCGAAGTGGCAGCCCAAGCGACGACCAATTTCGCGCTGGTTGACGCCTTCCGAGGCGAGCAGGACTATGCGCGCTCGTTGGGCGAGACCCGCAGGAGATTGAGGGCGACCGACAATCTCGCAGAGAGCCGAATGCTCAGTGAGGGAGAGGCGGACTTTTCGGGCGTTGGCGCGCATTCTCTATGCGTAGAGCATCGCAAACGGATTAACAGAGAAAACATTCTTCGAATTTTACGAACGATGTACTAGTGATGCCCCAGCCATTACCTGTGCACCTCGGACACAGGTCCACAGCCATCAGCCATCAGCCATCAGCCATCAGCCTCCCCAGGTTTGATTCACCCATCAAACCGATGTAGGCTCACCAGATGCCTACCGCCACCGAGCTTCCTGCCGCGATTGGCGGTTACCGCATCCTGGCCAGACTCGGCGCTGGCGGCATGGCGACCGTCTATCGCGCGCTGCAAGTCGGTCTGCAGCGAGAAGTTGCACTCAAGGTCGTGGCCCAGCACCTGGCCGGGGACGCAGACTTCGGTGAACGTTTCCTGCGCGAGGCGCGCGCCGGGGCGCTGGTCAACCACGTGAATGTCGTGGCCTGCTTCGACGCCGGCCGCGCGGATGGCCAGCTCTACATGGCCATGGAGCTGGTCAGCGGCGGCGACCTGGCCCAGCTGCTCGAGCGCAAGGGCGGCACCCTCGACGAGGCGCTGGCCCTCAATCTGATGCGCGACAGCGCGGCCGGGTTGGAGGCGATCGAGGCGGCCGGGCTGATCCACCGCGACCTCAAGCCGGCCAACATCTTCCTCACCGAGCGTGGCGTGGCAAAGCTCGCCGACCTCGGCCTGGTGCGCTTCACCGGCGATGACCGGGTCACCCAACCCGGCATGGTCATGGGCACGCCCGCCTACATTTCGCCCGAACAGGCGCGCGGCGTCGCCGACGTCGACATCCGCACCGACATCTACTCGCTCGGCGCCTCGCTCTACCACCTGGTGACCGGCTCGCCCCCCTACAGCGGCGACAGCCCGCTGACCACGCTGGTCAAGGCGCTCAACGAGCCCCTGCCCGACCCCCGCGCGCTGCGCCCCGATCTCAGCGACACCGTGGTGGCAATCATCAACCGCGCCGCGGCCAAGGATCGCGCCCAGCGTTACGCCTCAGCGCGCCAGCTGCGCGAGGACCTGGAGTGCGCGCTGGCCGGATCCGCGCTGCGCCATGCGCGCCAAGCGACCGGCGCGACGCCCGCGAAGGGCGTGGTGCCGGTGGCGCGCCGGCCGGCCGAGGTCAAGCCGAGCGCCTCACGCACCGTGGCGCCCGGCGGCGCACGGCCGATCGAGCCGATCGCCCTGCCGACCCCACCGCCCATCCCGGCGGCGGCGCTGCGCATCGATCCCGAGCAGCTCAAGGCTTTGACCAAACGCATCCTGGTCGACAAGGACGGACTCAAGGCCTCGCTGGTGCTCGCGCCTGGCGCCAGCTTCCCACGCTTCCTGCTCGATCAGATCCTGAGCGCGGCGAACATCGTGCATGGCGTCGTCCAGGGCGCGGTCAACGAGGCGACCCGGCCGAGCTCGATCCCGCGCCGCATCATCCTCGCGCGCGGCGACCCCCCCTCGCCCGGCATGACCGGCATGGACGTGCGCGGCATGCGCGTGCCACCGCTCGAGGCGCGCGTCGCCATCCGCATCGCCGACGATGGCCTCACCGCGGTCGCCCTCACCCACATGGGCCGCCGCGTCGCCAAGGAGGAGCTCGAACCGGTGCTGCGCGCGTCGCAGGTGCGCTACGGCCTCGACCTGGCCGCCATCCGCCGCCTGGTCGACGGCCCGCCCGATCCGCAGGGCCGCCTGATCATCGCGCGCGGGCTGCCACCGCGGCCGCCGCGGCCGCCGGGCTTCCTGCTCGGGCGCAGCACCGCCAACACCACCCTCGCCGACCTCGCCGGCTCGACCAACCTGCAGCGCGTCACCCCGGGCACGGTGCTCGCCGGCTGGCAGGCGGGCGAGGCCGGGGCGCCGGGCATGGACGTGCTCGGCCGGAAACTCCCGGTCGCGCCGCTGGTCGAGCTCCAGCCCGACGATTGCGTCGGCGAAGGCACCGAGCTTGGCCGCGACCGCGACGGCAACGTGGTGTTGCGCGCGACGCGCGCTGGCCTCTGCCAGCGTCAGGACGATGGCGCGGTGCGCGTGGTCGGTGCCATCGAGATCGACGGCGACCTTACCGCCGCCAACGGCCCGATCGTCACCGACGAACTGGTGGTGATCCGCGGCAACGTCGCGGCCGGCGCCAGCATCAGCTCGTCGAGCGACGTGGTGGTGCTCGGCGACCTGCAGGACGCCAAGGTCATCAGCGGCGGCTCGTTGCAGGTCGCGGGCGTGATCCGCGCAGGCGACCAGCCTCTGACCATCGCCGGCCACGTCAGCGCCGACGGCACCGAGGTGCGGCGCATCATGGCCGGCAGCCTGCGCATCTCCGGCGAAGTGCGCAATTGCGAGCTGCTCGCCACCGGCGACATCACCGTCGGGCGCGTGGTCGGTGGCTCGCTCACCGCCGGCGGCAGCGTCAACGTCGACGTGGCCGGCGACGGCGACGGCACCACCACCGAACTGTGGGCCGGCCACCACCTCAACTACGCGCAGCAGGCCGAGCTCGCCCGCCTCGCCGACAAGTGCCGCTCCGCGACGCGCGAGCGCCTGCTCGCCGACCGTCAGGCCGCCGCCGCCGAAATTGCCGCGCTTGAGCAGAAACAGCAGCGCATCGGCAGCTCGCAGTATGCGCGCGAGGGCGTGCTCGACGAGATGAGCACGCGCAAGCGGCGCCTCGACCAGGCGCACGCCGAGATCGCCGCCGAGGATGAACAGGCGCGCCTCGCTCTCGCCCAGCAGCTCGGCGTGTCGCGCACACTCAAAGGCCTCACCGACAACGCCAAGTGCGGCGTGAAGGTCAAGATCGTGGCACACGAGGGCGTGGTCTGCCGCCTGGCCGATGTCGAGCCGGAGATCCTCGACATGCCGCGGCTGAAGTACGAACTCGGGACGAGCTGAGGCGCGCTACGCGCGAAACGCGAGACTCTGGCAAGCGATCCGGTCTGCCGACTATTTCACCACAGATGCCATGCCGCTGACGCCACCGTCGTCAAGGCCATGGACATCCGCTGCTGGCTACCACCCCGGCTGCCCGACCCTCATGAGGTCGCAACGCCGCTCCATCCGCCCCGTCGCATCATAAGCGATCGCATCGAGACGCATCCGGTAGGCCTGCAAACCGTGGCTGCGTACCAGCGCCGCGGCGGCGCGCAGCGTACGGTCAAGCTTGTCGCGATCGATCGAGGCGAAGGCTTCGGCCAGCGTCGGCCGGCTGCGCACTTCGACGATCAGCAGGGTGCGCCAGCGGCTGGCAACGATGTCGAGCTCGCCGCCACCACCCACCCAGTTGAGCGCGCAGATGCGCCAGGCGCGCCAGCGCAGGTGGCGGAGCGCGCGGAATTCCGCCGCGCTGCCCTGACGCCGCGCCGAGATGCCTCCCCCGCTCATGACACCGTCATGCCGCGGTGGTGCGGCGACGGAATCCTGGTCATGAAAGCACGAACCAGGCGACATGGTCGCCTGGTTCGTGGATGGGAAACCGCCGGGCTGGCCGGTCTGGAACGATCAGGTCGCGGCGGCGCCACTGCCCGAGGTGGGATCCTGGCTGGCCAGGGCTTCCTTGACCTTGGTGGCCTTGCCGACGCGCTTGCGCAGGTAGAAGAGCTTGGCGCGGCGGACGCGGCCCTTGCGGGTCACCTCGACCTTGACCACGCGCGGGCTGTGCGACGGGAAGATGCGTTCGACGCCCTCGCCCGAGACCACGCGGCGGACGGTGAAGGCGTCGTTGATCTCGCCATGGCCACCGGCCTTGGAGATGACGGTGCCATTGAACACCTGGACGCGCTCCTTGTCGCCTTCCTTGATGCGGGTGTGGACGTTGACCGTGTCCCCGACCTCGAAATCACCCAGGGGTTCCTTGCGCAGGTGGCTCTGCGCGACTTTCAGCAACAGGGACATGGGACGCTCCGCTCGTGTGTGACGCCAGCCGGGTCCCGATTCCCTCGGGAACGCTCCGTGGCGTGAGGGGTGGGATGATAGGACCCACGGACTGGTGTCAACCATCCGTAGCGGCAACCGGGGTCGGGAGAGAGGGATAAAACAAGAGGCGCGGAGAGGCGGAGGGGAGAGGAGGAAGGCGCTGGGCCGGACTTCCTGCACGACTGGGGAGAGCGCGCAGCGTGGAACCCGACGTGAACGACGCCTCCCTCCCCCTCCTCCGTTCTCCGCGTCTCCGCGCCTTCTGTTCTATCCGGCTGTCCGAGGAGGCCTTCCGCTGCCGGATTCGCTCTCGAGGGCATGGCGGCTGCCCGGGACGCGCGTGGCCAGCTCGAGCAGGGCGGGATCTGAGCGGCGCCGCCACACCACCGCCCCGGCCAGCGCCAAACCCCCTGCCACCAGCCAGATGCTGATCAGCTGGCTGGTACTCATGGGGATGCCGAACAGGGTCGTGGGAATGGTGTCGCCTCGCAGTGCTTCGTTGCCGAAGCGCCAGATGGCGTAGCCGAGGATGCCCCCCAACATGACCTCGCCGTCGCTGCGCCGGCGCCCCCACCACCAGAAGGTCGCGCCGGCCAGGGCCAGACAGGCGAGCGTCTCGTAGAGCTGGGTAGGGTGGAGATGCTCGCCGGGGTGGCCGGGCAGCTCCATCGCCCAGGGCAAAGTGCAGGGTCGGCCAAAGCAGCAGCCGTTGAAGAAGCACCCCAGCCGCCCGATCGCCAAGCCAGCGAGCATGGCGGGCACGATGACGTCGCCGAAGGCGAGAATGGGGATCCGGCGCCCGCGCAGGTAGACGATCATCAGTGCGGCGGCCAGCAGCGCGCCGCCATACCATACCATGCCGCCTCCGTCGATATCGGCGGCCCGGCTGAGGACGTCACCCCAGGGCCGGGGATGGCCATCGGGCAGACGGGTGAATTCGTCCCAGTGTTCCATGACCTCCTTGGCGCGCGCCCCGACCACGCCGCCGACCAGGCCAAGCATGAACAGATCGATGAGCTGGCGTTCAGGGATGCCGATGCGACGGGCGCGGTGCAGGGCGACGACGTAGGCAACCACGAAGGCGCCGAGCATGGCAATCGCATAGGCGGTCAGGTGCAGTTCACCCACCCACGGGATGACCCCGCACAGAGCCAGCAGCGAAGCGACTGCGCATCCGCCCAATGCCAGCACCCAGCCGCGTCGCCACGCCCCCGGCAGGATGCCCGCCAGCCCCAACGACGCGACCAGGCTGAGTCCAAGCCAAGCAGGACTGAGAAAGGGGAACGAGAACGCGCCGCCCATGACCCGAGCCTGCGCGGCTCAGCGCCGGCGCAGCCGCAGCCGCAGAGCGAACAATCCGCGCGCGAGCGCCGCCATGAGCAGGATGAGCACCGTCGCCCCACCGCCGAGGCCGCAACGCTTGGCCGCCGACGGGTGGTGCGAGTTGTCGACGATGACCAACCGTGCTGAGGCCGGCGGAGCCGCCGCGGTCTGGGTCTGCGGCGTGATGTACAGGAACAGGTCCTTGTCACCATCGGAGACCAGATTGGCGATCAGCGGAATGGTGAAGGTCGCGGTGGCTGCACCCACCGCGAAATGCGCCGTGGCGCTGGGCGGTGCGCCGTAGTCCAGGGTCACCCGCGCGCTGCCTTCAAGCAGGGCGACGCCCGCGTCGAGCGCTGTAGTCGTGTCGGTGCGCACCAAGGTGATGCTCGCGGTTCCCGCATCCTTGTTCACCGCGTACTGGGAGGCAGAGAAGGAGACGGAGCTGCCATCCCAGATCAGGGTCACGTTGCTGTTGCCGTTGTATTGGATGCCCGGCGTATCGTTCGGCAGACCCTGGAAACGTGAGGTGCCGTACCCGCCGGACTGCACCACCACGGCGCTGCCCGCCGTCGCCGTCCCGAGGCGGGACGCGATCACCGCACCACCGAGGTCGTTGCCTGTGCCGCTGGCGACGAGCCGGTCGCTCGCCCCGCCCAAATTCACATCCACCGACAAGGCGACCTGCGGACCGAAGACGAAACTTGTGCACGACAACTGCCCGGCGGCACCGACCAGACCGGGGTCGACGATTCCGGCGGTCGCGGTGATCGCCCCGGTAGTCCCGGTACCGCCGAGGGTGCCGCCGCGCATCGCCAACTGGCCTGGAGTGCTGCCGTTGACCAGCAGCGTCCCCGCGGTGAGCTGCGTGCCCCCAGTGTAGGTGTTCGCGCCGCCGAGCTGCAGCAGCCCCGAACCGCTCTTGACCACCCCGCCCGCGCCGGAAACCACAGCCTGGACATCCAAATCATTCGCCGCCGCACCGTCCGCGACGGCGAAGGTGGTGATGCCCGGCAAGGCGAGATTGCCTGAGATCACCGACGGCGCGCTCGCCGGGTTCAGGTTCAGCGGGCTGCCCGCGATCAGCGTGAGCGTGCCGGTTCCGGTCGCCACCGTGCCACCGGTCAGGTTGAGGCTGCCGATCGCGTCGCTCACGTCCATATACTGCAGGGTTCCGCCAACGACCGTCACCGCCGAGGTGTCGGGAATGCTATTGGCCACGGTGAGCTGGAGGATGCCGGCTTCCACATCCACCTGGGTGTTGGTCGCCGGCAGGGCCTTGCCGATGCTGACGATGCCGGCCCCGAGCTTGACCAGGCCGATGCCGGTCAGCGTCGAGGTGCCGGCCGGCGCCACGGTGAGTGTCCCGGCGCTCGCGCCCAGCGCGGTGTTGGCCGTGACCAGCACGACGCTGCCGTTGGCCAGGTTGGTGCCGGCCAGACCGTTCAGCGCACCGATGGTGGGCGTCCCCGAAAGCAGCGGCACAGTTGGATCCTGGGCGCCGAGCCCGGTCAGATTCAGAACCTTGTTCAGGGTGATGGCATTGGCGAGTTGGAGGGTGCTGAGCAGGCCCACGTTCACGGCCCCGCCCGCCGGCGGCGCTGCGCCGAGCGCGCCGCCATCATCGATCTCGAGCACGCCACCGGTGATGGCAGTGGCGCCGCGGATGCCGTTGGCCGTGGCCAGCACCGCCGTGCCGTTGCCGTCCTTGGCGAGGGTGGTGGTCACGGTGTTGTCGAGCTCGGTCAGCGCTCCGCTGACGGTCAGGCGGGCCGGCGCCAGCAGGGTGTTCAGGGTGTTGTCCACCGTGAAGGCGACCGCCCCACGCGTGCGCCCGGGCACGTTCCAAATGGGATTGCCCAAATTGCTGAAGAAGTGCATGCCGTCCTGGTAGTCGATGACCTGCGTGCCGGAGAGCGAGATGCTGTAATCACCGTCAATGATGACCTGCGAGATCCCGAAGTCGCCGGCCGCGGCCGGGACGATGTTGTTGATATTGACCTTGCGGGCCGCGTCGGGCGGGAAGAACAGGCTGACGCCATTCTCGACGGCGGTGGGCCCGGGGGCGGGAAGCCAGTTGGCGCCATCCGACCAATTGGGGGTGGCACCCGCGCCGGTCCAGGTGTAGCCGGACTCCTGCGAGATGGTCAGCGTCCATGAGACCAGCTGGCCAAAATCCGGGAACGCGCCGTTGTTGTGGCGGATGACCAGTTTCCAGATGCCGTTCACATTGTCGCCGCGCAGGCCGATGAAATGACGGAGCTTGGTAAGCGCGCCGGCCGCCGACTTGTCCGTGGTACGGTGGCGGCCAGGGGGGATCACCGCGCGCGGATCGGGCGCGTCGACGAGCGGCGCGTAGGCATCGACCGGGTCGTCATTCAGATTGTTGACGTCATCGGGCGCATCGTCGTCGAGGATCACCGGGAATACGGCCGTGACCACGTTGGTGCCGTTGGTGGTGACTCGGCCATACCCCGTCTTGATCGCCGGGTCGAAGGCGGTCAGCGGCGGCAGGTTGGGATCCCGATTGCGACCACCGTTCTGGTTGGCGACCACCACCGTTACCGGCTGCACCGCGATGTTGGGCTGCGGCGAGATGACGTAGAGTTCGAGATCCTTGGGCGCGGAATGGCGGATGGTGACGCTCACCACCACTTTGGTGATCGGCGTGTTGATGCCGCTGACACCGATCGTGGAGGTGACCTGGGAACTGTTGACCGGCACCACCTGTGGGACGTCCAGGGCCAGGTCCAATCCACCGCCCGGAATCACCACCGGGAAATCCCGGGTGCTCGCCGCCGTTGCCGCCTGATCGAGCCAGGCCAGTCCGATGAGACCTGCAGCAACCAGCCAGCGGCTGATCGACCGCGGCAAAGACCCGGGAACGAGCGGACGGTGCACGGTCATGGGTTGGCCTTTCAGATCGGGTCACTTAAGCGGGTGCCACGGCGTGCGGATCGCCGCGTCCCGGCCCCCCACTGGGGCGTGCCGGAGCGGCAACGAGTGTTCGCAAGGCGTCCTCCTGGAACAGAAGGACCTTGCGAGCCAGAAACCACTGTGTGGGCCGCCCCTGACGGGGGTCAGCGCGGCGGGGGCGGGGGCGGGCCGGGCAGTTCGCCGGCGCCGACACCACTCAGGTTGTCGAGCACCTGGCTGGATAGGCCAGTGGGCCCCTCCAGCGAATCGAACACCTGGGTGCCGATGTGGTCTGTCAGCGAATCGACCAGACCGTCGCTGATGCCCGTGTCGAAATGCGTCAATCCGCCATTTTCCGTGCCCAGGGCGTCCTCGCCATCGGCCATCGACAGGGTCATGCCCAACTCGGTAGCCGCAGCGTCCTGATTCCAATTGCCATCGTCGCTCTCACCCAGGGACTGCTCGCGCACGGAGCTGTGGCTGGCAGAGCTGAGCTGGGGACGCGAGCTGATGGACTCGACCGCACCGAGGCCACCACTGGTCGAGCCGCCCACGCCCTGGCGGGTGATCAGTTCGACCTCGCCCTGCTTATGCAGGGAATCCGCAACTTCCTTGCGCAGCGAGACCTTGACCTTGCCCTGGACCAGGGCGATGTAGTCGCTGTCGCGCTTGACGCGTTCGACCACGAACAAGGTGCCAGTCACCCGCACGTCGATGGCGGCGCCGCGCACATGCACCGACTCGTAATCGCCCTTGCTGGCGATGTGCACCTGGATGGCGCCGCTCTCGAGGTTGATGATCAGCGCCTCTTTGCCATCGGCCACCGCCTCGGTGGTCAGGCTGAAGCCGGCGCCGGCGCCGAGCACCACCACGCTGCCGGGCGCGGTGAGCAGCTGCACGGTAGCTGGCTTCGCCGCGCTGGCCGCGAGGGCGACCCCGCTTGCGATCGGCGCGCCGCTGGTCGCGGCCGCACCGGCGATGGTGCCATCGCCGGTGCTCCAGCTGGCCAGGGGCTTGGCCTCTGCGGGCTTGGCGTCACCGGCGACTGCGGGCGCAGGCGGCGCAGGCGCGGCAGCGTCTTCGGCGTGCGCCTGGGCGAGACCCAGGGCAAGGGATAGGAGCAGGGTGGAGAGGCTGAGGATGCGCATGGGGGTCTCCGGGATCACCAGGTGGCGGTCAGGCGAGCGCCGACCTGGATGCGATCATAATCACGACCAACGATGTTGGAGAAGCGCTCGGAGAGCAGACCATACACACCGCCCGACAGGTAGCGGCAGAACCAGCGGTCCACCGCCGCACTGGTGGCCCAGATGTCCTGGCGCTCCTGCGACTGTCCCGACGCGGCGCCGCTGTAGGCGCGCGTCTCCCACTGTATGCCAAGGTTCAGGTCGTAGGTGCCTTCGTCCGCGCGCTGCGCGCCGAAACGGTAGGCGAAGGCGATGCCAGGGGAGATCGACCAGTACGATTCCGGACGGATCTGGGCGTCGAAATAGCCACCAGTGAAGGTGACTTCGATGCGCTTGTGGCTGTTGTTGGGCTCGAACAGGTGCCAGTGGCGGAAGGTCGTGTCGTAGAGGTCGCCCGACTGGTCGTGGAAGTTATCGTAGCGCAGCAGCTGCACGTCGAGGAACAGCGTGTCGGCATGGCGGCGCGACTCGTCGATGTGGGTCAGGCTGAGTGCACCGCGGCTGAGCGTGGCCGCGCCCCGGTCGTCGAAGAGCAGGCGGTTGTAGCTGACCAGCAGTCCAGGGTCGACGTATTCGGTGTGCAGCTGGCCGACCGCCGCGCCGCCGAAACGCAGAGTGCGGGCGTCGGCGTGCGGCTCGTAACCGTTGAACTTGACGTCGGCGATGAGATTCAGGCGGGCGTCTTCGTTGCGCAGCACGCGCCACAGGCCACGGCCTTCAAAGGAGTACGCCTGGCCTTCCTTGCCCGAGGGGTCGGGATTCAGGGTGTCCTCGCGAAGGATGTTGGAATCGTACCCGTAGGCGACCTGGCCAAACAGCCCGAACTCGCGTGACTTTTCGGCGGTCCCGCCGCCGGCGGCGACGGCCGCACGGTTACCACCCGAAGCGGCCGAGGTGTCGCGCGCAACGCTGCCGACCTGAGCCGCCGCGGGGGTGGCCGGAGCAGCTTCAGACTGCGGCACGACCGGCGGGGCGGGGGTGGCGGGGTCGGGCGCAGCTGGCGCCACGGCATCGGCCGCAATCGCCCCAGAGGCGGAACCGAGGATCAGGACGAGCGACAGCAGCTTCATGGGGAAAACTCCACAAGGATTCGAAAGCCGATCACTGGATACACAAAGTCGGGGTCGACGGAATCAGAAAAATCGCTGCGGAATTCACTCTCTTTGTCATCGGCCCAGCCGCCGCCGGCGATGAGGGGGCGACCGATGTCTCCGCCACTGTCGCCAAGCAGCTCGCGGACATTCCCGGCGAGATCGAGGTTTCCGAAGGGGCCGACATCCGTGACCTTACTACCGACATGTTCCGCAGCGGTGCGCGTCGGGTGAGAGGGATTACCGGTGCGCGTGCTGACGGCAAGCGATTCATCAAAGATTTCCCCCCACGGGTACCGGCGGTGGGAATCTCCGCCCTTCGCGGCGAAGCGCCACTCGGCCAGGGTCGGCAGCCGCACCTTCAGCCCGGTCTTGCTGCTCAGCCAAGCGCAGTACGCCACAGCGTCGGCGTGGTTCACGCCCGCCACCGGCATGCCGACATAGTCTTTGGGCAGCTCGACGCGCTGCAGCAGGGTGGTATCCTCGCCGGCTTCAGCAAATGCCTGCCAATATTCACCGGAATCCTTGGTCTGTCGCGGCAGGTACAGCATGCTCAGCTTGTGGTCAGCCTGGTTGTTCTTGTGCTGGGTGACCTTCCAGGCGGCCTGTACCTTGGGGAATACGGCCGGATCGGTGACGAACTGGAAGTACTGGTCGTGGGTGATCTCGGTCGTACCGAGCATGAACGGCTTGAGCGACGGGTGGCCGGCGACGTAACGCAGGGCGATGCCGGGGACTTCCGGCAGCTTGCCCGGCCACGGCACGGTCACCGGGACCGTGGCCGAGACCGCGAAGCTGACGATGATGTCGCCCGCGCCGAGCTGGTAGTGCCCGGCATCCAGATCGAGACCACCACCATCGAGTGGCAGGGTCAGGGAGGTGGCCTGACCAGCCGGCACGAGGCGCGTGTCGGGCCCTTCGCCGAGCCGCACCAGCGACACCTTGGTGCCGGCCGCGCCATTCAGCACCAGCCGACCGCGGTCGCTGAGCAGGCGGTCGTAGCGGTGCGCGTCGTCCACCCGCGCCAGCTGGTTGGAGAACGCCAAAATGCCCGGTAGGTCGTTGGCCTGGCGCGTTTCGACCAGTCGTTCCTGGTAGAGGTCGGCGAGCAGTTGCCGCGCCGCGACCGCGCTGGGGTTGGCCGGCTCGTCGCGCAGCTGGGTGACGACATTCTGCGCAGAAGCTTCGGCCTGCGCCCAGGCCTGGGCGCTCGCGGCGTTGGCCTCGCGCTCGTCGCGATAGGCCTGCCACAGCGGCGCTTTGGCGTCTCCGCCGCGGTCGGCGAGTTCGACGCGCAAGTGCTCGATGGCGGCGGTAGCGGCAGCCTTCTTCGCGACGGCCGTCACATGCGCGCCATACTCAGTCTTGCCCTCGGCGAGCGCCTTCTCGGCGCCGGCGCGGGCCTGGGCCTGGACCGCGGCGCGCGCGTCGGCTGCGGCTTTGTCCTTGAGCGCCTGCGCCACCGCCTGGCGCACCGTGTCGACCTCGGCGTTGCCGGGGACGTGTCCCCAGGCCTGCGCGATGAGGTCGCGCGCGCCGTTCAGGTCGCCGGCGGCGAAGGCGGCCTTGGCCTTGGCGGTGAGGTCCTGGCCCTGGCGGAGCTGGTCGGCGGCCGCGGCGGCGGCGAGCGCGGTCTGCTCCTGGCCGAGGATGTCGATCTTGAGCTGCTGCGCGGCGGCGTCGCCGGGCACGAAGCCGATGGCGCGGGCGACCGCGTCCTTGGCCTTTGCGTAATCGTGCGCGGCGAGCGCTTGGCGCGCCTCGGCGGTGGCCGCCTGCGAACTGGCGGCGAGCTTCGCCTGCTGCACGGCGTCGGCCGACTTGACGCGCAGCAGCGCCGCCTCCTTGGCGAGTTCCGTCGTGCCCTGGATCAGCTCCCCGTCCTTGGTCGATAGTGTGAATGCGGCTTCGGCCTTCTGGATGCGCGGCACCAGGCTGGGATCGGTGAGTGGCAGCTTGCGGGCCTCGGCGAGCAGGCTGGCTCCCTCATTGAAATGGCCTTGGGCCGCTTCGCGGTTCTCGCGTTTGATCTCGTTGCTGAGCAGGTTCTGCAGGTCGGTCCTGAAGTTGTCGATCTCCGCGTTCTTGGGCGTGAGCTGGAAGGCGGCATCGATCTGCGCCTTGGCCTCCTTGAGATTGTTCAGCGACTTCTGGTGCTTGGCCTCCACCAGCAGCTTCGCGGCGTTCTCACTGTTGGCCCGCTCCTGCGCGTCCTTCTTCTTCTGCACCTCGACCTGCTCAAGCGCGCTGTCGATGCTTGCATCGAGCGCCTGCATCAGGGCGTCGCCGCGCGCCAGCTCAAGGGCGCCGGTGATGTCATGCTTCGCCTCTTTCAGACCGGTCTCGGCGAGGGTCGGCTTCGCCTGGTCGTAGAGCCGCTGGGCGGCCGCGAATTGCTCGGCCGCGCGCGCACGGTTCTCGCCGCGGATGACCCAGGTGGTGCCGACAACCGCGACCGCGACCAGCGCCACCGCACCCGCGCCGATGTTCACCTGCAGGCGGTGCGCCTGGTACCACATGCCGATGCGCTCGATCAGGTTGCGCGTACGCGCCAGCACCGCCCGCCCGGCCAGGTAGCGGCGCAGGTCATCGGCAAAATCGGCGCAGGTCGCATAGCGGTTGGCGCGGTCCAGCGCCATGGAACGGTGCACCACCGCGATCAGGTCGGGATGCAGCGTGGGCATGGCCTTGTCGAGGCCGATGGTGTTGCCGGTGGTGATCTTGCCGATCAGGTCGGGCAGGCTGTTGCCCTCGAGGGTGCGCTTGAGCGACAGCAGTTCGTAGAGCGTGGCGCCGAGCGCGTAGACGTCCGAGCGCGCGTCGATCTCGTCGAGGCGGCCGGCGGCCTGCTCTGGCGGCATGTAGAAGATGGTGCCCATGGCCGCGCCTTCCATGGTCATGGACAGGCCGTCCTGGTCGCGCACCGAGGCCACTTCGCGCTTGCCCGACTTGACGCTGCCGCCATCGGCCTGGCCGATGACCTTGGCGATGCCCCAGTCGACGACCAGCACCTCGCCGTGCAGGCCGAGCATGATGTTGTCGGGCTTGATGTCGCGGTGGACCACGCCCTTGGCGTTGGCGAAGCCGACGCCGTCCAGCACCTTGAGGAAGGTCAGGATCTTCTCTTCGATGGTCCAGCGCTTGAGCGCAGCGGGCTCCCCGGCCTTGAGGGTCTTGATCACCGTGCCCAGGCTCTGGCCCTCGATCAGCTTCATGGTGAAGTAGAGGGTGCCGTCCTCCATCACGCCGAGATCGTGGATCGGCACGATGTTGGGGTGTTCGAGCTGGGCGGTGACCTGGGCCTCGGCGAGGAAGCGTTCGAGGGCCTCGGGGTTGGCGGTGAACTTGGCATGGATGACCTTCATCGCGGCGGCGCGGTGGAAGTCGTGATCCTCGATCGCGAGGACCGCGCCCATGCCACCAGCGGCAAGCGGCTTGTCGATCGCGTAGCGCGCTTCGGTGCCCTGCTCGGCGATGCGCCGGGTGAGTCCCGGCGGCACCGCGCTGCTGTCACCACGCGCGATGCGCGCGGTGACCATGTCGGCCAGCACCGAACCGCGCGACAGCTGCAGCTTGGCGTCAAGCTGCTGGGTGTCGGCGGGCAGACGGGTGTTGATGCGCGTGCGTAGGTTGGTGCGCGTGAAACTGCCCGAGCGCGTCAACGCCTGGGTCGACGGCGCGCCGGTGCCCATGGCGCTGCCAGAGGCTGATGGCGTGGTGCCCGGGTTCACGCCGCGCGCAGTCACCACGGTGTCGGCGAGCTGCGATGCGGGCGTGCTGGATGTGCCGAAGTTGGCCGCAAAGGTGCGGTCTTTTTCCACCGGGGTGGCCTGCGGGCCCGGCTTGGCTGGCGCAAAATTCGAGGCGATGCGCGTTGCCGCCGCCGTGTTGCGTTCATCCCAGGCGGTACCAGCGGCGGTCGCCGCGCGATCCTGGGTGTCTCCGCTCGCCGCTTTGGCCGCCGCCCCCGCGATGTGCAGGTCGGTCATCACCGTCTCGTTGGGGTCGAGGGTCGGCATGCGCTGGCCGGTCGGGGGCGGCGCGATCACGCCCGGCGCCGGCTTGGCGACGACCGTCGTCGCCATCTTGGTCTCGCCCTTGGTGACCACCGCGGTCGGCGGACGTGTGCCCTGGGTCGCGATCAGGTCCTGCGCATCCGGTTGCGGAGGGGCGCGGCGCACCGCTTCGGTCGGTGGACGCGTGGTCTGCGTCGCCATCAAATCCTGTGCGTCCGGCTGGGGAGCGGGCGGAGTGCGCCGCACTGCCTCGGTCGGCGGCCGGGTCATCTGCGTCTGCATCAGGTCGTGCGCATCCGCGGGTGGCGCGGTCGGGGCTGGAGGCGCGCGCCGCACCGCCTCGGTGGGCGGACGCGTCATCTGCGTGGCCATCAGATCGTGCGCGTCCGCATGAGGCACCGGAGGCGTGGGCGGCGCCCCCGGTGGGGCACCCCGCACCGCCTCGGTCGGCGGACGCGTCATCTGGGTCTCCATGAGGTCCTGCGCCTCCGCAGGAGTCAACGGCGGACCCGCCGGCGCGCGCCGCACCGCCTCGGTCGGTGGACGAGTCCCCATGGTCACGCGCGGATCGTCCGCGACAGCGCCCGGGAAGCGCGTCTCGGCGGTGCCGCGGCCCTCTTCGCCACGCCGCTCGCCTGGGATGGGCAGCGAACCCTTGCCGAAGTCAGCCACCGGCAGGGTGGCCTGCAGATCCTGTGCGTCCGCGGGCGGCATGGGGGCGGCCGCCGGCTTGAGGAAATTGGTCGCCATGGTCGCCGCATGGTCGCTGGGCGGCACCTGCGGGACCGGCGGGGTGGGCAGCTTGGGATCGGACTGGTCGCTCATCGCCATGACCTCGGCTCGCTGGTGGGGATCCTACGGACGCTTGCGCCCGGATGCGACCGCCGTGCATGCCCCAGTGCTGGGGCCCAGGACGGCGGTCCGGCGCAAGCATCACCTCCCGGACCCAGGATGCCAGCCGTTGGTGGCGGGGCGTCGCAAGCAGGTGCGGGACCCTTCACGTGCGAGACTGGAGACCGCAGCCCCCTCCGCCGGTCAGTGCGGCAGTCCATCCCGTTCGACCAGCTCGCGCGGCAGGAGCAGCGCCTGCGGCGAAGCGGCCATGACGTTGGGCAGGTTGTTGAACCAGAACAGGCCAAGCACCGGCTCGTGCAGCCGCCACAACCGGCCATCCATGCCCGCCGGGACCGGTACCGTCACCCAGTCACCATTCACGTCGACTGCCTTGGCAACCGCCCCTTCGGGATTGATGACCTGGTGCGGTCCGCCCGGGTGGTAGGCGGTGCGCGTGTAATAATACTCGATCTGACGGGTGCCCTTGGGCACGTAGATGTACATGTCCTGCATGACCTGGGTGTTGCGGTAGTCGCGCGTGCTGCCGAGCGGGATGGTCGCAGCCAGCCCGGGAGCGACCGTCATCGACCACCACGAGCCGTGGTCGTCGTAGTCCAGGTAGTAGAGTCCGGGATGGGGCACGACGATGTGGTGGTGGGTGATTTCCTTGTTGGGCAGCCGGCCCTTGGCGATCTCGTGGTGGTCGGCATCGTTCACCACGAAGCGGTTGATGCCGTGCCAGGCATCGCCGGCCCAGGTGTCGAACTCCAACGCCTCGCCGGTCGTGCTCCACAGCGCGTAGACTTGCGAGCCCTGGTAAGTCTGCTGACTGCGGATCTGTGCCGTCGCGGACGGCAGGCCGAGCCAGCGCACCGGCACCAGCGTGTCCGAGAAGGCCACCGCCGCACCGATATCGCGCGGCTGGAAATAGGCGATGCCAGCCTGGAAGTCCGTCTCCGTCTCGTCGTGCGTCCACGGGCGGTCGACCATCCAGTCGGCGTGGTCCCGGCCGGGCTGCTGGTTGGCGCCCCAGTTCTGGCGAATCATCTCCCAGGAGACGAAGGCGCTGGCACGCATGCGGTAGAGCTGGGTCATGATCGCGGTCGAGAGCTTCGCCTTGTCCGCCTCGCTGCCCCCCTCGCGGTTGCGCATCCAGTCCAGGTGCACGTAGCGCAGGTAGCGCTTGAGCTGGTCGAGACGCGCCTGGACGTCGGGCCGGTCGCTGGCCGCCGCGGCCGCCACCGCGACGTCGCGGAAGGCGAGTCCGAGCAGGTGGCGGCTGAGGAACGGATGCGCGCCAGGATCGAGCCGCTCGAAGTAGCGGCGCATCGCCGCCGCGCCCGGGCCGAAGGAGCGCGCGTAGAAATCGTCGAGCAGCGCAGCCACGTCCGCCTCGGGATTCCACATCAGGCGGTTGGCAATGTAGTAGCCGCGGCCGTTGACGCCCCAGCTGGCGGTGCTTTCGGCGCTGATCGATGTCCCGCCCGCCGCGACGATGGCGCGCATGCGCGTCTGGGTGCCGCGGCAGTCGTTGGTCCAGCTTCCGGGCAGGCGGTCGTAATTCCATAACCACACCGAGAAATACTCATAGAACCCGAGGTTGCGGCAGCGCTGCGGCCACAGCGCGTCGCGCTCCGCCGCGGTGCGTTCGCCCTGGCCGAGCGCGGCGAGCAGCACATGCACATTCGCTTCAAGCGGCCGCGCCGGCGGATCCCAATGGGCGTTGTACGAATACAGACCCACCATCTTGTCGGGGTAGCGCTGGCGGACCGCGCGCGCCGCCTCGTTGGCCATGTCGAAGACGCGGTCGCTGACGCTGCCGAGGGCGAGCGAGGCCGGGCTCTGCGAATGGGCGGTGTTGTCGGCAGGCTCCAGCGAGACCATGTCGGCGTCGGGATGTTCACGGAAATAGTCGAGCGCATAATCGACCACCAGCTTGCGCACCGCGGGTTCGGCGAGTTCAAGCTGCGGTCCCTGGCGCTTGCCGTCGACCAGCGCCAGCCATTCGGGATGCTGGTCGAACGCGGCCTGGTTGCGGCGGATCACTTCGTCGAGGTTGTGTCCGGCATTGACCGTGAAGGATTCCGCTTGGCGGTTGCGGCGGCGCCACGCGACGTAGTCGGCGTCCTGCTGCGCCCCCCCCGAGCCGGCCTCGCACCACATGGCGCGCGCCAGGATCGCCGGACGGTCGTCGAGGTCGCGGGCGAAGGTCAGGGCCTGCGCATGCGGCACCACCTCCCATTCCGGGGCGGGGAAGAACCAGCGGCAGCCGAGCTCCTCGAGCAGCCGGTAGGCGGCGTGGCTGGCGCCCAGCGCGGTCGCCCCGATCAGCCGCAGGCGCCCCGGCGCGCTGCGGATGGCGTAGGCCTCGCGGCCGTCGGCGCCGTGCAGCGCCAGGGGCTTTTCGAGCGCGGGATCGGGGAACTCGGCCAGGGTGCCGAGCACGATGCCGTGGCTGCCGTCGCCGGATTCGATGGCGAAGGTGGCGCCGCCGATGCGCCCCAGGAAGGCCGCCAGTTCCTCTGCAACCGCGCGGGTCGCAGCGGTTGCGCCTGCGCTGATGACCACCGGCAGCAGCGCGCGACCGCCGCTCGCCAAGGCGACGGGCTCCGCGGCGTCGGCCGCCGTGACCAGCGCCAACCACATGAACAGCAGCCCGCGAACAGGGGGCTTGGAATTCATTTCACCGCCGCACGGTAGAGGAAGGGACGTCGGAACATGCCGCCGAAGTGCAGCGGGCAGAGCCCGCGCAGCGTGATGCGGTGCGGGCCGGGCTTCACCGCATCCTTGAGGTCGACATCCCAGGCAAAGGTGTAGTCGTTGCGCCACCACGGCTCCGGGAACGGCCGGTGCGCGACCAGCTTGTCGTCGAGGTAGAGCCAGCACTCGTTGAACAGCCCCGGGAACATCAGGTGGACGTCGCCCGCGACCTGGTCCGCGCCCAGGGTGATGGTGGTCTGGTACCAGTAATGACCGGTGTAGCTCTGGCGGTCGGGGTGGCGGATCCCCTGGGCCTGCAGGTACAGGTCGCTGCGCACCATCTCCCAGGCGTCCGGCCAGTCCTTGCGCGCCGCGGCGTCCAGAGCGCTCCCGCGCGCGTTCCAGGCGCCGAGGTCGGCGGCCTCGGCGTACCAGCCGCGCGCCAGCCCGGTGTCGTGGGGATCCCGGCGGAAGGCCCACGCCAGCGGCAGCGCGGAAATGAAGGTGCCGGTGGTGCCGTCGCAGCGCTGCGAGAGTTCGCGCAGATACTGCACCTCGCCTGGCCACCACGCCGGGCCGCTCTCGCCGATCGCCTTGTAGGTGGTGGCCGTCGGCTCGAGCGCGGTCAGCCGCTCGCGCGCCGCCAGGGCGCGATCGCCGGCGGCAACCGCGGCCGCGTACTCGCAGCGGGCAGAGGCCGCAGCAGTCATCTCGACGTAGCCCTCAATCACCGCGAAGCCGAGCGCGGTGGAGCGCAGGCGCTCGAGGTACAGCTTCTGGTTGCGCGTGGGCGCCGCCGCGGCGCGCAGCGGCGCGAGCGCCACCTCGGCGCGCGCGAGATGCGCGCGCAGCGCCGCCACCAGTTCCGGGGTGTAGATCGCCGGGGCGGCGAAGCACTCATGCTCGGTGACCAAGGTCCCCTGCCAGGCGGCGTAGATCGCGCCCCAGTAGTCCGCCATCGGCGCCGCCGCCGGCCCGTAGAACGCCGGGTAGAACGCGGCGAGCAACGCCGCGACGTCGGCGTCTGGATCCCACATCAGCTGGCCGCGGAAGTACAGATTCAGGAAGGTGGTGGCGGTGGCGCCGCGGCTTTCGGTTCCGATACCGAGGATCCCCGCCGCGCGGTAGTGCTTGACGTCGGCGGCGAAGACCGCGTGCGAGGGATCGGGCAGGTCGCGCCACACCAGCTGCCCCTGGTCGTAATCGTAGATCGCGAGCCGTCCGGCGGTGAGCTTCGCCCAGCGGTAGAGCATCGCCTTGTACTCGCCGGCCGGCGGCGATTCGGGGTCGTCCATGCCGTGGTTGGGATCGATGTCGATCGGCGCCAGCCACATCACCAGGTTCGGCTCGACCGCGGTCACCTGCTGCGGCGGAATGGTGACGTTCGCGTAGGCCATGCCGCCGATGCGTGTCGGGCTTTCCGGGTGGCGGGCGCGCAGCAGGCGCGCGACGTTGTTGTAAAGCGCCATCATCGCGTCGGTGCGCGACGGCTGCAGCGCGAACTTGTCGTCAAGGCCGGCCGCGAGCTCATGGTCGCGCGGCGACTCGCCGCGATAGTTGCCGTCCTCGATAGCGAGCGAGATGCCGGGCACGCCCTTGGCGTACTCGGGCTCGATCTTGCGCGCCACCTCCTGTGCGGTGGCTTCGTCAGCAAGCGGCACGTCGAAAGGCGTCTTACCCGCGGGGATCAGCGCGGTGGTGTACTGGCCCAGGGCATGGCCCATGCCGGCCATGCTGGTCTCGGTCATGAAGTTGCGGCGCCGGAAATCGTCCGCGCCGGTGGCGTCGGCGTTCCAGCTCAGCCAGTAGTGGCGGATCTCGAAGGGCGGCGCGTAGGCGAGATCAAGATCGCCGATGGTCAGGCGCGGGGTCTCGGGGATGCACTCGCCAAGGGCCGACGGCAGGTACCACCGGCAACCCCACGACTGCAGCAGGCGCGCGACCGCGAAGTAATGCGACTCGTCGTTGCTGCCCGCGAGGTAGACGCGCTCGCCGACCCGACGCTGGACGATGGCGTCGGCGCGCAGCAGGGGCGCTGGCTTCGCCACGCGTGCGAGAGCCTGGCGCAGCGACGGTTCGGCCTCCAGCGCGGCGGCGCCGACCAGGATGGCCGGACCGGACCCGCCCGCAGCGTCGGCCAGTGCCGGCTTGGCGCCGGTCATCAACGCGATGCAGCGGACCAGGTCCTCGGCGGCGCGCTTCTCCCACGGGCCGGCGTGGGGCGAGACCACGACGGTCGTGATGGTTGCACCCGCATCGGCGATGACCAGGTCCGCCGCGTGCGCGGCGAGGGTGCTCAAGCTCAGCAGCATCACGAGGGAGCACGTGCGCATGCCCGGTGCCCGCATCAGGGTCGCGGACAATCCACACCCGAAGATGGCGGTGGGGGTCGGGGAGGTCGATGCCAGCATCGGGGAGGCTCTCAGGAGGGGTTTGGAAAACGGCACCAGGGCATCCTTCGCCGTCGACATGGTGATGGGCATGCCCGGCCGACGTTACCGGAGTCGAAGCAAGCGCTTGGGTCGATATGACGAGAGGCAACGGGCCTCGTTCGCATTTGTGAGCATCAGAGGGCGCACACACCAGGTTGGCGTATCACCGGCCGCTAGTGGGCAGATGGCAGGAAAAAGCAGACCGCTGCACAGAACCACCCTATCTATCCGCCGCTCGCTCCCACGGTCAAGGATCCCTCGCGGCACTCCGCGCGCGGCCAGGAACCCCGTCATGCACATCCACATCGGCTTCCGCCTGCGCTTCGCCATCCCGGCGCCGACCCCGATGCTGCTGCTGCTCCAGGTTTATCCCGGACGCTACCAGTTCCCGCGCCCGGAAACCCTCACCTATTCGCCCCCGCCCGTGGCGCCAGGCGACGGCTATACCGACCTCTTTGGGAATGCCGCGCGCCGCCTAGTCGCCCCGGCCGGCGTGTTTGAGATCAGCAGCGATGGCGTGGTCGCGGTCACCGGTCTTCCCGACCCCGTGCAGTGGCAGGCGGTGCAGCATCCCATCGACACCCTGCCGATCGGCACTCTCGGCTTTCTGGTCGCCTCTCGCTACTGCGAGATCGACCGCCTTGGCGAGTTCGCGTGGCAGCGCTTCGGCAAGGGTCCGACCGGCTACCTGCGCGTGCAGGCGGTCTGCGATTTCGTCCACCAACACATCACCTTCGGCTACGCCTTCGCGCGCGCGACCAAGACCGCCTTCGAGGTGTTCAACGAACGCCAGGGCGTGTGCCGCGATTTCGCCCACCTCGCGATCACGCTGTGCCGCTGTCTCGGCATCCCCGCGCGCTACGCGACTGGCTACCTCGGCGATATCGGCGTGCCTGCCGATCCGTCGCCGATGGATTTCTCCGCCTGGTTCGAGGTCTATCTCTCCGGCACCTGGTTCACCTTCGATGCCCGCCACAATCTGCCGCGCATCGGTCGCGTGGTTATGGCGTATGGGCGGGACGCTGCGGACACAGCCCTGACCACCTCTTATGGGCCGACCGAACTGCTGCATTTCGAAGTATGGAGCACGGAAGTCTGAGCGAACGCGCGGCCAGCGCGATTCACGCCAGGCTGCCGAGCCAGTTCACCAGCAGCCGCTCGCCGTGCGCGGTGGCGCCCGGCTGGCGATGGTATTCCGGATGAAACTGCACGCCGGCGCGCGGCAGCCGCTCATGGCGGATGCCTTCGATGCCGTCGCTGGAGCGCGCGATCACCCGATAGCCGGGCGCCGGGCGCGCGACCTGCCACGAGTGGTTCTCGACGCAGCGCGGCTTCGGGATGCCCGCGAACAGCGGATCGTCGCCCACTATTTCGATCGGCCAGATCGGGTCCTTGCGATTGGCCGGCAGGCGCACGAGCGCGCCGCCCGCCGCGACCGTCAGATACTGCATGCCGAAGCAGATGCCGAGCACCGGCACCTGCGGCAGACGCGCGAGCAGCTCGGTCAGCGCGGCGAAAGAAGCCAGGGTGACGCCATTACGCGTATCGACCTTGCGATGCTCCACGAGATTGGAGCGGCTGCCGGAGAGCATGATGCCCGCGGGCGATGTGGCACTCAGACGAACCGGGTCGATGCGGCTGTAATGATGCGGAATCGCCGCGAAACCCGTCTTGTTTGCGGCGGTGGGCACGGCGGCGAAGCGCTTCTTCCAATAGCCGGGCTTGGCGACTTCAGGCCACAGGTCGATGAAGAGGACCACGGACATGGCGCGAGTATGGGGATGGCGGTGGGGCGGCAAATCAGAAGGAGGTCATCAGGCAGGCGACCCTGCGGGAGGCCGGCCTTCCTGAGGTGCCGTTCCAAGACCCACACCTCCTGAGCACGGCTATAAACGCCTGAGCGGCGTCAGACGAGCCTTTATACGCTCACCACCAGCCGATGGCCATGCCTCTGCGGACAGATCACTTCGCCTTCCAGATCGGGAACGAATTCGTCACCGCGCTCGCCGGCAGGACAATGGTCTCGCCCGTGCGCACCTGCTTTTTCACGATCGGCAGCTGGCCGGTCGTGCACTTGACGCTCATGTCGGTGGCGACAAAACCCAGCGCTGGCAGGTCGAGGCCGTCGGTAGGCGTGCCGACGACAACGTACAGCACACCACTACCGATCACCTTCAGCGTGCAGGCGGCGGGCTCCTTGAAGGGGCGTTTGGCGTAGCTGAAACCCTGTAACGCTACCGGCACGGCGCTGAACAGGTAGTCGCGGTTGCTGTAAGCCGGCTGGTTGGCAGCCAGGCTGCCGACCGGATCACCGGTCGAGAGCGTGACCACCGCAGGGCCATCGGGGTCGCCACCGAGGGTGCCGTCGCCGAACGGGTCCGCGAGCGCCGGGGCGATGAACGCACGCATCAGCTCGCCGCTTTTGGCCTGCTCCAGGGCCTTCTTCACGGCCACGGCCTCATCGAAATTTCCCGCCTTGGTTGCCTTCTCCAGGGCCTTCTGCAGCGTGGCTACCAGCTTGGCGTTCTCCTCCAGCAGGCGCTTGCGGAAGTCGCCGAAAGCCTTGGCGAGCGCGGGCCCTGAATTATCAAGCTGGTCGCGCGCCACCTTGGGAAGTTCATCTGCGGCCGTGGCAAGAGTGATGGCGCCAAACAGCGCGAGCAGGACCGCGAGGATGGCGGGCATGGGCGTTCCAGGTGGGGAAGAGCGGTCTTGTCGTCAACGGGCCAGTTCGCGGCCTGTGAGAGGCCAATGGGTGCGTACCTGCGACTATGGACCAGCCCAAGCCTGATCGCAACCAGATGACCACGGGAATCCGGTCATCGGGACCTGCCGCTGACACCACCCGAGGGCGCGCCGCCGCCTCGCAACCCTGACTGCTAGCGACCAGTGACCGTCGACACCTTCCCATCCGCGATGGTCGTCTCATCGTGGAAACCGCAGCGGAAGGAAAGCGGTGCTTCCAGCCCTGGCTTGGTGGCCCCAGCGACATTCTTGAGCTTGTCCGCATCGGCGACGTTGGTCAGGGCGTTGTTGCTGATGGTGGCGCCATAGCTTTCGGCGCAGCGCAGCAGCGGGCGTGGCTGGCCGATGCACTCGATGATATTGTCGCGGATGGTGATGGTGCTGAAGTCGCACTTCGCATTGAAGCCGAACAGGCCCTCTGCGCGGACCGACGGCGTGGTGTTGGTGATGATGCGATTGTTGCGGATCTCGAGGTGGTTGAACACCTCGTTCATCCACATGACGCCCCGACCCGGGTTCTTCACCACGTTGTTGTGGAACGATGCCGGCCCCGCGGCGTCGACATTACCGAAGGCTGAAATGAGATTCATCCCATCCGACTTGACCGGGTCGAAGTCGAACAGGTTGTGGTCGATCTCGACCCCGTTGCGCACGAATTCCAGGGCATAGCCGTAAAGAAAGAGATTGTGATGGAAGTGGAAGGTCTTGCCGCTGGCAGGAACCGGGCCCCCGGCGTGTTTCGGGATTGAAATGGTGCCATGGCAGATGTTGTACGAGATCTCGTTGTCTTCGTCATTCTCAAAGGGGAACTCCATCGAAAAATTCACCGCGATGGTGTTGTGGTGGATGCTGCAGCGCTTGCCCTGGCGCACCTTGATGCCGTAGAATTCATTCTGGGCCGCCTGCCGCGTGCGCACGAAGCGGTTGTTGGCGATCTCGCAGTCGGCCATCCAGATGGCGAAGATCGCGCCACCGGTGATGCCGCCCTTGACGCCCGGCTGGCCACGCTCCCAACGGCCGCCGGCGTCGATGAACTCACAGTCGATGATCTTTGCGCCCTTCATGCCGAAGGTGCGCACGCCACTCCACAGCACCTCCTTGATGCGCACCTTGCTCAGGCGCAGATCGGTCGGCTCCCAAGCGAACAGGGCGCCGTGAAGCAGCGGACCGCGCAAGGTCATGGCTGAGATCGAGACCTTCTGCGCCTTGTCCTGCAACCGGAAAATATAGGCATTGGTATCCATGCCCTTGGTCTTCATTTCCGGATCGGGCAGAGTGGCGGTCGACGGCTTCCACGTGTCCGCGCCGGCGATGATGGTCTGGTCCATGCCCGCCCCGGTGATGGTCATGCCACTCTTCGGCGCGAGCGGCGCGTCGATCGTGAAGGTGCCGGGACCGATAACGATGCTCGAGCCCTCCGCGCCATCGCGGATCGCCGCGACCAGTGCGGCGGAGGTGGTGATGGCTTCGCCGGCGAAGATTCCGGATGCCGTCAAGAAGCAGAGGAACAGGCGCCGCAGGTTGGACAGGATGCGCATCGTGACTCCAAGACGTAAGAGGCGGATGTAGTCAGGAACGGTTACGAGAGAGGTCCGTGACTGGTCAATTAGAAGGTTATAATATGAATAAGGGCAGTACCTTGTGATTCCTTAGAAATGCGCAGAAAACCATCCGGTCCTGATCGCGCATGCCGCCCCTTCCGCTTCCTCATCACGCCGCCCGCCCCCAACGCTTGAGCCACCCAACTGGGTCTCCAGGCTCCATCGCCCTATGGAAAGCCTTCCCTTTCTCACCCGGCTCATCGCCGCCACCATCCTGGCCAAGCAGAACAAAACCCTCATTGCCGAGGTCGCGTACTTGCGCTCCGAGATCGCCTACCTCCGTGAGCAGATCCCCGAGGGACAGAGCCTGCGCTTCACTGACCCATGGCGCAAACGGCTGGCCCGAACCGGCAGCGGTGTTGGCTGGAAGCGCCTGGGTGAGATTGCCACCGTTGGCAAGGCGGCCACCATCCGTGGCTGGCATCGCCTGATGCTGAAGGGGAAGCTCGGCACAAAGCGAGCCGGTCCCGGTCGGCCGCGCGTTGATGCCAAGATCGAGCAGGTCGTTCTGCGCCTGGCCCAAGAGAATCCGACCTGGGGGCAGATGCGCATCGCCGGCATGCTGGTCTTGCTGCTGATCCCGCTCTCGCCGCGCACCATCGCGGCCATCCTGGATCGACATGGACTCAAGCCGGCTCCCGGGCGCAGCACCGATTGGTCTTGGAAGCGGTTTGTGACCGAGAAGGCTGATGCCCTGGTTGCTACCGACTTCTTCACCGTCGATGTGGTGGGTTGGCTGGGCAAGACGACCTACGACGTGCTGTTTGCCATCCACGTGAAGACCAGACTGGTGAAGATTCTGGGCGTCACTGAGCATTCCAACGCTGACTACATGACTCAGGTCGCTCGCAATGAGACCATGGAAGGCACGGGCTGGCTGAAGCAAGTTGGCTGCCGGTACCTGATCCACGACCGGGATACCAAGTTCTGCGGACGCTGGAAGGAGGTTCTGAATGCCGCCGGCATCGAGACGGTTCCCATCCCTGCGAGAAGTCCCAATTGCAATGCCATCGCTGAGCGGTGGGTACGCACGGTCAAGCGGGAGTGCACGCGCCGCGTGTGGTTCCTGGGCTATGCTGGACTCTGCCGGGTCCTGAATGAGTTCGTCGACGAGCATTACAACCGGGAGCGGCCGCATCAGGGAATGGGCAACCGACCGCTGAACGGCGATTCGCAGGCTACTCCCGCACCGGCGCAGAAACCCATCGCGGGGTTCACGGCCAGCCAGATCCGCTGCGTGACCCGCTGCGGCGGGGTCGTGCGGCACTACCACCGCGTCGCCGCCTGAATCTACCGGATTGATCGTTACGGGATCCGCCGACGCGATGTCTGGCGGCAGGCGCGGCATTGCCCAAAGGCAGAAAACACCGCGGAAAACCAAGCATCTTGGCAGACCACGAGGTGATTTTTGATGGGCAGGCGGCGTCACAGTGACGGATTCTTGAATTGGGAATGCGCTGTCGAGGAGAAAGCTGCGGGGGAATCCGAAGAAAATGGTCGCGATGGATATCTGCGCAGAACGGGCCAAGGGCCGAGAGACGGGGATCGCGGCCGAGCCCATGACCATTATATCGCCCCTACTTCATCAACCGCGCCGCCTCGCCCCGGATCCGCTCCGCGAGGTCCTGCAGTTCACCCTCAGCCCCGGACTCCAGGTAGCGAGCCGCCTGCCACCCAAGGCACATCACGATCTCGGTCCCGGTGGCCCCGCCCTCCATGCAGTTGCAGAACCGCGTAGCCCAGGCGGCTTCCTGCCGGGCGGCGAGGGCGGCGATCAGGGTGCGGGCCTCGGCGTAGAGATCGAGGGTCATGACGGACGCCTTCTCCAACTACTCAGGCTTGATGCCGCCCTCGTCCTGACCGGTGGACGTGGCCGTGCCATCCGCGCCCACGATGAAGTTGACCACGTGCTTCTTGCCCATGGTCACGTTGTCGAACCGGGCGCTAGCGGACTGCAAGACCTTCAACCCCTCGCCCTCGTTCCCCGATTTGAAGAACGCCAGCGCATCCATGGACTCCTGGAGCGCCATGGCGATCCAACGACGCTTGTCCTCATTCTTGGTCATGGCGTTCGCCTCGGCCAAGAGATCGAAGAGTCTGACGAACTCCTTGTCCAAGTCCGTCTCGTCCTCCGCCGGGAAGTCCGGCGCGGACAGGATCATGTACCCGAAGAGCTGACGGATGCGACCGTAGGGGTTCATCGACTTGGCTGCCCGAACACTGGACCAACCTCCGGGGTGACGATTCGCACTTCATACCCGCCGGAGAAGCGAATGAAATCGAGGACCTGGGGCGTCTGTTGCGTCTTGTTTCCGATCGTCCCATCGAGGATCAGTCGACTGCCAGGCACCATGACATCTGGGATTCGGTATGCGCCGGAGCCGGTGAGATCTCGGAGCCACCTGTTGATCAGGACGTCTCCTCCCGGACCTTCAGTGATGCCCTCCCGTGCGAGGTACCGCAGGAGGCGTTCACGTGCAAACGCATCCGTTCGACCTCCAAGAACCGTTCGCCAGCTCTGACCGGGAGCAATGGTGATCTTGCCCTCGTTGAATCGCGACACCGCTGAGAGCCATCCCTCGTTGTAGTAGCGCTGGTAGTTCGAGGCGACTCGGTCACCAAGAGTGGGGGCGGGCAGCAGCATCTGCTGAGGCCGAGTTGTGACTTCCGACTTGAGGAACAACTCCGTCGTCGTCGGATTCACCCCGCCAAAGGATCCACGACTTGCTCGTGCCTCGGTCGTGGCAGCGAACGCCGTGGCCGCGTCATAGAAGGCCCCGACGAGGGCGCTCTTGCTGGCCGCGCTGATGTCGCCCTTGATGCTCTCACTGGAAACCTGCCGGATGTAGCCAGTTATGACGTCCTGCAACCCGGAAGGAGCATTCCCGCCGTAGCTGAAGTGGTTCTGCATGTTCCTGATGGCATCGAACGCCTCGGTCTTTTCAGATGAGTAGGCACCTTCCCAGGGCTGCGAGCCCTGAAAGATGAGGCGGTAGAACTGCCCTGGATTGCCCAGGATGTTTTGAACTACCTCTTGACGAACGATCCGGTTGGTCGCGGACCCGATCTGAGCCGTGGCCCCTCGGACATCACCGGCATCGAGATGCAGGTGAGACTCCTTCGCCACCTGCTTGAGTACATCGAGGTCAACGGTGCCTCCCCCAAGCTCAGGAGAGAGAGCCGTACCGGCGGGGGTTCCACCTCCGATGACATAGGGGGCGCTCCCGTCGTCCGGGATCCATTTGACCAGACCGCCGTCCACTGCGATGTCATCGAGGCCGCTCGGGTCCATACGATTGACCGGATCCCCCCCACAATAGGCGTACCAATTCCTCCCCGCCCTCGCCGGATCCTGCGACATGAACCGTCCGATCTGCGGATCATACATGCGATGCCCCATCGGCATCAGCCCGGTCGCGGTGTCGTGCATCATCCCGCGATAGCCGCTGGTGCTGGCGTGCTGAGGAATGCCGGTCTGGGGACCGGTCGGGGTGCGGATGCCGAAGGCGGTATAGGACGCGCTGGCGCGGATCGCGCTGCTGGCGGGATCGACACGACCGGTGAGTTGGCCGCGGCCGTCGGTCTGGTAGCTCAGGGTGCCGAAGCCGGCGGTCTGCTCCCAGAGCGGGTGGCCGTTGCTGGTGGCGTAGAGCGTGTCGGCGCCGCCGGTGGTCTGGCGCAGGATGCCGGCGTCGGTCATGACCTGGGCGGTGCGCACGCCGTCGACGGTGATGGCGGTGCGCCAGGGCAGCGAGCCCGCGTAGGCGCAGGTGGTGGTGGTGCCGTCCGGTCCGCTGGCGCTGGTCATGCGGTCGAGGCCGTCGTAGCCGTAGCTCCACTCGGTCATGCCGTCGACTGAGCGCTCGCGCAGGTGGCCCAGGCCGTCGTAGCGATAGCTGGTCGTGATGGTGTCGGTGAGCGTACTGACGAGTTGGTGGAGGTCGTCGTAGGTGAAGGTGGTCGACGCGGTGCGCGACAACGTGACCGCCAGGTCATCGATGGTCATCGTGCCCGCGCCGCGCACGGCGTCGCGCCGCTGCAGCTCGCAGGCCGGTGACAGCGTCCAGCCAGCCAGGCCGCTGGTCGCGGCGTTCAACACGGCGTTCAAGGGTGCGCCCAGGGTCAGGCTGACCGCGCCGGTGCCGTCGCCGGCGAGCGACGCGCTGAGGGTCAGCGCCACCAGCGGTTTGCCGCCCAGGCTCAGGCCGGTGCGCTCGGCGAGGGTGGTATAGGTGGTGGGCCCGGTCTGGCGCAGGATCACCGCGCGACAGGCGGTGCCGCCGAGCGTCGACCATTCCAGGCCGGCGAGGATGCGCTGGTCGGCGCCGTCGCGCGCGACCTCGATCACGGTGTGGGTCAGCGCCGCGGCATTGCCACCGCCGCCGTTCCAGCCGAGCCGGCAGTTCAGGGCGAGCGCGGTCGCATTGGCGATCGGCGACGTCAACTCGGCGCGGACGGTGGTCGGCCCGTTGCGCGGGAGCTCGAGGCGCAGCTCATCGCGGACCGTGACCCGGTCGGCGGGGACCGCGGTCAGGAACGGCGGCAGGACCCGACCGGCGAAGTCGCTGGAGATCTGGGCTTGGCGGGTGGTGTCCTCGTGGGTGCGGTTGTCGACGCCATCGAGGATGTAGGCGCTGCTCGACGTCAGCTGCCAGCCGTTGCTTGCGGCGCTGCGGCTCTCGCTGCGCAGCCGGCCCCAGGCGTCGTAGGCGAATGCTTGCGCACCGTCGGGGCCGTCCTGGGTGGCCAACCAGCCCTCGGCGCGGTAGCGCAGCTCGGTGGTGCGGGTCTGCGTGCCGGTGGTCTCGCGGTACTGCTGGACGCGCCCGTCGGGGTAGCGGGTGTAGCCGCGCACGATGCCGGGCAGCGTGACGCCAGCCACCCGGCCGAGGCCGTCGTAGGCGATCCGCGCCGAACCGCCCAGGCCGTCGATGGTCGTGAGCTGGCCGGTGGCATCCGTGTAGCCGAAGGTGACGGCCGACGCCGACACGCCGCTCAGTGCGCGCTGGGTGAGCCGGTCGGCGTTGTCGTAGCGCTGTTCGACGGTGACCGGCGACGACGGCACCGGCGCAGCGGCCGCTGCGTCCACCGCGGGCTGGGGGGCGGCGGGCTTGGCGATCGCGATCACCGGACCGCCGCCGCTACCTCCGCCGTCACCACCGCTGCTGCTGCCGCTGTCGGCGATGGTGATGCGCTCGACGCGCCCGCGCCGGTAGGAAGGATGGGACAGGCATCTGCTTTTCGTATCAGGATGATGAATATACCGTTTCCGATTGAGCCAAGTGACACGAGCCAATCGATGCCTGTCCTGTCCTTTCCCTGACCGTCAGCGCCGGGAGGCGCATCAGGTGCATGTCCACGTTTGTCGGCGCTGGGGAACACTATCGACCGTCAGCGCCGGGAGGCGCATCAGGTGCATGTCCACGTTCGTCGCTACGCGTTGCGACGGAGCGGCTGTCCCTGCCAGGCGCCGAGGGGATCCCTGGCGCAGGGGTGTTTGGACAATTCGCTTCCAGCCGTCAATTGACCGCACCGAACAGTCCTGGCCCGTCCACATGGATCCTACCAGCCTGGATCCACCCCGAGGGTCGCCGGTCCGCTCTATCGTATCACGGCAAGCCCGAGGCGTGGGGGCGATGCCACGATGGCGTCAAGTTGCAGACGGTCGGGCGGGGGCAGGAGTTCGTGCTGGATGCCGGATGCTATCCCGAAGCGATTAATTGGGCGACCAACCTGCTCATAGACACTCGATAATCACTCCCCAGCGGAACGTTGCTACCGCCGAAGTGTTCTGAGCAACCCGTGGGCGAGGAAGACAACGTTTGTCAGCGATAAAGATGAAATAGAAGTGCGCCAAGCCCTCCCAGTACGAGCATTCCAACAATACCGATCCACTTGAAGTGGAAGGATACTTTGTCCGATGCAGATACTCGACCTCGATAAATCTCACATGCGACAAGCCAGACAACGGCACCGATCATCAATGCGAGTGCAAGTTTCAGCATGGCTACCGGGTGATTTTACTCGTGAAAACGTCAGCGCGCGAAGTGCTGGAAGGAGATGATCTTCCCCGTCTCGATGGAAACACCCACGAAGACACATGCACCGGCCCTGTTGGCCGGGCTGACAACTACGTAATGGCGCAGTCGCTCAGAGCACTTCACCGGCTCGCGGAATGGAACGTCCTGCCGCTCGCATTCACGCTTGGCCGCTTCGACCGCCTCCGTTGAAGTGACGGCAGGCTTGATGCCCAAGACCACCCTAAGGAACTTGCGCATACGACCTCATGGTGCCGCCGGGACCGGCGGTGGGAACCAACTGAAGGGGAACCGGTCAGTGCTCAAGTACGGGTTCTCCAGTGGGAACCGATACCCCCGCTGAAGACTACCAGTGCCGACAGTCTCGGCCGCAGCTTCCTCTAAGAAGGTCCAGATACCCCGACCGCTGTATAGGTCTGCCCTAACCTCACGCAGCTCCGCTGACAGCGCTTGGGTCAAGACACTGTGGAACCGTTCGTGGCCCAGCGTCTCAGCCAAATCAGCTCCACGCAGGCCCGGCCGAAGGACGATCTCACCCGTCGACAGGTCCGCGAAGCCTTGCTCCCCCGGAGCAAGTTCACCGTCGCGTGCAATACGCAGAAGACCGCGTGCCCGCATGTTCTGCGCGAGTTGGACGAGGCCCCGTGGACGCAAGGCAGTGACCAGAGCCTCGGCCGCGTTAGCTGCGTTTGCTGGCAGACGGGCGAGTGTGCTCAACTTCGGGTCGAGCGCCGTGCCTCTCGCTGACGCGAGGAGGAACAGCGTGTTGAACCCCGTGTCGCCAAGGTCATCAAGCGAACCACTGCCCGTGAACCGACCCCCGACGCTGCGTGCGAACTGGACGGGCGTCATCACAGTGCCGACGACGGCACCCTTAGCGATGGTCCCATAGCCAGCTCCGCCGGCCTTCATCTGACCTAAGGCGCTAACCGACTGGTACGAATCACTGATGCCAGTGCGATAAGCCAATGCACGCCTCGTGTCATCAGCCATCGCTAGGGTTTCAAAGCCAACTGATCCAGCGGCTCGACCTCCCGCCCTTAGAACAGTTTCAGAATCACGAACGGTCCTCTTCCATGCAGTCTGGATGGCAGGATCGTCGTAGGCGAACATTCCGCCGGTCACATACGACCCAACACCGGACTCGATGCCTGCACCCGAATATCCCAACCCGCCCAGATTGACACTACGAGCGAGGTTTTTGAGATCACGCAGCCACACCGTATGCGACTCCGTGGGGTCGCTGAACCAGCCAGCCATTACGTCGACACCGCCGTTAGAGTTTGTCCATCCAATTGGGTAACGATGGCCTGGCACAGCATTTCCAGAGGCATCTTCAACCTGCCAGTACGCGATACCGCCATCGACTTCGATCCAATCAAGACCCGACGGGTCGGCTCGATTCACCGGATCCCCTCCACAATA
>JBBQSO010000061.1:0-33085 GCA_038213805.1 Planctomycetota bacterium | reverse complement strand
GGCTGATGGCTGATGGCTGATGGCTGATGGCTGATGGCTGATGGCTGATGGCTGATGGCTGATGGCTGATGGCTGATGGCTGATGGCTGATGGCTGATGGCTGATGGCTGATGGCTGATGGCTGATGGCTGAGGCCGGCGCGGAACGCACCGGCCTCGGCTATGCCGGAAGGTTGGCCATGCGCTGCGCACCGGCCAGTGCATAGGACAAGGAGCCATCAGCTATCAGCTATCAACTATCAGAAGCTCCCAGCCTCATCACGCCTTCAGTCCCGCCGTATCCTGACCCAGCACCCCACCCAGCCCGCGCGCCACGGTGAGCACACCGTCCGGCATCTTGCGGCCCAGGCCGAAGAAGCCGGTGCCGGCCTGGCCGATGGCGATAGCCGCGCGCAGCACACCGTCGGCGAAGGCGTCGTAGCCGGCTTCGTCAAGCAGCGCGCGCGCAGCGCCCACCATCAGGTCCGCCAGGACCAGCGGCTTGCCGCCGGCGGGTGGCTCGCCCTCGGCGGGCGGTGCGAGCCGCGCGCTATAGGCCTCTTTCGCCTGGGTGAGCGTGGCGGAGAAATCCGCGTCCTCGACCTTAATGCGCTTGCGCACCTGCTCCCAGAAGGCGTCGGGACCGACCAATTCGTCGCCACGCGCCGTGGTGACGATCTGGAAGACTGCAGCCAGGCCGTGGCCGAGGTGGCGTGCGGCCTCGTCGCGGTCGCTGGTCACCGGCTCGGGCAGGGTAGGCTCGTGGAAGCCGGTGATGGTGCCGTTGGCGACCGCGAGCAGGCGCGGGGTGATCGGTCCGGTGCGGTTGACGACGGCTTCCGCATACACGCCGGCGACGATGCCGTTCAGCAGCGAGGCGTGCGCGCACGCCAGGAACGAGAAGCAGGTTGGGATCGCGACGTACACCGCGCCGCTGCGTAGAAAATGGTGGAGCTTGCCGAGACCCTTGCTGTTGAGCACGTCCGCCGAGACGTATGGATCGCCGGTGCGCTGGAGCACGGTCACGCCACCGATGTCGAGTTCGGTCCAGGTGCGCGTGCCATGGCGCTTGGTGAGGTTGGTGACGGCGCGCTCGTGCACCGCGTCGGCCTCCAGCCCGCTCTGCGCGAGGGCCTCCTTGTTCAGGAAGTCGTTGCTCTCATCGCCGGGCTGGCCGTAGGCGATGTACAGCTCGTCGCTGTCGGGCAGCAGGCGACGCGTATAGCACGAATCCAGGTGCCGCCAGTCGCCGGGCTGGATGAACGGGTAGAAGTCGCGGTCCTCGAGCATGCTCATGCGGAATCCTTCTGGGCCGAGCGGAAGCCACGCGAAAAAGACGCTGCGGCAGCGCGAAGACGGCGCGGGCGGACGCGCAACCCGTCCTCTGCTCGCTGCCGGTCCCACCGACCGGTGGATCGACTGCCGCCGGCTGCGCGCTGGGCGCCGTGGATGACCCTCGGCCCTGTGCAGGGGAATACAAGACACCGGCGCGCCCGCTGAGGGCTTTCTGCCCGGGGCGCGGAGTTCAGATCTGTGCCGCCGGGCGGCAGACGCGGCGCAGCACCAGGTGCGTGGGCAGGAAGATCAGCAGCGGCATGCCTGCCAGCATCAGCGCCGTCCACGCCCAGCCCGGCATCCAGGCCTGCGCCTGGGTGTCGCTCAGGCCGTGCATGTAGTTGATGTTGACCGGCGTGTCGATCTTGGCCGCATCCGCACGCGGGCCGGGCATCGCGGTCAGGCAGACCACCATCAGGATCCATGCCAGGATGGTCCAGCTCCAGAAGGCGCGGCGGTCGTACCCAAGACGCCACACCAGGCCGATCAGCAGCAGCGGCAGCCAACCATGGAAGAGCGACAAACCGCGCAGAAACAGCGGGCGCTCGGCGTTGAACATGTACGTGGTCATGCCGGTCACGGTGATGCCGACCAGTCCGGCGAGGAAGTCCACTACCCACACCAGCTGTGGCAGCAGGATGCCGACCGCCGCCATGGAGATGAGCAGCGCCGACTCACGCCACATACCGACCAGGGTCACGAGCAAGGCAACGTCGCAGAAGTAAAGGAAATTGGTCGGACCGTAGTTGTACCAGTAGACCGGAACCAGCACCGCCAGGAAAGCGGTGTAGGCCAGCTTGAGCCACAGCGGGAGGCGTTTGACGGGGCGGGCGCCGTCGCCGTGGGGCAGAACGGGCGTGGCTGGGGCGATGGTGGTCATCTCGAGCTCCTGTATATGTTATCATTAGTTTACTAATTGGGTCGTGTCAAGAGGCAGCTTCGCGGCAGTCGCTGCGAGGGACGACGGGGCGGTGCGCTTGGGTCGCCTCCGAGACCGTGGGTGATCGAACACCTCGCAAGATGCGGGTCTCGCGGCACGCCGCCCATTCGCCAGGTCTCGCGCATGATCCCGCTCGTGCCATCCCTGCATCCTGTCGTCCCCCCTCCTGCCTTCCGTCATCCCCGTTCACGCCTGGCGACCTCCGCACTGGCCAGTCCGGTCCTTACGCCAACATCCAACTTCCCGTCGGCGGCCGGACTGGCAACGGGCCGTCTCGCGAAGGGCCTCATGAACGAACGTCTGCTGATCGCCCTGCTCACCGCCATCAACTTCACGCAGATGTGCGATTTCGTGGTCATGATGCCGCTCGGTCCGCAGCTGACCAAGGCCTTCGCGATCGCGCCGAGCCAGTTCGCGGTGGCGGTATCGGCCTACACCTTCAGCTCGGCGGTGGCGGCGGTGCTGGGCGCCTTTCTCATCGACCGCTTCGAGCGCAAGCGTGCCCTGATAGCGGTCTACGTCGGCTTCATCATCGCGACCATCGCCTGCGCCCTGGCGCCGGACTTCCCGGTACTGGTGCTGGCACGATGCGCGGCGGGCGCCTTCGGCGGACTGCTCGGCGCCCTGATCATGGCGATCATCGCAGACGTGGTGCCCTACGCTCGCCGCGGTGCGGCCATGGGCGTGGTGATGTCGGCATTCGCGCTGGCATCGGTGGTGGGCGTACCGTTTGGGGTGTGGATCGCGGGCTGGATGGGCTGGCACGCCACCTTCTTCACCATCGCCGCCGTCGCGACGGCGACCCTGGCCGCCGTCGCGCTGACCATGACCCGCCTCACCGGCCACCTCGTGGCGGAACGCCGTCCAGCGCAGGCCGCGGTGGTGGCGGTGCTGCGCGCCCCACGCGCCTGGCTAGCCTTCGCCTTCACCGCGTCGGTGGTCTGCGCCGGCTTCCTGGTCATCCCCTTCATCGCCATCTACCTGGCGCGCAACCTGGGGGTGAGCGACACCGAGCTCGGTTTCGTCTACCTGTGCGGCGGCGCGCTGGCCCTCATCACCTCGCCGCTCATCGGCCGCCTCGCCGACCGCTATGGCAAGCACCGCGTCTTCACCATCGTGGCGGTGATCGCCATGGGGCCGACCCTGGCGCTGACCCACCTGCCGCCGCTGACGCTGCCGGCGATCCTGGCGGTCACCACGGCTTTCATCGTCTGCGGCAGCGGCCGCTTCGTGCCGGCGATGGCGTTGATCAGCGCGACCGTCCCGCCGCAGCTGCGCGGCACCTTCATGAGCCTGAACAGCGCCATCCAAGCGGCCGCGAGCGGCGCCGCAGTGGTGGTCGCCGGCCTGGTCATCGGGCCGACCGGTGCGCAGGCGCCCCTGCAGCACTACGGTACGCTCGGCTGGATGTCGTGCGCGGCTGCGCTGCTCGCGCTGATCCTGGTGCGCCGGCTCGAGCACGCGCCCGATGGCACCGCCGCACCAGCCACGCAGGCGGCCGAGGCCTGAGTCACTTCGCGAGATCGCCTGCCGCCTTGTCGAAGTTGGCGATGCACTGCTGCAACTCGGCGATGAGCGCCTCTCCGCTCGCGCCCGATTCGTACTCCAGAGACAGCAGGCCTTTGAAGCCCTGCCGCTTGAGTTCACCGAGCATCGCCGCGAGTCCGGCCTTGCCGGTGCCGAGCGGCACGTCGCGCGCGCCCTGGCCGATCTTGTCGGTGTCCTTGAAGTGCGCGCTGATTATGTGGCCATCGAGCTGCTTCAGGCAGGCGACGGGGTCGAGCCCGGAACGCGCCCAGTGGCCGGTGTCGGCGCACGCGCCGATCGCCGCGCTGTGGCCCATGATGGCGGCCAGCACGGCCTCCGGATTCCAGTAGGGCGACGGCTTGGGGTGATCGTGGATCGCGACCTTGATGCCGAATTCGGCGGTCAGCGTGTCGAGCGTCGCGAACGCGTCCGCGCCTGGCTCCGAGACCAGCACGCCAATGCCCAGGTCCTTCGCGTACTGGAAGACCGCGCGGTCGGCGACCGCGTCTTTGCCGAGCTGGACCACGCCGTAACCGAGCGCGGTGACGCCGTACTCGGCGAGCTTCTGCGTGATCGCCGCGCGCACTTCGGAGGTCGACTTGTGGTCGGTGTTCACCGGCTGCTCGGCGCTGAAGCGCTGACCGGGGTTGATCTCGATGTAGCGCAGACCCAGGCGTCTGGTGATGACCAGGGTCTCGACCAGGGTGAGCTTATTGAACGTGTAACACTTGGTCGCAAGGTGCCAGCCGAGCTGCTCCGCCGCGTGGTCGTCGCGCACCGGATCCGCGGCCTGGAGCATGCCGGAGAGGGACGATGCCAGGAGGGCGATGGCGAGCAGGATGCGTGGATTCATGGTGCGTTCCGAAGGATGTCGCCGGGTACGAGGAAATGCGCTGCCGCCCGCGCCGGACTCAGTCGGCAAGCAGCGGCTTGATGATCCCGACCCAGATCGCGTAGCCCATCTCGTTCATGTGCAATTTGTCGTCACCGAAGAGTTCGGGGCGCGGCTGCCCCTCGGCGCTGAGCATGGGCGTGCAGATGTCGATCAGGCCCGCTTCCGGGTGCGTGGCGGTGAAGGCCTTCACCAGGGCGTTGGTCTGGGTGATCTCGGGCATCAGCTTGACGCGCGCCGGGCTCGGCTTGATGGCGATGAAGTAGATGCGGGCCGCCGGCAGCGCCGCGTGGACCTTGGCGGTGATGCCCGCGAAGTCCCCGGCCACCTGGGCGGGCGTGCGCTTCGCGGCCAGGTCATTGTCGCCGGCGTAGACGAACACGCGCTTGGGCTTGTAGGGCAGGATGATGCGCTCGGCGTAGAACAGCGAGTCGGAGATCTGCGAGCCGCCGAAGCCGCGCTTGATGACCGGCGCCGGCGCGAAGTCCTGGAGCAGGGTCTGCCACTTCACGATGCTTGAGCTGCCGACGAAGACGTTGCCACCGGGCGCGGGAAGGCTCTTGGCGTCCGCCGCCTCGAAGGCTTTGATCTCCTTCTCCCAGCGCTCGGGACCCGCAGGCTGGTGCGCTGCCTCGGCCTGCGCACCAGCCACAGCGGGGGCGGCACCGGCGTCAGCGGCACCCAGGAACGGCTGCCCGAGAGCAAGGAGGGCGAGGAGGGCGAGGATCTTCATGAAGGGCTCCTGGGGGGCGCGCGGTGATGTAGGGTCGCGGGACGGCACCGGATGCCAGCACTCACTGCGCGTGCGATTGCCCAGTCACATACGCGCGACCGCGGCCGGGCGTTGCCGAAGCGCGCGCACGGACTAAGAGCGTGTGGGTGGAACGGCACCCCAGCCTCGGTACCCCCAGGACATTTACCATGGCCCGCGCCCGTCTGCTCGCCCTCGCGGTGTTCGCGGCCGTCCTGGCGGCTCCGGCCGAGGATGGTCTGCGCCTGCCGGGCTGGACCGCCTACGCCCACCCCGATCCCGACACCCTGACCATCCGCTCCCCGCAGGGCGCCGAGGGGTGGAGCGATGGGCGCGAGCAACTCGTCTGGCACGGCTGGTTTGCGAACAGCGGACAGCTCCAGGCGAGCGTCGAGGCGACTTTGGCGACCGGACGCACCGCCACCGTGCGGCTGCGCCTCGCCGGCCAGGAGCGCAGCGCGTCCTTCACCGGCGCCGGCGACCGCCCGGTGACCGTCACCTTCCCGCCCTTCGACCTGGTGACGCTCGGCTACCACGACCTGGTCCTGGAGGGCACCGCGCGCAGCGGTCAGGACTACGGCACCATCGCCGCCCTGACCCTGTCCGGCGACGCAGCCGTCGCTGCGCAGTTCAATCTCAAGCCGCGCCGCAACGCCGCCTCCGTGCACCTCAGCTATCCGCTCGACAAGGACGTGCAGGGGACCGCGTTCTACAACGAGGTCACCGTGCGCGCCGAACCGCGCTGGACCTACTACATGGCCTGCGGCTTCCAACGCGGCTACTTCGGCATCCAGGTCAACAGCGACACCGAGCGGCGGGTGATCTTCTCGGTCTGGGACAGCGGCCACGAGGCCGCCGACCGCGCCAAGGTCGACGTGGTGGACCGCGTCGCCCTGGTCGCCAAGGGCGAGGGCGTGGTGGCCGGCGACTTCGGCAACGAGGGCACTGGCGCGCACAGCCACCTCGTCTACCCGTGGTCCGCCGGCACCACGTACCGCTTCCTGGTCACCGCCAAGCCCGACGGGACCCACACCGACTACAGCGGCTGGTTCTGGTTCCCGGAGCGCAAGGCGTGGGGCCTCATCGCGACCTTCCGCGCGCCGCGCGACGGCGGCGGCCTGCGCGGGCTGTACTCCTTCGCCGAGAACTTCACCGGCGCCAACGGCGACCAGCGCCGCTGCGCAGAGTTCGGCAACCAGTGGCTGCGCACCGGAGCCGGCTGGACCGAACTGCTCGCCGCGCAGTTCTCGCACGACCAGACCGGCGAGGCCGACCGCCGCGACCGCGCTGCCGGCGTGGTCGACGGACGCTTCTACCTCGCCACTGGCGGCTTCGTCGACGAACCATTGAAGAGCGGTACCGTCCTGCACCGTCCGGCGGTGTTCAAGGCGCCAGCCGACCTGCCCGCTCCCTGACCCCCTCCGGCCGGCCTGCGCCGCCGCCGCCAGGCAACGCCATGGCGGGGCGCGGCGTAGTACCGGCACCACCCGTCCCGCGAAGGAATCGCCATGACCTCCCTGCTGCGCGCCGCCGTCCTCGCCCTCATCACCTGCGCCGCGGCGCACGGGGCGGTCGACCCCTACGACCAGTCGCAGGTCCCGCTCGAGGTCGACACCCACGACGCCAGCCTGACCAAGATCGTGGTGGTCGCCGGCCACGCCAGCCACGGCCCGGGCGAGCACGAGTTCTTCGCCGGCAGCGCGCTGCTCATGGACATGCTCAAGCAGACCCCGGGGGTGTTCCCGGTGATGGCCCACGACGGCTGGCCCAAGGACGAGAAGATCTTCACCGGCGCCAAGGCCGTGGTGTTCTACATGGATGGGCGCAACGGCCACCCGGTCGGCAAGCACCTTGACCTGCTCAAGCCGCTGATCGATGCGGGCGTGGGCTGGGTCAACCTGCATTACGCGGTCGACTACACCAAGCAGGACGGCGCCACCGTGATCGACTGGATGGGCGGCTTCTATGACGCCGAGATCTCGATCAACCCGCACTGGAAGGCCGACTTCACCGCCCTGCCCGAGCACCCGGTCACGCGCGGCGTCAAGCCCTTCGCCATCGCCGACGAGTGGTACTACAACATGCGCTGGAAGGGCGGCACCCCGGAGGCCACCAAGGGCCTGACCCCGATCCTCACCGCCACCCCGCCCGACGCGACGCGCGGCACCGCCGACGCCAAGAGCCACCCCGGCCGCCCCGAGATCACGGCCTGGGCCTACGAGCGCGAGCACAACGGCCGCGCCTTCGGCTTCACCGGCGCGCACACCCACACCAACTGGGCCAACGACGACTTCCGCCGCCTGGTGGTGAACGCGATCCTGTGGACGGCGCACGTCGAGGTGCCCGCGACCGGCGCGCCCTGCGTGCTGGCTGAAGGCGCGATCGAGCGGAATCTGGACAAGAAGAAGAAGTGAAGAACGGCTGATGGCTGATGGCTGATGGCTGATGGCTGATGGCTGATGGCTGATGGCTGATGGCTGACGAACCGGCGCTGCGCGCCGGTTCGTCATTTTCGTGCGTTGGATAGAGCTCCGGTTCGACCAGCGGCCTTGGGCACGTTTCACACGCCGTCAGCTGCCAGCCGTCAGCCGTCAGCCGGCCCCATTCAATCCCCAACCGCCACCCACAGCCGCCGCAACGCGTCGGGCCAGTCGCGCGCCGGCATCAGCATGGTCGCGACACCGTCGGCGTGCGGGGTGAGCAGCGGAAAGAACGGCGTCTTGAGCCAGGGCACCGGTAGCTCGCGGCGATGCACCATCACGGTGGTGTAGAACACCGCGCGGCCGCCGGTGAGGGCGCGCGGGATGGCCAGGCGCATCTTGCGTGTGCGCTCGTCGGCGAGCAGATCGGCGAAGCGTTGAAGCTCGGCGTCGCCGGTCTGCTCGCCCTTGAGCGAATAGAGCGAAGACGCTATGCGCGCGAGCTCGTCGAGGTGGTCGTCGTACCACTCGTCCGGGCTCCACAGCACGGCCGCAGGGTGGTCGTGCGGCCCGGGCGCGAAGAGCATGGTGTTGGCCTGGATGATGTGGCCCCAGTGCACGCGGCCGCGCTTGCGCAGCGGCCATTGGTCCTGGTAGACGAGGCGCAGCTGGTCGTCGGGCGCAGCGCGCATCCACGCCGGTGGCCGCAGTCGCTGCGCGATGCGCTGGAACAGCCCCATGCGCCGCTGACGGTCGGCATAGGTGGCGCGCGTCAGGCGCAGCACCTGGCCGGCAAGCACCGCAAGCGGGCGCTCCTCGTCCTGGGCCTCGGGGTCGTATCCGCTCATAGAAGCGCGGCGGGGACGCGACTCATGCCGTGGCGGGCGCAGGCGCAGGGTGCGCTGCGAACGGCTGCTGCGCGCGCTCGACGGAGGCCTTGCGCTGTGTCCAACCGATCAGCAGGTGACTGACCATGGTTGAAGCGAGCAGCGGCGAAGCGGCCCGTGGCCCCCTGATCACGGAGCGCTGGTGATCGCTCAGATCCCACATGGTCAACGCCCTCGACTCGGGTGGCTTGGTGGCCGCGAACGGCACTGGCCCCGAGATTGGAGCGTCGCAAGGCAGCGATGCAAGGTCGCTGCACAGACACGGGCAAGGCGCTGCCGCAGGCCGCGCGGAACCGCGGTTGCCGCAGCCTCCGGGCGCGCATCATCACTAAGGACGAGCGCCGCGCCGCCGGCGCCGTGACCGATCCCACCGCGCGGGGCCCGCATGCTGATCAAGAGACGCCTGAAATCGCTGCTGCGGAAGAAGGGCTTCCGCGTCACCGGCGCGGTGCGCGCAGCGCTGACTGAACTCATCGCCACGCTTTACGAGGAGAATCCCGGGCTGGTCGACGGCGAGTCCGCTGACGCCGCGGACGGGGCCGCGGCGGACGACCACGCCGACCTCCAGGCCACGCAGCGCATCCCCTGCCCGTACTGCGGCGAGCCGGTCGAGATCGCCATCGACCTCAGCGCCGGTGACCAGGACGATGTGCAGGACTGCACGGTGTGCTGCAGCCCGATCCATGTGACGTACAGCGTGCACAATCGCGTCATGGGGTCGTTTCAGGCGGAGCCGAGCTGAGGTTCGATGGTTGACAGCAGATGGTTGACAGCAGATGGCCGGCGGCGGACGGCGACAGTCAGAAACCAACACGCTGCGCGTCGGGGACCAGCCGGATCGCTGCACATCCGCCAGCGTCGCCTGCTGCAAGACGTCAGTCATCCGTTGTTGTCGGCACCAGGCATCACGGCGGTACCGGAAAAACCACCTCATCACCCTTGAGGATCTCCACATTCTGTTCGGCCTCGGTGCCGGGCACGATGTAGCCGGTCGACATGGTCGCATCGCTGACATCGCCGATCACCAACTCGGCGAGGCGCTTGCCCTCGCGGCGCACCAGGAAGCGCTGGCCCGGATTCACGCCCTTGTCCTTGCCCAGGCCGATGGCGACGAGCTGACTCTTGCCGTCCTTGCCGCGCGCGACCACCAGCACCGCACCGGTCAGCAACGGCGCAGCCGGAGGTGCGACCGCGGCAAGCCCAGCACCCTCGACGATGTCGACGGCCTGCGCCTGACTGAGCTTGGGCTCCACTGCCGCGCGCCGCGCGCTGCCGCTGGCGACCAGCGGCGCGGCCGGCGCACCGCCGGCGATCTCAACCAGCAGCGCGGCCTCGCCGAGCCCGACCTGGCGGGCAGCGACCGCCTCAGCGAGCTCGCGCAGCGTGCTCGCCACGCCGGGCCGTCCGGCCATCTGCGCCTCGTGCGCGCGCTCGATGATCAGCGCGGAGGCCAGGCGCAGCGCGGGTGGCAACTCCTCTGCGGGCGCAGCGAGTGCCGCGAGGGCCAGCACAATGGCGGTGAGAGCGGGCGCACGCCACGCGCGCAGCAGGTGGGAAGGCGGTGGAAACAGGTGCATGGCGTGGATCCGTGGGTCCGGGATGGTCGGCGGCGAGCCCTCGACGCAATATGAAAGCGCAGTGGCGCGGTCGGCAACGCTTCAGCGCTGACACAGGACGCCGGGATCTGCCAACCTTGCCGCGACCTGACATGGGTTATAACGGACCCTGCCACACACCCACCCACAGGGAAAGGAATCCGCCATGCGTTCCATCATCACCGCCCTCCTCCTTACCGCCGCTCTCGGCACCCCGCTCGCCTGGGCTGAAGAGGCCGGCAAGGATGACGCGGCGAAGAACGCCGCCAAAGGCGAGTCGATCGGTATTGAGCAGCTTCCAAAAGCCGTGACTGTCGGCTTCAGCCAGGACCATCGCCTCGACGTGCTCAAAAGCGCCAGGAAGCTCACGCACGGCGACAAGACCGTCTACCGCCTCAGCTACGTCGAAGACGGCAAGAAGCACCAGATCACCTATTCCGAGGACGGCAAGCCGCTGCGCAAGCCGGGCAAGGAGGCCGAGAAAGCAGGCGAGGTGAAATAAGCGCAGGCAACCTGCGCGCGCCCACGGGCGTGCGCAGGTTACCGATCAGCCCTTCCTGAATGCTGCCCTCAGGCGGTGGCCATCAGACGGTCAGGATCGTGCCGCGTGGTGCTCACTACGCGGCGGCGGATTATTTCGCTGCCTTCTTGTTGGCGAGGGCCGCCGCTGCGAAACGGTCCGGGTCGGCATTCAGCTCCTTCTTGCAGTCGGTGCAGCACAGACCGATCGCGACGAAAGTTCCGTCCTTCAGTTTGACCACCACCGGCTTGGTGTCGGCGTCGACCGTATCACCGCTCACCGGGCAGACCGAGTTGTGGGCGGCCTTCGGCTTTTCGGCCGTGCCCTCGGCGGCAAAGGTGGCCGATCCGCACGCGGTGGCGACGAGGAGCAACAGGAGGGCGACGGTGCGCATGGGGTTTTCCTTGCTCGCACCGTAGGCGGCGCGCACGTTCCGGAATGGAAAAAGTCTCAACCGGAGCAGGGTCTCAGAAGGCCCTACGCGATGCGGCCCAGCGGGCCGCTGTCCCGGGCAAGCGATGCCCGCAGGTGAACATGTCCGTTTCCACCGAGCGCTTCCGCTAGGGAACGAAACCGGTCCACGACCACTCCAAGGCCAAGGAATGCGTTTCACCCGGGACCGTGGCCCGCAGGGCCGCTCTTCAGAGAGTCCCGGGAAACACTCGATCAGCGCGCGTCGGCCTGGTGATTCGCCTTGGCGGCGTCCGCATACAGATCGGGACGCGCCTTGACCTTCTGCGCGGCGGCGGCGTCGGCCACGCCGATCAGGATCTTCCGCGAACGCTCACCCTTGCCGATGGTCACCACCACCGGCGGGATCGCGGGATCGATCGCCTTGCCCGTGACCGGGCAGATGGTGTTGATGGGCTTGCCGCTCTCAGCCGCCGAAGCGAGACCGAGGCACAGCACCAGGCCGGAAACCAGCAGCGTAGAAGAGAAACCACGCATGGGATTCACCTCATGCACGGGATTTTCCGCGCATTCAGCATATTATCATGACCAGCGGCGACCCGCGTCAAGGAGCCGGACCTTGTGAGCTGCTGAGCAACCACCTGCAGATCCATGCCAAATCCTTGGGCATGCATGGAACTGCTGATCAATACACGAGTTCCTGCGAGATGCGCTGGAGGAATATCTTGCCGTCGCCGATGCGGCCGGTGCGACAGGTCGAGCATACCAGGTTCACCAGTTCATCCGCGCGCTCGTCGGGGATGATGCCCGAAACCACCACCTTGGGCAGGAAATCGATGCTGTACTCGGCGCCTTTGTACTCGTCGAGATGACCCTTCTGCCGACCGTAGCCACGGCATTCGGCGGCGATCAGTTCATCGACCCAGCCGCTCGCGGCGAGGCGCTGGCAGAGCACCTCGGCACGTTGCGGACGCACCACCATGACCAGCTTGAACACGTCAGATGCCCGCGACGGACTCTTCCATCACCACCCCGATGGCGCGGTACTTGCGGTAACGGCCCTCAAGCATGGCATCGACCGGCTGCAAGCGCAGCGCGTCGAGGTTGCGGACGATGGCGTCGCGCAGGGCGTGCGCCATCGCGACCGGCTGGCGGTGCGCGCCACCGGCGGGCTCCTCGATGATCTCATCGACGATGCCGAAGCGCTTGAGGTGCGCACCAGTGAGCGCGAGGCGCTCCGCGGCGATGTCCTTCTTGGCACCGTCCTTCCACAGGATGGCGGCGCAGCCCTCGGGCGAGATCACCGAGAAATAGCTGTTCTCGAGCATCAGCATGCGATCGCCCACGCCGATACCGAGCGCACCGCCCGAGCCGCCCTCGCCGATCACCACCACGATCACCGGGGTGCGCAGCAGGGCCATGTCGCGGATGTTCTCGGCAATGGCGATCGATTGGCCACGCTCCTCGGCATCGACGCCGGGGAAGGCGCCGGGGGTGTTGATCAGGCAGATCACCGCCAGGCCGAACTTCTCGGCGATGCGCATCTTCTGCATCGCCTTGCGGTAGCCTTCCGGATGCGGCATGCCGAAGTTGCAGCGCCGGCGCTCGTGGACGTCCTTGCCCTTCTGCTGGCCGATGATCATGCAGCGGTGGCCGCCGACTTCGCCCATGCCGCAGATGATCGCCTCGTCGTCGCCGAACATGCGGTCGCCGGCGAGCGGCACGAAGCCGTCGACCATGTGGTCGATGTAGTCCGAGGACTGCGGACGCAGGGGATGGCGCGAGAGCTGCACGCGCTGCCAGGGCGTCAGTCCGGCGAACACGCGGCGCGTCTCGCGCATCAGCTTCTCGCGCAGCGAGGCCAGTTCGCCCGACATGTTCAGGCCGGTGCTCTCGCCGAGCTGCTCGAGTTCGACGATCTTGGCCTCGAGGTCGATGAGGGGCTCGAGGAAATCGAAGGGATTGCTCACGGAGGCTCCGGCCGATGGGTAAGCTGGGAGCATAGGGGCGCAGCCGGGAAGGGAAGTCTCCCGGCGGGCGGAGCCCGCCGGGGCGGACGGCTGACGGCGGATGCCTCGTAGCGCGATGCGTGCAGGTGGAGCCCAAATCCGGATGTGAACTGCGCGCCCGGGACAGGGACCCACCCTGATGACCGTACGATGAGGTGCGACCACGAGCCGTCAGCTGCCAGCCCTCCCCATCGCCCTTTGCGCACAGGCCGCTACCCTGCCCATGCATGGACCACCACCTCGAGGTCGAGCTGAAATGGGCGCTGACCGCCGACGGCCATGCCCGCCTCGCGAAGGCCTTGCCTGCGCTGCTCGGAGCCGCGCGGCTGCTGGTCCAGGAAAACCGCTTCTTCGACAGCGCGGACCTGCGCCTGCGCCGCGCCCGGATGAACCTGCGCCTGCGGCGCGAGAACGACCAGCTGCAGCTGACCTGCAAGCGCCGCGCCAGCGGCGGCGACGCACAGCTCCACCGCCATGACGAGTGGGAACGCTGGCTCGACCCCGCGCTGTGGGCGCGCCTGCCCGTGGGTGGCGCGACGCTCGATCCCGCCGTGGCGGCCTCGTTCGACCTGCCCGAACCAGTCGCCACGGCCCTTGCCGGCGCGCCACTGCTCGCCTATGGCGGCTTCGCCAACGCGCGTCAGGAGTTCCGCAGCTCCGCCGGCGAACTGCTCTGCCTCGATCGCACCACCTTCATCGCCGGTCGCTGCGATCACGAACTGGAGATCGAGACGCCTGATCCCCCGGCCAGCGTGGCGCGCTGGAGTGCGCAGTTCGCCGATCTCGGTATCCCGGTGACGCCACAGCCGTTGACGAAGTTCGCGCGCTTCGTGGCGCTGATGGATGCGTAGCAGACTGCGGATTGCGAACCAATCGGCACCTGGCTTTCGCGCTGATCAGAAGGCATCGGTAAAAGCGCCCCTGCATGCGGGCGATACCTGATCTTCTCGCGTTTCACGCCTCGCTTAAGCCCAGAAGCTACGACATGTGCAGCGCGACGTGAGGAAAACCACGCGTCGCTCCGGTCATTTCCCCTGCGGCAGCGCATACGCTGTCAACCGCCCATCGCGATCCGCGATCACCAGCATGCCGCCGGCGACCAGCGGGGCGCAGAGCGGGGTGCTGCCGTGGGCGATGCGGCGCTGCACGCTGCCGTCGCCGCGCGCCATCAGCACCACCTCACCCGCCTCGTCTGCGATCACGGCCCGTTCGGCACCGAGGCGCATGACGACGCGCGCGCCGAGGCCGTCAGGCAGGGTTCCCGCCCACGCCTGCTCGAAATGGTCGCCAGTCCAATGCAGCAGGTGCACACTGCGGTCGGCGCGCGCGATCAGCACCTGGTCGCCCTGGGCGGCAAGGGTCGCACCAGCGCTGTTGGTAAGGGCCGGGTCGGTCAGACTGGCGATCGGCATGCCCGCAGCGGTCGGCAGCACCAGCAGCTGCACCCCGCCCGCAGTCGGAACCAGCACGGCGGCGCCCTCGCCGAGCAGCACCGGCGCCGCGCTCAGCGGTCCGCCCACCGCCAACGTGGCCGCGACCTGGCCGGTGAGCTCGTCAAGCACGGTCAGCGTCTGGTCGTCGAGCAGCGCGACCGCGCCGTCGCGGAACCACAGGGTCGGCGCACGGAAACCCTTGAGACCAGGCCTGGTCCACAGGTCCTTGTCGGCGGTACGCACATGCAGCGACGGTCCCTGGGGCGTGGATTCGATGAGGTAGGAGACGACGCGGCCGGGCTGCAGGACCAGCTCGCGCTCGCGATAGGCCAGCACCGGATTGCGACCGCGGTGGACGATCACGCCATCGCTCAGATCGGGCACGTCCAGACGCACCGCCACGCCATCGGTGGTGCCGGCGATGGCGTGACCGGCGCCGATGTCGAACCAGTCGGTCCAGTGGCCTTCGAGACCGGGCGGGATCGGGACCGGCAGCTGCTCGCGCGCCAGGGTCGCGAGGGTGCTGCCATCTTCCGCGCGCAGGTGTACCAGGGCCGCGGCACCGCAGGCCAGCAACGAGCCGTCAGGCAGGAGCTCCAGGCGCTGCCACACGGGGCTGCCGGGCAGCGGATGCTGCCAGGCGATGCCGGGATGCAGGGCGAGCGGGTAGCTGATCTCGTTGGCGCTGGTGTTGGCCGGCACCACCAGCACCTCGCTGCGGTAACCGGGTGCGCTCACCTCGACGCGCACCGCCACCGCGGTGGAGCGACAGAAGCGCAAATCATCGCCCAGCAGCCGGCCGGGACTGGTGAACATCCCGGTGACCTGGCCGCGCACCGCCTGCGCCTGGGTGGCGACCTGCACGCCAGCGGGCAGCGCACCGGTGTCGGCGTCCGTCACGACCAGGCGGCCGGGAACGAGCGTCGGGGTGCTCACACCGGCGCGCGGATGCTTGGCACGGAACGCGATCGCGAGATCGGCGGCCTCGCCCTGATGGCCAGCGACCCAGGCGGCCTCGATGGGCTTGAAGTCCTCGCCCATGGCGAGGACTTCGCGGTTGGCCTGGTCGAGCAGCGCCTGCACCGCGGCGCGCTCGGCCAGCACCGGGCGCCCAACCAGCGCCTTGGCGCGTTCGGCGATCTCGCGCCACGGCACCGCGTCGTCCTGGGCGGCGCGCCGCAGGGCGGTCAGGTCCGGATCCTCCGCCGGCGGAGGTGTCGGCGTCGGTGCATGGACGGGCGGTGGCTGCAGAGCGCGGTGCAGCGCGGCGGCCTCGCGCAGGGCGCGCTCCGCCGACGGCACCACATACCCGCGCTGGAACACCGTCACGTACCATTCCCAGGGCTTGCCGTAATCGGCGGCGAACTGCTCGAGCTGGCGGACGCGCGCGGTGGTGTTGGCCACCGCCTGGATCGGCTCGAGCTCGCTGGCCGCAAGCTGTTCATGGATCTGCGGCGTCAGTCCCCAGGTGCCGACCCCGGCCAGCGCCACCACCAGGCCGGCGACCAGCCAGCGGCGCAGCGCGCGGCGCCGACCGCTGCGCCGGCGCACGTTGGTCGCGAGCTGTTCCAGGCGTTTGCTCTCAGGTCCCGCCGGGGCGATGGTCGCGGCGCGCTCATAGGCCTGCGCCGCGGCCTCATGGTCGCCCTGCTCGAGCAGCCGACCGGCCTGCTCCGCGACTGCTCCGGCCTCCTCCGCGAGGGTGCGCGAGCGCGCCTCGGCGAGCTTGGCACGCAGGTCGCGGAAGCCCGACGGGCCAGAGGCGGCCGCGGATGCGTTCTCGACCGGTGGAGCGGAGGGCAGGGGCGTGCGCGTCGCCGCGACCGCGACCGGCTTCAGCCAATCAGGGACATCCTCGGGCGAGCCGAGGGTTACGGGCGGGGGCGCCGGGCGCGCCACCACGGGGGCCGGTGGGACCGGCGTCGGCGGCCGGCGCAGCGGTGGCGGCGAGGCTGGGCCACGCGCGCCCTGACTGGTGAGCCGGGCATGCGCCAGGTCGGGCGCCTCGCCCATCGGCCGGTAGGGACCGCGCACCTTGCGCAGGATGGCGGTGGTGCCGGCGAGGCTGACCTCGAGCTCCTCGACCAGGTCGATGAGCTCTTTGAGCGTGGCGAAGCGGTCCGCCGGGCGCTTGGCCAGCATGCGCATGACCAGCGATGCGACGCGCGGGTGCAGGTTGGGATTGTGCAGCAGCGGCGATGGAACGGGGTCGTTCTTGTGCTTGAGCATGATCGCGAACGGGGTGTCCGCGTCGAAGGGCAGGTGCCCGGTGAGGGCCAGGAAGGCGGTGCAGCCGAGGTTGTAGATGTCGGAACGGAAGTCGACGTCTACGCCATCGCATTGCTCGGGGCTCATGAACGCCGGCGTGCCGACGCGCACGCCGATGCTGGTCACGTCCTTCTCGGCGCCGTAGCCCTTGGCCAAGCCGAAATCCGAGACCTTGCAGAGCCCGTCCGCAGTGAGCATCAGGTTGTCGGGCTTGATGTCGCGGTGGATGACGCCTTTCTCGGCGGCCTGCTCGAGGCCGAGCGAGGCCTGGCGCACGATGTCGAGGACCTCGATCTGGCCGAGGGTGTACTGCTCGTGCAGGATCTCGCCGAGGTCGCGGCCCTCGACGTATTCGATGATCATGAAGTAGATACCGAGCGCCTGGTCCTCGCCGAAATCGTAGATGTGCAGGATGTTCGCGTGGTTGATGCGCGCCAGGCTCTTGGCCTCGCGCTCGAAGCGCTGGATGAAATTCTTGTTCCGGGCCAGCTCGGGCGGCAGCACCTTTACCGCCACACTGCGGTCGAGGCTGAGCTGGCGCGCGTGGTAGACCGCGCCCATGCCACCCTCGCCGAGCTTGCGGTCGATCAGGCAGCCGCGCAGCGCGCGGCCGAGCAACGGGTCGCTGTGGCCGGCGATGCGCGGCGCCCCGGCCACCACCTGGCCGCGCGCGATGTTGAAGGTGACCAGGCACTGCGGGCAGCCCTGCTGCTCGCCATCGCCGCGTGTCGACTGCCAGCGATGGCCGCACACCGGGCAGGCGACCTGGCGCGCCACCACCGGCCCCGCCGCGGGCGGGACGATGGGAACGGCCGTAGACTGCGGCGCCAGCGGCGTGGCGGGCGGCGGCGGCAGCGCCGGTGAGGAGGCGAGCATCGGCGCGGCGCGCGACGCCTGGGCGACGGTGTCCTGCACGCTGCGCGCCTGCACCGCCTGCTGCTCCATGCGCTCGAAGAGGTCGGCGTCGACGGGCTCCGCGCTGGCGCCAGATGAACTGACCGGCGCCGGAGCGGGTCGAGCGGCGCCGGGCTGCGCCTGCAGACGACCGGGAGAATACGAGGGCGGCGTGCCTTCGCGACGCTCGGTCAGGGCCTTGGTGCGGCGCTTGAGCTCGGAAGTCTCGTCCGGCCGGTACTCATCGCTGCCGAGGTGGCGGCCGACCGCCCGGCCGCCCTCGGCGGGCAGCGCCACGGTGAGCGGCTTCGCCGGAGGTTCCGGGATCTCGGGCCTGGTCGCAGCGACTGGCAGCGGTTGCTCCGCGGCAACCGGGCGCGGCGGCGCGGGCACCGCGCGCAGCGGGGCGGACGCGGCGGTGCGCGGCGCCGGGGGCGGCGCGTCCGGGGACCCCGTCGCGGTCGGGAAGACCGGCAGCCAGCGGTGGCCGCACTGCGCGCATGCGAGCCACGCACTCGCGACGGGTGCCGGTCCAGGCTGCGCCTGTTGGCAGCGGGGGCAGACCAGGACGTTCATGCCTGGTCCGCGCTCGCCGGCGGTCCGTGCAGCGCGTGGCCCGGCGCCGCGTCCTTCGGCAGGGCGAGGCTGAGCAGGAGCAGCCCAACCAGCACCGCGACCACCACCACCACAATCAGGATCACACGGGTGCGCCGCCGCCCACGCAGCCGCGCGCGCAGGTTGGTGATGTCCTCAAGCAGGCGCGTCTCGGCACCGGTCGACGAACTGCCGGCCTCGCGCACCTCGCGCAGGCCCTTCTCGAGGATCTCGATGCCGGCCTTCAGTTCGCCGCGCTTGACCATCACCTGGGTGCGGTTCTGCAGCTCGAGCACGGCATGCTCGTGCTCGCCGGTGCGCGCCTCGCGCTCGCGGCTGCGCAGCACGGTGCGCGCCCGGCGGTCGGTCTCGCGGTCGGCGAGGCGCGCGTAGATCCCCGCGGCCTCCTTGAACTGGCCGGCGGCGAACAGGCGCTGGGCCTCGGCCTCCTGGCCGCGTGCGGCCTGGGGATCGTCGGCCGGCGGGCGCAACTCGTGGCCGCAGCGCGAGCACACCGCCGCGTCGCCGCGGTTGAGCATGCCGCAGCGCGCGCAGGTCGAAGCCTCGCTCACCACCGCCGGGCCGCGCGCGGACAGTCGGCGCTCGGTGGTGGAGCGTTCGCGGCGTTCGCTGCTGGGGCCCTTGTGGGCGTCGTCGGGCGCGGGATGGACGTCGGTGCTGCGCCGCGGCGAGGTGGACTTGGCCGGCTCGGCAGGAGGCGCGGCGAGCGGTGGCGACATCGACGGGAGCGGCGCGAGCGGTGCGTTTGCGGGTGGCAGCGGTGCGGGCACTCCGCTGCGCGCACCCTTCACGATCGGCGCGGACGGGACCTCGGTCGCGGCCGGCGGGCTGCCAAGGAAGCCGAGGCGCGCGCCGAGCTCGGCCCACGCGGCGCGACAGGCCTCGGCGTCGCTGAAGCGGTCGCTCGGGCTCTTCGCGAGCATGCGCATGACCAGGTCCGAGACCTCGCGCGGGATGTGCGGATTGAGCTTGGACGGCGGCACCGGCAGCTGCTCGCGCTGCTTGGTCATGATCTCAAACGACGACTGCCCGGTGAAGGGTTTCTCGCCGGTCAGGGCGAGGTAGGCGGTGACGCCGAGCGAATAGAGGTCGGAACGCCCATCGAGCTTGCGCCCCATGCACTGTTCCGGGCTCATGTAGGCGGGCGTACCCATGGCCAGTCCGACCGCGGTCAGGTCGGTCGCGTCGTTGTTCGCCGAGACGTCCTTGGCGAGGCCGAAATCGGCGATCTTGGCGATGCCTTCACTGGTGATGAGGATGTTGTCGGGCTTGATGTCGCGGTGCACGATGCCCTGCGCGCCGACGTGGGCGAGGCCGGCCAGGCACTGCATCATCATGGGCGCCAGGTCCTCGACCGGCAGCATCAGGCGGTCGGCGATCTGGCGCGACAGGCTGGAGCCTTCGATGAATTCGATGACCATGTACCAGACCCCATCGGTCTGGCCGAAATCATGCACCGACATGATGTTCGGATGGTTGATGCGGGCGATGGACTTGGCCTCGCGCGCGAAGCGCTTGATGAACTCGTCGTTGTCGCACAGCGCCTTGTTGAGGATCTTCACCGCGACCACCCGGTCGAGACTGAGCTGGCGGCCCTTGTAGACCAGGCCCATGCCGCCCTGGCCGACCTTCTGCACCAGCTCATAGCCGCCGAACTGGCGGCCGAGGTAGGGATCCTGGCCGCTGACGACGTGGGCGGTCTCGCCCGCAGGGGTCACCGGCTTGGCCTCAACGCGCGAGGTACGGGCGGTGCCGACGATGAACTCGGGTTTGACGTCGAAGGGCTCGGGCTCCTCGGCCTTGACCGCTGGCTGGTCCAGCCCCTCCATCCCCGGGAGGTGGGGAAGCTGGGGTAGCGCGTCGGATGGTCTGCTGTCGTCAGCGAGGGCCATGGGCGTGTGGACTTTCCACCTCAAGTCTAGTCCCGGCACGGGCAGAGCACAAGCCTTGGTGAGGAGCGTAGGCAGGTTGCGGTAGAGGCTGGGGCGCACGTGCTTAGGTGGACGAGGCTTGAGGTCCGGAAGTCCGGAAGTCCGGAATTCCGAACTCCAGGAGGGCAAGGCGGCGAGGAAATCACTACGACCCTCCCCTTCACGGCCCCCTGACCTCGTCGAGCCGAACTCCGGACTTCCGGACTTCCGGACCCCGGACCCTCTTCAATGACCCTGCAGATAGTGCTCAGCCTCGAGCGCCTCCATGCACCCCATGCCTGCCGCGGTGATCGCCTGGCGGTAGCGGTGATCGCGCACGTCGCCGGCGGCGAACAGGCCGGCCACGTTGGTGCGGCAACCTTCTTCGACCTCGATGTAGCCGTTGGCGTCGAATTTCAGGCCGGAATCCTTGAGGAAGCCGGTGTTGGGCGTGTGGCCGATGGCCATGAACACCGCCTTCACCGCCAGCGGGCTGGTCGAACCGTCGACGGTGTCGAGCAGGGTCACGCCGCTCATCTTACGCTTGGCGTCGACCTGGTAGCCGCCCAGAGTCTTGTTCCAGATCGGCTGGATCTTGGGGTTCTTGAGCGCGCGCTCGGCCATGATCTTCGACGCGCGCAACTCGCCGCGGCGGTGGACGAGATAGACCTTGGAGGCGAACTTGGTGAGGAAGTTGGCTTCCTCGCAGGCGGTGTCACCGCCGCCGATCACCGCGACCTCGACGTTCTTGTAAAAGGCGCCGTCGCAGGTCGCGCAGGCGGTCAGGCCGTGCTTGCGGTCGGGACCGTCGACCAGGAACTCCTCTTCGCCGGGCAGGCCCAGGTAGCGGGCGCTGGCGCCGGTGGCGATGATCACGGTGGCGTATTCCGCGCTCTCGTTGGTACCCTGGTAGAGGTCGCTCCACGAAATCGTGAAGCCGTGCTCGCCGCGCTTGACCTCGGTGACTTCGCAGCCGGCCTTGACCACGGTGCCGAAGCGCGTGGCTTGCTGCTCGAAGCGCACCATCAACTCGGGGCCCATGATGCCCTCGGGAAAGCCTGGATAGTTCTCGACCTCGGTGGTGGTGGTGAGCTGACCCCCGGCCTGGCGGCCGGTGAACAGCACCGGCGCGAGGTTGGCGCGTGCCGCGTAGATGGCCGCAGTGTAGCCGGCGGGTCCGGAACCGATGATGGCGAGATTGTTCATGGCAGATCCTGGCGCGAGGCTGAGGGACGACGGGGATTGAAAGGACCCGGACGGAGGACGGCCGCGCGTGGTGAGCGGATTCCTAGCACACCCGGGGCGGCAGGCACGTCAAGCGCCCAGCCCACCCACCCGCGGCACCTCCAGGGCATGGCCCGCGAGGTCGCGCAGGCAGGCCGTGCGCACCGCGGCAAGGAGGCCTTCTTCGCTCGCGCCATGCGCGTCGAGCCCGGTGCAGAAGTCGCCGTGGTCGCGCCCGCCACGGTAGTCCGGCTCGCGGCTCGGCGGCCGCAGATAGCGATTCATCAGCTCCACCCGGTCCGCAACCAGCAGCACCCCCAGGTAGACCACCATGCGCGAGGTCTGGCGCAGCGACGCCCCAAGCACCTTGCGCAGGACGCCGTCTGCGCCGACCATGGCCAAGTCGCCCAGCCCGCGCATCACCGGGGCCGTCCCGCACGCCGCCGTGACGCCGGCGACCAGCGCCCCGCTGACCAGGTCGATGTAGGGCGTGACGCCGAAGACCTCGTGGCGCAGCCGCGCAGCGACCACCACCATGCCCGGCGCCAGCACCACCGCCCCGCCGCCCGCGACGCGCCGGTGGATGGGCACCCCATCTGCACGGGCGTGATCGACATGGACTTCGCGCGTCGGATCCTGGTGGCGGCCGACGACCACGCGCACCTCGGCCGGGGCGAACACGCGCAGCCACGGCTGCTGCGGGTCGAGCACCGACTCACCAAGCGGATCGGCCGGGCCGCCCGGATTCGGGGTGATGATGGTGGGGTGGGACTCGATGAATGTCATGGCGGGCCTGCGGCCTGCCGTCCGGAAGTCCGGAAGTCCGGAAGTCCGGAAGTCGGAAGCCCAGACACCCGGGGATACCTCAGCCCGCCGATTCCGGGGCTATGCGAGACCGTCGCAACGAATCGCAACCGCGCCGAGCACCGGAAAGTCCCGACTTCCGGACTTCCGGACTTCCGGACTTCCGGACTTCCCCTCACTGGTGTACGCACACGCCGAGCGCGTCAGCCGCCGATTCCATCACCGCTTCCGACAGGGTCGGGTGGGCGTGGATGGTCTCCATGATCTCCTTGGCCGTGCACTCCAGCTTCATCGCCAGGCTGAGCTCGGCGAGCAGCTCGGTGGCGTCGTAGCCGACCAGGTGCGCACCGATCAGCTGGTCGAACTCAGCGTCGAAGACCAGCTTCACGAAGCCCTCGGGGTGGCCGATGGCCTTGGCCTTGCCCGAGGCCGCGAACTGGAAGCGGCCGATCTTCAGCTTCCGGCCCTCGGCCAGGGCCTTCTTCTCGGTCAGCCCGACCGAGGCGACCTGCGGCTGGCAGTAGGTGCAGCCGGGGATCTGCGCGTAGTTGAGCGGCGCGGGGTGGCCGACGATATGGCCGACCGCGGCCTCGCCCTCGAAACTCGCCTTGTGCGCGAGCAGCTGCTTGCCGGCGACGTCGCCGATGGCGTAGACACCCGGCACGTTGGTCAGCATGTTGGCATCGACGGCGATGAAGCCGCGCTCGTCGAGGGTGACCCCGGCCTTGTCCAGGCCGACGCCCTCGGTGCTGGCCAGGAAGCCGACCGCGACCAGGACCTTGTCGACCTCGATGACCTCGGCCTTGCCGTCCTTCTCGAGGTGCACGGCGACGCCGGCCGCCTTGACCTCAAGCTTGACCACCTTGGTGCCGAGCTTGATCGCCACGCCGGCCTTGGTGAAGGCGCGCTCGACGACCTTGGCGACTTCGGCATCCTCGACCGGCAGCACCTGGTCGAGGACCTCGACGACGGTGACCTTGGTTCCAAGAGTCGAGAAGAAGTAGCCGAACTCCATGCCGATGGCGCCCGCGCCGATGCACAGCAGCGACTTCGGCTGCTCGGTGGCCGCGAGCAGGTGGCGGTAGTTGACCACCAGCTTGCCGTCGACCGGCAGGTGCGGGAAGGTGCGCGGCTTGTGCCCAGTCGCGATGATGACGTTGTCGGCGCTGACGTTCTGCGTGCTGCCGTCGGCCTTCTTCACCGCGACGGTCTTGGCGTCGACGAAGGTCGCCGTGCCGCTCAGCACGGTGATCTTGTTCTTCTTCATCAGGAACTCGATGCCCTTCGCCATGGCGCCGGCGACGTCGCGCGAGCGCTTGATCACCGCGGCGAAGTCAGCGCGCACATTGTCGGCGGCCAGACCGTAATCCTTGGCATGTTTCAGACCGTCGAAGATCTCCGCGCTCTTAAGCAGCGCCTTGGTCGGGATGCAGCCCCAGTTGAGGCACACGCCGCCGAGGCTCTCCTTTTCGATAATCGCGGTCTTCTTGCCGTACTGGGCCGCCTTGATCGCAGCGACGTATCCGCCGGGACCGGCGCCGATGACGAGGACATCGTAGTCAGCCATGGGAGTCTTTCTTTTCGTGAATGTCCGAAGTCCGAAGTCCGATGTCTTGCCATCCCGACATCACGCCGGTGGTCCGCTGTCGGACTTCACCGTCGGACAGCGGAGGCCGGACGTTGGCCTTAGATCAGCAGCGTCGCCGGGGCTTCCAGCAGTTCGCGCAGGGTCTTGAGGAAGGCCGCGGCGTCGGCGCCGTCGACCGCGCGGTGGTCGGCGCTGATGGTCAGGCGCATGACCTTGCCGGGGACCACCTGCCCACCGCGCACCACCGGCTCGTCCTTGATGCCCGCGACGGCAAGGATGGCGACCTGGGGCGGGTTGATGATCGCGACGAACTCGCTGATACCGAACATGCCCAGGTTCGAGATGGTGAAGCTGCCGCCCTGGAACTCGGCGGGTTGGAGCTTGCCGTCGACCGCCTTCTTGGCGAGCGCGCGCACCTCGTCGCCGATCTGACGCACGCTCTTGGTGTGCGCCTTGGCGACGATCGGCGTGATCAGGCCATCGGGGATGGCCACCGCGACGCAGATGTCGGCGCTGTCGTGCTGGCGGATCGAAGTGCCCTGGTAGGTGGCGTTGAGCTTGGGGTGCACACGCAGCGCGAGCGCCGTGGCGCGCACGATCAGGTCGTTGACCGTGACCTTGAGGCCATCGAGCAGGTTGGCCTGTTCACGCAGCGTGCTCAGCGCGCCCGCGTCGACGGTTTCGGTGACATAGAAGTGCGGGATCTGGGTCTTGGCCTCGAGCAGACGCTTGCCGATGATGGTGCGCATCGGCGACATCGCCACGTCGCTGACCGCGCCATCAGGACGCAGGACCTTGAGTTTCGGCTTCTCGGCCTTCGCCGGCGCGCCGCCTGCGGCACCCAGCTTGGCCGATCCGGACTTCGCGGCGGCCTCGACGTCGCGGCGCACGATGCGGCCGTCCGGACCGGAACCCTTGATCGCGCGCAGGTCGACGGACTGGGCGGCGGCGATCTTGGCGGCGACGGGGGAGACGCGGATGCCCCTGGGCAGGGCTGATGGCTGATGGCTGATGGCTGATGGCGCCGTGGCCGCAGGCGTCACCGCGGGAACAGCGGCCGGAGTCGGCGTGGCCGCGGCGGCGGCCGCGGCGGCGGGCGCGGCGCCGCCCGTGAACTTGGCGTTGGTCTCCTTGGCTTTGGCCACCGCCGCCTTGACGTCGTCGTCGGGCTTGGTGGTGAAGATCGCCGCCACCTGGTTGACCTGGGCAAGCGCACCGGCCGGGATCAGGATCTCCGCAACCGTGCCGCCATCGAGCGCCTCCCACTCGACCGTGGCCTTGTCGGTGGCGATCTCGGCGATCACGTCACCGCTCTTGACCTTGTCGCCGGGCTTGACGCGCCATGCGACGATCGTGCCTTCGGTCATGGTCGGGGATTTGGCGGGGACGAGCTGTTCGATGATCATGGGGGGCAGGGTCCGGAAGTCCGGGAGTCCGGAAGTCCGGAAGTCTCCGGACGACAGAATTCACGGGGTGGGATCGAGGTGCTGAAAGGCTTATGCGTCTTCGCGTCTGAGGGCTGTCGACTTCCGGACGTCCGGACTTCCGGACCTCCGGACCGTGGCAATCCGTCTCATCGATAACACGCCTGCTTCACCGCCGCGATGATGCGGTGCGGCTTGGGCAGCGTCTCGTGTTCGAGGTTCGCCGCGTACGGCATGGGATTCTCGGTGGTGGTGACGCGGCCGACCGGAGCGTCGAGGTCGTCGAACACGCGCTCCATCAGCTGCGCCGCGATCTCGGCGCCGACGCCACCGGTGCGATAGCACTCCTCGACCACCACGCAGCGGCTGGTCTTGCGCACCGACTCCGCGATCAGCTCGATGTCGAGCGGCTTGATGGTGCGCGGATCAACGACCTCGCACTGGATGCCGTCCTTGGCCAACGCGTCGGCCGCCTCGAGCGCCCAGTGCACGCAGCGGTTGATCGCCACGATCGTGCAGTCGCCACCCTCGCGCCGCACCACGCCCTTGCCGAAGGGGATGGCGTAGTCCGCGGTGGGGATGTCCTGCTCGTAGTTGTAGAGCATCTCGTTCTCGAGGAAGCACACCGGATTCGGCTGGCGCAGCGCGGTCTTCATCAGGCCCTTGGCGTCGTAGGGCGTCGACGGGCTGACCACGATGAGACCGGGGAAATGGCTGTAGAGCGCTTCGACCGCGTGACTGTGCTGCGAGCTGACGCGCGGGCCCGCACCGTTGGGGCCACGCATCACCAGCGGGATGGGGAACATGCCGCCGGTCATGTAGCACATCTTCGAGGCGTTGGAGATGATCTGGTCGAAGGCCGGGAAGCTGAAGTTCCACGACATGAACTCGATCACCGGGCGCAGGCCGGTCATCGCCGCGCCGATCGCCAAGCCGGCGAAGCCGGACTCCGTGATGGGGGTGTCGATGACGCGCTCGGCGCCGAACTCGTCGAGCAGACCCTTGGTCACCTTGTAGGCGCCGTTGTACTGCGCGACCTCCTCGCCCATGATGAAGATGGCCGGGTCGCGCTTCATCTCCTCGTACAGCGCCTGGCAGATCGCCATGCGCATGTTGACCAGCTGGGTGCCGTCCGAGAGCAGGATGCCCTTGTGGCCGTTGATCGGCTCGCTGGCCTTGGTGTTGATCGGGCGCGAGGCCTTCAGCGGGGGAGCCGTCAGAGCGGACATCGGATGATCCTCGGGGAGGCGGAGGGCGGACGTGGAGCAGGCGGATGGGGCGGAGCGCCCCGGATCACTCGGCGTAGACGTGGCGGGTCAGCTCGCTGAGCGGCGGTTCCGGGCTCTCATCGGAGAACTTCACCGCCTCCATGATCTGGGTCATGACCTGCTCCTCGAGCTGCTCCGCACCAGCCGTGGTGAGCCAGTTCGCAGCGAGCAGGTCGACCTTGATGCGCTCGATGGGATCGAGCGCCTTGTAGCGGTCGACCTCCTCCTTGGTGCGGTAGGTGGCCGCGTCCGACACCGAGTGGCCGCGGTAGCGGTAGGTCTTGGCCTCGATCAGCACCGGGCGGCCGGCGCGCGCGATGGCGATGGCCTGCTGCGCAGTCTTCCACGAGGCGTAGAGGTCGAGACCGTCGAAGGTGAACGAAGCCATGTTGTAGCCCGGCGCCTTGGCCGCGGCGATGTCCTGCACCGCCGAGGCGCGCGTGCACGCCGTACCCATGCCGTACATGTTGTTCTCGATCACGTAGATCGCCGGCAGGTTCCACAGCGAAGCCATGTTCAGCGACTCGTGAAAGGTGCCCTGGGGCGAGGCGCCGTCGCCCAGGTAGGTGATGCTGACGCCGCCGGTCTTGCGGTACTTGGCGCTGAACGCCGCGCCGGTGCCGACCGGGATCTGCCCGCCGACGATGCCGTGGCCGCCGAGCATGTTCTTCTCCTTCGAGAAGAAGTGCATCGAGCCGCCCTTGCCGCGCACGTTGCCCGTGACCTTGCCGAACAGCTCGGCCATCAGCTCCTTGGGATCGAGGCCGCAGAGCAGGCCGAGCGCGTGGCAGCGGTAGCTGGTGACGGTGGCGTCCTTGCTCGGATCGAGGTGGTCGTAGAAGCCGGTCTGGACCGCCTCCTGACCGATGTACGCGTGCAGGAAGCCGGCGATCTTCTTGGCCTCGTAGGCCTGGCTGGCGCGCTCCTCGAAGCGCCGGATCAGCAGCATCTGCCGGTACATCTTGAGCAGGCGTTCCTTGCCCATCTCGTTGCGCACGGCAGCGGTGTCGATGGCGGTCGGCTTGGCGGCGGTCGGGCTCATGGGATCCTCGTCGCGACGGGAAGGCGTGGCGGGCGATCAGCAGGCTTCAGGAAGCGCAAAGAGCGTGGCGCGCAGCGCCGGGAAGCATCACTTGGGCTCGAGCTGCACGCCCGAATGGGCGGGCGCGGCGGCGGGAGCGGCGGGAGCGGCGGGACTGGTCTCGGCAGGCGCAGGGGCAGCCGTGGTCGGAGGCGCGACAGCCGGTGTAGCGGCTTCCGGGACCAGGGCGGGGGCACTCGGAGCCTTCGGCGCTTCAGACGCAGGGACGGCCGGCACCACGGCGGGGGCGATCGCGGGCGCGGTGGCAGGCGCCGAAGGTGCAGCCGCACCATCCGCCGGCTTGGCGGTAGCGGGCGACGCCACCACGTCGGGCTTGGCCGCGTCGGTCGTTGCAGCCGGGGCGACGGCCTTGCCGGCACCAGTGCTGGTACCGGTCTGGGCGCCGAAGTCCGTCGGGGTGACCGTGGTCGGCACGACGCCACCCTTGGCGCCTGCGGCCGCACCCAGGTCTCCGTCATGGTGGATGGAGAGAATGGTCACAATGAGCAGGAAACTGCCACCCAGCCAGCCGGTGATCTTGCTCATCTTGCGCCCGGCGCCGACGCCAAGGGTGCTATCAAGCTGGCCGCCGCCGCCGAAAGAGCTGGACAGGTCGCCGGCTCCACCCTGCAGCAGGATCATGCCGATGATGAACAGGCACAGCGGCCAGAGCAGGATGACCAGGATCAGGGTTGTCGTCGTCACAGCGGCGTCTTTCTTCTTCTATTTCACGTATGGATGCGGCGCGCGGCTCAGGCCGCGGCGAGGATGGCGGCGAAATCGGCGGTCTTGAGCGACGCGCCGCCCACCAGCGCGCCGTCAACGTCGGGCTGCGAGAGCAGCTCCTTGGCATTGTCGGCCTTGACCGAACCGCCGTACTGGATGCGCACCCGCTCGGCGAGCTCACCAGCGATGCCGCGCACCACGCTGCGCACGAAGGCGTGCGCCTCCTGGGCCTGGGCGGTGGTGGCGGTGCGGCCGGTGCCGATCGCCCACACCGGCTCGTAGGCCAGCACCAGGGTCGACAGCTGGGCGGCGGTGAAGCCCTCAAGGGCGCCCTTCACCTGACGGCTGAGCACCTCCTCGAGTTTGCCGCCGTCGCGCTCCGCGAGGGTCTCGCCGATCGCGAGGATGGGCACCAGACCCTGGGCGAGCACGGCCTTGAGGCGCTTGTTGACGGTCTGGTCGGTCTCGCCGAAATATTGGCGGCGCTCGCTGTGGCCGAGCAGCACGTACGTGGCGCCCGCGGCTTTTGCCAGGCTGGCGGAGATCTCGCCGGTAAAGGCGCCCTTCTCCTCCCAGTGCACGTTCTGGACGCCCACGTGGATGACGCTGCCGGCGGCGGCCTTGACCGCTGCGGGCACGGCCAGGGCGGTGGGGAAGACCGCGACCTCGGCACGACTTGCGGCGGCGGCGGTGATCAGGCTGGCGATCAGGGCGCTGCCTTCATCGCCGGTGAGATTGAGCTTCCAGTTTCCGGCGATGAACGGCTTGCGCGACATGGGGATGATGGCTTTCCAAGGGTCAGCGATGTGGCTGCGAGCGGCGTCCGGCACGGCCGCGGATGGCGATCCTCCGCACTAAGCGGCGCGGGGAGGGGACGATAGGATGGGCTCTGGACTGGTCAATCCCCGAAAACGGTGATTTTGCGCACCACTTGGGCTTTTGACCACCCGGACAGCAGGCCTGTGGAGGGCTGTTTTCACTGCTGGAGCCGAAACCGCCATGTTCAACGGCCCTGCGGAAGGGCACATCGCACCTAAGACGGGACATTCCCCTCCATTCGGTGACTGGAATCTTCCCCACGCCCCTTCCCTGCCGGTCAAAGCACTGGGACGCGCCCTGTGGAAGGCTGATAATCGGCGGTTGCGACCCCGGACCAGTCCTCCAAGGTGCCGGCATGACCTCGCCGACCGTGCTGATCAGCGGACTCGGGCTGATGGGTGGCAGCCTAGCCGCGGCGCTGGTCGGATCGGAATGGACGGTACGCCTCCACCATCGGCGCCGCGAGGTGGTCACCCAGGCGGCCGAGCTGGGCTTCGGCACGCCGGTCACCGACCTGCCCGGGGCCGTGGCCGACTGCGACGTGGTGGTGGTGTGCACGCCGGTCAGCATCATCGCCGAGCACATCCGCGCCCTGGTCCCCTTCACCACACGCGCCGTCTTCACCGACGTCGGCAGCGTCAAGGGCGTGATCTGCCACGAACTTGCCGACCTGGCGCGCAGCGGCCGTTTCGTCGGCAGCCATCCCATGTGCGGCAGCCACCAGCAGGGCCTGGAACACGCCGATGCCGCCCTCTACCGCGGTGCCACCAGCATCCTCACGCCGCTGGCCGAGACTCCGCCCGCGGCGGTCGCGCTGGTCGAGCGCCTGTGGCAGGCGGTCGGTTGCAAGACCCTGCGCCTGAGTCCCGACGCGCACGATCTCGCGGTGGCCCAGGCCTCGCACCTGCCGCACGTGCTCGCCGCCGCCGCCGCCGCCGGGCTGAGCCCGCCCGCCGCCCCGATCGCCGCCTCGGGCTTCCGCGACACCACCCGTGTCGCCGCCGGCAACGCCGGGCTGTGGAGCGATATCCTGCTGCACAACCGCCGCGCCGTGCTCGACGAGCTGCGCGCCGGCATCACCCGGCTGCGTGACCTCGAGGACGCGCTTGCCAAGCGCGACGCCAACGCGGTGTGGAGTTGGCTCGAACGCGGCCGCGCCGGCCGGCAGCGCTTCGACGAGACGCGCGCGCCGGCGGACGCCCATGACCGCGGCGCCGCCGAGGAATGAGGCGGGCGATGCGCTGCGCCGCGCTCGCCATCGCGCTTCTACTGCTGCTGCCAGTTGACGCCCCGCCCGCCGAGGTGCTCAGCAAGGCCGCGGTGGTCGCGGCCATACCCGCCGCCGCGAACGCCGCCGCCCTGACCGGCCACACCGGGCCATGGGAGTTGACCTGGGCGTACACCGAGGCGGACTTCGGCAACGCCACCCTGTTCGTGACCTTGCACGCCAACACCGCATCACCCGGGGACGGCCAGGACCGCCTACGCGTGTGGCGCCGGGAGGAGCATGGCTGGACGCTGCTGCGCGAACTGATTTCGGATCCGACCTCCCACCTGCTCACCCCGACGCTGTTCACCACCATGCCGGCGGGCCAGGGTGAGAACGTGCACTTCCTCTACGCACCCGAGCTGGTGATGGGCACGGGCGCGCAGCTCATCCCGCACCTCTTCGTCATCAGCGACACCGCCATCGCAGAGGCCCAGGTCGTGCTCGAACTGCCCGCTCCCCTACGTGCCGACGAGGCATTGTGGAAGGGCTGGTGGCTGGAGCTCTCCGAGCGCGCGCTGACCTGCCGCACGCACATCTACCATCACGGTGACTCCAACTGCTGTCCAAGTGGCGGCACCCTGACCGGAACCATGCGCGTCGTCGCGCTGCCGAAAAGCGCGGGGTATCGGTTGGAGATCGAAAAGACGGTGCGTGGGGAGTGAGGGAGTTCCTGGACGTCTGCGGCGAGAGCTGATTTTCTCGCGCCTCGCACCGTGCGTCTTGCACCCCTACCCCCCCGCTCGCTGCTCCAACTCCATGATCTTGTCGCGACGCCCCTGGGCGTCGGCGAAGTCGCGCAGCAGCGCATAACCCGGGCCGGCCGCGTCGGCATCGTGGGCGATCGCCCCCTCGATCAGTGGCACCCCGCGCGCGTCACCATCCTCGAGCAGTTCGCGGCCGAGCAGGAACAACGCGGGCGCGTGATCGGGCTTGGCCGTGAGAAGCTCCTCGAGCGCCGGTCGCGCGGCCGCCTGGCCATCGAGCCGGTGGATGGCGTCGACCAGTTCCCAGCGCTCGTCGATAGTGATGGCGTCGGCTTCGCGCCGCGCCACGAGGGCGGCGCGGCGCGTGGCCAGCTCCTGCCCCTGGCGGAGGCGCGCGGCCCAGAACAGACCGTGCTCGGCAAGCCACTCGCGACTGAGGCGCCCGGCGATGTCCGCCTCGCGCTCGCGCAGCCAGGCGTGCGCGGCGCTCGCGGCCGCCGGCATGGGTGCGAGCGCGGCCTGCGAGCGGCCGGCCGCGGGATCGCCGATGATCTCGAGCCGTTCGCGGAGACAGGGATGGACGTCATCGCGGTCGTTGCCGCGGTTGAGCGCTTCGCCCAGCCAACGCGCGCCCTGCGTGGGCGGGACGGCCAGATAGCGGTCGAGGCGGTCGAGCAGATCGACGGGTGGTTGCTGCCCGCGCAGCGCCTGGCGGCCGAGGTCCTCCCAGAAGCCGGAGCTGTGCCGGCCGATCAGCGCGACGCGCACCAGCGCCGTGGCCGCGGCCGCGGCGCTCGCCGCGCGCGCCGCGACGCGGTCGGCCTCGCGTTCCTGCAGACGCGCGAGCACGAACGAGTAGGCGTTGAACAGCGGCGCGTACCAGCCGAGGAAGGCGCGCAGCACGCGGCCGCCCGCGTTCTGCGCGGCGAGATGGGCCCAGGTGGCGCGCAGGCGGTGGATCCAGGCGCCAAAGCGGCCGTGTTCGCCGCGCAGATGGCCAAGCTCGTGCGCGATCACCGAACGCGCCTGCGCCACGTCCATGCGCCGCAGCAGCGGCAGCCCCAGCACCAGCTGGTTCTCGTACCAGCCGAACAGGCCCAGCCGAGGGCGCTGCGCGAGCGCAGCGTTGAACTCTGGCGTGATGACGATGCGGTGGACCGGCGGCGAGCCGACGGCGCGGCGCAGGTTCTCGACCTCGGCGAACAGGTCGGGCGCCTCGCTGCGGGCGAGCGCGATGCCGTCGACGCGCGGGAAACGCATCCACACGCCGCGCAGCACCGACCAGGCGAGCGCGCCGCCCAGAGCGGCCAGGATGAAGGCGATCTTGAACACCCCGGCGCCATGCACCGCCTTGCCGGCCATGAACAGCACGCCCGCGGCCGCGGCCAGCAGCGCCAATCCGATCAGCAGGGCGAGTCCCACCATCAGGTAGCCGAAGGCGGCGAGCAGCGCGACGCGCGTGCGATACGAGGCCGGCGAGCCCTTCGCCAGGTGCTCGAGGCGTTCGATGAGCGCATCATAGGCAGCGAGTTTCATGCTGCACGGTAGCGCCGCCGCTCCTGGCCTCAAGGCTGGCCCGCGCCGGCCGGGTGACGACTGCCGAAGGCCGACGAACCCGCAGTGGTACGGCCAGGCCGCGCGCGCAGCCTGCGCGGTGCCCACCAGCAACCCACCCCACGGACCCTGACATGCCCAACGCCCAAGGCTGCCCCCTCCAGCGAACCCTCCTCGACACCCCAGTGCCCGGGAGCGAATCGACCAAGAAAAACGAAGCAGCGCGCAACAATCCGGC
>JBBQSO010000060.1:0-34444 GCA_038213805.1 Planctomycetota bacterium | reverse complement strand
ATCCCCGTGGGCGCGGCGGCGCGCGCCGCGCACGCCTCTCCCAGCGGCCGCGAGGTCATCGGCCTCGCGCCGGGCAGTCCCGCGGCGCGCGTCCTCATCGCCGAAGATCATCCCGACAGCCAGCGCCTGCTGCTTGAGCTGTTCGCCGGCGCCGGACTCGCGGTGCGCGCGGTCGGCGACGGCGCCGCCGCCGTCGCGGCCGCCCGCGACTGGCAGCCCCAGCTGATCTGGATGGACCTCGACCTGCCGGTGCTCGACGGTCTGCAGGCGACGCGGGCGATCCGCGCGCAGCCCGGCGCGCAGCCGCTGATCTTCGCCTTGACCGCCGCGGTGTTCGCGGAGGACCGCGCACGCCTGATCGCCGCCGGCTGCGACGGCCTGGTGCATAAGCCTTACCGGGAGGAGGCGCTGTTCGCGCTGCTCGAGGAGCGCCTCGGTCTGCGCTTCATCTGGCGTGAGCCCGGCCCGCCGGTCGCCGAGCCGGTCGCAGAGCTTGAGCTCACGGCGGGACTCGCCGCGCTGCCGGCGAGCGACCGCCTGGCGCTGCGCGCGGCGGTGGTCACCGGGGATCTTGTCGCCATCACCGCGGTCACCGCCCGCCTCGGCGATCGTGGCACGGCGCACGCCATCGACCGCCTGGCCGAGGGTCTTGCGCTCGAGCAGCTCGAGCGCTTCACGGCGGACGTCCAGCCGCGCGCGAGCGCGCCATGAGCGCTTTCGCGCGCTCATGCTGCGTGCTCGCCGCGCTGGTCGCCCTGGCCGCCGCAGCGGTGGCCGAGGACGCGACCGTCGCCAACAGCCTGACCCCGCTGGAGCGCGCCTGGATCGCCGCCCACGGCGAAGTGGTGATCGCCCTCGACGACGGCAACCCGCCGCTCAACGAACGCCTGCCCGGCGGCGGCTTCGCCGGCATCAGCGTCGATTACGTGCAGCTGATCGCGGCCAAGGCGGGGCTGCACGTGCGCCTGGTCGGCGCGACCTGGAACGAGGCCCTGCGCCGCGCCCTGGCACACGAGGTCGACGGCATCATGTCGGCCAAGAACACCGCCGAGCGGCGCGAGCACCTGGATTTCTCCGTGCCCTACACCGAGACCGCGCTCGCGGTCGCGACGCGGCGCGGCTTCCCCGCCGTCACGCGCCTCGCCGACCTCGCCCGGGCGCGAATCGCGCTGGTGCGCGGCACGGTGCGCACGCCGATCCTCCGCCAGCAGTGCCCTACGGCCACGCTTATCGAGGTCGACACCGTCCATGAGGCGGTCGGCCTGGTCGCCGCGGAGCGGGCCGACGCCTTCTTCGACGAACTGCCCGTGGTCCAGCACGTGCTCGACGGCAACCTGGTCGGCGGGCTGCGTGTCGCTCTGCTATTCTTCTCCGAGGCCGGCCGCCAGCACCTCGGTGTCCGCAACGACTGGCCGGAACTGGTGGCGATCATCGACAAGGCGATCGCCGCCATCACCCCGGCGGAGCACCGCGCGATCCGCGTGCGGTGGCTGCCGCAGGTCGAGGGCGCCGCGGTGCAGCGCGACCCCGGCCTGGACGACGGCGAGCGCGCCTGGCTCGCCGGGCATCCGCTGGTGCGGGTGGCGGTCGACAAGGACTGGGCGCCGATCGAGTGGCGCGCCGAGGACGGCGCCATGCAGGGCATGGCCAGCGACTACCTCGACCGCATCGGGATCATGCTCGGCATCCACTTCGAGCTCGATGACGAACCCAGCTGGCAGGTGCAGTTCGGCCGGCTGCGCGCGCACCGGACCGACATGGCCGCCTGCCTCGTCGACACCCCGCAGCGCCGCGATTTCCTAGCCTTCACCGCGCCCTACATCGCCTTCCCGATCGTCATCTTCGCCAAGGACGGCACCGGCTACATCCACGAGCTCGGCGACCTCGCCGGCCGCACCGTGGCGGTACAGCAGGACTACGCCGAGGAGGAGCTGCTGCGCCACGACCACCCGGAGCTGGACCTGCTGCGCGTGCAGAACACCCGCGCCGGCATTCAGGCCCTGCATGACGGCCACGCCGCGGCCTTCGTCACCTGCTTGCCGACCGCATCGCAGCGCCTGCTCGAGACCGGCGACCAGGGCGTGCGCGTGGTCGGCGAGACGCCTTACTCCTACCGCCTGTCGATGGCCGTGCGCAGCGACTGGCCTGAGCTGCGCGGCATCCTCGCCAAGGCCCTGGCGGCGATCCCGCCGGAGGAGCGCGACGCCATCCGCAACCGCTGGGTCCACCTCACCTGGCAGCCGGGCTTCAGCCACCGCTCGCTGTGGCAGGCCGCGGCCGTGGCCAGCGCAGTGCTGGCGCTCTTCCTGCTGTGGAACCAGCGCCTGCGCCGCGAGGTGCGCCGGCGCCGCCTGGTCGAGGACAGCCTGCGCGCCAACCAGCAGCACCTCGAAGCCGCGCGTCTGGAGGCCGAGCGCCTGTCGCGCCAGGCGGAGGCGGCGAACCGCACCAAGAGCGAGTTCCTGGCGAGCATGTCGCACGAGATCCGCACGCCGCTCAACGCCGTGCTCGGTTACGCGCAGCTGCTCGGCCGCGACCCGGCGTTGAGTGCCGCGCACCGCGGCGCGGTCGCGACCATCAACCGTTCGGGCGAGCACCTGCTGGCGCTGATCACCGACATCCTCGAGATGTCGCGCATCGAGGCCGGGCGTAGCACCTGCGACGCCGAGGATTTCGACCTGCCGGCGCTGGTCGAGGACCTGCGCAGCCTGTTCCTGCTGCGCGCCCGCGACAAGGGCCTGGCGCTGACCGTCACGTTCGCGCCGGGCCTGCCGCGCTATCTGCGCAGCGACCAGCGCAAGCTGCGCCAGATCCTGGTCAACCTGCTGGCCAACGCGGTGAAGTTCACCGCCACCGGCGCCATCGCCATCATCGTGGAGCACGCGGCCGGACAGTTGCGCGTCGCAGTGCGCGACAGCGGCCCCGGCATCGCCCCGGATGAGCTCGCGGGGCTCTTCCAGCCCTTCGTCCAGGTCGGTCCCGCGCGCGGCCGTGCTGGGGGCTCGGGCCTGGGGCTGGCGATCAGCCGCGGCTTCGCCCGCACCCTGGGCGGCGACCTCAGCGCGGAGAGTGGCGTCGGCCAGGGCTCGACCTTCACCGTCACCCTGCCGGCCGCGGTCGTCGACCAGGCCGAGCGTACCGTCACCACGCACCGCGAGGTCATCGGCCTCGCTCCCGGTTGCCCGTCCCCGCGCATCCTCATCGCCGAGGACAATCTCGACAACCAGCGGCTGCTGCTCGAGGTCCTCAGCGGCGCCGGGCTGGACGCGCGCGCCGTCGGCGACGGCGCCGCCGCGGTCACGATGGCCGGCGCGTGGCGACCGCACCTGATCTGGATGGATCTCGACATGCCGGTGCTCGACGGCCTGCAGGCGACCCGTGCGATCCGCGCCCTGACCGGCGACCAGCCGGTGATCGTCGCCCTGACCGCGGCGACCTTCGCCGAGGACCGCGCGCGCATCCTCGCCGGCGGCTGCGACGAGATCTGCCCCAAACCCTACCGCGAGGAGGAGTTGTTCACCCTGCTCGAACGGCGCTTGGCGGTGCGCTTCACCTGGAAGGGCGCCGGCGCGGCCGCACCCGCCGCCGCACCAACGCACGACCTGCGCCGCCGTCTCGCGGCGCTGCCGGAAGAACAGCGCGCTACCCTGCGCCGCGCCCTGGTCACCGGCGACGTGGCGGAGATCACCGCCCTGGCAGCGACCTGGTCGGACCGGGTGACGGCGGCGGGGGTACTGGGGTTGGTGGAGGAGTTCGCGCTCGAGAAGCTCGATGGGCTGCTGGGGGCGGGGGTGGATAGCACGGACGCAGGGCCGCTGGGCTGATCGCCCAGCAGCGGCGGAGGGTACGGCTCAAGCCAGCGCCGCGCGGGCGGATCCGATGCGTGAATGCCGCGGCGCAAGCCGCCATTTCCAGGCATTTCCAGTCCAGCGTGGCAGCGGATGGCCCGGCCACAGGTACCAACCGGGAACTTCGAGAGTGCATGCCCGCTGCATGCAACCCGGGGTGGCAGGTCGCCGGGCAGGCGCTGCCGGTCCGGTCCCATGCGAGGAGCCAGTCATGATCGCGACGACCAGGCATCCAGCCCTTTCCCCCATCCTATGCTGCGTGCTCATCGGCCTCTGCGCCGTGGCCAGCGCAGCTGAGCAGCCCTGGCCGCCAGCGGCAGGCGTCCCCATCACCCGCTGGGGCGGCGCGCTCGACGCTGCGGCCATGCCGCTGGACGACTACCCGCGTCCGCAACTGGTGCGGCAGCAGTGGTTGAACCTGAATGGCATGTGGGATTTCGCGGTCGTCGACCGCGCGGCGGCGCCGCCGGCGACCTATGGCGAGCGCATCCGCGTGCCCTTCGCGCCGGAGTCGGTGTTGTCGCTGATCGAAAGGCGTATCGCGCCCGAACAGCGGGTCTGGTACCGCAGGGCCTTTACCGTGCCCGCGGCGTGGGCGGGGCAGCGCGTCATCCTGCATCTCGGCGCGGTGAACTGGGCGGCGGAGGTGCAGCTCAATGGGCGGCCGGTCGGGAAGCACACCGGCGGCTATGATGGCTGGGATGTCGACCTCACCGAAGCGCTCGGCGCGGGTGCGGAGCAGGTGCTGACGATCTCGGTCTGGAACCCGGTGGAAGGCGGGCAGCCGCGCGGCAAGCAGGCGCTCAGGCCGAGCGGGATCTTCTACACGCCGACCACCGGCATCTGGCAGACAGTGTGGCTGGAGCCGGTACCGCAGCAGCATATCGCCGCACTGCGCATCGTCGGCGATGTCGATGCCGGTGCGCTCACGGTGGTGGCCTCGTCCTCTGCGCGCGTGGCCCTGACGGTCGAGGTCGTGGTCAGCGATGGCGGACGCGAGGTGGCGCACGGTTCGGGCGCGTCGGGCACCACACTCGTCCTGCCCATCGCACAGGCGAAGCTGTGGTGGCCGGACGCGCCGTTCCTCTACGACCTGCGCGTGGTGCTCAAAGATGCGGCAGGACGCGTCTGCGATGTGGTGACCAGCTACGCCGGCCTGCGCAAGATCGCGGTTGGTCCCGGCGCGGACGGGCGGACGCGGATGCTGCTCAACAACACCTTCGTCCTGCAGATCGGCCTGCTCGACCAGGGTTTCTGGCCGGACGGGGTGTACACGGCGCCAAGCGACGCGGCCTTGCGCAGCGACCTGGAGGCGGCCAGGCGGCTTGGCTGCAACATGCTGCGCAAACACGTCAAGGTGGAGCCGGACCGCTGGTACTACTGGGCAGATCGGCTGGGCGTGCTGGTGTGGCAGGACATGCCCGGCGTCCCCGAGATGGGCTACCATGCCAGGACCGCCTGCATCGACGACCTGGAGGGGAACTTCGAGTCCGAACTGCGGCGCATGGTCCAGGGCCGCGTCAACCATCCGTCGATCATCGTGTGGGTGCCGTTCAACGAGGGCTGGGGCCTGCCGCTGGCCGAGAAGCGGCAGCCGGGCGAAGCCGATGCGCTGGCGCCTGCGGGGCGCGCCCGCGAGGAGCGCATGGTCGCGGCCATCCGCGACGAGGACCGCACGCGCCTGATTGACGCCGAGAGCGGCGCGGGCGGCGGCGCGAACCAGGGCGCGAACCTGTGGGACGCCGGGCTCGGCGATCTCATCGACTACCACTGCTACGGAGGCGACGCGCCGCGCCCGGAGGCGGCGCGCGCCTCCGTCATCGGCGAGGCCGGCTGGGGCCTGGCCCTGGTGGCCTCGATCCGCGGGCGCCTGGCGACCAGCCCGCAGCTGGGCGAAAGCGCCATCGTCATCACCCAGCTCACCGACGTCGAGAACGAGACCAACGGCGCGCTGACCTATGACCGCCGCGAGAAGGCCGACGGCGCGGCGATCGGGGCGGAGTTGGTGAAGGCCATCCGGGCGGCGGGGTATGCGACCTATCCCCGCTGAGGATCCGTGCGGATGGTGCGCATGCGCATCCTCTGCCCGCAATGGCGGATGTACCCCCGGCGCAGCCTGGCCTTCGACGACCACCTGCAGATGCGTCCCTTAGGAATCCGGCCCCGCCTTCGACGCGTACGCACGGAGGTTCAGCAGCGCGTACCCCACGGTCGCGATCAGCGCGATCGGCCACCAGAGGAGCGCCAGCGTCAGGCCGTGCGCGTCAGCGGCGTTGGTCCGGGCGGTCATCGAATACCGCGCGTCCAGGGTGGAATGCAACATGTCGGGAAAGAGCGCGGCGAAGGCCCCACCGACCAGTCCGACGATCACCAGCGCGGAGCCGAGGAAGTGCAGCCCCTCGTGCCGGCGCCGCGCGCCGACCACCAGGGCGGTGGCGCCGCCGGCGACCAGCGCCGTGGCCAGCCACACCAGCGGCCGGCCGAGCGGGGCGTCAAAGAGTTCAGGGCGCACGGTGCGGGTCTCCCAGGTGACCAGCGCCAGCACGACGACGGTCAGCGACCAGAACCATCGGCACAGCCGCCGGCTGCGCTCCTGGACGGGGCCGCTGGTGCGCAGCGTCAGGTAGGAAGCTCCGTGCGCGGTCAGCAGCACCACGGTCAGCACGCCGACGCTGACCGTGTACCAGTCGAGGATGCCGACGTTGCCGACCGGCGAGAACCCGGTGAACAGCGCGAGTGCGAAATGTTCGTCCTGATCAAGCGGGATGCCGCGGATGAGGTTGCCGAAGGCGACGCCGAAGAGCAGCGCGAGCAGGATGCTGGAACCCGCGAGCACGACGTCCCAGAAGTCCCGCCACAGGCCGTCGGCGAGGTGACCGCCGAACTCCAGGGCCATGCCGCGCAGCAGCAGGCACCAGAGCAGCAAGTACAATGCGATGTAAAAACCGGAGAAGGCGGTGGCCATGACCGCCGGGAAGGCCATCAGCAGCACGCCGCCCGCAGCGACCAGCCAGACTTCGTGCCAGACCCACAGCGGGCCGATCGCCGCGACCACCTGGCGGCGCTCGGCCGAAGTGCGCGCGACCAGGAAGCTGGCGGCACCGACCCCGAAATCCCAGCCTTCGAACACCGCGAAGACCACCAGCATCAGCGCGACGATGGCGTACCAGCTTTCAGCCATGGGGCGGCTCCGGCGAGGGGGTGGGGATCGCGGCGGGTTGCGGCGCATCGGTCGGACCGTGGTGGATCTCGCGTCCGATCAGCACCAGGTAGAGTACGCCCAGCACCAGGTAGAGCCCGCTCCAGCCGATCAGGGTGAACACCACATCGCCGCTGTGCACCGCCTGGCTGGAGCCCTGGCTGGTGCGGAACAGGCCATAAACCAGCCACGGCTGGCGCCCGAGTTCAGCGGTGGCCCAACCGGCGGTGTTGGCGATGTAGGGGAAGGGCGCGGCGAGCAGTAGCGCCCACAGCAGGGGACGGCAGGTGAGCAGGCGGCCGCGCCAGCGCTGGATGAGCGCGGCCCCCATGAGGAGGATGAACAACGTGCCGAGTCCCACCATGATGTGGAACGCATAATAGAGCACCGCGACGTTGTCGGGCCACTGGTCGGGTGGAAAGGCCTTGAGGCCGGGCACCGGGCCGTGGAACGATCCGGTCGCGAGGAAGCTGAGCGCGGCGGGGATCTGGATGGCGTTGTCGATGGTTTCGGTGCGCAGATTCGGTTGGCCGATGAGGGTGAGCCGCGCTTCGCTGCCGCTCTCAAAGCGGCCCTCCATCGCCGCCAATGCGACCGGCTGGTCACGGGCGACCAGCTTGGCTTGCAGATCGCCGGTGGGGAAGGCGACCACCACGGCCGCGATCAGGCCGACGCCGCAGCCCCAGTGCAGGCAGAGCCGGGCGTGCGCCGCATGGCTGCCACGCAGCGCGTAGAAGGCGCCGACCCCGGCCACCACGAAGGCGCCGGTCACCAGCGCCGCGGCCATGGTGTGGGCGAACATCACCAAGGCCCACGGATTGAGCATGAACGCGCCCAGGTCCGCCAGGTGCAGCATCCCGTCCGCGCCCACCACGTGGCCTTGCGGATGCTGCATGAACGCGTTGGTCACCAGGATGAAGTACCCCGACAGCCAGCTGCCGACCGCCACGGCGCAGGCGGCGAGCAGGTGCATGCGCGGGGACAGCCGGCCTTCGCCCCAGATCAGGGCGCCGATGAAGGCGCTTTCGAGGAAGAACGCGAACATCCCCTCCATGGCCAGGGTCTGGCCGATGACGCTGCCCGAATAGCGGGTGAAGGCCGACCAGTTCGTGCCGAACTGGAATTCCATCGGGATGCCGGTGACCACGCCGACGGCAAAGGTCACGCCGAAGATGCGCGCCCAGAAGCGCAGCAGCCGCGCGTGATCCGCACTGCCGGTGACGATCGCCCGCCATTTCCAGATCGCGAGCAGGGGCGCCAGGCCCATGGTCAGTTGTGGGAAGAGGTAATGGTAGACGATGGTGAAGGCGAAGTGGAAACGGTGCCAGGGAAGTGGGTCATCCAACATGCTGGATCCTGCGCGGCGCGGGGGTTCCGGGACGGGTTGCCATGGCTTTGGCCGGTGGGCTTCGCGGTGTGCCGGTTCGTTCTGGTTGGAATGTACCGGTCAAGCGGACGAGCGCCATTGCTGTTGGGTGCTGCCGTCCACCATTCGCAGGGGGTCGCGCCGATGCGCTGGGCCGTGCGCGTTCCCGCTGAACGGCGTGCGCGCCGGCTGGCGCACGCAGGTGAACGGTCATGCCGCGACTGCTGTGCCAGGGACATGCGCACGCGGTAGCTCTGGCACTGTGGATCCTGTTGCAGCGTGGGTCCTCAGCGCCTAGATCCATGCCACGGCGTCACCCGCACGCCTGTGCCTTCCCTCCCGAACAGCGAGCATCCCATGCGCATCGCCGCCCTCATCGCCGGGGTCCTCCTCGGCCTGCTCTTCCTGATGGCCTCGGTCACGTACTTCTTCCACCTCTACACGCCGGAGAAGATGCCGCCCGCCGGCTCGCCGCCCGCCCTGTTCATGGGCGCGCTGATCCCGACCCACTACATGGACTTCGTGAAGTCGCTCGAGCTGCTCGGCGGGCTGCTGGTGATGGTCCCGCGGACCCGTCGCCTGGCCCTGCTGATCCTGGGTCCGATCATCGTCAACATTCTCGCCTACCACATCTTCGTGACCAAGGGCGAGGGCCTGGAAAATCCCATGGTGCTGATGCTGCCGGTGCTGGCGCTGTTCCTGGTGTGGGCGGAGCGGCACACCTGGGCCGCCTTCCTGCGGGGGCGCTGAACGCCGGGAAGGTGGCAGGTGGCGGCGCCGACCTGCGCCCTCTGCAACTCCGCAATATCTGCGCCCCGGGCTGAGATCAAGTCCAGCTGTCCGTCGGCCCGCGCCGGCGCATGACGCGGCCGAGTGGGCGATGGGGCAGCGAGGAAGTTTGATTTTCCACCTCGGCGACCATCCTGGTCCGGCATGACGGACCTGCGTGGATTGCGATGAAGTCGATGGGCGAGCCAAGGGGCTGCGCGCGGCCTGGGCGGCCGGCTCCGGCATGAGCGGTGTCCCGCACCACGGCGCATCCCCGTGCCGCATCCCGGTCGTCGGCCTCGGCGCCTCCGCCGGCGGGCTCGAGGCGCTGACCGGTTTTCTCGCGAACGTGCCGCGGAGCAGCGGCCTGGCCTACGTGGTGGTCCAGCATCACGATCCCGCGCATGGGGGTCTGTTGCTGGAACTGCTCGCGCGGGCCACCGCCATGCCGGTGGCGGCGATCGTCGACGGCACGCGCATCGCCCCCGATCATGCCTACGTGCTGCCGCCCGATCATGAGCTGAGCATCGCCGACGGCATCCTGCGGCTCGCGCCGGTGCAACGGGCGGGTGGCCGGCAGCCCATCGACGCCTGCTTCTGCGCGCTGGCCAGGGACCAGGGGCCGGACGGCGTCGGCGTGGTGCTGTCGGGAACGGGTCACGACGGCACGCTGGGACTGGCCGCGTTGAGCGAGGCCGGCGGCATGACCGCGGCGCAGGAGCCGGCCACGGCCGGGGCGGCCGGCATGCCCGCCAGCGCCATCGCCGGCGGGCACGCCATGCTGGTCGCCGCGCCAGAACAGCTCCCCGGTCTGATCATGTCCGCGCTGTGCCGCCCACCGCCCGCCCGCGCGGGTGAGGGCGCCGGGGGCGATGGCGCGCTCGCCGAGATCCTCCAGGTGTTGCGCACGCAGACCGGGCACGACTTCTCCAACTACAAGAAGACCACGCTCCACCGCCGCATCGAACGGCGCGCCGGCCTGCGCCGCCTGCCCGGAATCGCGGACTATGCGGCCCTGCTGCACACCGACCCGGCCGAGGTCAGGCTGCTGTTCGGCGAAATGCTGATCGGGGTGACCAGCTTCTTCCGCGATCCGGAGGTCTGGGAGCAGCTGCGCGCGGACATCATCCCGGCGCTGCTCGCGCGCCACCCGGATGGTGGCGCGCTGCGCGCGTGGGTCGCCGGCTGCGCCTCCGGCGAGGAGGCCTACTCGCTGGCCATGGCCTTCTGCGAGGCCCTCGAGCGCGCTCCGCAGGTGCCCGCGTGCACGCTGCAGATCTTCGCCACCGACCTCGATCAGGAGTCCATCGCCCACGCTCGTCGCGGCCGCTATCCGGCCGCCAGCGCCGCGGCCATCGGCCCAGAGCGCGTGCGCCGCTTCTTCACCACCGACGCCCACGGCCTGCAGGTGGGCAAGGAGATCCGCGCGATGGTGATCTTCGCGCCGCACAGCCTGCTCGCCGACCCGCCCTTCACGCGCCTCGACCTGCTGACCTGCCGCAATCTGATGATCTACCTGGCGCCAACGGTGCACGACGCCATCCTCGCGCGCTTCCACTACAGCCTGGCGTCCGGTGGGGTGCTGCTGCTCGGCAGCTCGGAGTCCGTGGGCGCGGCCAGCACCGTGTTCGTCCCGCTGCCCGGTTCCGGCCGCTTCTACCGGCGCCGCGACGCGCACCCGCCCCCGGCCCCGTTCGCGATGTCCCTGGGCCCCGCGCCCGTCCCGCCCGCCGCGCCACCGCTCCGGAGTGCCCAGCCCATGAACTCCCAGATCACCGCCGACCTCCAGGCGCTCACCGACCAGCAGCTGGAGCGCCGCTTCGCTCCAGCTTCGGTCCTGGTCACTATCGCCGGCGACGTGCTGCACAGTTGCGGCCAGACCGGACGCTACCTCGAGCTGCCCACCGGCAAGGCCAACTGGAACATCCTCGCCATGGCGCGCGCCGGCCTGGACGCCGCATTGAGCGAGGCCTTCCACGACGCCCTGGGCCAGCCGGCGGCGGTGACCGTGGCCGCGGTGCAGGCCGACGCGGACGGCGTCGCGCACGCCGTGGACATCACCGTGCAGCTGCTGGCCGAGCCGGCGGCGCTGCAGGGGATGGTGCTGGTCATGTTCGCCGACGTCACCACCAGCGGTGCGCCGGCGGCCGCCAGCCGCGCGAGCGGCGCCAACCGCCAGAGCGCGCGCCTGAAATCCATGGAGCAGGCGCTGCTCGCCACCCGCGGGGAGCTGCAGGTGACCCGCGAGGAGATGCAGACCTCGCGCGAAGAGCTGACCTCGACCAACGAGGAGCTGCAGTCCACCAACGAGGAGCTGACCACCGCGGCCGAGGAGCTGCGCACCATGAACGAGGAGCTGACGCGGGCGCGGGGCGCGGCCGAGCTTGGGCTGGCCCGCTACACCGACCTGTTCGACTCCGCACCGGTGGGCTACTTCACCCTCGACCGGGCCGGCAGCATCGTCCAGGCCAACCGCGCCGGGACGGATCTGCTCGGGCTTGCCCACGACCACCAGCCCGGGGGGCGCCTGGCGCTGTTCGTGGTCGAGGCCGACCGCGCCGCCTGCGCAGCCTGCCTGGAGCAGGCCTTCTCCGGTGGTGGGGCGCAGGTGTGCGAACTGCGCCTGTGGCGCGACGGCGCGCCGCCGCGCAGCGTTCGCCTCACCGCGCTCGCGGCAGACGACACCCGCGCTTGCCGCGTGGTAGTGGTCGACGTCACCGAGATCCGCCGGGCCGAGTCATCGGTGGTGGAGTGGAAGAACCGCTACGAGGCGACCATCGACGCCAGCGGCCAGCTGCTCTACGACTGGGATCCGGTCACCAATCGGGTGAGTTACGCCGGCGACACCATGCGCATCCTTGGTTTCACGCTCGCAGAGCTGGCCGGCGGCCTGGCGCACTGGGTGTCGCTCATCCACCCCGACGACCGCGCCGGTTTCGAGGCCGAGGTCGCGCGCGTCATCGCCACGCGCACACCGTTCCGCATGGAATACCGCGTGGCCCGCAAGGACGGCGCCTGGTTGCACGTGCAGGACGACGGCAATTTCGTCCTCGATGCGACTGGCGGCATCACGCGCATGGTCGGCTTCGTCGCCGACATCAGCGCGCGCCGCGCCGCCGAGCGCGCCATCCGTGAAAGCGAGGAGCGCTACCGGATGCTGTGGGAGACCACCAGCGACGCGGTGCTGATCATCGATGAACGGGGGGTCATCCAGTACGCCAACCCCGCACTGCGCACCGTTCTCGGCCACGACCCCGCGGCGGTCGTCGGCCAATCCCTGAGCATCCTCCAGCCGGAGCGGCTGCGGCAGGGGCATCTCGATGGCTTCGCCCGCTACCTGGCCGACGGCAGCAAGCGCCTCGACTGGCGGGCGACGCAGGTTCCCGGCCTGCACCGTGACGGCCACGAGGTCGCACTTGAGATCTCGTTCTCCCACACGCTGATCGCCGGGCAGCACCGCTTCGCGGGTTTCCTGCGCGACATCACCGAGCGCCAGCGCATCGCGGATGCGCTGCGCGCCAACGAGGCGCGCAGCAGCGCCGTGCTGCGCGCGCTTTCCGAGGGCCTGGTACTGATGGATCTGGAAGGCCGCGTGGTACTGATCAACGATGCCGTGGAGCGCGTGCTTGGCTTCCCGGTCGGCGACCTCGGCGATCCCAAGCTGGAAATCCGCAATCGGCTGGTGCGCGGCGACGGTACGCCTTTCCCGCTGGAGGAGCAGCCGTCGGTGGTCGCGCTGCGCACCGGCCAGCCGGTGCGCGACGTCGAGGTGGGCATCCCCCGCCCGGACGGCAGCTACGCCTGGATCTGCTCGAACTCCGAGGTGGTCCGCGACGCGGACGGCACCGCCCTGGGCGTGGTCTCGTCGTTCTTCGACATCACCCACCGCAAGCTTGGCGAGGCCCGGCTGCGCGCCAGCGAGGAACGCTACCGCCGCATCGTCGAAACCGCCAACGAGGGTATCTGGACGATCGATGCCCAGGCCCGCACCAGCTTCGTCAACCCGAAGATGGCGGCGATGCTCGGCTGGACCCCGGCAGAGATGCTTGGTCGGCCGATCTTCGACTTCATGGACGATGAGGGCCGCGCGGCTGCCGAGAAGAACCTCGCACGGCGTCGGCAAGGCATCGCTGAGCAGCACGACTTCACCTTCCGCCGTCGCGACGGCTCCGCGCTGTGGACCCTGGTCGCGACCAACCCCATCCATGGCGAGCACGGCGCCTACGCCGGCGCGATGGCGATGGTCACCGACATCTCGGAGCGGCGGCGCCTGGAGGACGAGCTGCGCCAGGCGCAGAAGATGGAGGCGGTCGGCCGCCTCGCCGGCGGTATTGCGCACGACTTCAACAACCAGCTGACCGTCATCCAGGGCTACGGGCAGCTCGCCCTCAAGCGCGCCGAGGACGAGGGCCTGGCCAAGCACCTGCGCCACATCGTCAGCGCCACCGAACACTCCGCCGACCTCGTGCGCCAGCTGCTGAGCTTCTCGCGCAAGGGTCGCCACGCCATCGTCGCCGTCGATCTGCACGGCATCCTCGCCGAGCTCCAGGACGTACTCGGGCGCAGCCTCGACAAGCGTATCCGCATCGAGCTGGCGCTGCGCGCCGATGCGGCCGTGGTCACCGGCGATCGCGGCCTGTTGCAGAACGCCTTCCTCAACCTCGCCCTCAACGCCCGCGACGCCATGCCGGAAGGCGGCCAGCTGCGCTTCGCCACCAGCGTGGTCGACCTCGATGCGGAGCAGGTCGCGCGTCTGGGCGGCGGCATGGGGTGCGGCCGCCACCTGCGCATCACCGTCAGCGACAGCGGCGAAGGGATGTCAGCCGAAGTCCAGCGCCACCTCTTCGAACCGTTCTTCTCGACCAAGGCCCCGGGCCAGGGCACCGGACTCGGCCTGGCGTCGGTCTACGGCACGGTCAAGCAGCACGACGGCGGCATCGAGGTGGTGAGCACGCCTGGTCGCGGCACCGTCTTCCAGGTCTTCCTGCCGCTGGCGGCGACCCAGGTCGTTGCGGCCGCCAGCGCGCCCGATCGCCCCATCCCGGGAGCGGCCGCGCGCATCCTGATGATCGAGGACGAGGGCCTGGTCGGCGCGCTGGTCGAGGACACGCTCAGTGAATTCGGCCACATCGTGGTCAGCCGCAGCGATGGCGCCGCCGGCGTAGAGCATTTCCGCAGCCACTGTAAGCAGATCGATCTGGTCATCCTCGACATGAACATGCCGGTGATGGGTGGCCCCGAGACCTTCGCGGCGCTGCGCCAGATCGATGCCGGCATCCGCGTGCTGGTGGTCTCGGGCTACAGCGAGAGCGGGGGCATCGAGGCCCTCCTCAGCCAGGGGGCAGTCGGTTTCCTGGCCAAGCCATTCCGCCCGGAGGTGCTCGTCCAGCGCATCGCCGAGCTGCTCGCGGGGCCAGCCGGCCTCTGAGGCCGCGGGTGGCGGATCCGGCTCCGGGCCGGCTGCTGCCCGCAGCGGCGCTCGCGGCGCGGCGATGGGCGTCGGAAACGTGCAGACATCCTGCGCAACCTGCGGTTGACGCGCGATGATTCAGACCGCGCGGACCGCGTTCACGCACGCCTCGCCGCGCGCGATCGCCGTCAGATTGCCCAGGGTGGTGTCGGCGATCGCGGCCATCGCTTCCGCGGTGAAGAAGCCCTGGTGCCCGGTGATGACCACGTTGGGAAAGGTCAGCAGACGCGCGAAGACGTCGTCCTGCAGGACCTGCGACGAGTGGTCCTGGAAGAACAGGTCGGCCTCCTCCTCGTAGACGTCCAGGCCGAGGGCGCCGATGGTGCCGTCCTTCAGCGCCGCGACCACGGCCACGGTGTCGACCAGCGCGCCGCGGCTGGTGTTGATCAGCATCATGCCGCGCTTGAGGCCGACGATGCGCCGCGCGTCGATCAGATGACGGGTGGCGGGGACCAGTGGCGCGTGCAGGGTGACGATGTCGCTGGCCGCAAGCAGCTCCTCGAGGTCGACGTAGCGCGCGCCGAGCGCGCTCACGCCGGGGTCCCGCAGCGGGTCGTGCGCGAGCAACACGCAGCCGAAGCCGGCGAGGATGCGGGCCACCACCGCGCCGATGCGCCCGGTGCCGACCACGCCCACGGTCTTGCCGCGCATGTCGAAGCCGAGCAGGCCGTCGAGCGCGAAGTTGCCCTCGCGGACGCGGTTGTAGGCGCGGTGCAGGCGGCGGTCGAGCATCAGCATCAGCGCCACCGCGTGCTCGGCGACGGCGTGCGGCGAGTAGGCCGGCACCCGCACCACGGTGATGCCCAGCGCGGCGGCGGCGGCGAGGTCGACGTTGTTGAAGCCCGCGCAGCGCAGCGCGATCACGTGCGTGCCACCTGCGGCCAGGCGCTCAAGCACCGGGCGATCGGCACGATCGTTGACGAACACGCAGACCGCTGGGAAGCCGGCGGCGAGCACGACGGTCTCGAGGGCGAGCGCGGGCTGCAGATAGACCAGTTCGAGATCGCCGCGGCCGGGCGCGCACCGGGCGTCTTCGAGGAAGGTACGGTCGTAGGGCTTGGTACTGAAGCAGGCGATGCGCATGGCGGGATGGTCTCCTCGGACGGTCGCTGGACGCGTCCGGGGTGGCCGGATGGCGGGCGCTGGGGCGCGGAGGGCACTGTGGCGGCGCCGACCGCAGTGCCAAATCCATCCTGCCGCGTGCGGGTGCGCTGGAGGCCCCGCGCACCCGCACGCCCGACCGCGCGCGCTTGGCACGGCCCAGCCGGCCGCCGGGGCGGGCGCGGCGCGCGTCCGCTTTGACATGGAACACCCGCTCGGCACGCTGCGCCGCATGGCTGGCGGCGCGCAACCTAGCGGAAGAAGATCCCAATGACCTGGTTCGAGCGCCTGTTCTCGGGTGACGGCTTCATGCCGCACGGCCATTGCTACAGCTGGGACCCAGGCGTGCTGTGGCTGAATGTCGTCAGCGATGCGCTGATCTTCGCCGCCTACGTGTCGATCCCGGTCATCCTCATCCATATCATCAGGAAGCGGAAAGGGGTGCCCTTCGGGCCGGTGTTCTTCTGTTTTGCGGCCTTCATCGTCGCCTGCGGGCTGACCCACCTCCTGGACGTCATCGCGGTGTGGCTGCCGCTCTACTGGCTGGGCGGGACCGTGAAGGCGGTGACCGCCATCGCCTCGATCGCCACCGCCATCCTGCTCGTGCGACTCATCCCGCAGATCCTCGCCGTGCCCCTGATCAGCGAGCTGCAGAGCGCCGAGGCGGCGCTGCGCGCCAACCAGGGGGAGCTCGAGCAGCGGGTGCGCGCGCGCACCGCCGAGCTGGAGGCGGCCAACGCCGCCCTGCACGCGGAGGTCGCGGAGCGGACGCGCGCGGTCGAGGCCCTGGCGCGCAGCGAGGCGCGCTTCAAAAGCGTGGTCGATTCGAACATGCTCGGCATTCTGTTCTGGAACGCGGCCGGCGACATCACCGACGCCAATCAGCGGTTCCTTGAGCTGGTCGGCCACACCCGCGACGAGCTGCGTGCCGGTACCCTCGCGCGCTGTGCCCTCAGCCCATCCGAGTGGACGGCGGCGGAAGCGCACGCACTCGGCGAACTGCACCGTGACGGGGTCTGCACGCCGTTCGAGAAGGAGTACCAGCGCACGGATGGCACGCGCGTGCCGGTCCTGCTCGGCGCGGCGACACTCGATGCCACGCGCACCAGTGGGGTGGCATTCGCCTTGGACCTCGGCGACCGCCGCAAGGCAGACGAGGCCCGGCGGCACCTGGTCGCGATCGTCGAGTCTTCCGACGACGCCATCATCAGCAAGGACCTGTCCGGCGTCATCACCAGCTGGAACCGCGGTGCGGAGGTGCTGTTCGGGTACGCGGCCGCGGACATCGTCGGTCGGCCGATCCTCACCCTCATTCCACCGGAACGGGCCGGGGAGGAGCCGCACATCCTTGCGCGCATCGCGCGCGGCGAGCGCCTCGACCACTTCGAGACCGAGCGCGTGCGCCAGGACGGTCGCGCCATCCCGGTGTCGATCACCATCTCACCGATCCGCGATGAACGGGGCGCCATCGTCGGCGCCTCGAAGATCGTGCGCGACATCTCTGCCCGGCACCAGGCCGAGGCGCGCGTCCAGGCCCAGCTCGCCCGCCTGGACCTGCTCAACCGCATCACCCGCGCCGTCGCCGAGCGCCAGGACCTGGACAGCATCTTCCAGGTGGTGCTGCGCTGCCTCGAAGAGCGGCTGCCCGTCGATTTCTGCTGCATGTGCCGGTTCGACCCGGCGGCGCACGCCCTGACCGTGACCAACGTCGGGGTGCTGAGCGAAGGCCTCGCCGCGACCTTGACCATGCCGGTGCGAGCGACCATCCCGATCGACCAGAACGGTCTGTCGCTGTGCGTGGCTGGCAGCGTGGTCTACGAGGGCGACCTCGAGCAGGTCGACTTCCCCTTCCCGCGCCGCCTCCTCAGCGGCGGGTTGCGGGCCTTCGTCGCCGCACCGCTGATCGTCGATGGCGCCGTCTTCGGGGCGCTGATAACCGCGCGGTCCGCGGCCGGCAGCTTCAGCAGCGGCGAATGCGAATTCCTCAAGCAGGTCAGCGAGCACGTCGCGCTCGCCGCGCACCAGAACCAGATGCACACGGCGCTGCAGAAGTCCTATGACGACCTGCGCCAGACCCAGCAGGCGGTACTGCAGCAGGAGCGGCTGCGCGCGCTTGGTCAGATGGCCAGCGGCATCGCGCACGACATCAACAATGCGATCTCGCCGACCATGCTCTACACCGACATGCTGCTGGAGCAGGAGCCGGGTCTCAGCGAGAAGGGGCGCCGGAGCCTGCAGGTCATCGAGCGCTCGCTCGGCGATGTGGCGCACACCGTCGCGCGCCTTGGGGAGTTCTTCCGCCAGGGCGATGACCAGACCACGCTGGTGCCGCTCGACCTCAACGAGCTGGTCCCGCAGGTGCTCGACCTGACGCGCGCGCGCTGGAGCGACATGCCGCAGCAGCGCGGTGTGGTGGTGCGCGTGGAATCCCAGCTCGCCCCAGGGCTGCCGGCGGTGCTGGGCGTCGCCAGCGAGATCCGCGAGGCGCTGGTCAACCTGATCTTCAACGCGGTCGATGCCATGCCCGCCGGCGGTGTGGTGACCGTCACGACCGCTATCGCGACCGAGGCTGGCGGTGCGGCGACGGTGCAGGTCGCGGTCGCGGACACCGGGCAGGGCATGGACGAGGAGACCCGTCGCCGCTGCCTGGAGCCGTTCTTCACCACCAAGGGCGAGCGCGGCAGCGGCCTCGGCCTGGCCATGGTCTACGGCATCGCGCAGCGCCACCATGCGCTGCTCGCCATCGCCAGCACGCCGGGTCAGGGCACCACCGTGCGCCTGGCTTTCCCGATGCCCGCAGCGGCGGTCGCGGCCGAGCGCAGCGTGCTCGCTGCCCTGCCGCCCGGTCCGCTGCGCCTGCTGGTCATCGACGACGATCCGTTGCTGCTCGCCTCACTGCGCGAGGCCCTCTCCGGCGACGGCCACGAGGTGGTCACGGCCGACCACGGCCGCGCCGGCATCGCGGCCTTCGGCGCCGCCCTCGGTTCGCCCGGGGCCTTCGCCGCGGTCTTCACCGATCTCGGCATGCCGCACGTCGACGGCCGCGAGGTCGCGGCCGCGGTCAAGGCGCTCTCACCGGGCACCCCGGTCATCCTGCTGACCGGCTGGGGCCGGCGGCTGGCCGGCGAAGCCGAGGTGCCGCGCCACGTCGACAGCCTCCTGAGCAAGCCGCCGAAGCTGCACGAGCTGCGCGCGGCGCTCGCCCGCCTCCTTCCGCCCACGCGACCCTGACGCGGCCCGCTGCATGCCCCCGTCACCGATTCCCATCCTCGTCGTCGACGACGAGCAGCCGCATCTCGAGGCGTTGTGCCAGACGCTGGACGCCAGCGGCTACGCAGCCACCGGGTTCACCCGCGGCGCCGCCGCGCTCGCGGCGCTTGAGACCACGCGCTTCGATGTGCTGCTCGCGGACCTGCAGATGCCCGGCATCGGCGGCATCGACCTGCTGCGCAGCGCTGCGCGCATCGATCCGGCGATGGTCGGGGTGATCATGACCGGCGCGGGCTCGATCTCCACCGCGGTCGAGGCGATGCAGGTCGGTGCACTCGACTACGTGCTCAAGCCGTTCAGGCGCGCCGAACTGCTGCACGTGCTCTCGCGTGCCGTGATGATGCGCACCCTGCGCCAACAGAACGCGGCGCTCGAGGAAGGCCTGCGCGAGCGCAGCGCGGAACTGCTGATGATCAACCAGGGGCTCGAATCCTTCGCCGCGTCGGTCTCCCACGACCTGCGCGCCCCGCTGCGCGCCATCGGCGGGTTCGTGGGCATCCTGATCGACGAGCACGGCACGCGGTTCCCCGCCGAGGCCAAGGACCTGTTCGAGCGCGTGATCCGCAACGTCAACACCATGGAAGAGCTGATCGCCGGGCTGCTGCGCTTTGCGCGCCTCGGTCAGCAGCCGGCGGTCCCCCAACGCGTCGAGGTCGCCGGCCTGGTGCTCGGCGTGGTTGCGGACCTGCAGGCCGCGCAGACGGGCACTGCCGTCGACATCACGATGGGCGCCCTCCACCCGTGCCTGGGCGATCCTGTACTGCTCCGGCAGGTATTCTTCAACCTGATGGCCAATGCCTTCAAGTACACCCGTACCCGCGCGCGTCCAGAGCTCGAGGTCGGATCCCGTATCGTCGACCGCGAGGTCGTATACCACGTGCGCGACAACGGGGTCGGCTTCGCCATGGCCCATGCCGACCGCCTGTTTGGGGTCTTCCAGCGCCTGCACCGCGAGGATGAGTTCGAGGGCAACGGCCTCGGCCTGTCGATCGCGCAACGCATCGTGCATCGCCACGGTGGGCGCATCTGGGCGGAAGCGGAGGCGGACAAGGGGGCCTGCTTCTCGTTCACCCTGCCGATCGCGGACGCGTGATCCCGGCGCTGGGTGAGGGGCGCTACCGCCCCGCCTCCGTCCACGGCGTTGGCGGGACCGGTCCCTGACGGCTCAGCCGTTGCTGGCGTTCTGCTTCAGCGCCACACCGTAGAAGTAATCATAGGTGCGCATGCTTCCGAGGCTGGGGTCGGGCTGGAAGGACGAGAACATCAGCGCATCGCCGACGAAGGTCAGGAACAGCTCCTGGTTGACCGCGGTCACGCCGTCGGCGGCGATGCGCGGGATGGTCAGGTGGAACATGCCCGGGCAGGCATTGCCGATACCGGTGGTCAGGGTGCTGTCGAATGGCGCGATGGTACCGCTGGCGAGCACCGTGCTTCCGGCGTCGGTGACCGAGATCAGGCCGCTCGCGTCAAGGCTGATGCTGAGCTTCGCGACCGTGCCCACCGCCGGCGTCTCGGTGTTGCCGCTGCCGGTGTCCGCACCGTTCTTGGCGAAGGCCAACGCCCGGTAGGTACCGGCGACGCTGGGAACGAAGGCGGTGCTCGCGGCTTGGCGGAAGCACACCAGGCTGCCGTTGCCGGTGTCCACCGCGAGCAGCCCGCTGCTGGTGGCAAATATGAAGTTGTCGGAACTGATGCCGCTGTCGACGGTGGTCAGCTTGAGCGCGCCGGTGGCGGTGTCCTCGACCGGCGAGCCGGGAAAGGTGCTGGCCGGGTGGAAGGCCTCCGGGACAAGCTGGGTGGCGCCGTATGGCCAGTAGCTCGCAGTGGTTATCTCGGCCGCGGGACCCATGCCGACGAAGCCGACCTCGACGCCGCCGGAGTTGGTGCGGAACTGCATGTAGTTGAAGTCGCGGTTGGCCACCCCGGCGACGGTGTTGACCTGGGACTGCAGGGCCGTGACCAGGGACACCGTGTCCTGCGTCGGGCCGGTCCGGGTGCCGCGCAGCACCAGCGCGAAGCCGGGGACCTCGTAGGCGTCGGTGAAGCAGCTCGAGCTGTCAGTCATGGCGTAGCTGCCATCGACGTTCACGGTGAAGGTGCCCCCGCCGCTCAAGCCGTTGCTGTGGTTGACGTAGCTGAAGGTATGCGCACTGCTATCAAGCGTCATGCTGATGAAGTCGCCGACGCTCGCCGTGCCGGTGTAGTTGTGGGTGGTGATGGCGGCCACCGCGCTGGAGCCGGACGACGACGAGAACGGGCTGCTGCAGCCGATCACCGCTGTCGCGATGGCCAGAGTGAGGGATGCAAGCAGGGGCGAGAGGCGCATGACAGGCTCCAAGAGTGGGGTGGATCACTATACCCGCGCCCTGACCAGTCCCCAAGTAACGGGCCCTTCAGCGTGTGGAAGGTTGCCCTGGCGTTCCCTCGGGAACCGCCTGAGAAATCGAGTCAGGCCCGTACGGAGATCAGCTGATGCGTGCGCAGCTCGTCCATCAACTGGTCGAGGCGGATGGGCTTCACGAAGTAGAGGTCGGCCTGCTCGCGGAATGAGGCGAAGATCGAATCCTTGTCCCCCATGGCGCTGGTCACCGCGATTTTCATACCGTGCCCGGCCTTGAACAGCTCCTCGAGGCGGCGGATCGCCTTGAGGGTCTGGTGCCCATCCATGCCCGGCATCATGATGTCGAGGGTCACCAGGTCGAAGGGCTCGCCCTTGGCGAGCTGCGCAGCGACCGCGGCGATCGCCTCCACCCCGTCACTGGCGAATGAGGTGGGTCCATGAGCCATAAGCGCATGCTGGAGAACGGCCCGGCAGACCGGGTCATCATCGACGATGAGGGTACGCATGATGCTATCCAGTGCAGATGGAGAAGGCCGCCAAGCTTTCAGTATGCCACGCGCCACGCCGCCTGTCCAATCGGGGACTGGCGCCTGGTCTTCAGTCCGCGGTCATCGCCGGATGCGCCGCAAGCTCGGATAGGCCGGTCGTCACGGCGCTGGCGATGCGTTCGACGAGCTCGTGGCTGCCGTCGAGCCGGCGCGTCAGCGCGCGCTGCTCCAGGTCCTGGCAGAGGGCCTTCACCTGCGCCATGCCCAGTGTGCCGGATGAGCCGCGCAGGCGATGGGCGACCTGCGCGAGCACCGCGGCGTCGCCGGACCCGGCGGCGCAGCGCAGCTCGCCGAGCATGGCCTGCGCCTCGTCGCGCATCATCTCCACGATCGCGTGCATCGCCTGTCGCCCGGTCACGGCGCGCAGGGCGAGCAGCAGGGGGCCGTCGAGCGTCGGCAGCACCGGGCTGGGCGGTGATGGAGCTGCGGGCGAGATGGCCGGCGGCAGCGCCACCGCAGCACCGGCCGCGCGCGCCAGCGCTGCTGCCAGGTCGCCATCGTTGAGCGGCTTGGTGACGAAATCGTCCATGCCTGCGTCCAGGCAGCGCTTGCGGTCATCCGCCATGGCGTTGGCGGTGAGGGCGACGATGCGCACGCGTGGGCCGGCGCCTTCGCGCGCGCGTATCGCAGCGGTCGCGGCGTAGCCGTCCATCACCGGCATCTGGCAGTCCATGAACACGATTCCGTATGCGGTCGCGGCGGTCGCGGCCACCGCCTCTTCGCCGTCGCACGCGAAATCGCAGCGGCAGCCAAGCCGGCCGAGCAGGGCGGTCGCCACCTGGCGGTTGACCGCGTTGTCCTCGACGATCAGCACGCGCGTCGCAGCGGCAGGAGCCGTCGCCGTGGCGCCGCCTGGCGCCGGCGCGCGCGTGACCTGGCGGTCGCCGATGCGGCAGGTGATTCCGAACGCCGCCATCAGGCAGTCGAACACCTGCGACTGCCGCCACGGTTTGGTAAGGAAGCCGGTGAAACCAGCGGCGCGGGACTCGACCATGGTCCCGCGCCGGCCGGCGGGCGCGACCAGGATGCGCGGCACCGCGGCGAGCCGCGCATCGCCGGCCAGCGTGGCGCCAAGCGCCTGGCCGCCGCCTGGCACCTCCTGGTCGATGATCACCACGTCGGGCGTGGCGGGCGACAAAGCCGCGTCCGGAGACCAGGTGGCCAGCTCCGCGCTGGCCATGCCCCAGCCCTGCAGCAGGGCACGCAAGGACTGGCGCGCCAGCGGATGCCCGCCGATGAGCAGGGCGTTCCGGCCGATCAGGCCAGGGGTCGCGGGTGGCGGCGCTCCCACCGCGCCGGTCGCGCAGACGGCGAAGCGCATCAGGCAGGTGAACTCGGTGCCGCGCCCCGGCTCGCTCGCGAAGGTGATGTCGCCGTCCATGTACTTGGCGAGGCGCTGGCAGATCACCAGGCCCAGGCCGGTGCCGCCGAAGCGGCGTGTGGTCGTGCTGTCAGCTTGCGAGAAAGGCTGGAAGAGGTGCGCACGCGCGGCCTCGGGGATGCCGATGCCGGTATCGCGCACGGTGAGCGTCGTGGCGACGCGGCCGCCGGCGGCCGGCGCGGCGTCGAGCATCAGCACCACCTCGCCACGGGCCGTGAACTTGATCGCGTTGCTGAGCAGGTTGAACACGATCTGGCGCAGACGCGCCGGATCGCCGACCAGGCTTTCCGGCACCTGCGGGGCGACCATGGCGACCAGTTCCAGGCCCTTGGCGTGCGCCTGTCCGGCGACCACCGCCAGGGCGTCCTCGATCAGGCTGCGCGGGTCGAAGGGGATGCGTTCGAGCTGCAGCGCACCGGCTTCGATCTTGCTGAAGTCCAGGATGTCGTTGATCAGCGCGACCAGGGTTTCGCCGCACGAGCGCACGATGGTGGCGTACTCGAGCTGCTGCGCGGTCAGCGCGGTGTCGAGCAGCATGCTGGTCATGCCGATGACACCGTTCATCGGCGTGCGGATCTCGTGGCTCATGGTGGCGAGGAACTCGGCCTTGGAACGCGTCGCTTGCTCGGCGAGGTCGCGCGCCTGGCGCATCTCTTCGGCCGCCCCCTTGAGGGTGGTCACGTCGGTGTGCAGCGAGACGATGTCGCCGTCGGCAAGGCGCCGCTCGGCGATGCGGATCCAGCGCCCGGCGAGCCGCACTTCGCGGTCGTGGCCGGTGCGCAGGTGCGCGGTCAGGCATTCGGCGACCCATTCCTCCTGGCGGTCACCGAGCTCGTGCAGGCTGCCCTGGTCGATCAGCGCCTTGAGGATGTGGCGGTAGGGGGTGCCGGGACGGCTGCACCATTCGGGCAGGCCGTAGAGATCGATGAAGCGGGCATTGCAGATCACCACGCAGTCATCGTGGTCGAACATCACGAATCCGGCATCGATGGCCGAGACCGCATCAAGTAGGCGTACCTGGGTCTGGCCAAGCATCTCCTCGTTGCGTTTGCGCGCCGTGATGTCGGACAGCGATCCGGCCATGCGCAGCGGACGACCGGCCCCATCGCGCTCCACCTCGCCGGTGGCGTGGATCCACAGGTACCTGCCCGAGCGGTGGCGCAGCCGCAGTTCGACGTTGCAAGGCACGCCCGCGTCCAGGCAGTCGGTGAATGCCGCGTGGCCGAGCGCGACATGGTCGGGGTGCATGAGCGCCGTCAGCGCGGACCAGCGCGCCGGGAAGTCGCCGTCCTCATGGCCGATGATGGCGAGCAGGCGCGGCGACCAGTAGAACGGCTGCAGGTCGCCGAACTGCTCCTGCCAAGGGCGGTCGGTCGTGAAGCGGGTCTCCCAGATGCCCATCGCCGCTCCGGAAGCGACCAGGTCGAAGCGTGCCAGGCTGGCGCGGAAGCGCTCCTGCTCGAGCTGCAGCGAATCTTCCATGTGTCGGCGCGCGCTGAGGTCGGAGAGCGTCCCGATCATGCGCCGCGGCCGCCCGTCCGGGTGGCGCTCGACGATCTGGCCGCGGTCCAGCACCCATTTCCAGCTGCCGTCGCGGCAGGCCAGGCGGTATTCCTTGACGTAGTGCGTCGTCGCTCCCGCCAGGTGACCCTGCAGCTCGGCGTGCACCGCGGCCTGGTCCTGCGGGTGGATGCGGCTCGCCCATGCGTCGAAGTCGTCACCGATCCCATCCACGGCGTGGCCGAGCAGGCCCTTCCAGCGCGGGGAGAAGTACACGTGCCGGCTGCCGGGCTCCCAGTCCCACACGCCGTCGCCGCTGGCCTCGAGCGCGAGCAGCCAGCGCCGCTCACGCTGCCGCTCGACGGCCTCGTTGTACCTGCGCTGGGTGAGGTCGTGCCACACCGTCAGCAGCACCGTGCGCCCCGCCAGCGGTACCGGGGTCAGGGTCACCTCCACCGGAATGATGCTGCCATCCTGGCGCAGGTGATCCCACTCGAAGCGGTGGTGGCCATGCTGTCTGGCGAGCGCATCCATCTCGATGCACTTCTCGTCCGAGCGGCGGCCGTCGGGCTGGAACTCCGGGGACAGCCGGGCCGGATGCAGGCCGATCATCTGGTTCTTGCCGGCGCAGCCGACCAAAGCCACGGCCGCTTGGTTGCAGTCGATGATGCCGTCGGCGTCGAAGATCAGATGCGCGTCGGAGGAGTACTCGAAGAGCACGCGGAAGCGCTCCTCCGCGGCGCTCTGCGGTGCGGCTTGCGCGTGCGCGCCCGGCCGCATGGACGTGGCGCGCTCGTGGAGCAGCCGCACCACCGTGCGCGCCAGCTGCACCAGGGTCTCGCGCTGGCGCGGCTCCAGGGTGCGCGGCTGCCGGTCGAGGACGCACAGCGTGCCCAGGGCGTGGCCCGCGCTGTCGACCAGCGCGGCCGCGGCGTAGAAGCGGATGCCCACTTCAGCGGTGACCAGGGGGTGTGCGCTGAAGCGAGGATCGAGCGTGGTGTCGGCGACCTCCAGCAGGGTTTCGGTCGCGCAGATCGCCGCCGCGCAGAAAGAGTGCGTGCGCGCCATCTCCATCGCGTCCAGCCCCACCCGGGACTTGAACCACAGGCGCTGCGCGTCGACCAGGCTGATCAGCGCGATCGGCGTCGCGCAGACCAATGCGGCGAGGCGCGTCACCTCGTCGAAGGCCTCCTCCGCCCCGCTGTCGAGAATGACGAGGTCGCGTAGCGCTGCGAGCCGGGCGACCTCATTCATCGGCATGACCACCATCGCCTCGAACCCCCGGCATTCCTGGAGGGGGATCATACCCTTGGAAGGATGCTCGTGCCAGCCGGCGCGCAGCCTTCACCATGACCCCCATCGTTGCTGTCGAGGGTGGCCGCGCGCGATCGGCGCTGCGTCCCAGGGGTGCAGCGCGCGACGGTCGGCACCCGCCCGCCCCCTTCAGCGCTTCCGTCTCGTTTGCTGACGACAATCGGCCGGATGGCTCCCGCCGCGGGTGGTGCGGCACGAGCGGCCCGCGCATGCTCACGGCCTGCCCACCACGCCCGCGCGGGCGCATCGAGCCATGACCACCGCCACTCCCGCCGCCATTCCCGCCGCAAGCCTGGACACCGTGCCTGGATCCATCGCGCCGCCCGCGCCGCTTGCGCCGCCCGCGCGTGTCCTGGCCGTCGACGCCCTGCGTGGCTTCGTGATGTTCTGGATCATGGGTGGCGATGTCGGCCACCGCCTGATCACCGGCGGCCTGGAGATGGTTCTGGGCGAGGTCCCGGAGGGCGTCGCGTGGCAGACCGGGCACCATTGGGGCGGCTTCACGGCCTGGGACCTGATCATGCCGCTGTTCCTTTTCACGGTGGGTGTGGCGATGCCGTTCTCGCTGGGCCGCCGCCTCGATGCGGGCGAAGGCAGGGGGGCGATCTACCGCAAGGCCCTGCGCCGCGCGGCGCTGTTGTGGATCCTTGGCATGATCGCGCAGGGGCATCTGCTCGCGGCGCGCTGGGATGGGCTGGCATTCTTTTCCAATACCCTGCAGGCGATCGCCGCGGGATATCTGATCGCGACCGTCTGTCTGGTGGAACTGCGCCGGCCATCCGCTCAGGCGGCGGTATGCGCGGCCTTGCTGCTGCTTCACGCCACGATCCTGCTGCTGGTGCCGCGGGCCGGCGGCGTGGCCGGGGATCTCACGCAGGCGGGCAACGTGGCGATCTGGATCGACCACGCGCTGCTTGGCAGCCATCAGGACGGCACACCCTACGCGTGGATCCTTGCCTGCCTTGGCTTCGGTGCGACCACGCTGCTCGGCGTGCTCGCCGGGCAGCTGCTGCGCGCACCGCAGTCGGACGCGCGCAAGGTCTGGATCCTCGTCGGCTGCGGACTGGCCTGCCTGGTGGGCGGCTGGCTGGGCAGTCTGTGGCTGCCGATCATCAAGCACCTGTGGACGCCGACCATGGTGCTGTGGGCCGGCGGCTGGAGCCTGCTGCTGCTGGCGCTGTTCTTCGGCGCCATCGACGTGCTCGGCTGGCGGCGCTGGTGCTTCCCCTTCGTGGTCATCGGCGCCAACGCCATCATCGCCTACATGATCGAGCCGCTGTTCGGCTTCAGCGACATCGTGCGCCACGTCTGCGGCGGTCTGTGCGCACACGCGGGCCGCGGCGAGGGCTTCGCCCTGGCATTGTGCACGGCGCTGGCGTTGTGGGGGTTGCTGTACCTGCTCTATCGCAAGCGCATCTTCCTGCGCGTGTGATCGAGGGGGGCCCGAGCATCACCGCCGATCTCGTGGCGGGAATAGCCGCGAACATCCAGCCACGAGGACGCACCTCGCATGCGTTTGGCGAAAGAGTCCGGCTGACAAGACTATCGAGACGTATCGCTACCAGCAGCTCATCGGGCGATTGACCATACCAGTCCAACCTTGCATCCTTTTCGCCCGCACGTCCGCCATCCGGAGGATCACCCAGCGCCTGCCGCGCTGGAGCCTCCGTGACGCCGACGTTGGGAGGATGCGCGAATGGACATGGCATTGAGCGACAAGCGGCCGCGACCTGCACATCTCAGCAACTCCACGGTCGCACTGCGGCCCGCCATCTGCGGCAGATATGGTGGCGCCTCAGCTGCCCGCTTGGTGCTGACGGCCGCGCTCAGCGCCCTGGCCTTCACCGGCACCGCCGCTGCGGCAACCGTCACTGCTGTCGCCGCGGATGCCTTCTGCGACAGCGTCGGGGTCAACATCCACGTCCACTATCAGGGGTCGGTCTACGACCACGCCACCAACCTGAAGGCGGCGCTGCAGAAGCTGGGCGTCCGGCATGTCCGTGACGGTCTGGTGGACTCGCAGTGGCCCACGTATTTCGAGCGCCTCAATGACCTCGGCCGCTCCGGCATCCACTGCACGGTCATCACCGGCATGCCCGTGGAACGCGTGCTGCCATTGGCGGCAAAGGCCAAGGAGGCGATCGAGGCATTCGAGGGTCCGAATGAGGTGAATCTCAACGGCTGGGCCGTTGAGCGCGCCGCCCAGTATCAGAAGGATCTGTGGACCACCATCCGCGCCGATGCCGCGTGGAAGCAGTTTCCGATCCTCTGCCTGTCGGTCACCGATTACACCTATGGCGCCAAGCTGGGCGACTTGAGCGCCTTCGCCGACTGCGGCAACATCCACCCCTACCCCGGCGGTTGGGAGCCGGAAAACGGCTCTGCCTGGATGGGGGCAGATCTGCCCAGCGGACTGGCTGGCGGGCGGAAGTTCACCGGGTCCAAGCCGATGATGATCACTGAGACGGGCTACACGACGCATCACGCCAAGGCGGGCCATGTCGCCGTCACCATGGAGATGGCTGGGATCTATCTTCCCCGCATGCTGCTCCACACCTTCGCCAGCGGTGTGAAACGCACCTTCATCTACGAACTGTTCGACCTGCATGACGACCAGCAGGATCCCGAGGCCAATTTCGGTCTGGTGCATGCCGATGGCGTGACCCTGAAGCCTGCGGGGATCGCCATGTCCAACCTGCTGACGGTACTGCGTGATCCTGGCGCACCGTCCCCTGTCATGCCACTCGACGTCACGGTAAGCGAAGCGCAGGCGCGCAGCGCCCTGTTCCAGAAGCGCGATGGCGTGTACTACCTGGCCGTCTGGCTGCCCAGCAATCTGTGGGACCAGTCCCGACCCTATGGGCAGAAGGAGCAGTCGGATCCGCCGGATCTGCCATGCACCATCACCTTCGCCCGCACGCCCAAGGCATTGACCAGCATCACTGGGCTTGATTCCACGCTCAGGGAAAAGGGCCTGACAGCCGCCAAGGCGACAACCATCGAAATATCAGAACGCGTCACCTTTATTCGCATCGTTCCCTGATCTTTTCGATCCCTGCGCGATGATGTCGCGCAGGGCAAAGGCGCGGACTGCGGCAGCTGCGTGCCCGCATTGAACGAAGAGAGGGATCGACCCTATAGACTTTCGCTGACGGCGCGGAACGGTACGCGCACCGCCACCACGCGTGGCAAGGACGCGCGCCGCCGGAAATCGCGCTTTCATTCGCTCAGCGCCAGGAACATCTCCGCCGCATGCCACGTGTGGGGCGCGGCGAGCCGGGCCTGTGTGTAGACGTCCGAGATCTTCGTCATGCCGGCATAATCCGCCTGCGAGGCCGCCCCTTCCCAGCTGAGGGGAGATCCCAGCGTGGGCGCAGCCGGCAGCTTCCCGTAGAAGTGTCCGGCGGCCCATGTCAGGTAGGGGTATTGGACGTCGGAGAAGCCGACATTGCCCACGTGTTGCGCTCGGTAATCCATCCAGAACAGGCATGAATAGCTGTCCGCGACTGCTGGAATGATCCACGGGTCTGCAAGACCCAGCGCGCGCAGCCCGTATTTGAGCCACTTGGTCTGGTACACCGGATGCTCGGCGAAATCGCTGGTGCCGAGGATGTGATCACCCTGGCGCCAGGTTTCGGCTTCGGCCAGCACGGTCGCGACCACCGGATGATGGGCATCCGACACCAGCGAGACCAGGTACAGGACCTGCCCGAGATTGTCGGGCTCGCGCCTGCCGGAATTATTGTGGTCATAGGGATCGCGGATGCCCTTGATCCACTCCGCGATCAGGCCGATGTTGCCCGTCTTTACCAGCACCATGGCCATCATCGCACCGTCGCGATACCAGGGCTTGTGATAGACCATCAAATTCGGCAGCGGCTGCCCATCGACGATGTTGAGCAGGATCTCGTGGTGCAGGACGCGCAGCAACGCAGCGCGCGCCGGGTCCCGTTTGCCATCCAGGAAGGTCGGCAGGGTGACCGGCGCCATGCTCAGTGCCGAGCGTTCGCCTCCTTCCTCCAGCCACACGCCTGCCTCGTCTTCGCTGATGGTCACCGTGCCACCGTGATCTCCTGGCAGGGTCAAGACCACGGTCGGCACGGCTGGGCTGATCACGGCTTTGGCACCGGGCCAGCGGCGCAGCACCTGACCGCTGCGCGCGTCGAGCAGTTCGTCACCGCGCATCAGCAGCTTGCGGCGTGGCCCCATGCCGAAGAGCAGGAATGGATGCGCAGCGATGATGCTCGCGGGTCCGGAGGGTTCGACCGCGTGCGCACGCGTCTGCGTCACGCTCAGGATGAGGCACAGCGCGAACCCGGTGATGACAGGCGGATGCCAGGGGGAGAGGATGGGCACGGAGGGACTTCCTAGTAGTGCAGATGAGGACTCACGCGGCTCGCAACGAGTCGGGCGCTCGAACTGGTCATGGCCCGGATGGGGAGCCCGCGAAAAGCGTGACGTCGCTCCGTCACGGTGCTGCGCGTTCCGGGCCTGGAATACCATACCGGTCAGGGTTGGGGGCGTTCATGAAATAATGTTGCGCAAACGTTTGTTTGACGCTTTTGCGCAAAATTTACAGATGGCGTCTGTCGCCCCCACAGAACTCGCGTGCCAGCCCGCGAGCGGGCGCTTTGACCGTGCTGCGTCCCAGCTGGCGCTCGCCTCGACGGCTGCAGCGCCTCCCTCTCAGGTCAGCGCGGCGTGGAGCTGCGCATCGTCGCGCGAGATCAGCCGACGTGGATCAGGTGACTGAGCAGCAGGTCGAGGTTGATCGACTTGGGGATGAACGCCGTGCAGCCCTCGCATAAAGCCGCGGTGACTTCCGCGTCATCGCCCAGCGCGGTGACCATGAAGATCTTCACGTGCTGGCCGCTGCAGGTCCTGCGCGCGGTCGCCACCCGGCGGATCTCGGCCAGGCCTGATGACCGTTCATTCCCGGCATGCGGATGTCGAGGCAGATCAGGTCGAAGGGCTTCCCGTCCTCCAGGGCCTTGAGCCAAGCCGCGATGCCCGCTGTGCCTTCCGCCATCATTTCACATGGTCCAAAGCGGGCCAGCAGATGGTGCAGGACGAGGCGATTCACCGCTTGGTCATCGACGACGAGGGTGCGCACGGCGTTTCCCCTGGTCAGGCACTGGCCGAGGAATGTACCACCATAACCAACGCTTCGGCATGCTGCAGTGCACTGCAGTTCGAATGATAGACTGAGGCAGGCACGGCGGCAGATGCATATGAACGCTCGCTCCCACAGCACGCGCGAGCGTTTTGCGGGGCCGGTAATCGGCTCTGCACGGCGGCGGGATTCCTCGTCAACCCGTCTGCGAGGATGTCGGTTTGAGTAGATCCGCCAACTCCTGCTGTTGCTGATCCTGCCGTTTGAAGACGCCGTAGAGGATGCTGTTCGCGATGGAGTCCGCCTGCATCGCGACCAGGTCGCTCGTCAGGGTCGTAGGGGCCGCTCCGTCGCCGGTGCCGGACAGCGTGTCGGCAGTCACCTGGGCCGCGTCGTCGTCGAAACGCCGCTGCGCGCTCTGGATGGCTTTACCAGTAGCAGGCAGGCCGGCGGGCTGGACTGGTGTTATCGGCATGGGTCGGTTCCTGTGCTGTTACTGTCCACGTCCGCAGCGGGATTACAGGCGCATGTCGGAGACCTTGCTTTGACCATCCTGGCTGATCCGATCGCGGCGATGCCTCCAGGGATATGCGTCCGTGGATAGGCCTCGCCGGAAGGTGATCAGGGGGCTTCCCTGCCACCCACGCCAATGCCGGCCGCCACGTCCTGCTGTTCCCTGCCGCCGGGAGAATCTCATGCGTAAGTCCATAACCTCCATCGTACTCGGCTTTTCATTCTGGTTCGTCCAGGGCTTGCCCCTGGTGGCCGAGGAGACCCCGGCACCGCCCATTGTCCCGCCGCCAGCTGGCGCGGAACCTGAAGCGCCCGCCGAGGCCCCCGCGCCGGAGGAGAAGCCCTACGATCCGGTCACGGATTACGGCAAGCGCTTCCAGACGCTGGCCACCGAGCACCCGCTGATCTCCACCACGCCGCTCGCGGCGCAGTGGCAGGCGTTGCTCAAGGAGACGGCTGCGGCGCAGATCGCGCTGGCGGCAGCCAAGGACGCACCACTGGCCGAGCGTGCGGAGCTGCAGATCGCGTTCGACGACCACGTGAGCGAGCTTGAGCGGCTCGCCACCTCTGCCGAGGTCACCGCAGGTGGCATGGAGATCACCGCCAAGCTCGACGAGCACAAAACCCTGCCCGGGATCGCTGGGCCACGTGCCATGCTGGTCGCGGTGCAGGCCAGGGTCGACGCGGCGCTGTTCGCGCTGCACGAGGCCCAGCGCGCGGCGCAGCGCAAGCGCCAGGACAGCACGCGGCTGCAGACTCAGGGTGAGATCATCGACCAGCGGGCAGAGGCCGCCATCCACGCGGTCGATACCCTCAACGACGAGGTCGGGAAGATCGACGAGCAGCTCGAGGCGGAGGCGCGCCGCGCGCAGCGCACCGCCCTCCGCGCGCGCATCGCTGCGGCGGTGGTCAGCGCCCACGCCATGCAGCGTGAAGCCCTGCATGCGCGCCAGCAGGGTGAATTGATAGGCCTTGCGGCGGATGCGCTCGACGACCAAGCCAATGCGGCCGAGGATACGCTGAATGCGGAGCGCGAAACTTTCGGCACAGCTGTAGACGGCATCTCTGCCTTCATCGACCAGGGCGGCGCGCAGCCGCCCGAGGACGGCAAGAAGAATGGTGCCGACAACCTCTGATCGTCAGCCCACCAGTTCTGCGATCGCCTTCTGCGAATCCGCGAACGCCGTGGTCTGTACGCCCAGACACTGCAGCATCGACAGGTAGAGATTGGCCAGCGGCGTCTTGTCGGGCAGCTGGATGCTGCGGCCCGGCTTGATCACACCGCCGCCGCGGCCCGCGAGCAGGATCGGCAGGTTCTCGCGCCCGTGCGAGTTGCCGTCCGCCAGGGCGGCGCCCCAGAACACCATGCTGTTGTCGAGCAGGGTGCCGCCGTTGGGCTCCTTGATGCTCTTCATACGGCCAAGCAGGTAGGCGACCTGCTCGCTGTGCCAGATGTTGATGCGGCGGTACTGGGCGAGCTTGTCCGCGCTCTCGGTCCAGTGCGACGACTCGTGGTGGCTGGACTTCACGCCCTCGATGAAGGAATAAGGCTCCTCGTTACCTGTGGTGGAAACCTTCCTTCGGTTTGAGCCCGATCAGATAGCCGATGGTGGTGATGAACTCGACGCTTCGATAGCCGCGCGCCGAGGACTTCATGGCCTGGAGCAGGCTATTGAAGCCTTCGAGGAGGCCGTTGGTGATTCTGGTCCGGGTCCAGGTGACGATGAGTTTCCAATGGCTGCGGATGGTCTGTCCGACTCGGACCATCTCTTCGATCCCGCTGGTCGTAGCCTTGGCGACCCAGGCCTTGAGAAAGCCCCGGCCATCGCTGTATGACCGTTGGCGGAAGAAGTCATTGAAGACCAATCTCAGGTGGTACGCCCTGGCGGTTTCGAGATTTCGTCGTTCCAGGTCCGCCAGCAGTCGTTGTTCGTCGACGGTGAGACGATCGGGTCGCTTGAGGACGGAGTATTTCGCTCCGGCCAGGCAGGGTTGTTCCTGGCGCTCGCGTCGACGTACCGCATCGACCGCATCGCCGATGAGCTTGACGACGTGGAACCGGTCCAGGGTGACGCGGGCATTGGGCAGATGGTGGGCGATGCCGGACAGGAAGGCCTCGCTCATATCGCAACTGACGTCGGTGATCAGCGATGGGTCTCCCCCGTGGCGCTGCAGGAAGGCGGCAAATGCCGCGATAGTCGCCTTACCCTTGCCTTCGGCGATGAAGATCACCCGTCGCTCATCCAGATCCATGAATATCGTGATATAGCGATGCCGCCGGCGGCGACTGGTCTCGTCGAGACCGATGCGGCGGACCTTCTTCAGGTCCTGCCGCTCCACTGCGCGGCGCACATACCAGTCGATGATCCGCCAGCACTTCTTGTCCGCCAGTCGGACGATCTCAGCCACCTGAGCCACCGGCATTCCCTTCGCCAGTTCCAGCACCATGCCCTCCAGAAGAAGGGTATAGCCACTGCCCTTGCGGGCCCAGGGCACGTCCAACACATGCACGTGCCCCTCGGCGCAGCGGACCCGAGGGACATTGGCATGCAGGTAGGTCTTGTGCTGCCAGAAATCCAGGTGACGCCAGGTGTGGTCACGCATGTCATGGATGTGGACGCCAGCACTGCCGCATTCTCGGCAGGCCGGCAGTGGTGAACCCATCACATAGCGCAGGTGCAGATGGAGCTCGTTGTCCGCCTTGATGAAGTC
>JBBQSO010000059.1:0-34544 GCA_038213805.1 Planctomycetota bacterium | reverse complement strand
TCGCCGAAATGACGGAACAGTGCATCCGCGTTCTCCGACAATTTGCCTACTCACCTCGGCCCAATAGACACGCCCCCAGGGAATCCAAGATGCCCTTCGGAAGGTCCGTCCAGAGGGGCGGGTGATAAGTGAACGCCATTGGGTCTAGCGGCCACGCCCTTCACCCGAATACGATCGTCCGATTCCCGCTCACCAGCACCCGCTGCCCGAGGTGCGCCTGCACCGCGCGGCTCAGCACCTGGCGCTCCAGATCGCGACCCTTGCGCACCAGGTCGTCGACGGTGTCGCGATGGGTGACGCGGGTGACGTCCTGCTCGATGATCGGGCCCTGGTCGAGTTCTGCGGTCACGTAATGCGCGGTGGCGCCGATGACCTTGACGCCGCGCTCCTTGGCCTGGTGGTAGGGCTTGGCGCCGACGAAGGCGGGAAGGAAGGAGTGGTGGATGTTGATCACCCGGCCGGCCCAGCGCGCGACCAGGGCTGGGGAGAGCACCTGCATGTAGCGGGCGAGGACGATGAGGTCGGCGCGATGGGCGGCGAGCAGGCGTTCCTGCTCGGCCTCGGCGGCGTCCCTGGTCGTGGGCGTCACCGGCACCAGGTGGAAGGGCAGACCGAAGTGCTCTGCCGCGCCCTGCAGGTCGGGATGGTTGGCGATGACCGCCACGATCTCGCCGTCGAGCTCGCCGAGGCGCTGGCGCAGCAACAGATCGTACAGGCAGTGCGGCGCCTTCGACGCGAACACCACCACCCGCGGCCGCACGTCGCTGTAGGTCAGCTGGTAGGCCAGCCCGAACCTGCTGCCGAGGTCGGCAACCGCCGCGGAGATGCCAGTGCGGTCGAGTTTGAAGCTGGCGACATCCCAGACCAGGCGCATGAAGAACATGCTGCCCCCGCTGCCATCGGCGTGCTCGGCCTCGGCATGCTGATCGGCATCGATGATGTTGCCGCCGTTGGCGAAGACGAAGTTGGACAGCGCTGCGACCAGGCCGGTACGGTCGCGGCAGCTGACGAGCAGAGTGGCGGTGATGGGTTTGGTCATGGGGGAAGCACGAGGGGAGAAGTGGGCAGACGGAAAGCAGGGAGCAGAATGCGAGAAGGAAGCAAGGAAGCCGTCATACCCAACCTAGTCAAGAACCGCTGCGATGCGGGTCAGCCGCGTCGCGAACGCGGCGTCATCCAGCACCGGGACGGATCCCGCGAGCGGGATGTGGTCGAGCAACGGTATCCAGCTGCGGCAGCCCGCATAGCTGGGATGGTCGGGAATGCTGACCGCTGCGGCCAGGCGATGGATGCGCAGCGCGACGACGAAGAGCCACGGCTGGTCGCGGTAACGGAAACGGCTGGCCAGCTCGCCCTCTGTCCACATCAATTCGTCGCCGAGCGCCGCGAGCCTCCCCGGCTCGGTGACCTTCCAGATGCGCTCTGCCTCAGCCCACAGGCCCACGGCATGCCGGCCGGGCGCCGGATCCACGGCGACGTCGGCGAGGTAGTCGCCGGTATAGGCGGGCAGGAGCCGGCCCGCATCCTGGTGCAGGTGGGTCGGCAGCAGCGCGAAGCGCCCGTGTTCGAGTGCGAACAGCCCACCCTGGCGCTCGTGGATGCCGCCTTTACGCACGACCAGGATCAAGCGCCCCTCGCCAAGGGCACGGCACGCCACCGCCCATTCCTGGAGGCCGATGGCGAGGGTCTCAGCAGCTGCGGACATGGCCGCAGGTTCCGGGGGACCGGCGGGACGGCAAGCACCTGCACCCGTCCACGGTGTCCAGCAGAGTGTCCCGCACCGGCTTACGCCAGACCTGCACCCCTGATCACGACCGCGGCGCCATCTTGCACGGTGGGAAAGGATGTCAGCTGGTGTACACTCCCATCGTCTTGTTCCAGCAACGCCCCCCGCCATCCCCGGTACCCGCTCCCATGCCCCTGCGCCGCGGCTTCACCATGATCGAACTGCTGGTGGTGGTGTCGGTGATCGCCGTGCTGGCGGGCATCCTCATCCCGACCGTCAGCATGGTGCGCCGCCTGGCCAACGATGTGAAATGCGGGAACAACCTGCAGCAGATCGGCGCGGCGATGACCATCTACCGGCACGACAACGACGATGCCTTCCCGTCGTCGTCTCTGGGCATGACCCTGCCGGGTGGCCTGTTGCCGGATCTGGGCAAGATCTTCATCTGCCCAGAGGACCGGACCATCCCCCAGGGCAGCAACCATGCCATGGGTCGCGCCCCAACGTGGGGGAATCTGGCCTACATCTACGAGAGCGCCACGGTTGGCGGCAGGGTGATCGGTTCGAGTTACGATTACGAGATGAGCGGCACCCAGCTGAACTCTTCGGAACTCAGTTTCTTCTACAAGGACCTCACGGAAAGCGGCGGCTCACTGCCGGCTTCGGGGACCGCCGAAGCGACGTGGGCGGCGGGCAAGACCCATCAGCGGTTCTTCGGCAACCTCAAGGGGACCAGCCCGAACCTGCACGGCAACCCGTTCGCGACCTCCCTGTTCCCGATCATGCGCTGCTATTGGCACTACAGGTGGACTGGGAACAACAGCGTCGAGGACAACATGAAGAAGGTGAAGAACGTCAGCTGGGATCTGAACGTCTTCAACACCTCGCCCTACTGGGAGCACGACGCCAATCCCCTCATTCCGATCAGATGACGTTTCATCCCGGGCGGATCGTACCGCATCTCCCCTGGAAACGCTGAACGCATCGCGGCCGTGCCGCGATGCGTTCAGGAAGACGCCTGGAAACGGCCCTCGCGGCCTACTTCCGCGTCTCTTTCGAATTGATCCACTTCATCATCTTGCGCAGCTTGCGGCCGACCTCTTCGACCGGGTGCTGGGACTCGGACTTGCGCAGCTTGTTCATGTTCGGCTTGCCCGCGGCGCACTCGGCGCGGAAGGCCTTGGCGAACTTGCCGGTCTGGATGTCCTTGAGGATGGTCTTCATCGTCGCCTTGGTCTTGGGCGTGATGATCTTGGGGCCGGTGATGTAGTCACCGTACTCGGCGGTGTTCGAGATCGAGTAGCGCATGTAGCTGATGCCGCCCTCGTACATCAGGTCGACGATCAGCTTGACCTCGTGCAGGCACTCGAAGTAGGCCATCTCGGGCGGGTAGCCGGCCTCGGTCAGGGTCTCGAAGCCGGTCTTGATCAGCGCGCTCAGGCCGCCGCAGAGCACGGCCTGCTCGCCGAACAGGTCGGTCTCGGTCTCGTCCTTGAAGGTGGTTTCGATGATGCCGGCGCGCGCGCCGCCGATGGCGTTGCCGTAGGCCAGGGCGCGCTTGAGCGCCTTGCCGGTGGCATCCTGCGCGATCGCAACCAGGCAGGGCACGCCGCCGCCCTTGACGTATTCGCTGCGCACCGTGTGGCCGGGGCCCTTGGGCGCGATCATGGTCACGTCGACGGACTTGGGGGGCTTGACGAAGTTAAAGTGGATGTTGAAGCCGTGCGCGACCATCAGCATCATGCCGGGGCGCAGGTTCGGGCCGATGTCGCTGTTATAGACGTCGGGCAGGAACTCATCCGGCACCAGGCACATGACGATGTCGGCCTGCTGCACCGCCTCGGCGGGGGGCAGGACCTTGAAGCCGTGCTTGAGCGCCAGCTTGGCGTTCGGGCTGGTGCGGTTGTGGTTGCCGACGATGACGTTGACGCCGCTGTCGCGCAGGTTCTGCGCGTGGGCGTGGCCCTGGCTGCCGTAGCCGACCACCGCCACGGTGCTCTTCAGGATGGGGGCGAGCTTGGCGGTCTTCTCGTAGTGGACCTTGATGGCCATGACGACTTCCTTGGACTGGGGGATGAACTGCGATGATTGTGCGGGAAGGGCGCGGAGTATGGGAACCGCCCCCTGCGGGCAAGGGGAGGCCGGTAGCGCGCGGATCGCACTGCCGGAATCAGGCAGACGGGCGGGCTGCCGCGCCGGCGCCGCCGGACTTCATGACTTCCGGACTTCCGGACTTCCGGACTTCCGGACCAGCTCGCCGCCAGCGACCCCGGAAAGCAGGGCTTCCGCGCCGGCGAGCTCCTCCGGCGTGTTGATGCCCATCACCCCGGCGACGTCGTCGGTGACGACCAGTTCGACGGGCTGGCGTGCGGCGACCAGCAGGGCGACCACGTCGGTCAGATAGTACTCGCCCTGGGCGTTGGTCGGGCGCACCTCGCGCAGGGCGCGGAACAGATCGGTGGCGCGGAAGGCGTAGATACCGGTGTTGATCAGCTGGACGGCGCGCTCAGCGGGGCTGGCGTCCTTGTATTCGACGATGCGCGCAAGGCGGCCCTGGGCGTCGGTGATCATGCGCCCGTAGCGCGCCGGGTCGGCGAGCCTGGCGGCGACCACCGAGCAGGCCGCGCCACGCTCCGCATGGTGCGCGAGCAGGCGGCGCAGCAGCGCCTCCGGGATCAGCGGGCAGTCGCCGTAGAGCACCAGCACGGTGTCGCCGTGGACCGCGGCCTCGGCGCACAGCACCGCGTGTCCGGTGCCAAGCTGCTGGTCCTGCACCGCCACCGCCGCGCCCGCCGCGCGCACCACCGCTTCGACCGCCTCGCGCTGGTAGCCGACCACCGCCACGGTCTCGCGCAGGCCCAGCCGCGCGCAGGTCCCGAGCACGTGCGCGATCAGCGGCCGGCCGCCAAGCGGATGCAGGACCTTGGCCAGGTCCGAATCCATGCGCGTGCCCTTGCCGGCGGCCAGGATCACGGCGGTGGTGTCAGATGTCTTCATCGGCTTCCTCGAGGGTGGCCGGCATCGTGGCCGCCTGTGCGGCCTGTCCAGCCGGATGCCAGCGCAGGTGGAGGGCCTGCGCGGTGGCGGCGGTGATGCGTGCGCGCTGAGCAATGGCGTGCCCGGGGACCCAGACGATGCCGTTGCGGTCGGCGACCACCGGCGTCAGGGGGCGCAGCCGGCTCGACACCCCGCGCGCGGAGAGGAACTTGACCACTGTCTGCCGCCCGGGCGCGCCGAGCGGCAGCCAGCGTTCGCCGGATTCCGACAGCCGCCAGGCCAGTGGCCAGGCGCAGGCCTCGGCCGCGAGCATGGCGTGGTGGCGGTCGGTGCTCAGCGTGAAGGGCGCCGTCTCGACGCTGCAGCGCATGCGCTCCCAGCCGCGATGGTACTCGCCCGGACCGTCCAGCTGCACGATGTTTGCCGGCACGCGCGGCTGGGACAGCTCCCACGCGAGCGCGTGCGGACGGCGCAGGAAAAGCCAGCGGCCGAGGGCGAAACGCCGCCCGGAGGCGCCGCGCGCGAGCTCGTCCAAGCGGCGCAGGTGCGGGCGTTCGATGGGCAGGTCAAGGTGCTGCAGCAGGCGGCGCCACACCAGCAGCCGCTGGCTTTCGGGCAGCGGCAGCACGCCATCGGTGAGCAGGTCGTCGTCGGCCAGGGCGCGCCGCCAGGTCGCGGTCACCGTGCCTTCGCTCTCGGCGAGGATGGTGCGGTTGTCATCGGCGAGGCGGGCGAGTTCCGCGCCGAAGCCGGGCACTCCCGCCTCGAGCGCTGGCAGCACGCGGTGGCGGAGCCAATTGCGCTGGTGGCGCAGGTCGTCGTTGCTGGTGTCCTCATGCCAGGCCACACCCTGGCGCACGCAGTGCTCGCGCAGCTCGGCGCGGGTGAACGGCAGCAGCGGCCGGACCAGCGGCAGACGCGGTGCGAGCTGGCGGCGCGGCGGGATGCCCGCCTTGCCGGGCGGGCCGGCGCCGCGCAACAGGTTGGCGAGCACGGTCTCGGCCTGGTCGTCACGGTGATGGGCGGTGAGCACCGCAGCCACGCGGTGTTTCACGGCCAGGGCGCGCAGCCGCGCGTAGCGCTGACGCCGCCCCGCCGCCTCGAAGGCGCAGCGCCATTCGCGGGCCAGCGCGGGCACGTCGGCGCGCTCCACGATCAGGCGCGTCGGCAGAAAGCCGGCCGCCACGTACGCCGCCGCCTGGGCGCGGATCACCTCCGCATCGCGCGGCGCATCCTCGCGCAGGCCATGATCGAGATGGAAGAGCGCGAGGTGCCAGCGGTCGGCGCGCACCAACAGGTCCCACAACGCCATGCTGTCCGCGCCACCGCTGACTGCGAGGAGCAGCACGGTGCCGGCCTCGGGCAAAAGGTCGGCGGCGTGGGCATGGAAGGCTTCGGCGAGGCCCGTCATGGCGGACAACGGTGCGCGGACAGATCACCGGGCGGAGTGTGGAATGCGGAGTGCGGAGTGCGGAGTGCGGCCTTCCGCGGCGCTGCGTGCGACCTGGAATTTGGCATCGGACGATTGCGCGCGGTGAGCGGCTGACCCCCACGATTCCGGCCGCAAACGACATGAGCACGGGCACTCCGCACTCCGCACTCCGCACACCGCACCCTCCACCCCTCCGCCCAAGGCGCACCGCCCGCCCACTCCGAATCAAGGATGTCAGGCGTGAAACTCAGGTGATCCGCCGCTTCTGATCCCTGACCGTACTCGAGGTCAGCAGGTCGACGAGCGGCGGCATGACATCCTTGGCGGCGCCGCGCAGGCTGCAGGTGGCCAGGCCGGTGAACGGCGTCTCCTCGAGATTGACCTCGACCACCGGCAATCGCGCCACCGCCATGTCCGAGGGGATGGCCGAGACCGGCTGGACGATGCACGACGAGCCGACCATCAGGCAGCCGTCGGCGTCGAAGGCGCGGATCGCGTCGAGCAGGCCCGGAGGCAGGGCCTCGCCGAACCACACCGAGCCCGGGCGGGTCAGCGCGCCGCAGTGCGGGCAGGGGCGCATGCTGAGGGAGTTGTCCTCGCTATCGCGGCGCGCCCAGCCGCAGCCGTCGGCGCAGATGGTATCGAACAGCGAACCGTGCAGGTGGATGACCGGGACCACACCGGCACGCTCGAGCAGGTCGTCCTCATTAGTGGTCGCGACCAGCACCTCGCCGCCGGGGAAGTGCTCCTTGAGCAGCGCCACCGCACGCTGCCCGGCGTGCGGCTCGGACATCGCCACGGTCAGGCGGCGCTCGCGGTACCATTCCCACACCAGTTCGGGATTGCGCGCGAAGGCCGCGGGACTGGCGAGCTCTTCGACGTTGTGGGTCTGCCACAGGCCACCCTCGCCACGGAAGGTCGGCACCCCGGCATCCGCGCTGAGCCCGGCGCCGGCCAGCACCAGCAGGCGCCGGCACGGTGCGAGCAGCTTCGCAGCGGCGTCTGGACGCGCTGCCGGAGCTGGGCCAGGCTGGGATGCGGGGTCGGGCACGGCCGGTTTGTACTGGTCGGAATCCCGGCGATCAAGACACTCTCGTAACCATGGGTTACATCGAAACCGCCGACCCCGCGGCCTTCCTGGCCACGGCCCGCGAGCTGGGCATCGCCACCGTCATCCTCGCCTGGCAGGAGGAATACGGCCAGTTGGACGACCCCACCGCAGTGCGCTACGAACGTCTGGCACGCATCACCCTGCTGGGCTACGAACGCGGCACCGGCCGCATCCTGCGCTGCACCCTGCCGGGCGGCGCCGAGCAGCGTGCGCAGGTGCGCGCCGACGCCACCGCCGCCGGCCTGGCCGTCGAGGAGCGCTGCCGCAACATCATCGGGTTTGCCGGGGACGGTTGACGCTGCAGGCGCGTGGCACGAGCGAGAAGTCGCGAGCCTCCAGTCTCGAAACTCGCCGTTCGCAGCGCGAAACCGTTCCAGAGCGGGAACAGACCTTTGCCCTCGTGCTCGCACAGGTTTGCCATGCCACGTGTGCCGCGCGCACGCGCCTCACCCAGTCGCCGGGTTGACGAGGGGCGGCCATGGTCGGCTCGGCTGGCGAATTGGCACCGCCCCCGGCGATTGCGCGAAACGCTCGACTGGTAGTATGCGCGACCCCAGCACGCAGCGCCGAAAGGAAGCCCCGTGGCCAGCACTCTCTTCGATCTCTCCCAGGACGTCGCGGTAGTCGTCGGTGGCACCGGCGTGCTCGGCGGCGCATTGGCAGAGGGGCTGGCCAAGGCCGGCGCGGCAGTGGCCGTGTTGGGCCGCAATCACGACAAGGGCGAGGCGTGCGTGCAGCGCATCCGCGCGGCAGGCGGGCGCGCGCAGTTCGTCACCTGCGACGCGCAGGACGCGGCCAGCCTGGCCGCCGCCCACAGCGAGGTGATCCGCGCGTTTGCGGCGCCCACCGTGCTGGTCAACGCCGCGGGCGGCAACGATCCCAAGGTCACGGTCGCCGGCGAGCGTACCTTCCAAGGCGTGGCGCTGGCCGACTGGAAGGCCAACTTCGACCTCAACCTGGTCGGCGGCGCACTGCTGCCCTGCCAGGAGTTCGGACCGGGCATGGTCGCACGCGGCCAGGGCTCGATCATCAACATCGCCTCGGTCAGTGCGCACATCCCGCTGTCGCGTGTGGTCGCCTACTCCTCCGCCAAGGCCGCGGTGCTGAGCCTGAGCCAATTCCTGGCGCGTGAGTGGGCGCGCCACGGCGTGCGCGTCAACACCCTGACCCCCGGCTTCTTCCCGGCCGAACAGAACCGCCGCCTGCTGTTCAACGAAGACGGCAGCCCGACCGCGCGGGCGCAGCAGATTCTCGGTCACACGCCGATGGGCCGCTTCGGGACCGATGGTGAACTGATCGGCGCCGCCGTGTTCCTCGCCAGCAGCGCCGCCAGCGGTTTCGTCACCGGCAGCGACATCCGGGTGGATGGCGGCTTCCTCGCGCAGACCATCTGACAAGGACCACGCCGATGGCGAGCAGCACCACAAGGGAACGACGGATGGATCGCGGGCGCGGTCCGACGACTTCCGGACTTCCGGACTTCCGGAATTCCGTACCCTGACCCATGCTCATCCTCGCCCTCGACATCGGCACCTCGTCCTGCCGCAGCGCGCTGTTTGACGCGCGCGGCGTGCGCCACCTCGCGACCACCGCACAGCAGGCCTACCAGCTGCACACCGCCGCCGACGGCATGGCCGAGCTCGACCCGGTCGTGCTGCTCGCCGCAGTGCGCGGCTGCCTGGCCAAGACCCTGGCCGCGCAGACCAAGGACGCGGCGCTGGCCGACCAGCCGATCGCGGCGGTCGGAACCTCGTGCTTCTGGCACAGTCTGGTCGGCACCGATGCCGCCGGCCGGCCGCTGACCCCGATCTTCACCTGGGCGGACAGCCGCTGCCGCGACGACGCCGCGGCGCTGCGCGTGCGGCATGATGAGCGCATGGTGCACGCGCGCACCGGCTGCATGCTGCGCACCTCCTTCTGGCCAGCCAAGCTGCGCTGGCTGGCGCGCACGCGCAAAGCGCTGTTCGCGCGCGTCGCCAGCTGGATGTCGCCGGCGGAGTGGCTTTACCGCGAACTGTGCGGCGAAGGCCGCTGCGCCCACGGCATGGCCACCGGCACCGGCCTCTACGCGCCCGATGACTGCACCTGGGACGCGGAGATGCTGAAGTCCGTACGGCTGTCGCCGCGCCGCCTGCACGTCATCGGCGACGAACCGCTGCACCTGCTGCCCGAGCATGCGCGCCGCTTGGCCGCGCTGCGCGATGCGCACTGGTTTCCGGCGATCGGCGACGGCGCAGCCTCGAATCTCGGTGCGGGCGCCACGCGGCCGGGCTGGGCGGCGATCAACTTCGGGACCAGCGCCGCGGTGCGCGTCATGCACGGCGATCCCGCACCTGGGGCGCGCCGCACCAGCGTCACGCGCGCGCCCTTCGGCCTGTTCCGCTACCGCGTCGACACCGAGCGCCAGCTGGTCGGTGGCGCGATCTCGAACGCCGGTAACCTGCGCGCGTGGTGCCTGCGCGAGCTACGCCTGCCCGACGACCCCGCGGCCATCGAACGCGCCCTGGCCGCGCGTCCCGGGCCGGCCCACGGCTTGGCGGTGCTGCCGTTCTGGACCGCGGAACGTGCGCCCACCTGGCGCGAGGACGTCAGCGGCGCCGTGGTGGGACTGACCCAGGCGACCAGCGCGCTCGACCTCCTCCAGGCGATCACCGAGGCCAGCTACCACCGCCTCGCCACCATCGTCGAGCTGATCCCGGCGCACGGCCGCAGCCCGCGCTTCCTGGTCGGCGGCGGCATCCAGAAGTCGCCGGCCAGCCTGCAGCGCCTCGCCGACATCATCGGCCGCCCGCTGATCGCCCAGGACGAGCCCGAGGCCTCGCTGCGCGGCGCCGCGGTCTTCGCCATCGAGAAGCTCGGCCTCGCCAAGGGCCTCGCACCGGTCACCGGCGCCACCGTGCGCCCCGACCGCGCCCGCGCCCGTGCCTACGCCGCTGAACGCGCCCGCCTCGCCACGCTGGAAGCAACACTGTTCCCGTCATCGCCCGCCGTTCACGCAAAGCCCCGCAGGACTTCCGGACTTCCGGACTCCCGGACTTCCGGACGCTGAGACATGCCCACCTACGTCGCCATCGGCTCCCCCACCACCGCGCTCAGCGACGAGCAGCTGCGCGCCGAGCTGACCGGCGCCTTCGCGAAACTCGGCACCAAGCGCAGGGTCCTGGCGGTGCCGCCGGATTTCACGCGTTTCAACAGCCGCGCCGGCGTCCTCACGCGCATCACCTACGACCACTACGGCCAGGCGCTCACCGACGTGCTGCCCGCGCTCGGCACGCACGTGCCGATGCCCGACTGGCAGATCGCGAAGATGTACGCCGGCGTGCCGCGTGCGCTGTTCCGCGACCACGACTGGCGCAACGACGTCGCCACCGTCGGCGAGCTGCCGGCTGAATTCGTCAGCGAGGCCACCGGCGGCATCTACGCCAAGCCCTGGCCTGCGCAGCTCAACAAGCTGATCTGGCAGGGCGGCCACGACCTCATCCTGTCGATCGGCCAGGTCGTGCCGCACGAGGTCACCGGCATGGCCAACCACGCCAAGAACCTGTTTGTCGGCTGCGGCGGCAAGGCCGGCATCGACGAGAGCCACTTCATCGGCGCGGCCTACGGCATGGAGCGCATGATGGGTCGCGCCGATACGCCGGTGCGGCGCCTGCTCGACGAAGCGCTGGCGCGTTTCTGCGGGCACCTGCACATCGTCTTCGTGCTGACCGTGGTCGGCGCGGCGCGCCCGGGCGAGGCCGCCGACGCCAACGGCCTGGTCACGCGCGGATTGTTCATCGGCGAAGGACCGGAATGCTTCCGCCTCGCGGCGAAGCTCTCGGTCGAGGTCAACTTCAGGATCCTCGACGAGGAGCTGCACAAGGTCGTGGTCCATCTCGACCCCGAGGAGTTCCATACCACCTGGCTGGGCAACAAGTCGGTCTACCGCACGCGCATGGCCATCGCCGACGGCGGCGAGCTGATCGTGTTGGCGCCAGGCCTGAAGGGCTTCGGCGAGGATCCCGGCATCGACGCGCTGATCCGCAAGTACGGCTACCGCACCACGCCCGAAGTGATGGCGGCGGTGCGCGACAACGCCGACCTCGCCAACAACCTCTCCGCCGCCGCGCACCTCGTCCACGGCAGCAGCGAGGGGCGCTTCAGCATCACCTACTGCCCCGGGAACCTGACCCGTGCCGAGATCGAGGGCGTCGGTTACCGCTACGCCGATCTCGCCGCGATGACCAGCCGCTACGACCCGGCCAAGCTGGTGGACGGCTGGAACCAGGTCACCGGCCCCGACGGACGGTCAGAACGCATCTACTACATCTCGAACCCCGCCCTCGGTCTGTGGGCGTGGCGGGGCCGCGTGCCGGCATGATTGAGCAGCTGGCAGCTGATGGCTGATGGCTGATGGCTGATGGCTGATGGCTGAGAAGATGCCGGCTGGATCCCTACACTACGGGACAACGCTCCGGAAGCGTCGCGCAGCGCTCGTGACAAGTGCAAAGCCCCGGCTTACTGGACTTCCGGACTCCCGGACCTCCGGACTGCCGGACCGCGAGCCGTGGGCCGGCCGTGGTGTCAACGATTGACTTGGACAGCACCATTCAATCATTGCCGGCCGAACGCGGACCCCGTACCCTCCGGGCATCATGGGCACACTCACTGTCAGGAAATTCGGAATCTCCCTCGATCCCTCGGAGCTCGTCGACTTCGCCGAGAAGATGGAATTCTTCAACGGCGTGTTCACCGATTTCGGCTTCGACCAGGCGGGGACCTACACCTTCCGCTACAGCGATGACGAGTGCATGATGAAGGCCGAGCTGCAGCGTTCCAAGGACGGCTACTACCTGTGGGTCTACGTCCAGGCCGTCGATGAGCACGAATACCGCGTGCGCGAGATCGCCGACGGCTTCGGCGCCTACGTCGTCGACGGGGCCAAGAAACCGGTCTGACGCCATAGCGGTCGATAGCGGTCGGGACAGCCGGATCGAACAGGCGACGCGGAGGCTTGGGGAGGAAGCAGGGTCAGGTTGACCGTTTCCCGACCGCGAACCAGGCTACACCCGTCCGAGAGCTCAGCCTCAGGTCCTCAACGTGAATTCCATGATCGTCCTCTTGGACCAACGGCCGGCCAGCCATCAGCCGTCCTCATCCGATCTCCGCGGCTCTGCGTCTCCTGTTCAATCCGTCGTCGAGGATCGTCCTCAACCCGACGACAGGATCTCCGCCTCGCCCTTCGCCGTGCCCGTCGGGCTGTAGAAGTACGCCGGGCGGATGATCGGGGTGCCCTTGCCGAGGCGCGCCTCGCAGCGCTCGTAGATGATCTGCGCGGCGATGCCGACCACCCGGCTCAAGCCGAACAGCACGGTGTAGTAGTCGGGGTTGGTCAGACCGCAGGCCATCAGCAGAGAGCCAGAGGCGCTGTCGACATTGGGATGCGGGTTGCTGATCTTGGGATTCGTGCCGAGGATCGGCGGCACCACTTCGGTAAGCAGCTTGACCATCTTGAAATTGGTGTCGTCCGGGCAGATCTTCTCACCGAGCGCGCGCAGGGCGCGGGCGCGGGGATCCTCGACGCGCAGCACGGCGTGACCGAAGCCGAAGATCACCTCCTTGTTGGCGAGTTTCTGCCGGATCATGTCGCGCACGCCATCGGCGTTGAGCTTGGCGCCGACCTTGACCACGCATTCCTGCACGAATTCCAGGCACTCCTGGTTGGCCTTGCCGTGGAGCGGGCCGGCGAGCGCGGCCATCGCCGCGCCCAGGCTTTCGTACAGGTCGGCCTGCCCGGAGGCGACCGCCTTGCCGACGAAGGTCGAGAGGTTGCCGCCGCCGTGGTCGAAGTGCAGCACGTCGAAGACGCGCATCAGCTTGGTCAGCTTGGCGGTCTTGTCCGCGTCCAGCCCGGGCACGCCGAGCATGTACACGAAGTTCTCCATGTAGCCGAGATCGGCACGCGGCGCGATCGGCGCGCCCCAGCCCTCGCGGACGCGGAAGATGGCGGCGACCAGCACCGGGATCTTCGCGGTCAGGCTGAGCGCATCCCTGCGGTAATCGCCGCTGGCATCGACCATGCCGAGGGTGTTGAGGGCGTGCACCAGCCATTTCATCGGATGCCCGGTGCGCGGCAACGTGGCGAACGAGTCGAGCACGGCGACCGGCACCTGCTGCGCCGCGACCAGCTGCTTGGCGAATTCGGCGGACTGCGCCGCGGTGGGCCAGGTCTTGTTGAAGAGCAGGTAGATGACTTCGGCCGGGTCGCGCTCGGCAAGCTCCTCGACCGCCTGGCCGACGTAGAACAGGCCCTGCTGCGCATCGACCGAGCTGGTGGTGCAATAGCCGACCGGCACCCCGCGCAGGCCCGTCTCCAGGGATTCCTTGGTGATCTCCATGTACTTCGTGCCCTGGGTCGCGGGCTTGCTGGTCTGCTGGTTCATGGAGTCCTCGGTACGGCGGCGGACGCGTGTCGGGACGCGGGCGCCAGATGGAGCAGGCGGATGGGACGATGCCGGGCCGCACGGCGGCAAGGCGGGGAAAGAGCAGGCGCGCCGCGGTGGCAGGCGACCCTTGCCAGTCCCCGGTCGGGACGAGAGTGGCGGCCGTGCACCCCGCACCCCATCGACGCTATGACCAGGTGGCGATTGTCGCCTGGGACTGCCTGGTTTGCGCGGGCGATGCTCGCGCGGCATGGCTGGCATGCGCGCGCGGGAAGACGGCTTTGACGCGAAGCGTGGAGCATGGCTGGTGCGGCATCATCGCCGATCCGCCGCCACGTCACCTGCTGCTTCATACAGCAGAGCGCGCGGCACGACAACCGTGGCATGTGCTGAGCCGCGACAACCGCGAAAAACCGGCCAGCGAGGCCATTCCGCCGATATTCAGCATCAGCACCAGCAAGGGCGATGCGCATGCCTGGGCGCAGCTGCTGGCTGGCGACCCGAAGGCGCTCATCGCCGCCCTGCCGGGTCAGCTCGGCCCGCTGCTCGCCGAGCGGCTCGGCGTGCCCCATTACGTCGGGGCGCCCGTGGCAGGCGCCTGCTCCACCGGACTGTACGGGCTGCTCGCCGCCGCCGACCTGCTCGCGGCCGGCGCCAGCGATCGCGCCCTGGCCGGCGCGGCCGACGCTTCGCTGACGCCCTTCCTGCTCGCCGGCTTCGCCGCGCTGGGGGTGCTGTGCGGCCAGCGCCCGCCGCAGGCGTTCGCCACGCCGACCGGGTTCGCCCCGGCCGAAGGCGCGGGGATGCTCGCGCTGCGCGCCACCGCCCACGCCCCGGGCGGCTGGTGGCTGCGCGGCGGGGTGCGCTGCGGCGATGCCGGTCACGAGACGCTCTTCACCGATCCAGCCACCCTGCAGCGCGCGCTCGCCGCGCTGTGGGCCATCCTGCCGGAACCGCAGCTGATCGTCACCCATGGCACCGGCACTGCCGCCGGCGACGCCTACGAACTCGCCGGGCTCGCCAGCGGTCCCTGGTCCGGGGTGCCGCGCCTGGCCTGCAAGCCGGTGATCGGGCATTGCCTGGGGGCGAGCGGGGTGGTGGAACTGGCGCTGGCACTGGAAGCCCCGGTAGAGCGCCTGTGGAAGCTCAGCCTGGGCTTCGGTGGGCATCTGGCGGCAGTGGCGGTGGAACGGGCCTGAGTGGCGCGAGAATGTTAGGATCGTTTGGGCGAAGCGGAAATGCCTGACCGGATGAATACGGCTATTAGAGGCAACATTTCCGATATTGGACTGCTTTTTTTGGTCCTGATTCATCCGGGAAACTCATTGCATGGCCCGCTGGACGTTCATGGAAGTACAAACCCAGAATTTAAAATATTCCTGAAATTTCCTCGTAACTATTTATTAAATTTAATCTTATGTTGATTGCGCTAAGGTTCCCCTTCGCCCCTGTTTTTGGCAATTGCATTTGAAATGGACACTCCACACTCTGCCCCGCTTGCTTCGGCAGTCTGTTGCCACTAATCACGGTCCCCAATGCCTGATTCAAAGGAAATCCTGCCGCTCGTTCCGGACCTCTCCACCGAGGTTGACGAGGACGATCTGCCCAGTGGAACGACGCCAGCCGCCTCGACCGCGGAGCTGCGCGATCTCGTGCGCAGCCACGGGGAGCGCTTCCAGCCGATCCTGGCGGTGCTGCGCGACCAGCCCTGGAAGGAGCTGGTCACCAGCCGCGACCTGATGGACAGCCTCTCATCCCAGGGCCTGGAGATGTCGGAGCGCACCCTGCGCCTGCACCTCGCCGAGCTCGCCGAGGTCGGCCTGATCGCGCGCCACGGCCGCAAGGGCTACCACCTCACCGCGGCCGGCGTCGAGATCACCCGCGAGCTGACCATCGCGCGCCGCCTGGGCAGCATCCTCTACCGCATGGAGGAGACCACCTGCCAGCTGAGCTTCGATCTCGCCGCGGGCACCGGCCTGGTCTCGATCAACGCCTACGTCATCCCGCGCGAGTTCATCCTGCCGCTGTGCGACGAGCTCGAAGCGGTGTTCGGCGCCGGCCTGGCGGTCGGCTCGCGCGTGCTGGTGGCGGGGCCGGGCGAAGACATCCTCGGACGGGCCGTGCCGGCGGGCTGCCTGGGCCTGGGCACGATGTGCTCGCTGACCCTGGCGGGCATGCTGATGCGCCGCGGCGCGCCCACCCATCCGATCTTCGGCGGGCTGCTGCACGTCGAGAATGGCAAACCGCAGCATTTCCTTGAAATGATGCGCTACGACGCGACCACGCTCAGCCCGAACGAGGTCTTCATCCGCGCCAACTTCACCAGCGTCAGCCAGGCCGCACACACCGGCACCGGCGCGATCACCGCGTCATTCCGCGAGGTGCCGATGAGCGCCCTGCCGGCGCTGCGCGCGGTCGAGGCGGAGTGCGCCGCGGCCGGTTTCCCCGGCATCCTGGTCATCGGCCGGCCAGGCCAGCCGGTGATGAACGTGCCGGTGCACGAGGGGCGCGCCGGAGTGGTGCTGGCCACCGGCCTCAATCCGCTCGCCAGCCTGTGGGAGCACGACCGGCTGAAGCAGCACTCGCAGCGGGGCGCCCAGGGCAGCCCGCAGCTGCGCCTCGACTTCAGCCGCCCGATGGTCGGCCCTGCGCCCTACGAGCAGCTCATCCCCTACCAGGATTTCCGCAGGGCCGCCACCGGCCTGCTCATCGCCGCCGGGGCCTCTGCATAACCGTTCATCAGTCGCCCGCTCTCGTCAACGCTTCCTGCACCACTAAGGTCCGCCCATGACGCACCATGGCCTCCCCCCTGCCCAGGGCCTCTACGATCCGTACTTCGAGCACGATGCCTGCGGCGTCGGCTTCCTGGCCAACATCAAGGGCGCCAAGAGCCACGACATCATCACCCGTGGTCTGAAGATCCTCTGCAACCTTACCCACCGCGGCGCGGTGGGTGCAGACCCCAACGACGGCGACGGCGCCGGCATCCTCATCCAAATCCCAGACGCGCTGTTCCGTGCAGTGGTGCCGTTCAGCCTGCCGGCCAGCGGCGACTACGGCGCGGGCGTGATCTTCCTGCCGCCGGACGAGCAGCGCCGCAGCAACTGCATGCGGGCCGTCGAGGAGGCGGTCGCCGCCCAGCACCTGCAGCTGCTCGGCTGGCGCGACGTGCCCACCGACAACCGCACTCTGGGGCGCAACGCCCGCGCCAGCGAGCCGCAGGTCAAGCAGCTCTTCGTCGGCCGCGGGGCGACCTCGTCGACACGCTTCGAACTCGCCCTCTACCTGGCGCGCAAGCAGGCCGAGAACACCATCCGCATCGGCAACCTCTCGCCCGAGCACTTCTTCTACATCTGCTCGCTGTCGTCGAAGTCGATCGTCTACAAGGGCATGTTCCTGGCCGAGCAGCTCGGCGTGTACTTCCCCGACCTGAGCGATCCGCGCGCGGCCTCGGCCCTGGCCCTGGTCCACCAGCGCTACTCGACCAACACCTTCCCGACCTGGGACCTGGCGCACCCGTTCCGCTTCGTCGCCCACAACGGCGAGATCAACACCCTGCGCGGCAACGTCAACCGCATGCGCGCGCGCGAGGCGCTGCTCGCCCACAAGGACCTCGGCGACGGCGTCAAGCACCTGCGCCCGGTGATCATCGAGGGCGGCTCGGACACCGCCTGTTTCGACAACGCGCTCGAGATGCTGGTGCGCACCGGCCGCTCGCTGCCGCACGCCCTGGCGATGATGGTGCCGGAGGCGTGGGCCTCGCGCACCAGCCTGCCGCGCGCGCGCAAGGGCTTCTACGAATACCACGCGACCATGATGGAGCCGTGGGACGGCCCGGCCAACCTGGTGACCTGCGACGGCGTGTCGATCGTCGCGGCGCTCGACCGCAACGGCCTGCGCCCGGCGCGCTACACCATCACCAACTCCGGCGACATCTGCTACGCCTCGGAGATGGGCGTGCTCGACTTCCCCGCCGACCAGGTGGCGCGCAAGGGCCGCCTGGCGCCCGGCAAGATGCTGGTGGTCGATACCGCGCGCGGCGTCTTCCTCGAGGACGAGGCGATCAAGGAGGAACTGTCCGCGGCGCACAACTACGCCGACTGGATAGAGCGCTACAAGATCACCCTCGACCAGCTGCCCGCGCCGGCCCAGCCGCCGGTGCCCAAGCACGCCCAGCTGCGCCAGCAGCAGCAGGCCTTCGGCTACACCGTCGAGGACCTCAAGGTGGTGATGGCGCCGATGGCCATCGACGGGCAGGAGCCGGTCGGCTCGATGGGTGACGACACCCCGGCCGCGGTGCTGACCACCCAGCCCAAGCCGCTCTACAACTACTTCAAGCAGCTCTTCGCCCAGGTCACCAACCCGCCCATCGACCCGATCCGCGAAGAGATCGTGATGTCGCTGGTCCAGTACGTGGGTAGCGCGCGCAACATCCTCGAGCCCGGTCCGGAGCACTGCCGGATGCTGGAGATCGAGCAGCCGATCCTCGCCAACGAGGAACTCGAGCAGCTGCGCCAGGCCGACGTGCCCGGTTTCCGCGGCACCACCTTGAACATGCTCTTCCCGGTCAAGGACGGCCCCGCGGGTCTCGAGCAGCGCCTCGACGCGCTGTTCATCGAGGCCGAGCGCGCCGTCGACCACGGCTTCACCGTGCTGGTGCTCAGCGATCGCGGCGTCACCGCCGAGCAGGCGCCGATCCCGGCGCTGCTTGCGGTCTCGGCCATCCACCACCACCTGATTCGCGTCGGCAAGCGCACCCAGTGCTCGCTGATCGTCGAGTTCGGCGAGCCGCGCGAGACCCACCACTTCGCACTGCTGGTCGGCTACGGCGCCACCGCCATCAACCCCTACCTGGCCTTCGACTCGATCCTTGACCTGGTCGACGCCGGCATCCTGCCCGAGTTCGACGGCAACCGCGCCGCCGACGAGGAGCACGACGCCGTCTACCACTACACCAAGCGTTACATCAAGGCCATCGGCAAGGGCCTGTACAAGGTGTTCTCGAAGATGGGCATCTCGACCCTGCAGAGCTACTGCTCGGCGCAGATCTTCGAGGCCATCGGCCTGTCCACGCCGTTCGTGAAGAAGTACTTCACCGGCACTGCCACGCGCATCGAGGGCGCCGGCGTGCTCGAGATCGCGCGCGAGACCCTGACCCGGCACCGCGTCGCCTTCGCGCCGCTGATCGACGCCAACCGCGACCTCGAGCGCGGCGGCTACTACCATTGGCGACGCGAGGGCGACCACCACATCATGAACCCCGAGGTCATCGCCCTGCTGCAGCACTCGGTGCGCGCCGGCGACCGCTCGACCTTCCGCCGCTACACCAGGCTGATCGACGACCAGGCCAAGCAGCTCGCGACCCTGCGCGGCCTGTTCAAGTTCAAGGACACCACGCCGATCCCGCTCGATCAGGTCGAGCCGGTCGAGGCGATCTTCAAGCGCTTCTGCACCGGCGCGATGTCGCTCGGCTCGATCTCGACCGAGGCGCACGAGACCATGGCGATCGCCATGAACCGCATCGGCGGGCGCTCCAACACCGGCGAGGGCGGCGAGGACGCGCGGCGCTTCGTGCGCGACGCCAACGGCGACCTGCGCCGCTCGGCAATCAAGCAGGTGGCCTCGGGGCGCTTCGGCGTCACCCCCCACTACCTGGTCAACGCCGACGAGATCCAGATCAAGATGGCCCAGGGCGCCAAGCCCGGCGAGGGCGGCCAGCTGCCCGGCCACAAGGTCTCGGAATACATCGCGCGGCTGCGCCACAGCGTGCCCAACGTGACGCTGATCAGCCCGCCGCCGCACCACGACATCTATTCGATCGAGGATCTCGCGCAGCTCATCTACGACCTCAAGAACGTCAATCCGGCCGCCAACGTCTCGGTCAAGCTGGTCAGCGAGGTCGGGGTCGGCACGGTCGCGGCGGGCGTGGCCAAGGCGCACGCCGACCTGGTGACCATCTCGGGCTGTGAGGGCGGCACCGGCGCCAGCCCGATCTCGTCGATCAAGCACGCCGGCATCCCGTGGGAACTCGGCCTGGCCGAGACCCACCAGACGCTGGTGCTCAACGATCTGCGTGGACGCATCAAGGTGCAGACCGACGGCCTGCTACGCACCGGCCGCGACGTGGTCATCGCCGCGATCCTCGGCGCCGAGGAGTTCGGCTTCGCCACCGTCGCACTGGTCACGGTCGGCTGCATCATGATGCGCAAGTGCCACCTCGACACCTGCCCGGTGGGCGTCGCGACCCAGAACGAGGCGCTGCGCAAGAAGTTCAACGGCAAGGCCGAGCACGTCGTCACCTTCTTCACCTTCATCGCCGAGGAGGTGCGCGAACTGCTCGCCAAGCTCGGCTGCCGCTCGCTCGACGAGCTGGTCGGGCGCACCGAGATGCTTGAGATGAACGAGGCGATCAAGCACTGGAAGTCGCAGGGCCTGGACTACGCCAAGATCCTGATGAAGCCCACGGTCGGCGCGGACGTCGCGACGCGCTGCGTGGCCAGCCAGGACCACGGCATCAGCGCGGTGCTCGACCGCAAGCTCATCGAGCTGGCCAAACCTGCACTTGAGCGCAAGGAGAAGGTGGTGATCGCGCTGCCGCTGCGCAACTCGAACCGTACCGCCTGCACCATGCTCTCGGGCGAGATCGCCAAGCGCCACGGTCGCGAGGGCCTGCCCCCAGGCACCATCGACATCACCTTCACCGGCGTGTCGGGTCAGAGCTTCGGCGCCTTCCTGGCCGAGGGCATCCACCTCAAGCTGGTCGGCGACGGCAATGATTATGTCGGCAAGGGCATGTCGGGTGGGCGCATCGTCATCCATCCGGCGCCGGGCGCGGCCTTCGCCTGGAATGAGAACTCGATCGTCGGCAACACCGTGATCTACGGCGCGACCGGCGGCGAGGTGTTCTTCGCCGGCATGGGTGGCGAGCGTTTCGGCGTGCGCAACTCCGGCTGCAAGGCGGTGGTCGAGGGCGTGGGCGACCACGGCTGCGAGTACATGACCGGCGGCACGGTGGTGGTGCTGGGCAAGACCGGGCGCAACTTCGCGGCCGGCATGTCCGGCGGCCTGGCCTTCATCTACGACGAGTCGCGGCGCTTCAACCGGCGCTGCAACCAGGGCATGGTCGACCTCGAGCAGCTGCACGAGGCCGAGGACAGCAGCCTGGTGCGCGAGCTGGTGCAGAAGCACGCCGACCTCACCGGCTCGCCGATCGCGAAGCGCGTGCTCGGCGCCTGGGAGGAGGAGCGGAAGAAGTTCGTCAAGGTCTTCCCGCACGAGTACCGGCGCGTGCTGCTTGAGCGCGCGGCCAAGGCCAAGACCGGTGGCAAGGGGGCGGCGCGTGTCTGACCTCACCAGTCCGGGAGTCGACAGCCCCGGTTGCCACGAAGCATCGCGGTCCGACCTCGGCGCGCACACCCCGACTTCCGGACTTCCAGACTCCCGGACTTCCCGACTCCAGCCGTTCTCAGCAGAAGGATAAAGAAATGGGCGATCCCAAGGGCTTCATGAAGCACGGCCGCATGTCCCCCAAATATCTGGGAGTGACCGAGCGCCTGCTTAATCACGAGGAGCACATCGAGGAGTTCACCGAGGAGCAGGTCAAGACCCAGGCCAGCCGCTGCATGGACTGCGGCGTGCCGTTCTGCATGACCGGCTGCCCGCTCGGCAACCTCATCCCCGAGTGGAACGACCTGATCTTCCGCGGACGCTGGCAGGAGGCCCTGCAAGTCCTGCACGCCACCAACAACTTCCCGGAATTCACCGGCCGGGTGTGCCCGGCGCCGTGCGAGAACTCGTGCGTGCTCGGCATCAACGAGCAGCCCGTGACGATCAAGCTGCACGAGGTCTCGATCGTCGACAAGGGCTTCGCCATGGGCTGGATCAAGCCCGAGCCGCCGCCCGTGCGCAGCGGCAAGAAGGTCGCGGTCATCGGCGGCGGCCCCGCCGGCCTGGCCTGCGCGCAGCAGCTCAACCGCGCCGGCCACACCGTCACGGTGTTCGAGAAGCACGACCGCGCCGGCGGTCTGCTGATGTACGGCATCCCGCACTACAAGCTGCGCAAGGAGAAGGTCCAGCGCCGCGTCGACCTGCTGGTCGCCGAAGGCATCGAGTTCCGCTACCAGGTCGAGGTCGGCGTCGACATCACCTGGGAGCAGTTGAAAGGCGGCTACGACGCGGTGGTCATCTCGACCGGCGCCGAGGCCGGTCGAGATCTGCCGATGCCCGGCCGCGAACTCGACGGCGTCCACTTCGCGATGGAGTTCCTCCCACAGTCGAACCGCTCCAACTGGGGCGACGCCGACGTCGCCGCGCTGCACCCGAAGAAGCAGAAGATCCACGCCAAGGGCCGCAAGGTCATCGTCATCGGTGGCGGCGACACCGGCTCGGACTGCATCGGCACCTCGCTGCGCCAGGAGGCCACCGGGGTGGTCAACTTCGAGCTCATGCCCGAGCCCCCCGGCGCGCGCACCGGCGGCAACCCGTGGCCGCAGTGGGCACGCGTCAAGCGCATCTCGTCGTCGGTCGAGGAGCTCACCACGACTGGCGGCGGTGTGCACTACTCGCTGGCGACCAAGCAGTTCTTCGGCAAGGACGGCAAAGTCACGGGTCTGCAGACCGTGACCCTCGACTGGTCGTCGGGCAAGCCGGTCGAAGTCGCCGGCAGCGAGAAGACCTGGGAGGCGGACCTGGTCCTGCTCGCCATGGGCTTCCTCGGGCCGCGCAAGGGCGGCCTGCTTGAGCAGACCGGCGTCGCCCTGGACGAACGCGGCAACGTCAAGACCGACGGCACCACGCGCATGACCTCGGTTGATGGCGTGTTCGCTGCTGGCGACGCGCGCCGCGGCCAGTCGCTGATCGTGTGGGCCATCGCCGAGGGCCGCGAGGTCGCGCGCTGTGTCGACACCTGGCTGAGCAAGCAAGAGTCGCTGCTGCCGAAGGTGCGCATCGAGGCATTCGCGTATTGAGGAGGATTGCCTCTATCCGGAAGTCCGGAAGTCCGGAAGTCCGGGAGTCGGGGAAGGACTGCTGGCGGGTGACGGGACGCGGCTGAAGCATGGCCGCCAGCGGCCTGTCAGCGGTCAGTGGACAGGGCTGGACCAGGTGAACAGGGGCTGTCGACTTCTGGACTTCCGGACTTCTGGACTTCCGGACTTCCGGACCTCCGGACTTCATGACTTCCCCCAGAAAGCCCTTGCCCCCCGCCGGCGTCCCATGTCATCCCCGGACCGCCGCCCTGGAGCACCGATGCGCCGCAATTCCGCCCTGATCGCCGCCGTGTGCGCCTGCGCCGTGCTGGTAGGGTGCGTGCCGGTGCTCGGGGCGCTCGAAGTCGGCGCCAAGGTTCCGGCGTTCACGGGAGTGACCTGGATCAAGGACCAGCCGGTCGTGCTGACCGGGGCGTTGACGCTGATCGAGTTCTGGAGCACCGAGGCGCCCACCGCCTCGACCACGCGCCTGACGGAGCTCGGCCACCGCTACCGCGACGTGCTGCACGTCGTCGGGCTCAGCGGCGAGAAGGCCGAGGTGGTGCGGCCGTTCATCGACGACCTTGGCGGCGAGATCGACTACCACGTCGGCCTGGCCGACGCCGCGACCGTCGCCGCGTGGCAGCCGGATGGCGAGCTGCCCGATGTATTCCTGGTCGATGGCGGAGGGCGGCTCGCCTGGCACGGCAAACCCGACGACATGGAAAGCGTGCTGGCGCGCCTGCTGTGGGGCACCGTCGACACCGACCTGCTGCTCAAGCTCGCGCCCATGGAGCAGGAGCTGCGCGAACTCACCGAGGGCGATCATCCCGATCCGCAGCAGGCCAACAGCGACGCCTGGGACGCCACCACCAAGATCCTGGCCACGGATCCGGCCAACGTCTTAGCCCTGCGCACGCGCTTCTCGCTCGCCGTCGAACTCGACCACGCGGATGAGATCCGCAGCGCGCTCGCAGCCCTGCCGCTGGACAGGCTGACCGCCGAAGATGCCGACGAGCTGGCCCGCGACCGTCTCGACAACGAGGACCTCGCGCACCGCAACCTCGACCTGGTGGTGCCGCTGGTGCGGCGCGCCCTGGCCCTCGATCCGGATGAGCCCGCCTACATCATCACCCAGGCGCGCCTGCTCGCCACCGCTGGCCTCATCGACGAGGCCATCACCGCGCAGTCGCGCGCCCTGCACCTCGACCCCGAGGACGACGCCCTCGCTGCGACCCTCGAGTACTACCGCTCGCTCAAGGGGCTGCGCGCGACCCTGCTCCGGGATCTCGCCACGCCGTCACTTACAGGCCCACCCGCCCTACCCCACCCGCGTTCGCTGCGCGCCGCGCCGCCACCGACGGCCGATCCGGGTCCGGCGATCCCCTGACAGCCGGATAGAACAAGATGCGAGGAGCCGCGGAGAACGGATGAGGACGGCTGGGTCCGCTTCAACCTGCTACCGCACTACTGCCCATCACGTGCAGGCCGCGATCAACGGAATAGGTGGGCTGGGTGCGGAGCCCTCTGCCGCCGCGACACGACACGTGTGCAATCACTGCTGTGCCAGTGCGATGTCCATCCACCTGCCGCTCCCCTCTTCCGGCCTCCGCGTCTCCGCGGCTCCTGTTCTATCTGGCTGTCCAGCTCCTCACGACCGGTGGATTCAGGTCGTCGGCTTGGGCTTGTAGCCGGTGCCGGCGAGGCGCGCCAGGTCGTCCGGAATCGGTGCCATGAACTGGCGGCGGCCGCCGGCCGGATGCGGGATGTCGAGCGTCCAGGCGTGCAGGGCCTGGCGACGCAGCGCCGGTTCATCGGGCTTCGCGTTCAGCGGCCACTGGCGGTAGCGGCCGTAGGTGCCGTCGGCGAGCACGGCGTGACCGAGGGCCGCGAGGTGGACGCGGATCTGGTGGGTGCGGCCGGTGCGCGGGCGGGCTTCGACGATGCTGAAGCCGTCCTTGCGGGCGTGCACCACCACGCTGGTGTAGGCCTCCTTGGCGCCGGTGGCGTCGGCGGGGAAGACCGCGCGCTTGCGGAAGTCCTTGGGATGGCGGCCGAGCCATCCGTCGTGCTCAAGGAAGTCCGCGCGCGGCTGCCCCGCGACCAGCGCGAAGTAGCGCTTGTGGACGTTCCGTGCCTTGAAGGCGTCCTGCAGGAAGGTCAGCGCGGCGGTGGTTCGCGCCACCACGATCAGGCCGCTGGTGTCGCGGTCGAGTCGGTGGACCAGGCCCGGGCGCCAAGCGGTGGGGGCGTCGTCGTCCTCCTCGTCGCCGGCGGCCTCGACGCGCGGCAGGTGGTGGCCATAGCGTCCGAGCAGCGCGTTGACCAGGGTGCCGCGGTGGTGGCCGATGGCCGGGTGCACGACCATGCCCGGCGCCTTGTCGATGACGATGATGTGCTCATCCTCATGCAGGACGGTCAGCGGGATGTCTTCCGCCACCGCTTCCATGGGTTCTATCTCGGGCACCTCGAGGGTGACCTGCTCGCCCCCGGCCAGGAACAGGCCGGCCTTGACCTTGCCCGGCACGACGCTGCAGCGGCCCTCGCGGATCAGGCGCGCGATCAGGCTGCGCGTGCAGCCGTCCAGGGCGGACTCCAGCCAGACGTCCAGGCGGGTGCCCTTGGCGTCGGCGGGGACGGTGAGTTCATGGAGCATCGGGATTCCGGGGGAAGTCCGGCTGGCGGCGGCCGGCGGGGGGCCCGGGATCGTGCAGGCCGGTGCGGCCGGCAAAGGGCAAAACGGCCGCGCGATCGCCTCAGGCCCCTTCGGGCACCCCTGCCGCCTGGCGCTTGACCAGCGTGGTGGTGCCGGGGGTGACGCGATCCTTGATCTGGGTCTTCAGCACGACCACGCAGATCAGCACGCAGACCGCGGCGAGCGAGGTGAACTGCTCCGCAGCCGTCATCACCCCGAGGAACAGCGCCAAGGACAGTCCTGAGCCAATGAGCAGGATGAAGCAGTTGTGGATCAGGCTCATCACCGTCGAGCCAAGGCCGGGCTGGCCCTCGGCGGCCGCCGCGGCAAGCAGGCGCGCATCAAGGACGTTGGTCGGCGCGGCGAAGCAGAAGCCGATCACCAGCATCATGATGGCGCCGGTGAACATGCCCTGGACGACGAACTGGAAGAAGTAGATGCACGCGGCCAGGCCGAGGTAGCCGAGGATGACCCAGCGCCGCCGCTCCATCCGGTGTGAAGCGAGGTTGCCGAGGATGGCCCCGACCATCGGGAAGATGACCAGGAACACGGCCTTCTCGGGTTTGAGGTTGAGGCGCGTGATCGCGTCGATGAAGGAGGCGAGGACCGCAGCCGAGGCCACGCCCCACGCCAGCCCGCCGCCGACCAGCAGGGCCCAGTAACCGCGGAACATGGTGGTGGTGCCGCGCAGCAGGTCGCGCATGCCGGTGGTGAACGGGATGGGCTTGGGCTCGGGAGGGTCGACCTTGAAGCTGATCAGCGTCGCGATCACCATGAAGACGAACAGCACGGCGTGGCGCTGCCACTTCTCATGAAGATTGGCGTGCAGCTGCATCCCGCAAAAAGTGCCGAGGAGCAGGCTGATCACCAGCGAGGCGTTGATCAAACCGCTGACCGCGGTGTTCGACCGCCCGGTGGCCGCGGCGAGCAGCGGCACGGCCTTGCCGCGCGCGGCGCAGGCGGTGCCATAGGCGATGCCGACCAGCCAGGCGATCAGCCACGGATTAAAGCGCAGGGTCAACAGGGTCCCGACCGCGACCAGCGCGGAAGAGATCACGAACAGCCGGCTCACGCGCCACGCGCCGGCGAGCGGCGAATTGATCAGGAAGCCGACCAGCACGCCTGAGGTGAGCACCGCCGCCAAGCCCTGGGTGATGGCCTCGTCGACGATATCGAGCCGGATGGCGTTGTGCAGGATCTGATCCATCCAGGCATAGGCCATATGCGGCGGATTCGCGCGATCGAAATCCAGGGCGATTTCGCCGATCAGCACGAATTTCAGGCCAGCGAAACCCATCCCGGTAAGGATGGTCACGAGCAGGGCTGGCCACAGGAGCGGTCGCATGGGCGGGCAGTATTGGAAGCGCCGCGGGCTGTCCACCCTGGGTTGGGTGTCCTCGTCGGCGGCTGGGCGATGCGCGTCCCGGGCGGCGCGCCTAAATGATGTGACGACCCGACCCTGCAGCACTGTCTGGGAAACCCGCCGGCGTAGAAGCCTGGCAGGCCTCGGTGCCGCGTGGCGAGGCGGAAAGCTAGCGGGTGCGCGACCCTGCGCCCGCTAAAGTTCGCGCTCCATAGCCAGGATGGTGACATCGTCGCTCGCCGGGCGCTGCTGTCGCCAGCTGGCCTGCAACGTGCCGAGCGCGTCCAGGCTCGCTTCGAGTGTGGCATCCATCGCCGTTGACAGCGCAGCGCCGATGCGCGCGGTGCCGAGCAGCGCACCCTGGCCATCGTCAGTCTCGACCACACCGTCACTGTACAGATAGATGCGGTCGCCGGGTTCCAGGCGCACCTCAAGCTCGGCGAACACCGCGGTTTCCGTCGGGTAAAAGCCGACCGGGTCGCCCGCTACCACCGGGATCTCGACGCGCCCGCCACGGCGCACCAGCACCGGCCCGGGATGCCCGGCCGACACCAGCGTGACGCGGTGGCTGGGCAGGTGGTAGTGACCGAGGATGATGGTGAAGTACTGGAGATTGCCCCCCTGCATGGGGAACAGCCCATTGAGCTGGCGCAGCACCTCCAGTGGAGGGGTCAGCCGGTAGCCCGGCGCGGCAGCCTGCGCGGTCTTGAGCAGCGCACCCGGCATGATCAGCGGCGACAGGAAGCGGCTGACCTGCACCGCGAGCAACGCCGAGGGCACGCCATGTCCGCTGACGTCGAGGATGAAGAAACCGAGGTGCTGCTCGTCGAGGCGGAAGAGGTTGAGGGTGTCGCCGCCGAGTTGCTCGCACGGGTTGAAGCGCCAGGCACAGGCCAGTCCCGGGACCACCGGCAGGACGGTGGGCAGCAGCGCCTCCTGGACCTTGACCGCGGCGGCGATATCGCGCTGCATGCGCTCGTTGGCGGCGCTCAGCTCGCGGAGGCGGCGCGCGAGCTCCTCCTGCAGGCCGACGATACGCTCGGCCACGCGCAGGCGGATGGCGAGCTCGTCGCGGCGCACCGGCTTGACCAGGAAGTCGTCGGCGCCGGCCGCCATGCCCGCGGTGTGGTCGGCGCGGTCGCTGCGCGCGGTGAGCATGATGAAATAGGTGTAGGCGATGTCGTTCCGGGCGCGGATGCGGCGCAGCAGGTCGATGCCCTCCATGCCGGGCATGGTCCAATCGCTGATCACCACCCGGCAGCCACCGGACACGAAGGACTGCCAGGCGGCGTCGCCGTCGCTGGCGGTCACCGCCTGGTGGCCAAGCCGTTCCACCAGGGCGACGAGCAGGCGCAGCGACACCGCATCATCGTCGACCACCAGGATCTGCATGCGGCCTCCCGACCCACGTTCTAGCGCCTGGACCTGGCGACCGCAAAGGGCGAGCGCTTGCCGCGGACGGCGCAAGCGGCGAACCTTCCTATCGCCGACCCTCGCACCTGATGCCCCCTCCGCTCCCCTGCTGCACTTCCAACGTCCTCCCCTCTAACCCCTGCTCCCCGCCCATGCCCCACCGTCACCTCGCCACGCTGATGCTCTTCCTGTTCACCGCCGGCACCGCCTTGGCGGCCGAGCCCGACCTGGCGCTGGGCGGGCCCGACGGCGTCCTGAGGCTGACCCATGCCGGACAGCCCTATTGCAGCCTGCGCCCAGGCGCCTTCGACCAGGCCTGGACCTACGCCGGACCCGCCGTCGCCGGCGCACCAGGCGCAGGTCCGGCGCACTTCAGCATCACTGCGGGCGGCGGCGCCCTCGCCGGCGAGTCTGAAGTCGCCAGCAGCGGCGCGCAGCGCCTGACTGCGCATTGGCGCTTCACCGCGACGCGGCCGGTCGCACTCAACAGCCTGCATGTCAGCGCTGAATTCGCCGCCGCAGACCTCATCGGCGGGACCTGGGCGGCCGATGACCATCACGGCGCCTTTCCGCCCACCCTCGGTGAGCAGCAACTTTTTGGCGGCGCCGTGCGCCACGTCACCATCACCACGCGCGACGGCCGCACCCTGGGCTTCGCCTGTCCCGCACCCGTTTCGGTTGGCCTGCAGGACGATCGCAGGTGGGGCCAGACCTTCAGCCTGCGCTTTGGACTCGACGCCAAGCTCGGCGCCGGCGAGAAGCGCGCTTTCGCAGTGACCATCGAGACCCCGGCGGAGACCATCCTCGACGGCCCGGTGACCCTGGCGGCGGGCCCCGGCTGGATCCCCTTCCACGACGAGCTGGACATCGTCCCTGGCTCGGCCCTCGACCTCTCCGACCAGGGTTTCCAGGACGCGCCTGCGGGCAAGCACGGCCGCGTGATCGCGACCCCGGCTGGCCACTTCGCCTTCACGGACAACCCGCAGCGCGCACAGCGCTTCTACGGCGTCAACCTCTGCTTCGGCGCGCAGTACCTGGCGCACGCCGACGCCGACCGGCTGGTGGAGCGGCTGGTGCGGCTCGGCTACAACGCGGTGCGCATCCATCATTACGAGGGCGAGCTGCTCGGCGGGAAGGCGGGCGGGGCGCCCCTCGCCGAGAAGTTCGACCAGCTCGACTACCTGGTCGCGGCGTGCGTGAAGCGCGGCATGTACCTGACCACCGACCTGTTCGTCTCGCGCCCGATTTCGGCCGCGCAGCTCGGTCTTGCCGCCGACCGACCGGTCAACTTCAAGGTGCTGGTGCCGGTGGTGCCCGCCGCCTTCGCCGACTGGCAGGGCTTCGCGCGCGTGCTGCTCGACCACCGCAACCCCTACACCGGCCGGCGCTGGGCCGACGAACCGGCGCTGGCCTGGCTGGCGATGATCAACGAGGGCAATTTCGAGAATTACTATGGCGACATGCGGGCGATCCCGGAATGGCGCACCGCCTTCGCTGGCTGGGCGCGCGCGCACTATGGTGACCGCGCCGCGTTGGCCGCGGCCTGGGGCGCCGAGCTGCACGCCGACGAGGACCCCGCCGCGCCCGGTGGTCTCGCCCTGCCCGCGGACGCGGGCGCCGACACGCCGCGCAGCCGCGACCTGCAGCGCTTCCTTGCCGCCACCGAGCGCGACATGTTCCGGCGCATGCGCGCCTTCCTGCGCGACGAACTGAAGTGCGCGGCGCTGCTGACCAACTGCAGCTCGTGGTACAATCGCGTGCTGGCGCAGGGCACGCGCACCGACTTCGACTTCGTCGACGACCACTACTACATCGACCACCCGGAATTTCTCGCCGCCGGCTGGCAGCCGCCGAGCCGCAGCCCCGACGCCGACCCGGTGCGCAGCGGCCGCACCGGTGGACGCGCCAACGCCTTCGTGCGTCTGGACGGCAAGCCGATGACGGTCACCGAGTTCAACTACGTCGCGCCTTCGCCCAACCGCGGCCTGGGCGGCATGCTCGCCGGGGCGCTCGGCGCGCTGCAGGACTGGGACGGGATGTGGCGCTTCGCCTACAGCCACGACGCCGCGTCGCTGACCTCGCCGGCGCCGCTCTCCTACTTCAACCTGGTCTGCGATCCGCTCAACCAGGCCGCCGACCGCATGGCGCTGTGCCTGTTCCTGCGCGGCGACCTGACGGCCGCGCCGCATGGCATCGCCATCGCCATGGGCGAAGGCGAGCTGGCCGAGCCACGCAGCGTGCCGTTCACCGACCGCCCGTGGGATTGGGCCGCCTGGGTGACGCGCATCAGCACGCGCGTGGTCGCCACCGTCCCGGGCGCGGCGCACCGCGACGGCGAGCGCCTGGTGCTACCGCTGGGCATTGGCCGGCAGGACGCGCCGACGGCAGCCAACACCGCGCTGACCATCGGCGACGACGCCCTGCTCGGCCTGCTGCGCACCGCACACCTGCTGCCCGCCGCCAACGTCACCGCACCGGCCCAGGGCGTGCTCGCCGCCGAGACCGGCCAGCTGCTCATCGACGGGCCGCACGGCACCATGCTGGTCGACGCGCCGCGCAGCGCCGGCGGCTTCATCGTCCCAGGAGCGACCCTCGACGCCGCCGTCGCCGGCCTGCGCGTGAGCGCCGCAAGCGTGCCCGCGACGGTGCTGGTCTCGACCCTCGACGGTCAGCCTCTGCGCCAGAGCCGGCGCCTGCTCGTCACCCACCTGACCGACCTGCAGGACAGCGGCGCGCGCTTCGCTGAGCGCGCCCGCACCACCCTGCTGGCCTTCGGCACGCTGCCGCACCTGGTCGCCGCCGGCAGCGTCACGATCCGTCTGGCACGCGCCGCGCCTGGCGAGCTCGCCGTATGGGCGTTGTCCGCCGGCGGCCGGCGCCTGGAACGCCTACCCGCGACCAGCGACGCCGACGGTCTGACGGTGACCCTCGACGTGGCGGGCAAGGATGGGGCGCGGATGCTGTATGAAATCGCGGCACCCTGAGCGCGTTGCCCGCCCCCCTGCCTGACCTCCCGATTCTCACCCGTTGACAGCCACCCGCCCGGTCGACCATGCCCGTGCGGTCGGACGGCTGTCCGATCCCCAATCCAAGCCACCACTCCCACCGGAGAACGCCATGTCCCTCGTCCAGAAGAAGGCCCCTGACTTCAAGGCCACCGCCGTGATGCCTGACGGCACGTTCAAGGACATCAAGCTCAGCGATTACAAGGGCAAGTGGGTCGCGCTGTTCTTCTACCCGCTCGACTTCACCTTCGTCTGCCCGACCGAGATCATCGCCTTCAGCGACCGCGTGAAGGACTTCCACGCCATCGGCGCCGAGATCATCGGCGTCAGCGTCGACAGCCACTTCACCCACCTCGCCTGGCGCAACACCAAGCGCCAGGACGGCGGCCTGGGCGAGCTCGGGTACCCGCTGGTCGCCGACCTCAACAAGTCGATCGCCCGCGACTACGGCGTGCTCATCGAGGACGCCGGCATCGCCCTGCGCGGCCTGTTCCTGATCAATCCGGACGGCGTGGTCTCGGCCGCGACCGTCCATGACCTGCCGGTCGGCCGCAACGTCGAAGAGGCGCTGCGCGTCATCAAGGCCTTCCAGTTCGTCGCCAAAAACGGCGAGGTCTGCCCGGCCAACTGGACCGAGGGCAAGGCGACCATGAAGGCCGACCCCAAGGGCGCGAAGAGCTACTTCTCGTCCGCCAACAAGTAAGCAGCCGGCGGGGTCACCTCGCCGATTTCGCGACCTGCGAGCAGCGGCCCCCGGGACCTCCCGGGGGCCGCTGTGCTTTGCAAACAGGCTGTGGAAGGACGTTTCCGTGTATCACAAGCAGGCGCGGCCCCTCCGGGCGCACCGCTGCCCTTCTTTGCGGCCACGGCCATCCTGGGGAATCGCACATCTCCCCGCCCGTTGCCGATCCCGGCCGGGCCCGGATGCTCGTCCGCATTCCGACCTCCACTTGGAGGTCCTGATGCCTCAAGGAGTTGCTTCATGGCTTCGCAAGAGAACCTGCCGGACATCGCCCAATCGCTTGAGCACCTCGGTGAGACCACCACCGCCGCCGAGCTGGTGCGCACCCGCGGCCAGAGCAAGAAGCTGCGCGTCATCAGCGAACGCAAGCTGATGGAATGGATCGAGGCGATGCTCTCGCAGCACCTCGCCGGCAAGGCCGACACCTTCAGCGACCAGGAGAAGGAAGCCCTCCTCAAGAAGACTCAGGACGAGTTGGCCCGCCGCATCAAGCGCGAGCAGGACGCCGACACCGAGCGCGAACGCGTCAAGCGCGAGCTCGACCAGGCGATGAGCGTGCTCTCCAACGCCCAGGGTTCGCAGGCCGAGCTCGACGAAGCGCTCGCAGCGCTCAAGGCCAAGCTGGTCGAGACCGAGCACATCAACCAGGATCTGCAGCAGGACAACTACGACCTGCACGACAAGTTGAACGAGAAGATGGCCCTGCTCTCCAGCACCATCGCCGAGAAAGAGACCCTGCGCACCACGGTGCGCAATCAGATGGTCCGCTCCAACGCGCTGGTCGAGGGCGTGCTCGGCCTCGACACGCAGTGCTACGGCGCGCGTCACCAGGACGAGAATCCGGTCAATGAAGAGGCCGCCGAGGAGGAGCAGTTCTACCACGACTTCGACGTCGGCGCGCAGGTCATCGGCACGCTTTCGGGCGACCTCACGCGCCTGCGCTCGCTGGCGCAGCAGGCCGAGGAGCAGCAGCAGGATCCGCGCATGGGCCTGCTCGAGGCCGACCTCAGGCTGATCGAGGAGCTCAAGCAGGGCAGCCTGCAGGCCACCGACGTGGCCCAGCCGGTCAGCGCCCTGGTCGAGGCCCTTGAAGGCATGCGCACCGAGGCCGAGCAGCTCGAACTCGCGGTCAATGACGCGCTCGGCGTCTCCGCCGGCGCCACCCAGATCAGCGCCATCCCCGACGCCGGCGGCGAGCCCGCCGAGGTCCTCGCCGGCAGCACCGGCGCGACCCGCGAGATCGCCGCATCGCTGGCGCGCACGCGCACGCGCGTCGCCGCTTTGCGTGAGATGGCCTCTCAGGCCGACGAGGCGCGCGCCGCGATCGACCAGGAGCTCGACGCCGAGCGCCTCGCCAGCGCCCAGCTGCTCGAGGCGGTGCGTGAGCGCGCCGACCACGACCACCTCGCCGTACCGGCCTCCCTCGCCGACGCGCAGGCGCCCACCGCCGAACGCGCCGCTGCGGCCGCCGGTATCGTCGGCCAGCTGCGCGGCGGCCAATCCGCCGAGCAGCTCGGTGCGCAGATCGACGTGCTCAGCCGCATCCTTGGCGACGAGGCTCCGGCCGCGCCCGCCGATGCCACCGACCACGAGGCCCTCGCCCGCCACCTCGGCGAACAGACTGCGACGCTCCAGCAGCTGGTCGAGCGACTGCGCGGCGACCAGGGTCGCGGGCAGACCGCGCACGCCCAGCTCCAAAAGGAGTTCGCCCAGGCCGCCAAGGATCGCGACCAGGCAGCCAAGGACCTCGCTCAGGCGCACAGCCAGGGTCAGAAGGATCTCACCCAGGCGCAAGCGCATGCCACCGAGGCGCGCCAGCGCCTGGGCGTGCTCGAGCGCGATCTGGTGATCGCCCGCAACGAGCTTGGCTCCGCCCAGCAGCGCGAGAAGCAGCTCGCCGACCAGGTGCGCGCCTTTGCCAGCGCGCAGGTCGGCGATGGCGTGGCCGGTGATGAGCACCAGCCGCTCGCGCGCGCCATCCACCAGCTCGACGCCGCCCTCGCCCAGCGCGAGAGCCACGGCGCCGGCCTGGCCGAGGCCACCCGGCTGGTCGTCGCCGGCCTGCAGGGTGAGGTCGGCAAGGGCCCCACCGCGGCCGATCTCAAACGCCTCGACGACGAGCGCAGCCGCCTCGCCTCGCAGGTCGGTCAGGCGCAGAGCCGCGCCATGTCGCTGGAGCGTGAACTGGCGAACGCGCGCGGCGAGCTCGCCGCGGCCAACAGCCGCGCCGAAGCCAAGCGTCGCACCGAACGCGAGATGGCCGGCGCCCTGGTGGGCGCCGCGAGCGGCGACCACGCCCTGGCCGACGCCAGCGCCGACCTCGCCCTCGCCCTCGAGAACAGCGAGGGCGGCAACGACGATCTCGGCCAGCAGGTGCGCGAGGCGCTGACCGCGCTCGCGCGTCGCAAGCAGGACCTCGCCGACGAATCCGCGCGCAGCACCGCCGAGCTGGCCAAGGCCCATGCGCAGATCCAGGAGTCCGCCGCGCGCAGCGGCCAGCTCGCCAGCGAGCGCGACAAGCAGGGCTTCGCCCTGGCCCAGGCCGAAGGCCGCGTGCGCGACCTCGAACGCGACCTCGCGCGCCTGCGCGGCGTCGGCGAGAGCCTGCGCAGCCAGCTCGCCGCCGCCGCCGAGCGCAGTGCCGGCGCCGAGGGCGAGGCCGCGCGCCACGC
>JBBQSO010000058.1:0-34554 GCA_038213805.1 Planctomycetota bacterium | reverse complement strand
CGAAGTCACCTGCCGGTCGCCGCTGACCGGCGCCGCGATCACCATCCCCTTCGCGTGCGTCGGTACGACCCTGCGCGGCGCCCGGCAGCAGCGCCTGCCGGCCGGCGGCTGGGTGGTCGACGCCACCAGCGAACCCACCCTCGACTACGCAGCCGCGCCATGAGGTCCACCGCGCGCAGTGGACCCCGCTCGGGGACGGTACTGATCATCGTCGCCGGCATCTCCGCCCTGCTCTCGTCGCTGGCGCTGGTCTTCCTGCTTGAGGGCCGCAACGACCTGCAGGAGATGACCATCCTCGTCCACGAGGCGCAGGCGCGGCTGATGCTCACGGCCGCGTGCGACTTCATCCAGGAACGTGCGCGGCTCGGCCTCGATTCCGCCGCGCTGACCAGCGGCGAGCACATCGAGGGCCACGGCTGGATCGACGTGCGCGACGGCAGTCTGGGACCCCGCCCCAACACTGCCGCGATCACCTCTGCGGAGCGCGCGCTCACCCCGTACCCGGTCGATCCCGGTGATGTGGGGAAGACCAACTTCCCCATCGGCGTGCCGCAGCGCTTCCCGATGCACGTTTTGGTGCAGCCACCCTATGCGATCCAACTGGCCACCGGCTACAACCCGGTGCAGATGACCGCTCCCGACAGCGGGAAATCGTACCTACGCTATCCCGATCCCCAACCGGTCACGGCCAACGGCTGGCTGCGCGACTTGGCGCATCCCGAAGGCAGTGTCACTGGCGCGAATTTCGCCGCCTGGGCGGCCGGCGATCCCACGCCGCGCATGAATTCCTACGGCATGTCGTGGTTCCGCCTGGTTCGCGAACGCACCGGCGCAGTCTTCACCGTGACCTGCGGCTGCGGCGGCACCCAGGGCTTCCGGCTGCAGGAATGGAACGGCAGCGACCCGGCCACCGCCATGACCGCCAACGACAAGGCGCGCTTCGCCAACGACTATGAGTCCTTCCGCGCGTTCGATGCCAGCGAGATCCGCATGTGGTACCGCGTCGAATGGAACGCTGCTACCACCGCCACCGACATGAACTACCTGCGCGAGCACACCGAGGAGCACTTCATCGTGGCCTCGCCCACCTACACTGGCGGCGGGTCCGGGGTCCACGTCGCCTACTCCGGCACCATGATGGCCCCCAACATGGGCGGCACGATCCAGTGGATCCAGCGGCTGCGGACGGAGCCGGCGGTCTGGTGAGACGGCAGCGTCCAAGCACGCAAGCTGCCGCCTCACGCCATGCGCGCCCCAACGCCCCACCCAGGCCTGCTGCCGCTGGTTGGCAATGGAAGCGGAGATGCACTTTACGCTACGCGTCCGAGAGCCGTTTTTTTCTCGGCGCGACGGAGGTGCTCGGCGCACGCGCCACATCGACTCACGCGCCGAGCGGCTGGGGGGCGGGCGCCAGCGCGACCACAGTAGACGGTGCGCGTGATCGAACTGGCGCCCGACCCCGCCGCGGTGGCGATGCGCGGGTTCGGCGCGCCGTCACTTCAAGGTGTACAGGTACGCCAGCACATCCCGTAATTCGAAGCGCGTCAGCGCCTGTCCCATCGGCGGCATCGGGGAGATCGGCGCGCTGACGTTGGTGACGGTGGTCATCGGCACGGTGCGCTCCTTGCCATCGGGCAGGCGCAGCACCAGCGTGGTGGCGGACTGCGTGAGCACGCCGCCAGCGATGGTCGAGCCGTCCTTCAGCGTGACCGTGGCGATGCCGTAGCCAGGCGCGATCTCGGCGCTCGGTACGATCAGCGACTCAAGCAGCTTGTCGCGCACCAGCCGCGTCGGCACGCCGCGCAGGTCGGGGCCGACGTTGCCGCCCTCGCCGTCGACGGCGTGGCAGCGGATGCACTGCACCGCGTGCTGGCGGAAGACCGTGCGCCCGCGCTCGACGTCGCCGCCGGCCTGGGTGAGGCGGAAGGGCGCCAGCGGGTCCTTGGCCGACAGCGCGGCCTGCCACTGCGCCAGCTTGGCGGCGAGGGTGGGTTCGCTGCGCACCTTGGCCGCCTCAGTCACCTCCAGGGCGAGTTGGGCCGGCGCGTTGCCGGCGATGATGCGGTCGAGCCACTGCCCGAGCAGGGTCGCGGCCTGCGCATCCTTGGCGGTGCCGAGCGCGAGCAGCGCGTGCTGGCGCAGCTGGATCACGGCGCGGTCGCCGCCGGCAGCCAGCGCGGGCAGGGTGCGGCTGGTGGTGAACACGTCGAGCTGCGAGTAGAACGTGCCGATGCCGCCGTGGGCGAGATTCTGCCACATCAGCCAGCGGTAGCGGCCGAGGCCGTCCTTGCCGCCGCCTTGTACGGCGCTGCCGTGCTTACCGCCGTCGCCGAGCGGGGTGGAGTCGACCTTGGCGATCTGCGTCCAGCCGGCCTTGGCGGGGTCCCCCGTGGTCGCCGGCTGGCTGGCGCCGCCAGCGCCCCACAGCACGAACAGCTGCTGGGCGCGGTTGGCCTTGTGCCACGAGTAGGTGCTGACGCGCGCGACCGGCTGGGCCTTGCCGAGGTCGAGGACGAAGCGGCTCTCGCCACCGTCGCACCAGGTGTTGCGCTCGACGTCGTCGTCGGTGCGCGCGACCTGGCCGCTGGTCAGGCGCGGAAGGGTGGCACCGATCGCGCCTGCGTCTTTGTGCGGCTTGGCGAAACCGTCGACCCAGGTTGCGGGCGACGCGCCGGCGGCGGGGTCGCTGTCGGCCTCGCCCTTCGCGGCCGGCCCGCGCATCGCGAGATCATCCCAGTCGTCGCTGGTGTGGTCGACCACCACCGTGATACCCTCCTTGGGCGCGGCGGGTGCTGCGTCGTCGAGGACGCGTCTGACCGTCGCCACCAGCTGCGCCGGGTCGGCCGCCACCTTGGCGTCGAAGGCGGCGATGCGCATCTCGGCGGACGGATCGTCGAGCAGTCCGTCGAGGCGTTTGGCGAAATCCGCCGGCGGGTGCGCGGACAGCTGGCGTAGTGCCTCGGCACGCACCGACGCGGGCATCTTGCCGTCCGCGAGCAGGCCGAGTAGGGTCTTTTCGTCCAGTCCGTAGCCGAGCTGCGCGGCGAGCGTCACCGCGTTGGTGAGCATCTCCTTGTCGCCGCCCGCGATGATCTTCATGATCGGCGCCTTGAGCGCGGCCGCGTCGAGCGCGTGCTCGTGCACCGGCGCCGGGCGATAGAGGCCGATGACCGGGTCGACAGTGGTGGGATGCGCCCACTTGCCGAGCAGCGCCAGCGCTTGCGCGCGGATCGCCGCGGGGGCGGTGTCGCCGGCGGCGAAAGCCGCGAGTGCTGCCGGCGCGCGATCGTCACCGTAGCGCTGCGCGGCGTTGATCAGGCGCAGTGCGAGCAGTTTCTCCGCACCCTCGGGCTGTTCTGCTGGCAGCGGCTTGCCGAGCTCGGCGATGAGGGCGGGCATCGCGGCGACGATCGGCAGATCGTAGATCGCGCGCATCGCCTCGGCGCGGATGCCATTGTCGGCGTCCTTCAGGAATGCCGCAATGTGCGCGTCGGACTGCCGACGCATGGCCAGCAGCACGCCCAGGCGCGTGGCCTTGGCGGATTCGCCACTGTAGCGCGCGAGGGTGGCGCCGTCGGCGGCGCCGGCCAGACCCATGACGGCGGCATGGCGCAGGCATGCGTCCTGGTCGTTGTTCGTCGCAAGCAGCTGCAGCAGGGCGGGCACCGCAGGTGCGAACTTCAGACGTCCGAGGGCGATGGCGGAGAAGGCGCGCACGCGCAGGTCGGAGTCGGCGAGCAGCGGCACCAGGGCGCTGCCCGCGGCCGGGTAACGGCAGTCGCCGAGCATCTTCGCGGCCTGTTCGCGCACGTGGCTGTCCTGGTCGGCGAGCAGCGGCATCAGCGCAGCCGCCGCGCTGGCGTCGGCGCGGGCGATTTGACCGATGCCCCAGATGGCGTGCAGGCGCGCCAAGGGTTCGCCGCTGGCCGGTGCCTTGGCCACCGCGCTGAGCGCGGCCAAGCCGTCCTTGCCGCGGCGCGCGAGCTCGAACTGCGCAAACTGGCGCACGCGCTGGTCGGCGTGCGCGAGCAGCTTGGCCAGCTCCGCCACCGGGCGCTTGTCGAAGCCCTCGGCAACGAGCTTGCGTTCGGCCTCGACGGCGGCGGTCTGCGCCGCGTCGCGTTTTGGCACCACGGCCAGGATCGCGCCCTTGTCGGCCTGCGCCCAGCCGCCTAGGTAGTCGCTGACGAAGAGGTTGCCGGCGTAGTCGAAGGTCACGTCGGTGGCGCCGGTGTTGGCCAGGAAGGTCTGCGCCTCGGCCATGCCGTAGCCGGCGCCTTCCACCGTCGGTGTGAACGACAGCACGGCCGAGCCGGTGCCGCCACGGTAGTCGCAGACCAGGAACTGGCCCTGCATGGCGGCGGGCCAGCCGGTGCCGGGCACCGTGGCCAATCCGCACGGGCCGGCGGTGGCGTAGCCGATGGGCGGCAGGATCCAGGCCGGCTGCCCGGGGAAGCGCGTCTTCCACAGGCCTTCGTCCAGCCACGACTCGGGCTGCGGCCCGTCGAGCAGGCCAGCCTTTGAGAAAGCGGCACTCGTCAACATCTGCCAGCCGTGGCTCCAGCCATTGCTGCCGCCCTCGAGGATGTAGACCACGCGGGATTTGTCGCCGATGTCGGCGTTGTTGTCGCAGGTGAAGAGGTCGCCGTAGGCGTTGAAGGCGAGCTCCTCGGGGTTGCGCAGGCCGGTGTAGTACAGCTCCACGCCGCTGCCGTCGGGCTCGGCCCTGAACACCGCGCCACTGGTGGGATCGCCGAAGTGCGCGCCCTCCTTGGTGGTGACGTCATAGCCGCGATCGCCCACCGACCAGTAGACGCGGCCATCGGGACCGCGCACCAGGCCGTGCAGATCGTGGCCGCTGATGCTGAAGCGCGGACCGTAGCCCTCGCTGATCGCGCCACGCCGGTCGGCGACGCCCGTGCCGGTGCTGTCGGTCAGCGCCCACACCTTGGGGATCGCGGCCAGGTAGACGGTGGTCTTGCCGGCGACGCTGTCGCCGACCAGGATCCCCGACGCGGTGCCGTCGAGCGGATCATTGAAACCGTCGGCGAAGATCTGGATGCGGTCGGCCGCGCCGCCGCCCTTGGTGTCTTGCAGCAGCGAGACGCGCTCCGAATCCTTGGTGAAGAAGCCGGGCTTGAACATGCCCTGATCGGTCCACTTCTTCATCATCGCCAAGCGGTCCGCGGTGGTGCGGCTGCGCAGATCGTCGCGGTACAGGAACATCGCCTCGCGCACGTCGAGCACGCCCTTGATGCGGAAACGGAAGGTCTGCGCGGTGTAGAGCCGGTTGTGCGCGTCCACGTCCATGGCCACAATGTTGGCGACCGCCGCGCCCGCCGCCCATACCCGCGCGCTGAAGCCCTCGTCGAGCTTCAGCGGCTTGAGGAAATCCTTCTCGTCGGTGGTGGTGACCTCGACGAGGGTGGCGTCGCCGTTCACCTGGTGGCCGCCAGCTTCGGCGGCATTGGCGATGGCGGCGGAGCAGAGCAGGGCGAGGGCGGGGACCAGGGAAGACGATTTCACGGCGGGGCCTTTCGCGGCGGGGTCTGGATGGGCAGGGCTGATCAGCGCGGCAGCGGATAAAGCGCGGCGGAGTCGATGACCTGGCGCGGCAGGCCTGGGCCGGCCCACTCCAGCTGCACGGCGGCGAGGTGCTCGTACTCGAAGTAGTCGAGGCGGATGCGCGCGCGGTGCCCGGCCTTCAGCGCGTGTGCGGCGTGGTGCGAGGCGCTGCGCACGAAGCTCTGGATGCGCCAGTTGTCGAACACCAGTTCGCCGTCGAGCCACAGCCGCACGCCGTCGTCGGAGGGCAGGTAGAAGGTGTAGGTGCCGTCGCGCGGCGCCTCGATCTCGCCGGTCCAGCGCACCGAGAAGTGCGCGATCTCGACGCCGGCGGCCGGGCCGCGGTCCCGCCAGTCGAAGTCGATGCGCGGGTCGATGCGCTCCAGCACCAGGGTCTCGAACGAGCTGCCGCTGTAGTACGCGCCGAGCAGCCCGCTGCCGTGGTCGGCGGGCACCACGCTGAGCACGTCCCCGGCGAGCGCGCGCTGGCCGGCGCCGACCGCGAACGGGGTGCCATCGCCGGCGCGTCCGAGCTGCACCGTGCCGCTGCGTACGTCGAGCCAGGTTGCGACCGGTGAGGCGACCACGTCGAAGACGGTGCCGACCACGGTCACGTCGGTGCGCGGGGTGGAGATCACCAGCGGCCGGCCGGCCGGCTGCGGGGCGGCCTGCACGTGCACCGTACCGCTGTCCAAGCGCAGGCGCTTGCCCGGTCCAGCGAGCACGGTCAGGCGGGTGTTCGCCTCGGTGTCGATGCGCGTGCTCTCGCCGCTGAACGCCAGCGCCGCCGGGCCGTGCTCGCCGGTCACCAGCACGTCGCCCTGGCGCAGCGCGCCGCCCTCGGCGATGGTCAACGTCTTGCCGCCGCGCTCGACGCGTGTCTCGAGGGTGGTGGCGGCGAGCACCGCGCTGCTGGGCAGGCCGGCGTCGTTTCGGGCGTCGATCAGCAGTGCGCCTGCCCCTGCTCCGACAAGGATCAGGACCAGCGCCGCCACCAGCCAGCGGCGCGACGCTGGCCGCCGGCGCGCGCGCTGGCCGGTGAGCGACCGTGTCGAGTCCACCACCCGGCGCACGCGCGCCGCGGCGAACGAACCAGGGATCAGACGCGCCCGGCGCAGCACATTTTCGGAGAGGTCGGGCCGCAGCAGCCCGGTGAGGGTGAGGTGCAGGCGCACCTGAGCGGAGAATGTCGCAGCATGGTCCGGATCGGCCTGCACCCACGTGATCAGGCGCTGGCGCGCGGCCTCGCCGAGGGTGCCCTCGATGTATGCAGCGATCAGTCCGGCAATCGACTCGCTGACATCATCGCCATCCCCGGGATCGCTCATGTGGCACCGCCCTGGCGGATGCAGACCAGCAGGGTCTTGCGGATGCGGAACAGCGTCACCGCCACCCAGCTCGCCGAACGCTCGAGCAGGCGCGCGATGTCATTCACCGCACGGTCCTCGTAGTAACGCTCGCGGATCAGGCGGCGGGCCTCAGGAGCGAGTTCCTCCAGGCAGGCCTGCAGGCGTGCCACGCGCTCTTCGGTGCCGTCGTCGGGCTGTTCGAGATCGCGCGTCCCGGCCTGGGCCAGAAGCTGTTCCAGGACCTCGCCGTCGAGGGTGCACTGGCGCGAGCGCTCGCGCAGGTCCTTCAGCAGCTTGTGCCGGGCGATGCCCTTCAGCCAGGCGCGCAGGGTACCGCGCGGCTGGTAGTTGGCGATGCTCTCAAAGCACGTGACGTAGGTTGCCTGGACTACCTCATCGACCATCGAAAGACTTGTCGCATATATGGTTGCGAAAATGCGCAGGTCCCGTTCGGTGGCCTCGACCAGGGCCATGAAGGCATCGTGGTCGCCACTCTGGATACGCCGCGCCAGCCCATCGAGCAGGGCGGTGTCGCCGCCCTCGGGCAGGTCGCGATCGGCGCTGGGTGGGGGCACGGGCGATCCTCACACGGGGCAGGGCGGCGGACGGGGTGTCCGGGGCGCTGGCGGTGCGGGGAGTATTCCTCGGGAAGAGGGGGGTATTACCAACTATCTGCCCTCCCGCAGGGCGGCACCCCACCTGGGTGCGCCGAGCCCCAGCTCGGCTCGAAAGACACGCAGCCGGCCGAGCTGGGGCTCGGCGCTCCCAGGACGACTTCACGCCTCTCCACGGATCTGTTCTGAAGGCGCGCCTGCGACCCGGGATGCACAGGTCGGGATCGGCAGAGCGCTCAGCGGTCGCCACCCTGCCGGGGCAGGCGCAGGCGCATGGTCACCAGGGCGCCGACGATCAGGAAGCCTGCGGCGATGAAGAACCAGATCGTCGGTGTGAACCGCCCCTTGAGCAGAGGGCCGACGAAACCGCCGAGGTTGCCGACGGAGTTGATAAGCGCGATGCCGGCGACGGCAGCGGGGCCGGCGAGGAAGGTCGAGGGCAGGGCCCAGAAGGGACCGAGGGCGCTGTAGACCGCGGCCGTGCCGATGCTGGCGCAAATGATGAATGGCACCGGCTGGGTCATGAAGAGCGTGGCGGTCATAAAGGCCGCAGCGCCGATCAGGTAGGGGGCGATGACGTGCGCGCGCGGGCTGCGCGTGCGGTCGCTGTTCCAGCCGACCACGATCATCGCGATCGTTGCGCAGGTGTAGGGGATGGCGGTCAGCCAGATGGCGGTGATGTGGTCGATCTTGCCGCTCTCCTCGATCAGGCTGGTCATCGAGAAGGTCGTGCCGTAGTTGGCGAGGCAGTCGGCGAAGTAGATGATCATCAGCACGTAGACGCGCGGCTCAGTGAAAGCGGCGCGCAGATCGTAGCGCCCGACGGCTGCCACGCGCGCGCGATCGGCGCTCAACTCCGCGTCGAGCCACGTCGACTCGTCCCGACTCAGCCAGCGCGCTTCGACTGGCGCATTGAGCATGGACTTCAGCACCACCGCGACGAGCAGGACCGAGGGCAGCGCTTCGAGCAGGAAGAGCCACTGCCAACCGTGCAGGCCGGCGGTTCCGTCGAGCTTCATCAACTGGCTCGACAGCGACGAGCCGACGACCTGAGCGACCGCGATCGCGGTCATGAAGCGCCCCACCATCTGCGCGCGCATGGTCGAGGGGAACCAATAGGTCAGGTAGAGCAGCATGCCCGGGAAGAACCCGGCTTCGGCGAATCCGAGCAGGAAGCGCAACCCGAAGAAGGAGTACGTGCCGGTCGCGAAGGCCATAGCGCCGGAGATCAGCCCCCAAGCGACCATGATGCAGGCGATCCAGCGGCGCGGGCCCAGGCGGACCATGATCATGTTGCTGGGCACCTGCGAGAGCAGGTAGCCGATGAAGAACAGCCCGGCGCCGACGCCGTAGGTCGCCTTGTCGAGACCGAGGGCGGCGCAGAACGGCGTTTCCGCGTGGTTGAGGTTCACGCGATCGAGGAAGGAGGCAATGTACAGGACGAACAGCAGCGGGATGATGCGCCACGTCGCCTTGCGGTAGACGGCCGCGGGGTCCACGCCCGGTGGTACCGGTACCGCCGCCACCGTTTCAGACGCCGCCCCCGGCCCCTTCATATCCGCGGCCTGACGACGATCTCGTCGATGACCGCGCGCTCAGGCAGGTCGACCGCGAGCATCACGCAGGCGGCGACGTCGTCGGCGGTGAGCATGTTGGCGCGTGCCTCGGGCGGGGGCATGTTCGGGCGCTTGAGCAGGATGGGCGTGTCGATGTCGCCGGGGTAGACCGCGCAGGCGCGGATGCCGTTGGCGTTCTCCTCGGCGTTGATCGCCTGGGTCAGGCCGCCCTGACCGAACTTCGAGACCACGTAGCCCACGCCCGAAAGCGCGCTGGCCTTCTTGCCGGCGATCGAAACCACGGTGACGATCAGACCGCGGCGGCGGTTGCGCATGCCGGGCAGCACCGCGCGCGCCGCGTAGAAGCTGCCGTGCAGGTTGGCGTCGACCAGTTCGTGGTATTTCTCCAGGCTGACCGCCGCGATGCTGCGCTGCGGGGTGTTGGTGCCCGCCGCGCAGACCAGCACGTCGACCCGCCCCCACTGCGCGCTCACCGCCGCCACCGCGCGCTCGACCTGGTCGTTGCGGCCGACGTCGACGACGTGCGCGACCACGTGCTCGCCCGCTGCGCAGAGCGCCGCGGTCTCATCCAGCGTCGCCTGGGTGCGACCCAGGATGGCGACCTTCCAGCCGCGCTTGGCCAGCGCGATGGCGGTGGCCCGGCCCACGCCGGTGCCGGCTCCGGTGACGATGGCGATCTGGTCTTGGGACATGCGGAGTTCCTCGGGAAGCGCGAGTTGTGTGGCACATCACGTGCACAGACAGATCAACGGATTGCGGTGTGGGCCGTTGCGAGAAGCGAGAAGCGCGGTCAAACCTCGGGAACATCCTCCCAGCGTCCCGTGCGCTCCGACAGCAGCACGGCCTCCATCGCGGCCTGGGTGCGGACGCCGTCGACGAAGGACGAGAAGCACGGACGGCCGTCGCGGATGGCGTGGATGAACTCGACGTCCTGATCGTAGCGGAAGGTGGTGATGGGGTCGCCGACCGCGGGATCGCGGCTGCTGCCCGGCCAGGTCTGGAACTCGCGTGGCACCGGCTCGCGGCGCAGCTCGCGGCCGCCAGCGCGGCCGATGAGGATCTCGTGTGGGCGGCCCTGCTCGTAGACCGCGGTGCCCTCGCTGCCGTTGACCTCGCAGACGTCGTGGCTGCGCCCGCCTTCGCCGCGGCCGGTGGCGAGCTTGGTGCTCTCCCACACGCCGGTGGTGCCGCTGGCAAACTCGCCGAGCATGCCGACCCAGTCGTCGAGCTCGGACGGCACACCCTCGCGGTGGCTGACCAGCTTGCGCGTCTGCGCGACCACGCGCGCCAGCCGGCCCGCGAGCAGGAAGCCGAAATCGATGCGGTGCGAGAGCATGTCGCCGAGCTCGCCGGTCGCGGCATGCGCCTTGATCTGCCGCCAGCCAAGATTGCGCCGGCCCCAGTCCTGGAAGCGCTGGGCGCGGAAGTGCCAGGGCGTGCCGAGCGCGCCGCTGCGCACCAGATGGGTCATGTAGACCATCGCCGGCACGAAGCGGTAGGTGAAGGCGGTCATGTGCCGGACCTTGGCGGCCTCGGCGGCGGCGAGCATCGCCCGCGACTCGGCGAGATCCATGGCCAGCGGCTTCTCGCACAGCACGTGCTTGCCGGCCTTGGCCGCGGCGATCGACAGCGGCGCGTGCACGTCGTTGGGCGTGCAGATGATCACCGCGTGGACGTCGTCGCGCGTGAGGATTTCGCGGTAGTCGGTGGTGGCCACGCTGACGCCGGTCGCGGCCTTGGCGCGCTCGAGCGCGCCGGGATGTGCATCGCACAACGCGACGACCCGCGCCTCGGGGCAGAGGGCGATGCCGGGGAGGTGGTTGGCCAGGGCGATGCCGCCGGTGCCGATGAGCGCGATGCCGATGGTGGCCATAAGGTGCGGGAGGGGGGTTGGGGTGGGCAGACGCGGGATGCGGGGCACGAGGAAAACCTCGTGTGGATGCATGTCAACGTTGCGGAGCGAGATCCGTTGCGAGAAGCGAGAAGCGAGAAGCGAGAAGCGAGAAGCGAGAAGCGACAGAAGCCGGAAACCACGGTCACCAGCGGGCGGCATTGGAGTCTGGCCCGGTGGCGTGGTTCAGTGCATACGCCGTTCCGGACGTGGTGTTATCAGACTCACCATGCCCACGCATCGAGCAGCTCATCCACCGTCTGGCGGCGGCGGGCGAGGCGCACCTGGTCGCCGTCGATGACGACCTCGGCGGGCAGCGGGCGGGTGTTGTAGGTGCTGGCCATGGCGGTGCCGTAGGCGCCGGCGTCGCGCAGGGCGAGCAGGTCGCCGAGGTGCGGGGCGGGCAGGCTGCGGGCGCGCGCGAAGACGTCGCCGCTCTCGCAGATGTTGCCGACCACATCGACCTCGGCGGGCGCCGCATCCGGGCGGGTAAGATTGTCGATGCGGTGAAAAGCCTCGTACATCGCGACCCGCACCAGGTGGTTGAAGCCGGTGTCGCAGCCGACGTAGGTGCGGCCTGTGGCGGCGGCGGTATCGGGATTGGTCTTCACGCTGGTGACCGTGGTCAGCAGCGTGCCGGCCTCGGCGACCAGGAAGCGGCCGGGCTCGAGGCGCAGCTCCAGCGGCCGGCCGTAGGATGCGGCGAAGGCGGCCATCAGCTCGCTGGCCTTGGCGCCGAGCGCAGCCAGATCCATGGGCTGCTGGTCGGCCCGGTAGGGGATGCCGATGCCGCCGCCGAAGTCGATGAAGCGCAGGTTGGGCAGGCGCGCGGCGACCTGCAGGATCACCGCCATGGCGCGCGCGTAGACCCCGGCGTCTAGGATGCCGCTGCCGATGTGCATGTGGCAGCCGATGACCTGGATGCCGGTGGCGCGCTCGATGGCCGCGACCTGGTCGACCTGCGAGTAGTGCACGCCGAACTTGGTCATCGGCCCGGCGGTGCAGATCTTCTCGTGTGCGCCCGCGCCGACGTCGGGATTGAAGCGCACCGAGGCGGTGCGCGCGCCGGCCTTGGCCAGGCGTTCGAGGCGGTCGAGGCTGCCGCAGTTGACCAGCACGCCCTGGGCGAGGGCCTCCGCCTGCTCGGCGTCGGTCATGTTGTTTTCGGTGAACAGGATCTTGTCCGCGGCCACGCCGCAGCGCAGCGCCAGCGCCACCTCGCCGGGGCTGACCGCGTCGATGCCATAGCCCTCGGCGACGATCGCCCGCACCACCGCCGGGCAGGGGTTGGCCTTGATCGCGTAAAGCGGCTGGAAGGGCTGGTACGAGATGCAGCCGGCCAGGGCGCGGGCGCGGGCGCGCACCACCGCCAGGTCGTAGACATACAGGGGCGAGCCGAAGCGGGCGACGAGGTCGGCGGGGGCTGGGGGCATGGGCGGTCCGAAGGTCGGCGACGGGAGCAGCGGAGCGTGCTCCTCTCCCGGCAAAGGCAATGCGCGGGCCGCCCCGGACCACCGGCCTTCACCATTCCCTGGGCCTCATCCGCCGCCAGCATGCCGGCCGCGTGATCACCCTGCGCTTCGACGATGGCACCCTCACCCTCGACCAGCTCGGCGAGCACGCCGCCCTGGTCGAGGGCCTGTGCGTGTGGGACTCGCGCGTCTCGCGCCACCGCGCCAAGGCCAGCGCCTACGCCGAACTGGTGCGCCGCCTGCACGGCAAGGCGCCCTACGACGACCAGGCCAAGGCTTATGAGATCCTGGAACTGGCCGAGGAGCGCCCGCGCGCCCTACGCGCGTATCAGGAGCAGGCGATCGCCGCCTGGCTGGCGGCGCAGCGCCGCGGCGTGGTGGTGCTGCCCACCGGCGCCGGCAAGAGCTACGTGGCGCTGCGCTGCATGCTCGCTTGCAACCGTTCGACCCTGGTGCTGGCGCCGACCATCGACCTGGTGCAGCAGTGGGTGCACGACCTGCAGACCCGCCTCGGTCGCGCCGTCGGCCAGTACGGCGGGGGCGAGAAGAACCTGCTGCCGGTGACGGTCGCGACCTACGATTCCGGCGTGCTGCTGATGCCGTGGCACGGCAACCGCTTCGGCCTGCTGGTCTGCGACGAGTGCCACCACCTGCCCGCCGGGGTGACCGCGAGCGTGGCCGAGGGCTGCCTGGCGCCCTTCCGCCTCGGCCTGACCGCCACCCCGGAGCGCGCTGACGGCATGCACGCGCGCCTTGATGAGCTGCTCGGCCCCGAAGTCCACCGCTCGCACATCAGCGAGCTCGAGGGCAGCTTTCTCGCCAACTACCAGGCCGAGGTCGTCGAGGTCGCGCTCGACCCCGACGAGCAGGAATCCTACACCGCGAACCGCAAGGAGTACCTCGCCTTCGCGCGCCGCGCCGGCGTCGACTTCGGCGCCCCCGACGGCTGGCAGCGCTTCATCGCCGCGGCCGCGCGCGATCCGCAGGGGCGCGCGGCGATGCGCTGCTATCGCGAGCAGAAGCGCCTCTCGCGCGCCAGCCGGGCCAAGCTGCGCGCGGTGTGGGAACTGCTGCGCGAGCACCCCGGCGAGCGCGCCCTGGTCTTCACCGAGGACAACCACACCGCCTACGAGATCGGCCGCACCTTCGTGCTGCCGGTGATGACCCACCACACGAAGGGGCCCGAGCGCAAGGCGATGCTCGCCGCCTTCCGCACCGGCACCTACCCGGTGCTGGTGACCAGCAAGGTGCTCAACGAGGGCGTCGACGTGCCCGAGGCCAGCGTCGGCATCATCGTCAGCGGCTCGGGCAGCGTGCGCGAGCACGTCCAGCGCCTCGGCCGCCTGCTGCGCCCCGGCGCGGGCAAGGTCGCGATGCTCTACGAGATCCTCTCGGCCAACACCGCCGAGGCCTACACCTCGGAACGGCGGCGCAGCCACGTCGCCTTTGATGGTGAGCAGCAGCGCGAGGACTTCGCGTGACTTCTTACCGTATGCAGCGCGGAGCGGGGTGGCCGCGATGCTGAACCGCGAACTCCTGCGCTGCAAGATCGTCGATGGGCGGATGCTGCCGTCCCTGCTGCGCGTGACGCCGGGCACGGTCGAGCAGGCAGAGCGGCTGATCGCCTACTGGCGCGGCGGGGTCGGGCAGCGCCGCGGCGATCTCGAGGACGGCGCCATGCCGCTGCTCCACCAGAGCCGCGCGCTGCTGGTCGGGCGTGGCCTGCAGAAGCTCATCCTCGACGGCTGCCGCTTCCGCGATGCGGCCTCGTCCGAGATCCTGCGCGGGGCGGCACTCGCCGCGTCGGCCGCGCGCATGGCGGCGCCGGCCGCCACCGTGACCGCCCATCGCGAAGCCGTCGCCGCCGAGCTTGGCCTGCACCCCGACGAGCTGGTGGAGCGCCTCTATGGCGACCTGCCCGACGCCGCCGTGCTGGAGGAGGCGCCCGCGCAGAGCGCGCGCCAGCTCATCGACCACTACAATCTTGCGCTCTGCCAGGGGCTGCTGCTGCAGGCGCGCGAGCTGCGCGTCACCATCGATGACGCCGACACCGGCCTGCGCCGGCGCATCCTCAAGGCGCTGCGCTTCCGCCGCCTGCTCGCCACGGTGCGCTGCGACAACGCCGCAGTGCTGGACCTGGTGGTATCCGGGCCCGGCAACGTGCTCGACCAGGCCACCCGCTACGGCGTGCAGCTCGCGCTGTTCCTGCCCGCGGTGGCCTGCGCGCGGCGCTGGTCGGTGCGCGCCGAGCTGCCCCCGCCGCGGCACGAGGGACCCGGGCGCGGGACCGTCCTGCTCGAACTCGACCAGGACACCGGGCTGGTCGGCGACAGCCATTTCCTCGGGCACCTGCCGGACGAGCTGCGCGGCATCGCCGACCAGCTCGCCGCCAAGCTGCCGGGGTGGAGCGTCGAGGACGGCCAACTGCTGCCGCTGCCCTCGGGCGAGCTGGTGGTGCCTGATCTGCAGGTGGGGGTGGACGGTGCGCTCTTCCCGGTCGAGCTCTTCCACCGCTGGCACGGCAGTGCGCTCGGCCGGCGCCTCGCGCTCCTTGAACAGGGGGTCGCGCCGCGCCTGGTCATTGGGGTGGACCGCGCGCTGTCCAAGACCGCGGCCGTCGCACCCCTGCTGGCATCCCCGGCCTTCGCGCGGCACGGCTTCCTGTTCAGCGATCTGCCGACGGCGCGGGCGCTGAGGGAGGCGGTCGAGCGCCTGCGCGCGTCGCCAGCGGGGCCGTGAGCGTGGTCGTAGGGGGCGCTGGAGCCGGCGAAGGTGGGGCTCCGTCGCACTTCCGATCGTGGCCGCAGAAATCGCTGGCGCGCGCGTCCAGCGACCCACGATCCGCAGCCCTATGCTGAAGCACAATTCCTATTTCGACGGCAAGGTTCAGAGCATCGGCTTCGAGCGCCATGGCCGCCGTCAGACCGCTGGCGTGATCGCGCCCGGCGAGTTTCATTTCGGCACCGACGCCCCCGAGCGCATGACCGTGATCAGCGGCGAGCTGCAGGCGAAGTTCGACGGTTCGTCGCAGTGGCTGACCTATCCGGCCGGCACCAGCTTCGAGATCGCCGGCAAGAGCGGCTTCGACGTCAAGGCGGTGACGCCGGCGGCGTACCTCTGCGAATTCATCTAGAGGGGACAGTCCGGAGGTCCGGAAGTCCGGGAGTCCGGAAGTCCGGAAGTCTCGTGGGATGAGGGCGGCGCGCTGCGACCAGGCCGTGGCAGGGATGCGGACACCAGGAGCGTCGGATCACCGTGACCAGCCGTCCGCCGCGCTCGGCTCCCATCCATGGCGTGCTCTATGACCACGACGGCACGCTGGTCAACTCGCTGCCGGTGGTGGTGGCGGCGACCAACCGCGCGCTGCGCGAACACGGCCACGCCGAGGACGCCGGCACGGCGATCATCGCCGCCATGGTTCTGCCCACCGCGCCGCGCATGGGCCACCACAGCGGCGTGACCGACAGCGCTGGGCAGTGGCGGCTCGCCCACGCCTTTTACCGCATCGCTCGCGAGCTCGCGGGCCTAGCCACGCTCTACCCCGGTGTCCCGGAGCTGCTCACCGCTGCCGCGGTCCGGGGCCTGCCGCAGGGCGTGGTCAGTAATAACGATGGCGGCTTTGTGCGCGCGGTGCTGACCGGCTTCGGCCTTGACCACCATTTCGCCGCGTTGATCGGTGAGCAGGACATGCCCGCGCCCAAGCCCGATCCGGCCGGCCTGCTGCTCGCCGCCGGGCTCATGGCGCGTCCGCCCAGCGACTGCATCTTCGTCGGCGACAGCGGCAGCGACGCCGCAGCCGCGCACGCCGCCGGCATGCGCTCGGTAGGCGTGACCTGGGGAATCCACACGCCGGAGCAGGTGCGCGCGATGGGCTTCGACTGGGTAGTGGAGCGCCCGGGGGAGATCGAGGAGCTTTTGTAGCGGCGAGGTCCGGAAGTCCGGAAGTCCGGGGTCCGGAAGTCTTGTGGGCACCAGGTCGCCAGCGGATCCGCAACGTGCCGCTACGGAGCGGCTACCGCTCCGTAGCGACTCCCGGACTCCCGGACTCCCGGACTCCCGGACTCCCGGACTCCAAGGACGGCAGTCTGGCGGCGGTGTGACGCGTCGCTCGTGCGGCGCGCTGCGCGGTTCACACCGCCGTCAGATGCGCGGGCCCGTCCTCGGCCTCGGCCTCGGCGGCTTCGCTCTCGGCGCCGGTGACCACGCCCTGGCCGCGCTTGACGTTGATGTGGTACTCGAGCAATTTGCGGTCAAGGGTGACGCGGTTGATGCCCAGCGCCTTGGCCGCGCGCAGTTTCACGCCGCGCTCCTTGGTCAGGGCGTAGATGATCAGGATCTTCTCGGCCTGAGTGAAGAACTTGCCGACATCAGGTCCGGCGTTGTCGGCGTAGCGCTCAAGCGCCTGGCCGAGGTTGGCGACCGGGTCGATGACCGGCGCGGGGCCGCTGTCGGCGAGCTGCTGGCGCTTCTCGCGCGGCAGGTTCTCGGTGTAGGTGCGGATGGTCGGCGGGATCAGTTCGTCGATGAAGACCGTGCTCGGCGCCAGCACCACCGCCTTCTGCACGCAGTTCTCGAGTTCGCGGATGTTGCCCGGCCACGGGTAGTTGATCAGCATCTCGAGCACGCCGCGCGGCACCTCGTCGACGTTCTTGAAGTTGGCGCGGTTGTACTTCTGCAGGAAATGGTTGATCAGCAGCGGGATGTCTTCGCGCCGCGAGCGCAGCGGCGGGACCAGCAGGTTGACGACGTTCAGGCGGTAGAAGAGGTCCTCGCGGAAGCGCCCGGCGGCGACGTCCTTGGCTAGGTCGCGGTGGGTGGCGGCGATGATGCGCACGTCGACGGTCAGCGGCGTGTGGTCGCCGACGCGGGTGATGGTCTTCTCCTGCAGCACGCGCAGCAGCCGCACCTGCGCCTCGGGGCCGATCTCGCCGACCTCGTCGAGGAATAGCGTGCCGCCGTTGGCGACTTCGAAGAGGCCCTTGCGGTCGTGGTCGGCACCGGTGAAGGCCCCGCGCGTGTGGCCGAACAGCTCGCTCTCAAGCAGGCTCGGTGACAGCGCGCCGGCGTTGATCGCCACCATCGGCTTGTGCGCGCGGTGGCTGTGCGAATGGATGAGCTTGGCAAGCAGCTCCTTGCCGGTGCCGGTCTCGCCCTGGATCAGCACCGTCGCGGTCGAGGCGGCGGCGCGCACGCCGCTCTGGATCAGCGAGTTCATCACCCCGCTGTTGCTGAGGATGTCGTGCTGCTTGACGTCGTAGGAGAGCGCGCCGCGCAGCACCTGGTTCTCTTCCGCCAGCTCGCTGACCTCGAGCTGCACGCGCAGGCGGTCCATGCAGTAGCGGGACAGCACGTCGACCAGGAACGAGGCGGCGTCCTCAGAGGTGGTGTGGCTGACCATCAGCGTGGCGATCGGTACGTTGCCGTCGCGCAGCTGGCGCGCGACCACCGGCAGGCTGTCGGTCTGGATGGGCGCGGTGGCGGGGGTCGCCAGCGCGGCGATCTCCTCGGCGTCCTCGAGCGCGGCGCCGACCATGAAGGTGCCCGAGGGGGTCAGGTGGCCGGGCCGGCACTGCAGCCAGATGCCGCCGATGGTGTTCCAGGTCTTCACCTCATGCCACAGACGCTCCAGGATCAGGCGCGGTCCAACGGCGGGGTCGAGCATCTGAAGAACGGAACCGACACGGGTGGGCCAAGTATGCATGCTTCGTCGTGATGCACAGGACGCGCCGAAGCGGAAATGCTTCAATTGTTTACAATACCGGCAGGTTAGGCCGGATCGGCGCAGGAAACCATCCTGGATGCTGCATCAAGAATGAGCAACTGGCAGGAGAATGTCCGCTGTCGATCCCACTGGGCCCGGTTGCCCGCGACGTCGGTGCGGGCTCGCCCACTAGCGCTCGACTGAGGCTGGAAGTCCTTGCCGGCGCAGGCCATGGAGCGGCCCGCGCCGTTCCAGGTAAGCGCCCACCAGGTCCGCGCCGCTACGCAGCAGGCGCACCTCTTCCTTGAGCCAGCGGTAGTCGGTGCGGCAGTCGTCGATGCGCAGGAAGCCCACCCACTCGCCGCGAACATTCACTGGCAGGGCGAGCACCGTGCGCACCCCGGCGAGCAGGCTCTGCTCGTCGCCCGGCAGGTGCCGTACCAGTCCGCCCACCGCCAGGCCTGAGGACAGGTCGTTCTCCCAGCGGCGCAGGCCGCTGCGGTACGGCAGGACCTCCGGTGCGGGGAGGGTGGCCTCGCCGATCGTGGCGCTGGCGGTGCGCCGCAGGCAGCGGTCGCCGGCGCCGTCCTCCTCGTTTTCGAACAGGGTGATGGCGCTGGCGTTGGTGGTCTCGACCAGGTGGCGCAGGGCGAGATCGAGGGTGCGCGGCGGTTGGACGTCGGCGAGCAGCGCGCGCGCGCAGCCGGTCAGGCCCTTTTCCAGGCGCAGGCTGCTGGTCAGGGCAGTCTGCGTGCGCAGGCGCAGCAGTTCGGCGGCGGCGCGCTCGACCACCACCGCAAGGATGGCATCAAGGCTGGCGCGCGCGCTGCCCTGCGGCGGCGCATCGCTCCACAGGCTGAGCGTGCCGAGCGGACGGCCGTGATCGTCGCGCAGCGCGAGGCCGAGGTAGGCCGTCGCCGCGAGCTGTCCCTGGCGCGCGGCGAAGTCGAGGTGCGCGTCCGCACGTTCGACCGCCGCCCCGCCCGCGAGCACCTCGCGGCAGGGCGCGGTGGCCACCGCCCATTCGCGCGGCGGCTGGAGCGCCCCGTCCGACCACAGCGCCAGGCTGCGGCAGGTGCCGCCATCGTCGATCAGTTCGGCGACCGCCACGTGGCGCGCGTGCGCCGCCAGGGCGAGGTGGCGGACCAGGACGCTGAAGAAATCGCTGCCGACCACCGGCGCGGTCGCCTCGACCAGCACGCGCAGCGCGGCGGCGCGCTCGACGGCGAGCAGGCGCGCGCGGCTGCCCGAGATGGCGTTGCGCACAGTGGTGGCGAGGCGTTCGCTGGTCAGGCCGTCCTTGACCAGGTAATCGCTGGCGCCCTCCTTCATCAGCTCGGCGACGATCTGCGGCGAGGTCTGCCCTGACAGCACCACGATCGGCGTGCGCCCACCGCGCGCGCGCGCCAGCACCGCGCTGCCGTTCGCGCCCGGCAGGTGGTAGTCGAGCAGCACCGCGTCGAAGCCGCCCCGGTCGAGCGTGGCGCTGCCGTGCTCGGCATCGGCGCACTCGTGGAAATCCGCGTCGACCCCGGCCTCGGCGAGCTTGCGGCGGATCGCCATGCGATCGACGGTGTCGTCGTCGATGAGCAGCAGGCGCAGGCGCTCGGCGGCCTGCGGCATGGGGGCGTCCGTGGTCATGGCAGTTCGCTCAGCATCCAATAGGCGGTGATGGTGGACATGGTGGCGGCCGCCTGCAGCGGGTCGAGCGGCTTGCTGAAGAATCCGGCCACCTGGTGGCGGAAGGCGGCGCGGACGTCGTTGCTGTCGCTGGAGGTGGTCATCACCACCACCGGCACGGCCGCCAGCGCGCCGTCGGCGCGCAGCGCCGCGAGCAGCTGCAGCCCACCCATGCGCGGCAGGTTGAGGTCGAGCAGTACCAGCCAGCGCGACCCGGCTGCGACCGGGCGCCGGCGCAGGACGGCCAGCGCCGTCTGGCCGTCACTGGCCACGTGCAGACGGTGCGGCAGCGCGCACTGCACGAGGGCACGGCGCATGGCCAGCACGTCGACCTCGTCGTCCTCGACCAGCAGCAGATCGAGGGGCGGGCGTTCACCGGTCGGGTGCGGCTTCATGTCGGCGCCTCGCGCGGCACCTTCGGCCAGGTGAAACGGAAGGTCGCGCCGCGACCCTCGGCGGAGTCGAGAGCGATCTCGCCGCCCTCCTCGCGTACCAGTTTCTTCACCAGCGCCAGGCCCAGGCCGAGGCTCTCCTTGACGTCCTTGGGGACCAGGGTCTGGAAGATCACGAAGATCTTGTCGTGGTACTCGGGCGCGATGCCGGGGCCGTCGTCCGCAACCGCGAATTCCCAGCGCTCCCCGGCGTCGCGTGCGCTGACCACGATTTCGCCGGCGGACCGGTGATGGTGCTTGATGGCGTTGCCGATGAGGTTGGCGAGCACCTGCCACAGCCGGGTGCGGTCGGTGACCAGCTGCGGCAGCCCGGCCGCGATGGTGATGGCGAAGCGGCCCTCCGGGTTGTGCTCGTCGCAGATCTCGCGCACCAGCGCGCCGGTGTCGACCTCATGCCAGTGGTGCTGGGGGCGCGTGGCGGTGGCGTACTGGTGGATGCCATCGATCAGCGACTCGAGGCGCCGCACCCGGCCGCGCAGCAGGTCGAGATGGGCGGGGTCGGGGTTGCCGCCGCCGCGCCGCGCGTCCTCCTCGATCCAGGTAGCGAGGTTGGCGATGGCGCGCAGCGGCGCCTTGAGGTCGTGCGAAGCGACGAAGGCGAACTGGTCGAGTTCCTGGTTGCGGCGCTCAAGGTCGCGGACGCAGCGCAGCAGCTGCTCGGTGCTCTCGCGCAGCGCCGCGACTACCAGGTGGTCGGCATCGAGGGTCATGCTGCTGAAGGCGACATCGAGGGTCAGGGTCGTGCCATCGCGCCGCCGCGTCGTCAGCGTGCGCACGCCCGCGGCCGGATCGGCCCACGGCTCTTGGACCTCGCCGCCGTCGCCGGGGGCAAGGAACTGGCGGAAGGGCCGGCCGACGATTTCCGCCGCCGGCAGCGCGAACATCTTCTCGACCGCAGGGTTGGCCGAGACGATGTCGCCGTGGCGGTCGATGGTGACGATGCCGTCGTAGCTGTTGGCCAGGATCGAGCGGTTGTAGGCCTCGGCGTGCGCGAGCTTGGCGCGCTCCTCCTGCACGCGCCGCACCATCGGCCGGAAGATCACCAGCGCCTCGAAGCCGAGCACCACCAGGGTGGCGATGAACACCCAGGTCTCGGTCTCCTGCAGGCGGGCGATCTCCTGTTCGCTTTCCTGCTGGTAGGCCGCGACCACGTTGTCGAGGGCGACCAGCAGCGCGCCCGGCGCCACCGCCAGGATGCTGGCGAGGTCGGGATTGTCCGCGACCAGCAGCGCGTCCGGAGCCGCGGCCAGGGCGCGCACCCGGGCGATATATTGCCTGACCAGGCCGTCGAGCGGCTGTGGCCCGGCGAAGTAGATCGCCGCGAGCGCCGGCGAAGGATTGCCGGGCAGGTGCAGGCGCTCGTTGCCGCGCAGCAGGCCAAGGTGCGCGGCCTCCATGGTGTCGATGCTGGCGAGCATCTCACGGCGTGCAGCGGCGCGCGCGGCCGCGTCCGGAGCCGCGACCAGCTGGGTGGCGTAGAGTGCGGCACGCTGCGACGTGTAGCGGCGCTTGCCGCTATAGTTGACGATCGCCGCGGCGGTGTCCTGGGTGGCGATGGTCTGGTAAAGGCTGATGAATGCAGCCGTCGAGAGCAGCGCGACCAGGCCCAGCGCCGTCAGATAGCGCTTGGTCATGCCGGCGGTGGCGCTTGCCGCGTGCGGCGCGGGCAGGGTCGGCAGCAGGCGCGCGCTGACCATGCGCACCAGCCGCGGTCAGACCAGGGCCGCGGCCGCGGGCGGCGCGGCGTGGGTCTGCATGAGCTTCTGCACCTCGGGCCGGCAGCTGCCGCACGAGGTCCCCGCGCGCGTCGCCGCGCACACTGCCTGCAGCTCACAGGGGCCGGCGGCCGACTGCTCGCGCACCGCGCGCGCGATGGTGTCCGCCCCGACCTGGTTGCAGCTGCACACCAGCGGCCCCTCGACCCGGCGGATCTCGCCGCTGGGGCGCAGCAGGGTGGCGCGGCGCTCCTCCAGCTCGCAGCCGCTTGCGACCAGGTCGCGGTAGTCGGGGAACAGGGCGGTGTCGCCGAGCATGATGACGCCGATCAGGCGGTCGTCGCGGATCACGCATTTCTGATAGATGCCGCCGTCGGGGTCGTCGAAGACCACCGCGCTGGTACCGGGCCCGTCGGCGTCGACCGTGCCGATCGCGGCGAGCTGCACGCCCTCGACCTTGAGGATGTTGGCGTTGACCGGTCCGCGGTAGCCGGCGTGCAGGTTGCCGCGCAGGAATTCGGCGAGCGCCTGCGCCTGTTCCTCTGCGGCGGCGGTGGTGCCGGCTGACTGGCTGTCGAAGTCGGCGACCTCGCCGATGGCGAAGATCACCGGGTCCGAGGTCTGCAGGTGTGCGTCCACCTTGATGCCGGTCGAGCAATCGAGCACCGCCGCGCGCGCCAGCTCGGCGTTGGGGGCGGTGCCGGTGGCGAACACCGCCAGGTGGCAGGGCAGTACGCTGCCGTCCTTGAGCGTGACGCTGGTGATCCGGTCGCCGCCCTGCAGCTCGTCGACTTCGGCGCGGAAGCGCAGGGCGATCCCGCGCCCACTGAGGTGCTCGGCCAACAGCGCCGCGGCGCGTGCATCGAGCGAGCGGCCCATCAGGCGGTCGCTGCGCTGCACCACGGTGACGTGCGTGCCCAGGCTGTGCAGAGCGTCGGCGAGCTCGATGCCGAGCACGCCGCCGCCGATGATCACCGCTCTGCGGCCCGGGCCGGCCAGGGCGCGGATGGCCTCGGCGTCGCTGCGCTTGCGCAGGCCGAAGACGCCGTGCGCCGGTAGCGGGCCCTGATATTGGCGCGCGGGCCGGCTGCCGGTGGCGAGGATCAGCACGTCGTAGCGGTGGTGGCCGCCACCGGCGTCGACGATCTCCTGGGCCTTGCGTTCGATGCGCACGATGCGCACACCGGGCCGGAAGGCCACGCCCTGGGCGGCGAGCTCGGCCTCCCCGCCCTTGACCATGCTCGCCCACGAGCTGTGCCCGCTGACATAGTGCGGCAGCAGCACGCGGTTGTAGATCGGCAGCGGCTCTTCGCCGAACACCGTGATGCGGTCGTCACGGTTGTGGCGGCGGTGCGCGGCGATGAAGGCCCACGCCGCGGCGCCGCCGCCGACGATCAGGATCTCGCGCGCCGGCGGGGTGTGGCGACGCACCTCGACGGCGCTGAACTTGAGGTCCGGCTCCTTCGAGATCGGGTCGTAGATCGGGCTGGTGAGGTTGTTGGCGCGTCCGCGCTCGCCGCCGCGCTGGCGGCCCCAGTGCATGGGCAGGAATACCACCCCCGCGCGGATCGTGGTGGTGACCTCGGCGCGCACCTGGACGTCGCCGCGCGCGCCACTGACGATCACGATGTCGCCGCTGCGGACGCCGCGCGGGCCGGCGTCGTCCGGGTGGATCTCGCAGAAGGGGGTGTCGACGTGGTCGCGCAGCTTGGTCACGCGCCCGGTCTTGGTCATGGTGTGCCACTGGTCGCGCAGGCGCCCGGTGGTCAGGATCAGCGGGTGCGCGGCGCTCAGCGGCTCGCTGCGCGACAGCATCGCCGGGGCGCGCAGGCGGGCGCGGCCCGATGGGGTCTGGAAGCGGTGATCAGTGTAGAGCCGCGGTACCGCCGGCGCGTCCAGCGCCGGGGCCGGCCACTGGCGCGTGCCGTCGATGCGCAGGCTCTCGTGCGACAGGCCGCTGATGTCGCAGTCGCGGCCGCGCGTCAGCGCTGCGTGCTCGGCGAAGATCGCGGCCGCGTCCGCGTAGGCGAAGGAGCGTTCCCAACCCATCAGGGCGGCGAAGCGCGCGATGATGGCGACGTCCGGCAGGGCATCGCCGGGCGGAGCGACGAGCGGCTGGAGCAGGCCGATGCGGCGCTCCGAATTGGTCATCGTGCCGGTCTTTTCCAGCCAAGTCGCCGCGGGCAGCACAACATCAGCGAAGGCCGTGGTGGCGGTCGGGTAGCAGTCCTGGACCACGACCAGCTCGGCGGCGCGCAGCGCGGCCTCGGCGTCCCACGCGTCGGGCAGCGATTCGATGGGGTTGGTGGCGATGATCCACACCGCCTTCATGCGACCCTCGCGCAGCGCGGCGAACATCTCCAGCGCCGACAGCCCGAGCTGCTCGGGGACCGAGGCCACGCCCCAGTGCGCGGCGATCTCGGCGCGGTGCGCGGGGTTGGCAAGGTCGCGGTGCGCCGAGGCGAGATTGGCCAGGCCGCCCACCTCGCGCCCGCCCATGGCGTTGGGCTGGCCGGTGAGGCTGAATGGCCCGCAGCCCGGCTTGCCGATCTTGCCGGTGATCAGCGAGAGGTTGATGAGCGTGGCGTTCTTGTCGACGCCGACCGAGCTCTGGTTGAGGCCCATCGTCCATAGCGACAGGAAGCGCCGGTCGCCCGCCAGCCACGCCGCGGCCTGGGCGATGTCCGCGGCCGCCAGCCCGCACTCCGCGGCGGTGCGCTCGAGCGTCCACGGCGCGAAGGCGGCCTGCAGCTCGGCCCAGCCTTCGGTGTGGTCGGCGATGAACGCCTCGTCGATCGCGCCGGTCTCCCACAGCCGCCGCGCCAGGCCGTGGTGCAGGGCCACGTCGGTGCCGGGGCGCAACTTGAGATGGAGATCGGCCCCGGCGCACGAAGCGGTCTCGCGCGGGTCGACGATGATGATGCGCACCGCGGGGTCGACGGCCTTGCGCGCCTCGACGCGCCGCCACAGGATCGGGTGGCACCACGCCGGGTTGGCGCCGGTGACCAGGAAGGTGTCGCAGCTCTCGATGTCTTCGTAGGCGATCGGCGGCCCGTCCGCGCCCAGGGTCTGCTTGTAGCCGGCCACGGCCGACGACATGCAGAGTCGCGAATTGGTATCCATGTTGTTGGTGCCGAGGAAACCCTTCACCAGCTTGTTGACGATGTAGTACTCCTCGGTCAGCATCTGCCCTGAGCAGTAGAATCCGACCGCATCCGGCCCGTGCTCGGCGATGATGCGTTTGAAGGTCGCGGCGATGTGCCCGAGCGCTTGGTCCCAGCCGGTGCGCCCAAGCGGCTGGTCGCGGTCCAGGCGTACCTGGGGCGTGCGCAGCCGCTCATCACGCGCTGCGACCACGTGCAGCAGGGTGCGCCCCTTCGAGCAGAGCATGCCGCGGTTGGTGGGGTGGTCGGGGTCGCCGCGCAGGCTGAGCTTGCCGCGCACGTCGCGGCTGACCTCGATGCCGCAGCCGACGCCGCAGTAGCAGCAGATCGTCTTGATCGAGGTTGGGTTTGGCATGGACGGGACCGCGCGGTGTGGCTGACCATCCCCTTTGCGCAGTGTGTGCCAAAGGCTGCCTGGACGGGCCGTGCGGGGCGCTACGCGGTCCCCCCTCCGCACGCCGATCCTGTCCAGAGGCCAGCGGAGTGACCGCAACAGGTGGACTCTGCCGCTGAAAATGGATATTTGCAGGAGCGCCCCACAAGCGGGACGGTGCAGCTCCGCTGCAGCTGCTCGCCGGGGCGTCGTGTGGAACCACGGCGGGGCTGGAAGCAGGGCGATCAAAAGTTGATTTTTGTGCAAAAATGGATCTTCGCGATGAACAGTCGGGCATCATTCGGTACAGCTCGTCCTCGCTCCACCAGTGGCCTTGTGCGCATGTGTGCTCGAATTTCGATCTTGTGACGCGCCATGAAGCCATGAGTGTGTACGTTTGATAGACATGTGGATTCTTGGAAACACGATGACCCGGCTGCTTTCCCGCGGGCCGCAGACCAGTTTCTGCATCCTGGTCAGAAGTGTCCGAGTGCGCGTGACGCGCGGTAGAATCCAGCGCTTACCAGGCGGATGATGGCCCCCTCGATTGGTCGGACACCAGGCACAGGCCCGGGGAAATCCGGGGCGGACATGCGCGGCAGGTGCATTGGCATAGGCGCTGCTCCGGGGCAATCCGTCCCGAATACGCTTACCGACGCAGCGCCCGGTGCGCTGAGTCGGTCGATCGCGAGGCTCTTGACCCGGTTTTCACCACCCGCTCCGTCCGGAGACCCCTTTACCATGCCCGTGATCGTGCGCCGTCGCACCCGCGACCTCGCTGGATTCCTGGTCCTGGCCCGCGCCAGCGCCGAGGTTGCGGATGCCAGCGCGGACGTCGGCGTGGCCGCCAGCATCGCGTCCCCGGTGAGCGTCGCGGTCCAACGCATGAAACCCGGGTCGGTCTGCGCGCGGATCCAGGTGGCCGGGATCGGGCTTCCGGTGCCGACGACCGGCATGGGCAAGATCACCGCGCGCGCTGGTGGTATTCTTCCTCCAACCGGGCTTCTTCGCGGCGGCGGTCCTCAACGTCGCGATCGAGATCCAGCAGCACCGGAAGGTCGCAGGGCCTGGTCAGCATGGAGCGCGACGGCTCGCCCATGCACTACGGACTTCCGAGCGGCACGCGCATCGGCCTCTTCGGCCAGGCATGGATCTTCAGCCCGTTCAACATTCCGTTCACCGGCAAGGGCGTGCCCGGCCCCGCCGCGATGTGACGCGCAGCCAGCCACGACGGGCCTCTGCGCCTGCATGGTGACGAGCGCCTCTCGGTACTCATCGTTGCGCACCAGGTGGATGAGGCGATTTACATGGCGGACCGCATGGTAATGCTGAACTCCGGCCCCGACGCCACCATCGGCTGCAGCATCACCATCGACTTCCAGCGTCGGCGCGAACGCCTCAAGGTCTGCGAATCAGTGCTCTTTGCCCACCACCGCAATGCAGGCATGCGCTTCCTATCCACGCGCCGACACGGTGCGCTGGCGGCGGCCCAGGCTATCCCGGGCGTGCCCGCGCCGGCCTGACAGCGCCGCTCCCATCCATCATCTTCCGTCCACCGCCACCATCCTGGTGGCATTCCCATCAGAGGTCCTCCTCATGCCCATCCTCCGCTCTCCCACCCTCGCTTCGCTCGCCCTCCTCGGCCTCGCCATCGGCGCCGCGCCGCTGGCCCGCGCCGCCGACCCGACGCCCGCCGAGCTCAACGAGCGGCTCGAGGCACTCGACCAGCAGGTCAAGGCGCTGACCCGCAAGCTTGAGCTCGCCAGCGAGCAGGGCGCCAAGCCCGCCGACGGTGGCACCCACGCCGTGGCCAGCGAGAAGGACGGCTTCGGCATCGTCTCCGCGGATGGCAACACCAAGATCAAGTTCTGGGGCTACATCCACGCCGACGGCCGCTTCTTCTTCGACGACGACCAGACGCGCTTGACTGACCAGTTCCTGCTGCGCCGCGCACGCCTGGTCATGGAAGGCACGGTCGCCAAGTACTGGGACTTCCGCATCATGTCCGAGTTCGGCAACGTCGCCGGCAGCGCCCCGGCGGTGGTGAGCCTGACCGACGCCTACGTGATCGGCAACTTCGACCCGTCGTTCAAGATCCAGGTCGGCCGCTTCAAGACGCCGATCGGCCTGGAATTCACCCAGAACGACACCGTCACGATGTTCATCGAGCGTGGCTATACCTCCAACCTGGTGCCCGCGCGTGACGAGGGTGCGCAGATCTTCGGTGATCTCTTCGGCGGCAGGCTCAGCTACAATCTCGGTGTCTTCAACGGTGGCGTCGACAACGCCAACCGCGACACCGACAACGCCGACGACAAGGACGCCGTGGCGCGGCTCATGGCCACGCCGTTCAAGGGCGGCGCCGCACCGCTCGCCAACCTCACGGTGGGCATCGCTGCCAGCTATGGCTCCGCCGACGGCATTCCCGGTGCTGGTACCGGCCTGCCGACCGGCTTCATCACCGCGGGTCAGAATGCCTACGCGACCTATGCCGCGGCCACCACCGCCAACGGCCGTCACACCCACGTCGTGCCGCAGGCCTACTGGTCCTGGGGATCGGCCGAGGTGCTCGCGGAATACGCCGGCACCAACAACCGCATCTCCGCGGGCGCCGCCGCACCGAGCGTCAACGTCAGCAACCGCGCCTACGTGGTCGAGGCCGGGTACATCCTCACCGGCGAGAGCGCGTCGTACAAGGGCTGGAGCCCCAACGCCTCGTTCAGCCCCGACTTCAGCAGCTGGGGCGGGTTCGAGGTGGTGGGGCGCATCGAGCATACCGCGCTCGACAGCCGCGCGATCCCCTTCCTGACCAATGGCGCCCCCGGCACCGTGGCGTCGCAGCGCTTCGCCACCGGTTTCGGCGCTGGCGTCAACTGGCTGTTCAACCGCAATGTGAAGCTGATGCTCAACTTCGAGCATACCACCTTCGACAGCGGCGTTGCCGGGACCGGCGACCGCGAGGCCGAGAATATGATCGAATCGCGCCTGCAACTGGTGTTCTGAGCGGTGCGCGCCGCCAACGGGCCGACTACCAGTAGGTCGGCTCGTTGGTCAGGCGCTGCACCCAGCGGATGGTGCCGACCATATTGGTAGGGTGTGGCTGCGAGCGCACGTTGTTCGGCGCGGCGCTGGCATTCAGCGGCCATTGCACCCAATGGTCGCCACCGATCTCGTTCTGCAGGCATTGATAGTCGGCGGCGGCGACGTTCGCCGACCATTCGATGCGATACCACAGGCGCACCTCATTGGCCTCAAGCTGGCTGAACAGGTCGCGGTCGTTGCCGAACAGCGCCTTGTCCTCGGCGGTCATGGCGCCCGTGCCGCTGACGGCGTCCCAGTCGCGCATGCGGAAGCCCATGGTCCCGCCGCAACCGCAGGTGACGACGAAGGTCGCAGGCCCATCGCGCAGGACGCGGAACCAGGCGCCCACCTGTCCGCTCGGCAGGGGAGTCTTGTCGCCGGTGGCGTAATCGGACCAGGTGGCCGGGGTATCCGCGGCGGGCAGCGGCTTGACGGCCGGTTCCGGGTCGCAGTGCGTGGCCAGCGGCTTGCCGAAATTCACGTCGCCCGGGATGGTCGAGATGGCATTGGGCGCGGCCTTGGGCAGCACCGCGAACGGTGGACGGCGCATCACGTACATCGGCTGCCGCGAGATCGGCCGGGTGGCAAGGGGGGTGCGCAGATCCGCCCAGGTGCCTACCGCCATTTGCGTCGGGGTCTCGTCGGGAACGGCCGGAACGGCGAAGTCGCCGGGTCCCTGGGTCTGGTCGCGCGGCCCGCTGACGCCATCGCGGATGTCGACCCAGCCGAAGCATTCGACGTGGGTTGCCGGCGTCCCGGCGGGTGGGTTGGGGTCGTCCCAGCCCATGCGCGAGCGTTCCTGGATGAAGTTGCAGGATGCGACCAGCATCAGGTGGGCCTGGGCGAGCCTCACCGAACGGTCGCTCTCCTCGGCGTCTGTGCGCATGCGCACCAGGAACGATACGGCGAGCGACGCGAGCAATGCGGAGATGCCCGCGACCAGGATGAGGACGGTGCCGCGCCGGGGCGCAGCGCAGCGGTTGGCGGGCATCTCAATTCGCATTGTCGAGGGTGGCATCGTTCGGATTCGTTGAACTGGCGCCGGCGTCGGCGTTGTGCCAGACCGCCCAGCCGGCGTCCGCACGCCGCTGCTGGCGGGCGCCGCGCAGGCTGGTGCCGAAGCAGGTGAAGCTCAGTTCGGAGGCGTTGCCGGTCAGGGGGCTCGTCCAGTGCACGCGGGCGACGCAGGCGAAGCGGTTGTAGGCCAGGGTGCGCGCGGTCGACACCGTCAGCGTCGGCCAGGTCGTGGGCCGGATCTCTAGGACCGGATCGTGGCTGCTGGTCACGAGCTGGAAGGTGCGCGTGCTGTCCTGGTTCGCGTTCTGCCCCACGTTCCAGCGCGTGTAGGCCGCGCTGGTGGCGTCGATCGGCGTGGCCGCCGTCAGCGGGTAGACCGCGAAGGCGGTGTTCTTGGTCGCCCGGTACAGACTCTGGGCGAAGTCCGCGCCGCCATCGCCGTTCTGGAAGTTCATGGCGCCGGTGTTGGCGAACAGGCTGCACATGCCGCCCCCGGTGACCGGGAACGAGCCCCCGGCGTAGTCGTAGATGGTGCCCGCCGGCAGGTAGTCGGCCATGCCGTAGTAGCCGAATGCGGAGACCAGGCGGTCCAGCTGATTGGCCAGCCAGGTGTGGGTGCGGCCGGTGGCGTCGGCCGGTCCGACGGTGGAGAAGCGCTTGTAGCCGCCGAAGTGCAGCCCGGTCCCGGAACGTTCCGCCATGTTGTTGCGGAACCAGGTGCGCGGGTCGGCCACCGGCCACGCGTAGTCTGAATTCCAGCCGCGCTCGCTGTCGTTGGGAGCGGGGATGTTGTTCAGGTCGATGATGATCATCGCGCTGGTCGCCGGGGCCGTGGTTGACACCCCGACGGTCGAGGACTTGAACGGGCGGAAGATCCCGCCCGGGGCGCGCTGCTGCTGACGCATGGTGTCGACGGGCTCGTCGTAGGCGCGCCACAGGTCGACCTCGTCGAGGGCGATCTCGAAGCCGTTGCGCATGATCTCGTTCTCGAGCGCCAAGCGGTTGGCGACGGTCACGGTCTGCGCCGCCACGCGCAGGCCGGCGGCCGCGGTGTAGATCAGCACCAGCCCGAGGGCGATGGCGATCAGCATCTCGATCAGGGTGAAGGCGCGGCGGTTGCTGTTCATGGGCACCTCAGCGGATCACCGCGGGCACGCGGAGATCATAGTAGTTGAAGCGGGCGACAACCTGGGCGCGCAAGCGCACCGACGGCGGCACCGTGCCCTGATCGGCCTTGCCGTTGCCGTTGCGATCGGCGCCATAGAGGCCGGAGAACACCGCGGCGCGGCTGCTGCCCTGGTCGTGGACGCCGGTGCCGTTGCTGTCGTTGCTGCCGGTGGCGGCGCGATTGCTGGCGATGAAGGCCAGGACCTTTTCCGGATTGCGGTAGGTGTACTGCTGCCAGTCCATGAAGGGCGGATGGGTCATGCACCAATCGAAGGTGGCGTTGCTGCGCGGCGCACCCTTCAGGTACTTGCTGGCGTCGACCGGTGCGCTGGGCGCGGTTTCGAAATCGTCGTAGGACTGCCAGTCGGCGGTCCAGAAGACGATCTGGCGGCAGCGCTCGGCGGCGGTGAAGGACGCGGTGAGGGTGGCGTGGCTGGGGTCGCTTCCCCACAGGCTGCCTGCGCCGGCGCCGCTGCTTGCCGTGCCCAGCGCGGCTTCGCCCATCGCGCCGACGGAGGAGGATGCGGGGTTGGGATACATCGCGCTGACCCCCAGGCTGGTGAGTCGTGAGGTCGCCACCGGGTGCCACTGCTGGGCGCGTGCCCCGTTGGCGAAGATGGTGCCTTCAAGCGGCGCCGAGCCGAGATCGTATTCGATGAGCGGGAAGTCCATCATCAACGCGCGCTGCAGCGGGCGCGGGCAGCCGAAGTCGAAGGGATGCGTCGCCTGGAAACGCATGCCCAGGGCCAGGCACGCGTCGTGGATGGTGCGCACGGTCTGCTCGCTCAGCGTGACCGTCGCGTTGCCCGCGATGTCTATGGTGGTGGGGGCCGCCTGGCCGGTGGGCACCGGCTGGCTGCTCGCCCAGTGGAAAGCGGTGGTCGCGGCGTGCGCCCACATGCGCAGGCCGGTGACCTGTTGCCAGAGGTTGTCACCGTTGGGGCTCGCGGCGAAGACCGTGATCTTGTCGGTGCCGTTCAGGTAGGTGAGCGGAATGCCCTTCGCCAAGTTCCAGTTAAGCGCCTCCTTGGCGTAGATCACGGCCTTCTCCCGCGTCTGGTCGCTGAAGTAGTCCTTGTACGTGTCGTACACCGTCTTCATCGCGGTGTCGGCGCGGTCGAGCGGCTCCCACGCGTAGCAGTTCGGCCCGCTCCAGTAGTCCGCGCCGCCAAGGTCGGTGTTGACGTGCTGCAGGTGCACGGGCGGCGATGGGTAGGGCGTGTAGTAGGGCCAGGCCTTCTGCGGCAGCGCCGGGATCGCATTGTTCTGCGGGAAGCCGATCACGCCGATGACCAGGCGCTGCGCCTCGTTCGGAGGTATCGAGGTGCCGAAGGCGGTCTCGTTCAAGCCGGTGGTGGCGAGTGGCTGCGAGTAGTAGAGGTAGCCGCCCTGGGCGAGCAGGTTCTGGATCTCATCGCCATCGGAGTCGAGTCGGCGGGCGATGGTCAGCGGCAGCGGCAGCAGGCCGTTGCGGTACGACGCCAGCCGCGATTCCAGGTCGGGCGCCTGACCCTTGTAGGTGGTGTGCACGTCCCAGGCGTTCGGCGCCTCGATATCGCTCGCCGGGTTCTGATTATGGAAGCTGTTGTAGGCGTCGACCATCTCCAGCGCCTTGGCGCTGGCGTAGATCTTGAAGCGCGCGAGCTGCTGTGCCTTGAGGCCGGCGGGAAACAGCATGAGCGTGCTGACCACGCCGAAGGTCACCAGCCCGAGTGCGAGCGCGACTTCGAAGAGGGTGAAGCCGCCGCGCCCGGGGGCGGGCCTAGACTTCAGCTGGTCGGGGGCGGTGGGACTCATGGGCGTTGCTCGGTGGCGCTGGTGGCCATGTCTTGTGGATGCGCGAGGGGGGTGGCGACCGCATTCCCCATTTGCGTCTTAATTCCGCATAAAATCCGGGAAAAAAATGGGATATAGTACAGAAATGGCAGGAGGCCGGACGTTTGACATCCTGGCCATCGTGCATCCATGCGCGATATCATCGAACGGGAATTCGCGTGCGTGGTGTGAGGGCGCCGCTCCGCCCAGCCTAGCGATTCGGCGCTACGTTTGACACGAAAAACTCAGACAAAAAGCTGATCGTTTTCGGCACCCGTACCTTTGGAAGCGCTTCCAAATCAGGGAATAACCGCAGCATCACCACCGCCGGTGTTCTTTGCGCGCGCCAAGTCGCGCCAGCTGTGGCGATTGTTGCGCCACCGTCTGCCGTTTCAGCGCGCCCGCAGTCGTTGCATGGCCTGCACCATCAGGCGCGGTTCTGTCCACCTTCGCGGACGAGATCCGGACGCAGCCTGGGATGGTGCCGGCACCGTCCCTCAGCCGCCCGCCAGCACCTCAACCACGCCGCCCTGCACGCGTACCGCGTAGACCGGAATGACGATGCTTGGTTCGTCCAGGCACTGGCCGCTGCGCAGATCGAAGCCCTGCTTGTAGATCGGCGAGGTGATCTTGGGCATGCCGCCGCGATCGCCGACGATGCCGCGCGCCAGCACCATCGCCCGGCTGAACGGATCGAAATTGCTGATCGCGTAGAGCATGTCGCCCTGGCCGACGCGCACGATGGCGATCTGGCGGCCGCCGACCAGCGCGCACACCCCGGTGTCGGGCATGATGTCCTCCAGCGCGCACACCGGCGTCCAGATGCCTTCGGCGAGTGCGGTATTCGTGCTCATGGCGCTGGCGGCGTCGGTGGTCATCGGGTTCTCGCGGGCTGGGGGTGGTTGGCGGGCTTCACGAGCCGAGCAGCGCTGCCATGTGCTCGCGCTTCTCGTCCCAGAACGCCGGCCGCGGCTGGCCGCGCTCGGCGACCATGACAATGCTCGGGTCGGGCAGGTCGCTATTCACGAAGGCGCGGAACTGCTTGAGCTTGTCGGGCTGGCTGATCGCGGTCTTCCACTCGTCCTGGTAGGTTGCGACGACGTGTTCCATCTCGGCTTCGAGTTCGGCGCAGATGCCCAGGCTGTCGTCCAGGATCACCGCCTTGAGGTAGTCCAGGCCGCCCTCGAGCTTGTTGAACCACGACGCGGTGCGCTCCAGGCGATCGGCGGTGCGGATGTAGAACATCAGGAAGCGGTCGAGGATCTGCAGCAGGCGCGCCGGGGTGAGGTCGGCGGCGAACAGCAGCGCGTGCTGCGGCTTCATCCCGCCGTTGCCGCACACGTAGAGGTTGTAGCCGTTCTCGGTGGCGATGATGCCGAAGTCCTTGCTCTGCGCCTCGGCGCATTCGCGCGCGCAGCCGCTGACCGCGCTCTTCAGCTTGTGCGGCGAACGCAGGCCCTTGTAGCGGTTCTCGACCTGGATGGCCAGACCGACCGAGTCCTGCACCCCATAGCGGCACCAGGTCGAGCCGACGCACGACTTGACCGTGCGCAGCGCCTTGCCGTAAGCATGCCCGGACTCGAAGCCCGCGGCGATCAGTTCGCCCCAGATCGCGGGCAGCTGTTCGACGCGCGCGCCGAACAGGTCGACGCGCTGGCCGCCGGTGATCTTGCTGTACAGCCCGTAGCTCTTCGCGACCCGACCGAGGACGATCAGCTGGTCGGGCGTGATCTCGCCGGCCGGCACGCGCGGCACCACCGAGTAGCTGCCGTCGCGCTGGAGGTTGGCGAGGAAGCGGTCGTTGGTGTCCTGGAGCGGTGCGTGCGCCTTGTCGAGCACGTGGTCGTTCCAGCAGGCGGCGAGGATCGATCCCACCGCCGGTTTGCAGATCTCGCAGCCCAAACCGCTGCCGTGGCGGGCG
>JBBQSO010000057.1:0-35221 GCA_038213805.1 Planctomycetota bacterium | reverse complement strand
TCCTGGGTGGGGAGGGGGGCGTGCCCGGGGGGGGGGGGGGGCCGCCCGGGGTGCCACGCGCCGGGAAAACGCATCCGTGCGAAACCGCGCCATCCGGGTACGCGGACGGCGGCACGGATGCGTCGTGCATCCTACCGCAGGCCGAGCTCAGTCCACCTTGGCAGCCGGCTGCCAGACCAGCGTCGGCAGCGGCTGCTGCTGCAGCAGCGCGGCATTGTTCGCGGCCCAGCGCGCCGTGAGCAGGGCCAACGCCTGGCGCAGCCCGACCAGCCGCGCACGTGACTGATCGCGTTCGGCGCGGGTGATCGCCAGCTCGCCCGGCTGCGGGCCGCCGAAGGCGAGCGCGGACAATGGCGAGGCCGCGAGCCCGTCGAGCGCGCGCGCCAGCAGGCGCACCGCCGTGACCACCTGGCCGGATTCGCGCTGGCGCACGGTCTGCGCGAGCAGCTGCGCGACCGCGCGTACCTGCTCAAGCTGGACCTCCATCGCGGCGCCGTGCGCAGGGTGCCGGCGCAACGCAGCGAAGACCCCATCGGTGCCGAGGTCGTTGGCCTGCGCTGCGAGACCGAGCGCGAGCGGCTCGAGACCGGCCCACAGCGCCTCGGCGAGGCGCTGGTGGATGGCCTCGCCGTCGTGCGCACCGCCGCTGCCGCCCAGGCCATCGTCCTGGCGTGCGGCGCTATTCAGCGCACCGATGCGCGCGGCCAGGGTGGCGAGGCGGCTGGTCAGGCCGCTCCAGTCCTCGGGGCTGAGCATCAGGCTGGCGCGCCGCCGGCCGGCATCGGCGCCGGCGCCAGGGGCTCCGGTCGCGGCCGGTCCAGCGTCCGCGCCACCCGGCGACGACGCGGCGAAAACGCCATCAAGCAGCACGCGGATCGCGGCGATGCTCGCGCTCAGATCGCGCAACTCATCAAGACGGGTGTCCGGCGCTGCCGCATGCGGCGCCTGCCAGGCAGGAAGGATGTAGCCATGGTCCTGCCAGAAGCGCTGCTGGTCGACCTCGACCAGCACGGCGCCGTCGCTGGTATCGGGCGCGACCGGCAAGCCCTCGAGCGGTGGCAGCTGCTGCAGCGTGGTCCCACGGGCCGGTGGCGCCGTGCGCACGGGCACGACCAGTCCGACCACCGCCACGCGGTCGTAGCGTTGCGCGCAGCCGGCCAGCGCGAGCAGGCCGAGTCCGGCGAGGACGGCTGGGAACCTATTTACCGCCATTGCCATCCCCCGTGGCGGGCGTGACGGACGGTGCCGGCGTCGGTGCGGCGGCGGGCGCCGTGGAGGCAGCGTTGCCGCCCGCGGCCGCCGCGTTGTCCTCGCGCGCCCGCACCGCCGCCAGCTGATCGTCGGCGGCGCGGCGGATGCGCTCGGCCTTGGCCTCGTAGAGGCGGCGCGCGTCATCGATGCGCGCCGCCGACGCGGTGCGCGCCTTGGCGACCTCGGCATCACGGTCGCGGTGCAGTTCGGCGATGCGCTTGCGGTTGCTTTCGCTCAGTTCCTGCCGCTGGCGCTCGTGCAGCTCCTCCTGCTTGAGCAGGTAGGTCTGATCCATGTTCTTGGAGTGCGCGATCTCGACCTCGAGCTTCTGGCTGACCGTGAGCTTCTCGCCGGCGGCACGATAGGCCGCCAGGACGTCGGCCTCGACCTTCGCCCAGCGCTGGTTGAGTTCGTCGACCTGACGGCCGAAGGTGGCGGTGATCCCCTCGATCTCGTTGCCGCCCTCCTTGTAGACCGCGGCGACCTGGTCGTCGCGTGCATTGGTGATGCGACCGATTTCCTGGTCGCGCGCGCGGTGCACGCGCGCCGCCTCCTCGAGCAGTCGCTGCTGCTGGACCTCCTGGCCGCTGCGCCTGGTGGCGTCCTCCTCCTGGAGGCGCGCGCTGGCGTGCGCGGCCTCGCTGGAGCGGCCCTCGAGGTACTGCTTGAGCTCGCTGGCGGCCGCGGCGATGTCCGTGATCGCGACTTCGAGACGCGCAGCGCGCGCCACCTCGCGCTGGGCCTCCTCGGCGCTGAGTGCGGTGCCGGTGTAGGTCCGCCAGGCGTGCGGCTGCACCACGTAGAGCTGCTTGCCGCCGGTCAGGACGATGGCGCCGTTCTCGTAACGCGCCTTGGGCACGTTGGCGAGGACGATGACGTCGGTGTCGGGGCCGAGATTGTCGGAGGCGAGGAACACATCGTGCTCCTGCTGCGGAGTGAGCGGCAGATCGTCGCGCGCGTGGCGCTCGTCGCCACAGCCCCCGAGCAGGGCGAGGGCGGCGATGCCGGCCGTGACGCGGGCGGTGGAGGCGGAGGAACTGGTCATGCGCGGGCTCCCGTGAGCAGACGATCGCCGCTGGCGACCTCGTCGGAGGTGAACCACGCGCCGAGTGGCGCGGGGTGCGAGGTCTGGCTGGTGGTCAACCAGCCGCGTGGCGCGGCATGGTCGACGGCGGCCGTGGGGCGCAGGCGCGCGGGCAGGCGGGCCACGCTGCGCGCGTCGACCAGGCGGTTGGCGCAGAGCTCGCCGATGGCGCCGCCAGGCGGTTCCTGGTCGCCGAGCAGCAGCACCACGGAGAGGTGGTGCTTACGCCCGCCGCGCAGCAGGCGCTCGAGCGCGGCGCGCGGCGCCGGCGCGGCCAGCGCCGATTCGCCATCGACCATCAGCACCTTGGGCCTGCCGACCACGGCGGGCAGCGCGGCGCGCTCGAACAGAGCATCGAGCAGCACCGCGAGGCGCAGCGGATGGCGCCCGGGATCGCCGATCAGCCACAGGCCGCCGTCCCACCAGGTGGGCAGGCGTGTGCGACCGCCAAGGATGCCGCGCAACAGATCGGCGAGCGGCCGCGCCGCGGGCTCCTCGGCCAGGGCGTGCAGCACGTTCTCGGAACCGAGCGGCAGCGGGGTGGCCTGCGCCTCGAGCGCGCGGTTCCAGGCGATCTCCCAGATCCGCGCCTCGACGTGGTGCGCGGCGAGTGCGGCCAGTGCATCTGCGGGCGCGGCGCGGTACTCGGGCTGCCGGCGCAAACGGGTCTCGGCGAGATCGCGTTCGGCGGCGAGCGCCCCGGGCGAGAGGTCGGGCACGAGTTCGGCCGCATAGGGGCGCCAGTCTTCGGCATCACGGGCGGCGACCAGCAGGGCAAACCCGTCCGCAGCGAGCTCGCCGCGCTCGAGTGCGAGGCGTGCGGCACGCGCGTCCTCACGCGACCAGGGGCCGCGCCGCGCCTGGGGCGCCGGCAGTCCGCTTGCGGCGGCGTGGCCGACCATGTCATCGATCAGTGCGGCGGCGCGCGCCGGAGCGGTGCCGGGCGGGAAGCGCATGGCGAGCAGCGCCAAGCCGGCGACCGGCTGCGGGTTGGCGCCGGCGGCGGCGTTGGCGAGGCGCTCCAGGCAGGCCGCGACCGCGGGCGGCGCCGCAGGCCCGCACTCAGTCGCGGCAAGGTCAAGCAGCAGACCGCGCAGGCTGGCCAGCCCGTCGTTGCCCGCGGCCAGACCGGCGAGCAGGTCGAGCTCGCGTCCATCGACGGTGCGCGCGCTGGCGATGTCCGCCCCCTCCTGACGGCTGATCGCGACCAGACCGGCGCCACCCGGCTGCTGCGCAAGGCGGTGCGCGAGCACCCGGGCGACGTCGCCACGCCATTCACCGAGCACCAACAGGTGCGGGTTGGGCAGCGCAGCCAGGTCGGGCAGCGCGGTGAGCAGGTCCGCCGTCGCCATCAGCGCCTCTTCTCGCCAGCCGAGAAGCCGTTCGGCCAACGCTCTGAGCAGTCCTGCAGGGCGCGGTCGAGGGCCTCGTCGGCGGGATAGCCGCGCGCCCGGAACTCATTGCGCAGCAGGTCGCGCTGACGCACGTCCTCGGGCGCGGTGGTGAAGATCCAGTAGGCGTAGGGCGTGGGCACGAAACGCGCCACCTCGCAGATGCCCTGATTGGGGATGTCGAAGATCGCCTCCGAGAACATGCCCTTGGCCGAGACCACGGTGTACATCAGGGCCTTCTGCTCGTCCGACCAGTCGAGGTGCTTGTCGAGCTCGGCGATGACGTCCGGCGGCTGACGCAGCAGGATGCGGTGCTGCGAGGCGCTGAGCACGACCTTGCCGCGCTCGGTGGTGGCGAAGTCGCGCACCAGCTGCGAGATGCAGACGATCGCAGTGTTGTGCTTGCGCAGCGTGCGCAGGCCGTTGATGACCAGATCGGCGACCATCGGCACCGCGAGCAACGCCCAGAACTCGTCGAGCACGATGTACTTCAGGTAGGCGCGCGGACCGCCGCCCTTGAGATGCTCGCTCTGGCAGTACAGCACCAGCATCTGTAGCAGGGTGCCGACCACCGCGGCGACCAGGTGCTCGCCCGCGGAGGAGAGTTCTTGCAGCTCGAAGGTGCAAAGCTTCTTGCCTTCGAGGCGGAACTGGGTCTCGCCATCGAAGAAGCCGGCGAGCGGCCCGTTGCCGTGGTAGGCCGCGAGGCGGCTGACGATCGGCGCGGCGAGCGCTTCGCTGCGGTGCTCCTGCAACTCGCGGATGAGGTCGCTGAAAAACACCTCGAACTGCATGCGCACAGTGCCGTCGAGGCTGTCGAAATAGGCGACCGCACTCAGTTCGGACATGCGCTGGGCGACAATGTCTGCGACCACCTCCGGCGCGGCGTTGGCGTGCTCGGCGCGCACTTCGGCGGTGAAGCGCAGGCGCTGCTCGTCGAGGTAGGCCTGGGGATGGACGATGCGTGCGCCGGCCTCGGCGAGCTCGCCCAGGTCCTCGCGCCGCGCCACGTCGAGGATCAGGACGTCGCGCAGCGGCTCGAAGGCGAAGCCGTCCATGTCCAGCGCGCGCTCCTGGGTGGAGTTCACATAGAGCACGCAGGCGCGGCGCGCGCCGTCGTCCCCGATCAGGTCCTCGATCAGGAAGCCGCGGCTCTCGAGCCAGCGCTTGGTCTCCTGGTCGATGGACTTGGCGTCATCGAAGGTCTCCTCCTTGATGAGCTGGCGGGTCTCGCGGTTGAGCACGCGGCGCGAGCGCAGCAGGGCGCGCGTGTAGATCTCGAATTCCGGTGAACGGCCGCTGTCCTTGGCCTTGAGCTGGTCGATGCCGCTGCGCTGCATCTCGTCGAGCGGGCGGATGACCATGCGCTTGCGCAGCCGGTCGACCCACGCGCCGCGTGGCCAGCGCTGGTGGATCTCGGCGAAGTCCCGCCAGCTGAAGGTCTGCTGTTTGCGCAGGAAGGAGCGCGTGATGCATTCGTCGACGATGCCCATCTGGTCGCTGTTCAGGCGGTCGGTCTCGACCTGGCTGGCGAGGTGGGCGATGAACTGACGCAGGAAGGCGGAGGCGTTCTCAAGCGTGCCGGCGAAGGCGTTGATGCAGGTCTTGCTCGACAGCCCCATGTTATTGTAGGAGCCCTTTTCGCCCAGCATCGCCGTCGAGGTCGCGTAGCTGCGTCCCTTGTCGATGGCGAAGACCTGGGCATCGGCCTTGCGCAGGGCCGAGAACATCAGGTAGTTGGTGAAGAAGCTCTTGCCCGAGCCCGATTCACCGCAGATCACGCAGTGCGCCGCGGTGGGCGAGTCGAAGGGGTTGAAGAAGAACGGCTCGCCGAGGCGGTTGTGCAGCATCAGCGCAGGCCGCTTGGTGCCGCGCGAAAGCATGAACAACGGCAGGAAGTCGGCGACCGCGCGGTCGGGCATCAACCACAGGCGGCGCGCCTCGGGCAGGGTCGGAGCGAAGCCGAAGGGCAGGCTCTGGAAGAGCAGCGATGGGCCGTAGTGCTGCTCGACCCGGCAGTCGATGCCGACGTCGGCGGCCTTGTCGCGCACCTTTTCGGCCTGCTCCTGGGCCTCGCGCTCGTTGCGGCCGCGCACGCAGATCACGATCTGCGCGTCGAACATCTTGCGCCGGTCGGTCTCGATGAAGTAGGAGGTCAGATCGCAATCGCGCAGCAGCTGGTCGACCTTGGAGGGCATGGCGAACCCGCCGCGGATGAAACGCCGGCGCTTGTCAAGGAAGCTACGCACGTCGTTGACCGGCTTGCAGTGCGCCGAGACGGTCAGGAATCCGTCGCCGATGAAATCGAGCAGGGTGAAAAGCCCGAGGGCGGCCTGCGGCAGCGTGGTGGCGCCGGGCGTGGTCGAGCGCGGAATCGAACTCATGCTCAGGGACTTGTAGACCCAGCCGTCCGACAGCACCGACCCGCTCGAGCATTCAACCGCGACGTCGCCGAGCGGGATCTGCGTGGCGAGTTGCTGGTAGGGATCATGCTCCGGCTTGGCACCGAGCGACGCCTCGGGCCACATCAGCATGCGCGTCAACGCCACCAGTTCGGTGGGCGGCAGGCGTCGCACCTGCAGGTGGTTGGTGCGCAGGGTGCCCTCGAGGCGGCGTGCGGTCTCCTGCAGGCGCTTGTAGAGGCGCTCGCGCATCGTCAGGTAGCGTTCTTCGGCAGGCGCGCGGCGGATCGCCGGCACGCCGCTGCCGCGGCGGATGCGGCCGACCAGCGAACTGAGGAAGTCGAGGGTGCTGGCCTTGCCGCCGCCGACCATCTCATCCGGGCGCACGACGATGCTGAGCAGCACGCGGTAGCGCTTGGTCTTGAAGCCGCCCTCGCCGTACTGGAAGGCGAACAGCGGCTTGGACACCGAGCGGCGGTACATGTCCGCGACCATGCGCTCGTGCGTGGCCAGCACCGGATGGTCGTCGCCCGAACCGGCCGCGTAGTAACTCTCGATATCCTGATCGACGTTGGCGGCGGGCAGGATGTGGCTCTGGATGATGGCGTGCTCGGGCAGGCGCGACAACGCCACCGCGATCGAATCGCTGTAGGTCTGCAGCTCGTCGTCGCTGAGCACGCTCGCGGCCAGCGGGGTGATCTCGAGCAGCACGCCGACGGAGAGGTCGGCGAGGGTGTAGATCTTGACCTCCTCGTCGTAGGAGGTGGCCATCAGGTAATTGGAGACCGAGTCGGTGGAGCGCACCTTGTCGACCAGGTCGACGCGCGTGCTGCGTCCGAGGATCTTCTTTTCTGTGACTGCCATGGTGCTGTCCCTGCCAGCCGCTACTTGGTCGGCGTCGCGGGCGGGATGGCTGCGGCCGAGCTGCCGCTGCGCTGGCGCTGCTGGGTCTCGCGCACGCGCTGCTGGGCCTCGGCCATGGCGCGCTCGATCTCCTGCATGTTGACCGACCCGTTCGGGCCGACCACTGCCGGGGCGCGATCCGCTGGCGCGGTCGACGTCACCGCCTGACCACTATTCGGGAAGACCACGGTGGTGCGCGACAGCGGCTGACCGCCGTCGGTCGCGCGCCAGGGCAGATGCTGGGCCATGTCGCGCAGTCCCTGGACGTCGGAGGTGGGCGGTTCGATGGTCTTCTCCTGGTCGATCACCAGCTGGCCGTTGTCGTCGAGGCGCAGGTTGGTCAGGCTGGAGAGCTTGAGGCGGTCGTTGCGCATCGCCTCATCGACGCCCCAGGCGAAGGGGCGGATGACGCGGTGGATCCACACGCCGTCGCGGAACGACATGCCGTCGCGGCTCTTGCGCGGGAAGACGTAGAAGGAGATGACTTCGGGCGGCTTGACCAGCGGGATCACCGGCTTGACGTTGCCGGTGATCGGCACCACGCCGATCTGCTCGAGCTGGCCCCCGCCGCGGCCATCTGCGGAGCCATTGCCGAAGCCGTCGACGCGGCCGGTGACCTCCTCGATCGAGCCGGGGCGGACGTTGCCCGGGACCTCGTCGCGCTGGGTGCCGCAACCGGCGAGCAGGGCGAGGGCGGGGAGCAGGCAGGAGATCAGGGCGGTGCGCATGGGGTTCGGAGGCGCAGTATGCGTGACCGCGCCAGCGGTGGAAACCTGGCAACGGCGGGTGCACGCGGACGGGCGACGACTCATGGCGCGAAGCCTCCACCGGTGCCGTTCTGCAGATACGAGAACTCGGCTTCGGGCACGTTCAGCACCACCGGCTCGAGCAGCACTACGCTGACGCGCTGGCCGTTCACCACCGAGACCGAGGGCTTGATGTCGTTGAGCGTCGCCTTGACGTAGTCGGCCATCAGGCCGAAGCCGTCCGCGATTCCGGCGTAGCCGGCCTGCTGGAGCTTGTTGCCGGAGTTCGCCACGGTGGTCGTGGTGTTGCTCACGATGGTGGTCTGGCCGTTGGATTTCAGCGCATCACCGGCGCCCGACAGGCCACCCGACAGCACCGCGTAGGGCAGCACCTTGTCGGCGTTCCACTTGTAGGTGCCGAGCGCGCCATACTGCCCGCTGAGGTTGTCGCTGATGAAACCATTCACCTGGCTGTTGATCTCGCGGCCGGAGGGGAATACGTAGCTAAGCGTTTTGAGGTCGACCGCGACGCGCTCCGGGCCCGCCATGGCGTTGGCCACCCCCGAGACCCGGCAGCCACGCATGACGATGTGGCTGTTCGCGGGTCCGACCCAGTCGAAATCCATCTGCAACAGCACCGGCACGTTGCCGCGCCCGCCGATCTCGGCGTCGACGCCGGTCTGGAGGTGCGCGTTGCCATAGGTGTTGGCCGGAATGATGATCTGGCGGGTGCGCATCAGCGAGGTGCTGGTGCCGACCAGCTGACCGCCGCCGGTGACGGCGAGCATGGTCGGCACCGGCCAGTAGCCGGCTTTCCCGCCTGGGCCGCCGGCCCCACGGCCGACCGTCGCCGGGTTGGGCTGGGCCTCGCCGCCGGCGAGGATGGCGCGGCATTCGTTGGTGATCTGCGTCGCCCAGCCGTCGATGCGCACCGGCGTGTAGGGTGCCGCCACCAGCTCGACGGCGCGGCGCATGGCGGTCTCGCCGGCGCTCGCCACCAGGGCCTTGTCGGCGAGCGCGCCGCCGCGCCGGATGCGCGGCATGACGCGCGCCACCACCACTTGGCGGACGAGCTTGCGCTCGACCAGCGGCAGCGCCTCATCGCCCAGCTGCTGCACGACCTCTTTCAGGTTGTCGGCGGTGATGGCGGGTGCGCGCTGCTGGTGGATCTCCTGGATGGTGCTCGGCACGATCTCGGTGGCGGTCTGGACCAGCGCGGTCGCGCCCCCGGACTCTTCGACCATCGCTGCGGCGTACTTGGGGATGAGCACGCCCAGGGTTTCGCGGCTGACCCGGCCCTCGGCGAGGAACAGTGCGGTGAAGGTGTGGAGGTCGGCGCGTACCAGCGCGAACAGATCGTTGAGCGGCATCTGCCCGTCGTCGTGTGCGGCCACAGCCAGCGGGATGAGCAGTCGGGCGTCCTCCTCGTAGGTGCCTTCCTGGTCGGACTGGAAGAGTTCGGCGACCACGGACTTCAGCTCGCGCACCTGGGTGGTGAGCTGGGCGATGCGGCCGGCGAGCTCCTGGAAGCGCGCCGCGGGGTAACCGAAGCGGCCCGGCCTGAAGCCGTCGTAGGCGGTGATGATCGCCGCGTACGGACGCTCAGCGGGCAGACGCGCGAGGTCGGCGGCCAGCGCCGGGGTGAGTGGCGGAGCGGCCTCGACCGCGGCGAGGGCATCGCCGGCCGCGGCCTTGGCCTTGGTCTCGTCGTGCACGAATGGCCCATAGACCGCGCCGATCGCCACGCCGCGCATGACCCGCGCCGCGCGGCTGTCCTCGTCGGTCCGGCCCGGCGTGACCGTCAGCGGGATGCCCGCGAGGCTCTCGCCCATGCGCAGCGCGTAGCTGAGCTGCGGGATCGCCGTGGTGAAGTAATCCTTGCCGCCCATGGCTTTGCCCAGGGCGGGGGGCAGCGCCTCGCTGACCACGCGCGGGACCTGCTCGAAGGCAGCGATCAGCGCCGCCGGCCCCTTCACCCCCGCCGGATCGATGCCATTGGACTGGAGCAGCAGCGGCAGGGCGAAGACCAGGGCGCGCTGCGCCTGACCGCGGTCCAGTCGCAGCGGGCCGAAGAACAGCAGATCCGCCGGGTCGGGGCCGTGCGGGCGCGCCGCTGTGGCCTTCTCCGCCGGTGCCGGCGGCGCCTGCTCGGCCTTCTCGGCCTTGTCAGCCTGCTGACGCTTGGACGCGGCGGCCATGGCGCGCAGCACCACCTGCTTCTTCTGCTCGTCGCTGGCGGTCAGGCGCGCGGTGTCGAGGTAGTTGGCGAGCGCGCGGCTGGCGATCTCGTACTGCTCGGCCTGGCCGCGGCCCAGCTGGATGGCGTTGAGCACCGCGGTGGTCACCACCTCGGTGGCGAGGCGCGCACTGTCGTCGTCGAGCGGCTTGCGACTCAGGTCCTCACCGGGCTTGGTCGCGACCGCGCCGACGGCGCGCGCCACAACGTGGCAGATCGCCAGCATCTGGCCGGGATTGGTGGCTTCCGGCAGGCGCTCGCGCGCCGACCAGACCAGGTCGGCGATGCCCTGACGATCACTGGGCCCGAGTTTGCGCGCGTCGCGCAGCGTGACCAGATAGGGCAGCAGGTCCTCCATCTCCGGGGTGAGATTCTCGCGGCGCACGCGCGCGACGGTGGCGACCTGGCGCACCAGGTCGTCGGTCAGCGCGGCGCTACGCGCGTGCTCACGCGCCCGCAGGTGGACCTTGACCTCGGCAAGCACCTGGTCGGGGTAGAAGCGGCCCTGGGCCGCGGCCAGTCCGTAGACCAGGTCGCGGACACCCGGCACGTGCGGTCGCAGCCACTCCGGCAGGGTATCGATCTCGGCCTTGCCGAGGGCCGCCTCGGCGATGTCACCGACGGCGATGCGCCCCGCCTGCTGCGCGGCCTCGGCGAGGATGTTGCGGATCTGGTCCTCGGGCACCCCGGCCTGGCGCAGCAGCATCGCTGCGCGCGCCTTGGCTTCGGCCGGCGACTGCTTGAGGCCGGTCAGCGAGTCACGGAACTCCTTGAGGATGGAGGTGGTGCGCGGATCGGCGGCCTTGGCGCCGATCTTGGCGATCTCTTCGGCGGCGCGCAGCTTCTCATTGCCGACGCGGTCGAGGTCCTCCCTGGCCTGCTTCAGGGCATCGCGCACGAAGCCCTCGGTCTTGTCCTGGCGGTCGACCAGGCCCTTCATGGTCGCGCTCAGTTCCTTGAGCTGGGCGTCGATCTCGTTGACTTCCTGCGCGGTCTTCTTGGTGAAGCCGCGCAGCTCCTCTTGCGAGGACATGTTCACGTCGAAGGACGGGGTGTAGACCACCTGGGACGGAGCGGTCTGCTGCTTCCGGGCAAGCAGCGCGATGCCGACGATGGCGATCAGCAGCACGCCGCCGACCACGGCGACGATCAGTACGGTCTTGTCCTTCTCCTTGGCGGCGGTGCTGGCGGCGTCGCGCAGGAACCGGCCAGCGCGGCCAGCAGTCTGGCCGCGCTGCGCGAGCAGGCGCTCCGCGGCGGCCGGGTCGCCGTCCTCGTCGTCGGGCGCGCTACCGCCGCCTGCGGGCGGCAGATTGCGGTCGGGGTCCAGGGGATCGAGAGGATCAGACATGCGTCACTCGGGGGGCTCGGCGTGGGCCAGTCATTCGGCGACGTAGAAGACCCGGATCGCCTGGTTGGGCTGGATCTCGACCTGAACGGTCTGCGGATTGATGAACACCTGGTTGCTGGCGTAGACCGCAAGCGCGCCGGGAAACCACAGACGCTGCTGGTCGAGGCGCACGGTGCGCGCGCCCGCATAGCGCACCAGGCATTCGTAGCCACGCAGGCCGGGACCCTGGTAGACCTTGAACAGCTCGAGGGTGAGGGTGTCGTCAGCGAAGATGCGACGGCCGGGCACGACCTTGCCGTGCTCGTCCACATGGGTGACCAGGGATCCACTGATCGCTGGGTTTGGTCCGCCACCTACCATGTGCGCCATCATTTCGGTCACGGCACCATCGGAGTCGCCGGGCATCGGCGCCGCAGCGCCACTGGCCGTCTCAAGGGGGCGGATCAGCAGCACGTCGTCGACGGTCTCGCCACCGCGCGCCGCGCGCACATTGAGCAGGAACAGATTGCCCTTGTCATCGAAGACCTGGATGGTGCCGCTGAAGAGCGGGTCGCGGAGCTGGAAGACCAGGGTGTTGCGGATGATCTTGACGAACAGCTGCTCCTCGCTCCAGAACGACGGCACCTCGCTGATCGGGCCACCAGGGAAGACCACGGTGCGCGTCACCGAACGCGTCGGCAGCGCCGGCGCCAACGCGCAGTCGATCGACCTGCCGAGCGACCAGTCGACGGTCTCGGCGGGGGCGCGGGCGGCGGCGGTGAAAAGGAGCAGGAGCGTCAGCAGGCGGATCATCGGGGCTCCAATGCGGTAGACTTGTCGATCTTGAAACCGAGCACCTCGAGACAGAGCGGGCTCTCGGGAGTGGGATGCAGGGCGTGCAGGAGGAGGATCCCGCTGTAGGGATCCGGTCGTCCGCCGACGCCACCATAGTAGGTGAACATCTCGCCGGCGAAGCGCGCCTGCCACAACTCCTGCCGCACATCGACGGCTGCGATCTCAAGGCTGGCGAGGTGGTAGGTCTGGCTTTCCGACAGGCTGGCGACCAGTTCACCTGAGCGCCGCGCCATCTCGGTGAATTGCGCGCGCACCGCCGGGGTCATCAGGCTGATCGCCTGCGTCTTGCGAAACTGGTACGAGTGCTGGTTCCAGCTCGTCCAATTGATCAGAAAATTGGTGCAGAACTGGCGCAGATAGGTGTCGTCAGCGGTCGCTGGCCGCAGCGGCCCGGAACCGCGCGCATTGGGCACCAGCACCACTGGATCCCGCCAGACGATGCGCCACAGCACCCCGGTGGCGGTCACCACCGCGACCACCAGGAACACGAAGGTGATGATCTCGGGCAGCAGGCCGAGCGAGCGGTATTGGCGCAAGATCACCGATCACCTGCGCTTTTCTGGTAGCTTGCGGAAAGAATCCCACATGTCCGGGAAGCCGCGCGATATCCAGTCAGCCTTGTCATAGGACTGATACCGGGTCATGATCAGACCGAGCGGGTTCTCGTGGGTCGGCACGTCCATGACAAACTCGAGGTAGGCGGCCTTGGGCGAGAGCCGGCTGAGCTCGCGCTTGGCCTCGTCGCGCCCAGTGAGCTCGATGCTGTCGTAGAACACCGCCAGGGTGATCAGGCCGTTGTTGCGGCCGCCGATCGCCGCGCCGAGCGGCACCGCGACGCGGTGTTGCCACAGGCGCTCAGCCTTGCGCGCGATCTCCTCATAGTTGGCGCGCGTCTTCTCGTGCAGCGAGGGATGCAGGAAGGGCAGTACCACGCCCCACACCGTGCTGGCGCTGGCCGGAGTGTAGGTCTCCATGCGCGCGACCAGCATCTGCGCGGTGGTCAGCGCCTCGAAAGTGGTGGCTTCGCGCACTGCGGTGCTCGAACCGATGCGCTCGGCGGTCGGCGCATAGTAGATGGTGCGGTTCGCGACTTTGCTGATCACCGCCACGCTCAAGGCGATGCCGATGATGATCTGCACCAGGATCGCGATCACGATCCAGCCGCGGAAATCGCGTTGCGCGGCCAGCGGCATGGGCGCATTGGAGGGGATGACCTTGGCCGCGGCCAGCGGCGTGCCCTCGGCCAGCCGGCGTTCGGCCGCAGCATCGGGCGCCGCGCGGACGCGCGACGGCGCCTCGATCCCACGCCGAGTTTCGCTGACGACGAGTGGCGGATTCATGGCGCAGGCCTGGTGGCGGTCGCGGCCGGCGGGGTGCCGGAATTCTTCGCGGCCGAAGGCAGATCGGCGGCGGCGGCGGACGGCGCAGCGGCCGCTTCCGGAACCAACGCGGGTGGTGCGGGAGTCAGATCGATGGTGGGCGTGCCCTCGAGCGGATCATGCGGTTCCGCTTCGCGGATGGGCGGCGGCGCAGCGCCCCAGGTGACATTGGCCATGCCACCCCCTTCGACGCCGGGGACGAGGTAGACGTCGTCGCCGGGCCAGCGCCAGAGCACAGCCGAGATGGCGGCATTGAAGGCCAACAGGGAAATCGCGATCACCAACAGGTAGCCGATCTCGGTGTGGGTCTCGAGCATGTCGGCGTAGAAGTCGTAACGCTGATTCATGGCGGATTTCCGCCGGTCGGCGGCGGCAAGGTGCGTTCTGGCTTGAGCTCCCAGGTGACGGTCACCGGGATGCGCGGGTTGACCACGTTGGCGAAGCCGTTCGCGACCTGGAACCAGATCGGGGCCGGTGCGGCTTTGGCCGAGAACACGCGTCGCCGCCGCGGCGGAAAGCAGGGCGCCCAGTTCGTCACCGGCGGCAGCACCACCATCCACGGCGCCGAGATGGTGAGATCCTCGCCGACCTTCCCAACGCCGGTGAGGAATGGTGAGGGCCGCGCGAGATGGTGCTGGGACAGCCAGCGCACGTGGCGCGTGACCTTGAGCAGGCCGCGCTGCAGCGGGAACATCCCGAGCGCGAGACGCAGGTCCCACAGCCAGCTCGCCGGCTTGCCGTTCTTGTAGCGCATCATGGAATGCATGATCACCACCCCGCTGACCGCCATGGCCGCGAAGTTGATCAGGCCGGTGCCCAGCACCGGCGAGCAAATGATATACGTGAAAATGGTGCCGAGGACGGCGAGGCCCATCTCCTGGTTGGTGACGTACCACGGCAGCATGGGGATGCCGAATTCGTTCTCGTCATTGAGCGTCCACGGGAGTTCGAACGGCTTGGCCATGGCTCATGGTCCGTCATCGCCGCGCGGCGATACCGGCACCACCTCATCGTGGGGGAGTGGGAAAGGACGCCGCCGCGCGCTCGCGCACGAAGGCGCGGCAGCACGGCGGCGTCCGGGGGATCACAGGATGGCGAACACGCCCTTGATGATGGCGGCGAGCACGAACAGACCGATGCCGCTGAACAGGGTCTCCTTGTTGCCACGTCCGAAGCCGTAAAGCGCGAGCAGGGCGCCGATGGCCATGATCACGTAAAGACCAGGACCCATGAGCAGACCGGTGATGGAATTCACGCTGCCTGCGACGGTGGTCATCATTACACCGCCTGCGACGCCCGATTCGGCGGTGAAGGTCGCGCCCGAGGGCACTTCGGCGAATGCCGAACCGCTGGCCAGCGACAGCAGGCAGAGGATGAGGAGAGGATGGAGACGACGCATGGAATGCTCCTGGTTGGGAGGTGGATAGGACGCCGATCATGCGGGCGCGGATCGGGGCGCAAACCTGGCAAGATGAAGCGCACTGTTTCATGGTGCGCCGGCGGGCAGCCGAGCAGGCACCGCCGACGCGAACTCCGCCGCCTATTGCGCTGGCACCAGGCTCATCGCCGCCAAGCGGATGATCGACGACATCGTCAGTCCCTGGAATTCGCGCGCCGGCTTCGCCTGCCCTGGCACCATCAGCCAGATCGCCGGGTCGCCGGTCGCGCCCAGCGCGTCCTTCAGCTTGACTGCGTCGGTCATCAGCGTGGTGATGGTCGCCTGGTGCTGACGCACGGTGGCGATCGCCAGTTGCGGTGGGAAGTCGGCAGGCAGGAAGGTCATCGCATCGGCGGTGACGACGATGTCGCGCTGATGCTGCATGAAGGCGGCCAGACATTCGACCAGCGGTCGCTCCCCGACCACGCCCGCGGCATAGGCGAGCGAGGCGGTGGCCTGTGAGGCCTGATTGCGGTAGGTGATCAGGAAGCGCACCTGCAATCGCCCAGCCTTGATCAGGTCGGAGAGCTCGAGCACCTGGCCGAGCTGCTGCGCGCACACCGGGCAGCCCATGTCGAGAGCGAAGACCATGGTCACCGGCGCGCTGGCCTGGCCCCAGTGGTTGGCGAGCGCGATCGGACGCGCGGTGGGCACGGACACCGGTGCAAGCGGCGTGGCTGGGGCATCCGCAGCGGGCGCACCCGCCGCCGCGACCGGGCGCTCCAGGCGAGCCGCTACGGGCGTGGAATCCGCTGGCGATTCTCCGTCGGCCGGCGCAGGAACCGCATGCCGCGCTGTAGACGCAGGCGGCAGCGGGTCGGTGGCTCCAGCGACCGGAATCCTGCCGGTCGCCGGGCGCGCGCCGCGCTCCGCCGGCGGTGTGGGGCGCGGCGCAGCGCCGCCTGGTACCGCCCGCAGCGCGCCCGACTCGCGCCCGGCGCGCTGCGCCTCGCGCACCTCTTCGCTGACCTGGTCGACGCGTTGCGGCGGCAGGTCCCCGCTCCACAGGCCGCGCAGGTAAGCGAGCAGCTCGCCGGGATCGTTGCGCAGCGGCGGCAGGTCGCGGTGGTGGTAGAGCGCATTCGCGCCGCCGGCCGCGGCCAGCACCGTGGCCAGCACCGCGATGCGGGCGCTGCCGCGCGTCGCCACCGCCAGGTCAGCGAGCTGCACGGCCATCAGCGCGTGGATGGCGAAGCACGCGCCGCACCAGGTCCCGGAGGCCGCCATCACGGTGGCGAAAAACAGCGATCCGCCGCAGGCCACCGCGATGGCGAGGTCGGTGACCAGCACGGCCTGCGGACGGTAGCGCGCCTGCACCAGCGCGACCAGCGCCACCGCACCGTGCAGAACGATGCCGGCGACCGCGGTGGGCAGGCCGAGGAATTCGGCATAAGCGGCGTAGCTGCCGCAGCGGCTCGCGCACAGGCCGAAAGCCGCCAGCGCGGCAAGCAGCACCGCCAGCGCGTGCGGCCACGCGCGCCGGGTCTCCCAGGCCGGCGCGCCGACCAGCGCATAGCCCATCGCTGCGACCGCGACCAGTGTCGCCACCACGCCGGTGGCCGGCGCGGAGGACAGCACCACCGTCGCGATCAGGCTGAGGCCGCCGAGCCAGAAGCAGGCGAGCCGAAGCGCCTGGCGCGGGCCGAGGCCGGCGACGGCGGAGGGTGCCACGACGGGGCCACCGGCCATGGCGGCGGACTTTTCGGACAGACTCATGGCTGCGCTCCTTCCGCGCTGAGCGGCGGCACGATCGCGGCAGGCGCGGGTACGGGCGCCTGCGCGACTGCGGCGGGAGCGGCTGCGGGCGGCGGCGCCGCAGTCTCGATGGCGGATGCCGCAACCTCGTCCATTTCACCATAAGGGATGTCGCGATCGACCAGCGCGAGATCGGCGAGCGGCAGCCCAACCAGCTTGGCGATCACATCCGCCGGCTGGAAGCCATCCAGCCGGATACCCTTGCGGGCGTGCGCGTCCGGGCCGCCGGCGGTGATGATGGTCAGCGGACTCGCGCCCAGGCGCAGCAGTTCGCTGCGCGCGGCATGCGCGAGTACGCAGCGCACTCCTGGCAGGCGCGCCATATCGGGCTCCTCGCCCTCGGGGACGATCAGGGTGAAGCGCGGGTTGAGGCGCCCGAAGGCGCGCTCGATCTCATTGACCTGGGCGAGGAACACGCGGCCATCCGCCGCGGCGGTGTAGATATGGAAGACGCCTGGATCAGCCCACGCATCCACGGCCTCGCCGCTGACGTGGTTGCGCGCCTTCGGCAGCGCCTCGTCGGCGGCGAATTCGCGGCCGCTGAAACCACTCTTCACGCGCCGCAGGGCGCGCAGCACGACCTGGTCCTTGCCCAGGGCACGGCAGTATTCGGCGATCGACATGGCCTTGTAGTGGGCGCCAGCGACGTAGCTGAAATAGAGGGCGAACAGCTCGGCATCGTTGCCATGCATCGCCTGGGGGATCGAGAGCTGCGGGATGGGCATGCCATCGCCATCAAGGAACAGCAGGGTGCCGGCGCTGGCGCCGAAGAAATTCTGCAGGCGGTCACCGCCGACCAGACGGTCGGTCATCGGATTGCGCACCTGATCGCCGGAACGCAGCACCACCACCGGGATGTCGAGCGTGGCAATCGCCCCGACCGCAAGCAGCCGCGGCAGCTTGTTGTCGGGACTGCCGAGGTAGACCGCGTACGGTCCGGCGGCGCCGGCACGCAGGCGTTCAATGATGGTGTTCCACCCCAGCAGACTCGCTGAAGGCGCCTGCGCGGCAGGGGCGGCGGGAGCCCACGAGAGCAACAGCAGCGCAGACAGGATAAGGATGCACAGGGCCGGAGGACGCATGCGGAAACCCTAGGCGGGCGGGCCGACGCACAAACCTGGTAAAGAACAGCTACCCCGCACGAAACGTTCGGAAGGCTGTCGTGCGCTACGCCCAGGACCCTGTAATGCACCTGTACACCGCCTCCAAAGCGCATTCACAACCACTCTTACGGCCATGGTCGACGAGGCCGACCGGCGCCCTGCGCAACGCATCTGAAGGTTTGCTTTCTGGCCCCGGGTTGTCATAGTGCGTCCCGTCGATAAGCGCATGTTGCGCCTGTCATCCCTGAGGCGCCTTCGCTTTCCAAGCCTATCGCCTTCCCCTTGCGGCCTGATTTCACCATCAGCCGCATCATGGGTGCATCCGCACCCAAGTGAGAATAACGTGGAACTCTACGTTGGTAATCTTCCCTGGTCCGTCACCGATGAGAGCCTCAACGCTCTCTTCGCCAAGCACGGCGCCGTTTCGCGCGCCAAGGTCGTCATGGACCGCGAGAGCGGCCGCAGCCGCGGCTTCGGCTTCGTGACCATGACCAATGACGCCGAAGGCACCTCGGCCATCACCGCCATCAATGGCACCCAGCTCGAGGGCCGTGCGGTCAATGTCCGCCAGGCTGAAGAGCGCACGGGCGGCGCCGGCGGCGGTCGCTCGGGCGGCGGCGGCGGCGGTGGTTACGGCGGCGGCTCGGGCGGCGGCGGCGGCGGCGGATACGGCGGTGGCCGTCGCGACCGCTGAATGAAGCCATTATCCGCGACCTCGCGGATGTGCTGAATCGAAACGCTGGCGGGGACTACCCCGCCAGCGTTTTTTCATGGTCATTGGATTGTGCGAGGTTCGGTGTCGGCCGTCCTTGACCATGGCGCATTGCTGTGGCCACGTTCGGCAGCTATGCAGCTGGGAATGATCGGACATCCCAGGTCTGATGTTCAACCGTCGTCAATGCGCCGGCGTCAGCAGCCCACGCGCCTGGAACCACTCCTTGGCGCGCGCCGGCCAGGTGCTGGTGGGATGGGCCGAGGGACGCAGGCCGAAGCCGTGGCCGCCATCCGGATAGACGTGCAGCTCGACCGGGATCTTGAGGTTCTTGAGCGCGAGCTGGTAGGCGATGCCGTTCTCGCAGCCGAGCGGATCATCCTCGGCATAGACGATGAAACTGGGCGGCGCGTCGGCGGCGGGGGTGACCTCGGGATTGAGCGTCATGGTCCCCTTGGCGACCATGTAGGCGGGGTAGATCAGCATCGCGAAATCCGGCCGGCAGGCGAGCTGGTCGACGGCGTCCGCCGCGGCGTACTGGCGCGGCAGCGCGCCGGCGGCGGCGATCGCCACCGCGTGCCCGCCGGCGGAGAAGCCGAGGGCGCCAATGCGGCCAGGGGTGATGCCCCACTCCGCGGCGTGGCTGCGCACGGTGCTGAGCGCGCGCTGCACGTCCTGCACGGCCGCTTGATATGACGGATGACCGGCGCGCGCCGGCACGCGGTAGGTGAGCAGCACCGCGGTGACGCCGCACCCATTCAGCCAGCGCGCCACCTCGGTGCCCTCGAGATCCATGGCCAGGATCGAATAGCCGCCGCCCGGGCAGATAATCACCGCGGTGCCGGTGGCTTGCGCCGCCGGGGGCGCATAGACCGCGATGACCGGCTGCGCCACATCGTGCGCGCGAATGATGTTGTCCTTACCGGGATCCATGACCTGGGGCTTGGCCGGCTTTTCCGGCTCCCCGGGCGCGGGACCGGTCCACAGCGGCAGTTCGGCGAGCGCGATGAGCGCGGTGTCTTGCGCGTACACGTGGGCGGTGGCCAGCGCGGATCCCAGGGTGACGAGCAGGATGAGAGGGAAGGGCTTCATGACGCTCCGGCGGCGGGGGTGGGAAATGCATACGCGCCAGCGCCCGGGGCGCTGAGACCTGGGCGAGCACGACATGCGTGGGTAATCCGCCCGAGGTGCACAAACGCATCTGGGGCGGGCGCATGCTGACGCGGTGCATTGTCCGCACCATCCACGCCCTGGTGGCGCTCCAGCCGACGGCAGCGGGCGCGCGCGACGTGGTCGCAGTGGCTTCGATCCTGGGCAATGCCCTGCGAGAACCATGGACGCCTGGGCGCGCCGCTGCGTCGCGCCGGACTACGGCGAAATAGCGCAACGGGTCAGGCTTGGCGACAGAAATCAGCTCGATGGCTTTGACGTCCGTGGTTGCAGGTGATGCGGTGAACAGGGGGCAGCGGACGTCGGAGGGCCGACGACAGCCGCATCACAGGTGGCAGTTGCCAAGCCCGCGGCGTTCGAGATAGCGTTGGTGGTAGTCCTCGGCCTTCCAGAAGGTCTGGGCGGGGGAAATCTCGGTGACGATCGGGCGGCGGAAGCGCTTCTCGGCTTCGAGCCGGGCCTTCACGGCGGTGGCCTCCGCCTGTTGCGCGGGCGAGTGGTAGAACACCGCCGAGCGGTACTGCGAACCGACGTCCGGCCCCTGACGGTCGCGCGTGGTCGGATCATGGCTCGCCCAGAACACCCCGAGCAGCTCGGCGTAGCTGACGAGCGCGGGGTCGAAGGCCACCTCGACGACCTCGGCGTGACCGGTGGTGTCGGTGCAGACCTGCTCGTAGGTCGGATTCGCGATCCTGCCGCCGGCGTAGCCGACCAGCGCATCGACCACGCCGGGGATGGCGCGGAAGGTCGCCTCGACGCCCCAGAAGCAGCCGGCGCCGAAGGTCGCCTTCTGGATGGTGGTCGTTGCGCTCACGGCTGCACCGCCGCACTGCCCGGCGTGCCGTCCTTGGCCGTCGCCGCGGAAACACCGCCGGCGGGGGTGAAGTCGAGCGCGATGGCATTGATGCAATAGCGCAGGCCGGTCGGCCGCGGGCCGTCGTCGAAGACGTGACCAAGGTGGCCGCCGCAACGCGCGCAATGGATCTCGCTGCGCACCATGCCGTGCGTGGTGTCGCTTTCGGTCTCGACACGACCGGGCAGCTGCTGGAAGAAGCTCGGCCAGCCGGTGCCGGACTCGAACTTGGCTTCCGCGCTGAACAACGGTGCGCCGCAGCCGGCGCAGTGGTAGGTGCCGGGGCCGTTGTGCTTGATCGCGGTGTAACCGCCACAAAAGGGCGGCTCGGTGCCGTGACGGCGCAGCACGTTGTACTGCTCGAGCGAGAGGCGCGCGCGCCACTGGTCGTCGGTGAGGGTCAGCTTGTCGCCCACGGGTGGGTCCTCCTGGAGTTGGTGATCGCGGACCGGAGCCGGTGCGGCCGGTGCGCCCGCAGGGGCCGTGCTTGCGGCGCTGGCCGGCGGCGAGGCGCTGGATTGTCGGACGCAGCCGACGCCCCACGCCGCGAATGCGATGATGAGGATGATGGTGACGATGGTCAGGCGGCGCGGCATGGCTGGGCTCCGGCCCTCTTACGGGCTCACGGCGATGGTGATTGGCGGCGGCCTGGGGGAAGGCGGGAGTCGCGGACCCCTGGGCAGGGCGCCGGGGCACATCCGCTCCGTGATGGCGTCCGTAGTGCATGGCGAGGGCAGGGGACGCGGTCGCGGGAATAACCGCAAACACCGCACCGCCTGCCCACGTAGACCACGCGCCATCGGCCACCAGACCGCCAGCGTGTGGACTGCGGGCCACCAGCCGACCTCCGTCCGTGCGGACGGGGTCACCTCATCATCACCGGGAAGAGACCACGCCCCCCATCATGGGGAATCCACGTCCCTTCCCCACCCGGGAACACCACCATGAAGATCTCCAACCTGCTCATCGCCGCCGCCGTCACCGGCATCCTTTCCGGCGCCGGCGCCACCTTCCAGCGCGCCGCGGCCGCCGATGCGGATACCACCGCGGATGGCGTCGCGAAGCACGCCTGCGCGGGCCTCAACTCCTGCAAGGGCAAGGGCGGCTGCAAGACCGAGAAGCACGAGTGCAAGGCCCACAACGAGTGCAAGGGCCAGGGCGGCTGCGCCACCGCCAAGCACGACTGCAAGGGCAAGAACGACTGCCGCCAGCAGGGCAAGGGCGGCGCCAACGAGTGCAAGGGCAAGGGCGGCTGCAAGGTCGGCAAGTAAGCTGCGGGGCGCGCGAGCGCCCTTCAGGTTAAGCTGCGAATACCTCGGTATTTACCGGGGTATTCGCGTTTGTGGACGCACCACTCCGCGGGCGGCCGACCGCCCGGCGACAGGTTGCCAACAAACGCGGCGCGGTGTCCCGCGTATTCCGGGCGGATCAGCGCAGCACGGTCGGACCGGCTGCGCCCCCACCCGCCCGGGCGGTCGTGCGACCACCGGGATCCTTCCTGCCAACCCTGCGGCATCACTTCCGCAGCGCGCACCCGCGCGCTGCCCGGGGCGCTGCGTCCTTGGAATCCACCATGCGCCTCCTCCATTCCGCAATGTCCCTCCATGCGCGCGGTGTCGACCTGCTCGCCCGCGCCGACTGGCTGCCGCCGCTGCTCGCGCGCATCACCGTTGGCTGGATCTTCATCGAATCCGGCTGGGGCAAGCTGAACAATCTTCCCAAGGTGATCGAATTCTTCCGCAGTCTGCACATCCCGGCACCGGAGCTGCAGGCGCCGTTTGCGGCGGGCAGCGAGCTGGTCTTCGGCTTCACCGTGCTGATCGGCTTCTGTACGCGGCTCTCGACCATCCCGCTGATGGTGATCATGACCGTGGCGATCATCACCGCCAAGCGCGACGACCTCACCACGCTCAGCGATCTCTTCGCCTTCCCCGAGTTCCTCTACATCCTGCTGCTCGCCTGGCTGCTGGTGCGCGGCGCCGGTACGCTGTCGCTGGATCGTCTGCTGCGACGCGGAGACTGCCCGCACGGCGCCGCGCCCACGGCCGCCGCAGCGCCGACCGCGCACTAAATTCAAACATCACGAGCGCGAGCACCAGCACCGCCATGAACATTTTCGCGCGCCGCTTTGTCATCGGACTCGTCACCGGGCTGGCCGCCGCGCCGCTGTTGCTGCCCGGCGACGGGCCCCTGGGCTTGGCGCTGGGCGCCCTGCTCGGCGCGCTGAGCGCATTGCTGTTCCCGCCCGCCGCGCCCGGGCGCCGGCCGCTGGACGCCGCCTGCGAGACGGCTGCGCTCGCGATCCCGCTGTGGGCGCTGGTCGAGCTGCTCGCGCTGCCGCTCGCCACCGGCCACGAGGCGTCGTGGTCCGCGGCGGCCATGCGCGAGCGCTTCCCGACGCTGCCCGGCTGGATGCTGGCCAGCGCCGCCATCGGCCTGCTCGGTGGCCTGGTCGCGCGCCTGGCGAACCGGCTGCTTGGCGCGGAGATGGCGCCCGTCGCACCCGCGCCAGTGACGCCGACGCGCATCCTTATTCTTGGCGGCGGTTTCGCCGGGGTTGGGGTCGCGGCCGAGCTCGAGCGGCAGGGCGGTGGCGATCCCGCGCTCGCCATCACCCTGGTCAGCGAGACCAACGCCCTGCTGTTCACGCCGATGCTTGCCGAGGTCGCGGCGAGCAGCCTGGAGGCTACGCACATCAGCAGCCCGCTGCGCACCGCGCTGCGCCACACCACAGTGGTGCGCGGACGCGCCCTGCGCATCGATCACGCCGCGCACCTGGTGCACCTCGAGGACGGGGAGGTGCTCGCCTACGACGAGCTGGTGGTCGCGCTCGGCGCGGTCTCCAATTATCTCGGCCTGGCCAACGTCCAGCGCGAGGCCTTCGACTTCAAGTCGCTCACCGACGCGATCCGGATCCGCAACCACGTCATCGACTGCTTCGAGCGCGCCGACCGCGAGCGCGACCCCGTGCGGCGGCGCACGCTCACCACGCTGGTGGTCGCCGGTGGCGGCTTCGCCGGCGCGGAGCTGGCCGGTGGCCTCAACGACTTCGCGCGCGGCATGCTCGCCTGGTACCCGAACATCCCGCGCGAGGACGTGCAGGTGGTGCTGGTGCACGGCGGCGAACGCATCCTCAATGAGCTCAGCGAGCCGCTCGCACTCTATGCGCAGCGCCGCATGGGCGCGCGCGGCGTGACCTTCCGGCTCAAGACCCGGGTCAAGGACGCGCGGCCCGGGGCGGTGGTGCTCAGCGACGGCGAACTGCCGACCGCGACCCTGGTGTGGACCGCCGGCACCGCGCCCAGTCCGGTGCTGCGCACGCTCGGCGCGCCGCTCGACAAGCGCGGCGCGGTGCTGGTTGATGGGCACCTTGCGGTGCCCGGTTACGCCGGCGTGTGGGCGCTCGGCGATTGCGCGGCGATCCCCAACGCGGCCACCGGCAAGAGCTGCCCCCCGACCGCGCAGTTCGCCATCCGCGAGGCGCGCACCCTGGCGCGCAACCTGATTGCGCGTCACCGCGGCGGCGCCCTGCAGGCCTTCTCGTTCAGCCCGCTCGGCGCGCTGTGCGTGGTCGGCCACCATACGGCATGCGCCGAGATCAAGGGGCTGCGCTTCTCCGGGCTGTTCGCGTGGTTCCTGTGGCGCGGCATCTACCTGGGCAAGCTGCCCACCCTCGAACGCAAGGTGCGCGTGCTGGTTGATTGGGTGATCGAGCTGTTCTTCCCACGCGACATCGTCCAGACCATCGACCTCGCCGCCGCCCCTGCCACCATGGCCGAGGCCACGGACCCCACGGCGACCGCGTCCCGCGCCGCCCCGGTCGCTGCGCCAGGAGCCACGCCATGAATCGTTGTACGCTGTCCTCGATGATCGCCTGCGCGGCGGTGGGTGAGGCCGGCGGCGGCGCATGCCTTGCCCTCGGCTTGGCCACGCCGTTGAGCGGACCCTTGTTCGGCGCCGCCGCCGGGGCCGCCTTCGCGCTGCTCGCGGAAGCGCGTGCGACCACGCCCGGCGCGGGCCTGATCTGGGGCCTGGCCTATGCGCTGGTGCTGTGGCTGGCCGGTCCCGCCTGGCTGTTCGCCTGGTGCGCGGGCGGCGGCTGCTCGCTCGACGGCGCACGCAGCCACTTGCCCGAGCTGTGCGCCTATCTGCTGACCCTCGGCATGCCGCTCGGTCTCGTGCTTGGCGCCATCGGCCTGCGCCATGCCGCGCCGCCCACCACCGCGCCGCAGGACGGACCCGCGACCAGTCTCGCCCGCGCGCTGGTGGTCGGCGCGCTCGGCGGCCTGCTCGGCGCCTGGCTGTTCGCGCGCACCGGTGCGCGCGCCGACCTCGGCCTGCTGGCAGCGGGTGACTCAGGCAGCACCCTGCTGAATGCCGCGCTCGCCATGCTGGTCGGCGCCGGCTTCGGTCTGCTCTTCCAGCGCGACGTGCGCGGCTATGGCTCAAGCATGGGTTGGGGACTGGGCTACGGCATGCTGTGGTTCTTCCTTGGCCCGCTGACCATCGCGCCGCTGGTCGCGGGCGCCGCACCCGCCTGGGACCACGAGGCGATCGCCGCGCGTTTCGGCGCGCTCGTCGGCCACGTTCTCTTCGGCCTCGTGCTCGGCCTCGGCTACGCGACCATCGACCGCCTGTGGGTGGCGTTCTTCCACGATTCCGATCCGCTCACGCGCAGCGCCGAGGGCCCGGGCACGCGCACCCTGCTCGGGCTGGGCTGGGGAGCGCTCGCCGGTCTCGCGGGTGGCCTGGTGTTCGCCCTGCCGATGCTCGCCACCGGCATCCTGCCCTACGTCGCCAGCCTGGTCGGCGCCAGCGCGCCGCTGGTCGGCTTCGGCGTGCACCTCGCGATCAGCACGCTGCTCGGCATGCTCTACGGACTGCTCTTCCTGCGCGAGGCGCGCGACCCCGGCGCCGGCGTCGGCTGGGGACTGGTCTACGGCTTGATGTGGTGGTTCATCGGCCAGCTCACGCTCTTCCCCTGGCTGCTCGACGGCACTTTCGAATGGGGCAGCGCCGACGCCGCCGCGGCGCTGCCGGCGCTGCTCGGCCATCTCTTCTACGGCGGCACCATGGCGCTGGTATTCATGCTCCTCGAGCGGCGCCACGAGCGGCGCGCGGCCGGCGATCCGCGCGACCTGGCCCGGCGCAGCGCGCTGCGCCGCCCGGGCGGCACCCCAGCGCCGGCGCTGTGGCTGTTTGCACTTGGGCTCGGACTGCTGCTGCCGGTGCTGGTGGGGTGAGGGCGCGTCGCACCGTGCATGCGACGCTGGACGGATGCCCCGAGCATCCCTAGGGCATCCGCATGTACTCGCGCATCCCCGTGCCACGCCGGGGTGCGCGGCACCGTCCCGCTCAGCCCGAGCCGACCGGAGCCTTGCGCTGTGCCAGCAACCAATCCCAGAACGGCCGGTTGAGGGTCGCTGCGCTGCTGCCGTAGGTCTGCGTCCAGCCGGTGTGACCGCCACCAAAGTAGATGGTGACTTGGAGACGCGCACTCGGGACGGGGGTGGCGCCGCTGCTCCAGACCCAGCCGGAGGCGGCAGCGAACACGCCGGTACGCGTCGCGGTCACGCCAAGCAGGCAGCCTGCGCTGCCGCTGCTATTGACCTTCACCGTAGGATGGTCGGGGTGGGTGTCGAGGCAGCTCGACGCCGATGCACCCAGACTGGTGGCTGTACCGCCGACCCAGCCGATCATCGTCAATGGGGAGCCCGCCTGCGTTCCCGTCGTCCACGACGTGGGCGTCGGGCCATCGTCCGAGCAATGGAATGCCCACACCGTCTGCCCGGCGAGCGGCGCGCAGCGCGCTACCGAACCCGGATAGTTCGCCCCACAGATCGGCACGAGCGCGGCCAGACGGGTCGGATGGCTCCTGCCATAATACCACGCCTCGCCACCACCCTGCGCGTAGCCGGTCAGCGCGATGCGCGCCGGATCGACGCGATAGGCGCTGACCAGTCCGCTGATGAACGTGTCGAGGTCGTTGTCGTTCCAGCTCGTGGCGGTCTGCGCCTGCACGAGGATCGTCGGCTGATCGTCGAAGTAGGTCGCTCCGCCGTTGCTCAGCGCGAGGGGGCCGGCGTGCAGGACGCGCGCGAGCTGGTTGGTTGCCGACTCGGTCAAGGTGCCGTCGCTGGAGCCATCGCCGTTCTCGCTGCTGCTACCGAGACACAGCACCAGCGGGAAGAGCGCCTGCGCAGCCGCAGTGTACGTCTTCGGGCAGCGCACCAGGTAGGCGTAGGGCGCGCCGGTCGCGGCCGTGGTCCTGGCCAGGATCAGCCCGTCGGTGGTGGGAGGTGCGGGCGGTGCGGGCGGTGCGGGCGGTGCGGGCGGTGCGGGCGGCACCACCGCGACGGTGCCGCCGAGATGCTGGGCGAGGAGCCAGTCCCAGAAGACCTGGTTGGGAACGGCGCCCGTTCCGTAGGCTTGGTCCCAACCGCCGTGGCCGCCGCTCGGATAGATGGTCACCTGGAGCTTTGCCGTGGTTGAGGGGGTCGCACCCGTACTCCATCCCCAGCCGGAGGCCGTGGCATACCGTCCGGTGTACGTGCCGACCACCCCGCTGAGCGAGCCCAGCGTACCGTCCGACCTGACGTTGACGGATGGATGGTCGGGATGGCTGTCCAGGCAGCGGTTCGGCGCCGCGCCGGCGGTGCTGATGGCGATGCCGCTCGCCCAGCCGGTCAGGGCGGGGGCCATGGTGTACCCGGTCGGCGTGCCGGTGGTCCAGGCGGTGGGCACGGTGGCGTCGTCCGCGTCGTGGAATGCCCACACCGGGGTGTCCTTGAAGTTGCCGAATGCGTAGCTGTTGCCGGGGTAGGCCGCACCCGCCACCGGCGCGATCGCGGCGAGCCGCGCCGCGTGCGCCATGCCGTACGTCCACGCGCCGCCGCCGCCCAGGCTATAGCCGGTCAGGACGATGCGGTCGGTGTCGACGCGGTACGCGCTGCCCAGCGCGGTGATCGTGGCATCAAGCTTCGCCGTGTCCCAGTTCGCCGCGGTCTGCGGGCAGACGACGATTGCGGGATGGGTGTTGAAGTACGTGGTCCCACTGCGGATCAGCTGCAGCGGCCCGGTGTGCAGGACGTAGGCGATCTGGTTGTTCGAACCTTCGCTGAGCGTGCCGTTGCTCGAACCATCGCCACGCTCGCCGATGCCGCTCAGGCAGATCACCAGTGGAAAGCGCTGGGTGGAGGCGCTGGCATAGCTGCTGGGCAGGCAGGCCATGAAGGGGTAGGCGGTGCCGGCTGCGGGCTTTGCAAAGATGGCGCCGACCGGATCGGCGGCATGGAGTGCGCCGGCGCAGACCACGCCGGCAAGCACGCGGCAGGCGCCGCGCAGGATGAGGTGACGGGAGCAGCCGTGGACCGGGATCGCGTTGGGCATGGGGTTCCTCGGGCCCGGTCGGCGCGACCGGGGATGGCTTGGTGGCAATGATGGTAGTTCAGGCGATGGGCGCGCCGGACGGGTATCGGCAGGGTTCCCCGTCCGCGCTCCGGCGAATATACCACAGTGACGATTTATTTTCTGATCCTGATCTGAAAAGATTGTGGAATTCGCGCTGGCTGTGTGCTGCACCAAGCGGTTTTTACCGGATGAAATCGCTCAGAGACACCGTGTATCCAATTCCGACAATATGAATTTAAATTTAGATAAATTCATTCCATAAAAAGCTGTGCGACGATCCGGTAACGCTGCTTATGGCGTGGCTCTCGTGCGCAGCGCTTGCCGCTGCGTGAGCCCGTAAACCCCCTACCGCGCCCGGCTGTGCGACGCCGCGCGCGGTGGCCTGTCGCAGGCCGGTCACGCTGTCGCTGCGTGGACAATGCGCTTGGACCCCACTTGTCGGTGGTCCACGCCGCTGCGCTGGCATCGCCACCAGCCACGCTTAAGGCTTTGCCGTGCCGGCCAGGCCCGGTCGCGCGCATCCGAAGGTCGCCATGTCCACCCGCTGCCTGCTGACCGCCGTCGCCGTCGCCGTCGCCATCGCGGCCTCAACCGCCGACGCCGCCGATCAGGCAGCGGGTGCGGACCTTCCGCTCCAGGCGGTGTGTACGCTGGCGACCCTGCCGGGACGTATCACCGGGGCGGCAGTGCTCGCCGAGTACCCGGCGCCCGGGCCAGGCCATGTGATCGTCGAGCTCGCAGCGCCGCCAGGCCGGCGCGCGGTGGCCGGCGGCTGGCAGCCGACCACCCTCATCAAGGTGATCGCTCCGGACGGCTCCCTGACCGCGTGCGCCGAGCCCACCGTGGACCAGGCGCAGGTGCGCATCGAACTCGCCGTCCCCGCAGGCCCCGCGGGCATCTGGCGGGTCGCAGTGGTCGGCGGCCGTGACGGCGACCGCGTGACATTCGCGCTGCCTGCGAGCGCTGCCTGGGGGCTGCGCGGCGAGATGGCGCTCGGCTTGGCGAGCGAGAGTCCGCACCGCGCGTGGTTGTGGATCCCGCCGGGCAACGACACGCTGCTGGCGATGGCCAACGGGCGCGGCGGCGTCGCGCTGGCCGACGCCACTGGCCACGACCTGCCCGTGCAGCGCGAGGACCGGGGCAAACGCCTGCTCTGGCGCTGGTCCGGCCTGCCCACCGGCGGCGCGCTGTGCGTTACCATCGCGCCCGAGAGCGCCGCGCTGAGCTTCGACGGCGCGCCTGCGCTGCTCTGCGCCGATGCCGCCAGCGCGGAACGTCTGCGCGGCGGCACCTGCGTCAGCGCCGGCCGCCTCGTCAGTGGCCCGCTGCAGGCGCGTGCCCGGGCGTGGATGGTGGCGGCGGCGGCGGGCGACCTGACACCCGCAAACTCCTTACCAGAGGCGAGCACGGCGGGCACGCCCGAACCGCTCGCCGCCCTCCAGCTTTATGGCCGCTTCGGGCCGCTCGGCGGGCTCAAGCACTTCCTCGCAGGGCAGGTGCTGGATCCGGCCGCCGAGGACTTCGGCACCTTCCACGCCACGGCGGACGCCGCCGCGCCGTCGCTCCACGGCGCGAAGCACGCGCCGTTCGATGCCGGTGGCCTGGCGAGCGCGATCTCTGCCGCGGTCGAACCGAACCCGGCCTATCACGACCGCGCGCTGACCGCCCGGGCGACGTTGTCCGCGTTTTACCACCTCTCCCGGCTGCAGGGCGACGACCTGCTGCGCGAGGAGGATCTCGGCCGCACCAACGGCCCACTCATCCACGCCTTCTTCATCTACGAAGGCTCCCTGGCCCGCGGTTTCGCCGAGCTCAGGGACCAGCTCACGCCCGAGGCCCGGGCAATCTGGCGCGAAGGTCTGCTCGCGGTCGGCGACCGCCTCGCCGATTTTCAGGGCTACCAGACCAACCAATGGTGGCACATGATCCTCGGCCACCTGCTCACCCACATCGGCACCGGCGAGGAGCGCTTCCGCCTGCGCTTCGAGCGCCAGGTGGCCGAGCTGCTCGAACCGCAGTCTGGTGCCCACCTCGGCCAGCACCCCGCCGGCTACTTCCTCGAAGGCGGAGGCCCCGACGGTCACTACGACTCGTTGTCCGGCACCTGCATGGCCGAGGCCTACCACCTGTATGCCGGGCTGCCCCGGCCCGCGCCGCGCGTGCTCACGCTGCTGCGCGCCGCGATCGCGCGCAACCTGGTCTTCAGCGCCTACCACTGGCTGCCGCAGCCGGACGGCTCCCTCGCCGGACCCTCCGCCCTCAGCGCGCGCAAGTGGGCGGCGTTCTGCCTGCAGCCGTGGCCGGGCGGCGTCCTCGAGCGCGACGAATTCCCGTTGGCGGCGACGCGCTGGTCTTTGACCGTGCCCGCGGCGCGCGGCGCCGGCATGGTCGGGACCAACATGCCCTTCCTGGTCAACAGCGCGGCCTGGGCCCGTGCCGCGCTCGCCGACCTGGTGCCGCGCAGCGGTGCCGTGAATTTCTGGACCGGCGAAGTGCAGGCCCCCTGGACCAGCATCGCGATCGCGGTGGCGCGCCGGCCGGTGGCAGCACCGGCCGAGCTGCCATGCCGGGCCGCTGCGGGCACCTGGGAGCTGCCCGGCCAGATCGCCTGGAAGCGCGGCGGGCTGTACGGCCTGGTCTTCTGGGATGCCACCGGAATGGCGCAGTCGCCCGACGAGAGCTGCCGCACCGGCGGTGCGCCGAGCGCGCTGTGGCACGCCGCGACCGGCGTCAGCCTGATCTCGATGCACAATGCCAACGACGACCGCACGGCCGCCAACAACGATCGCGTCACCCAACCAGACGACCTGACCCACGTCTGCGTGGCCGGGGTGCACGCGGGGGCGCTGTGGTGGAGCGGGCATGAACGCGCCACCTGCGCCTGGATCACGCCGGGCGAGATTCTGCGCATCACCGGCATCCAACCCGGCAGCGGCGCGACCATCACCTGGACCTACACCATCGCCGATGACCTCCTGGAAATCGAGGTCGCAGTAGCCGGCATCGAGCTCGCCGATCCTTGGCTCACCCTGCCGTTCCTCGACCAGTCCCCCGGGATGCGTCTCGACACCACGGAGCGCGGCGCGCGCTTCAGCGCCGGCAGCGGCGCCCTCGACATCACCTGGACGGGCAGCGGCCAGGCCACCGCGACCGCGCGCCTCGCCGCCCTGCCCCTGCCGGTGCGCTGCCTGCGCATCCCCCTCGCCGGAGCGGGCGCGACCTGGAACGCCAAGGTCCGTTTCACTGTCGGACGCTGAAGCAGATCCCCGGCTTCCCCTGGAACGATTTCCGCCAGGATGCCTTTTCAGAAATGGTTCAGACGCCTCCTACGGAGCGGACGGAGCGCGGCGCGCGCGCCCACGATTGCGCCTATCGCGCTCGCTCAGCACACACACGAAATGACTGTGGAGATTATTGATCTACATTCCCGTCCGGATGCAGCAGGATCTGGAGTATAATTGTCAACACTGTCAGGCGCTGGACAACCGGGCGCCGCGCAATCGACCGCGAAAGAGACTTCCTCCGCATTAGCCACCCGCACGATGCCCGTTACCGAAGCCTTGGAGTCCTGATGAAGCTTGCTACCCGAGTCGCCGCCGCGCGCACCACCCATCGTCACCACCTCGCGGCGCCGCTGCTCGCCCTCACCGCTGCGGCCTGCCTCGCGCAACCGCTCACCGCCGCCGATCCCGTCGGCCAGATCCTGGGCAAACCTGCGACCACCGGCACCATCCCCTACATGCTGTACCTGCCCAAGAGCTACACGAATGACATCCAATCCACCTACCCGCTGGTGGTCTGCCTCGGCGGCGTAAGCGAAGTCGGCAATGGCAGCTTCACCGGCAGCCTCACCCCCGTCAACGTCACCAACGAGCTTCCACGTGTGCTGGACAATGGTCCGCTCCGGCTCATCCAGAACGGCGTAACCTACTTCGACGAGAATCCCACCATCGTCATCCACCCCGAGAATCCCGACAAGAACTACAGCAGCGCCACCATCGACGCGACCATCACCCAGGTCGCGACGCGCTACCGGGTGGATCCCCTGCGCATCTACGTCACCGGCTACAGTCAGGGCGGCGGTGGCGCCTGGCTCTATGGCAAGGACCACGGTACGCGCCTCGCCGCGCTGGTGCCGATCGCTGGAGGCGCCTTCCCTGCCAATCCCGGGACGTTCTCGGCGATGTCCGGCATCCCGGTGTGGGCGATCCACAATGCCGCGGACCCCACCGTGCCGGCGATCTACACCACCGGCACCACCACCTCGTTCCTGACGCCCAACACGGTTGGCTGGGTCAACGGCATCGCCAACGGCCAGGGCGGCGTCACCCAGCGCTGCCTGGATACCTACCCAAGCGGCATCGGCTTTACGGTCGTCGGAGGAGTGGTTCGAAGCATCACCGGCGTCACCGCTGACCGCAGCGCCCACTTCCACCCGGCGACCGGGTGGATCTGGAGCAGCGGCACCGCCTACGTGGCCGGCGATCTCACCCAGGTGACGCTCTACAATTCGAGCAACCACGAGGGCTGGACCCAGACCTACGGCTCCGGCACCAGCGACTTCAACCGCCCCTTTTGGACCTGGTTGCTCGGCCAGCGCAAAGGGCAGGTCCCGTCCGCCTTCGGCAGCCGCGAGGTCATCGTCGACAATACCGAGACCACACACACCAGCGCCAATGGCACCTGGCCCGTGACCACCGGTGCGGCGTCCTCCTTCCTCGGCGGCTACGCCACACCTGGAACCGGCTCCACCTTCACCTTCACCCCAGTCCTGCCCGCCACCACCACCTACGATGTCTACGTCTGGTACAGCGCCGCCAGCGGCGTGAACCTGAGTACGGTGGTCCCGGTAACGGTGCACGCCAATGGCGTGGACACGACGGTCATCATTGACGAAGCCTATGGCGCCGGGCACTGGGTTCTGATCGGGACCTATGCCTGCGGCTCAGGTACCGGCAGCAGCGTGACTTTCGCGACCACCGGCGCCAATGGCATCGTCTCGGTCGACGCGGTGCGCTTCGTCGAAGCCCCGACCAGTGCCTCCAACACCCCGCCGACGATCTCTGTCATCGGCAACCAGACGGTGGTCTCGGGCGCAACCGTGACCCCGACCCTGACCATCGGGGATGCGCAGACGCAAGCCTCCAACCTCACTGTCCAGGCCATCAGCGACAACGCGACGCTGATCCCGGCAAGTGGACTGCTGCCGGGCGGCAGCGGCGCCAGCCGCACCCTGGCGATCACGCCGGCCGCCGGCCTCATCGGCACGGCCAACATCATCGTCACCGTCACCGATGCGGAAGGACTGGCGATCACGACCAGTTTCCGAGTCACCGTCAACACGACCTCCGGCAACACCCCACCGACCATCGGCAGCACCATCCCCGCACAGACCATCGCCCTGAATGGCGCCTCCGCCGCGCTCGCCTTCACGGTCGGTGACGCCGAGACCGCGGCCGCGGCCCTGGTGGTCACGCGCGCAGTCAGCAGCACCCCGTCCGCCTACCTGCCCCTCTCCGGCGTGGTCCTCGGCGGCAGCGGCACGAATCGCACGGTCACCGTCACGCCGGCAGCCGGACAGAGCGGCAATGCCACCGTGACCATCACCGTGACCGACGCAGGTGGCTTGGCCACGGTCGCGACGTTCACCGTGACCACCCCAGCGCCGCCCAACATCGCGCCAACCATCACCCTCATCGCCGACCTCGCGCTGCCAGTGAGCGGACACAGCTCTGCGCTACCATTCACCATTACCGACGACCAAACCGCGGTGACCGCGCTGACCGTGAGCGCGACCACCTCGCTCCCCGCCTACCTGCCCCTCAGCGGCCTGGTGTTCGGCGGCAGCGGCGCCAACCGGACGTTGACCATCACTCCGGCGAGCGGCCAGAGCGGCACCTCGACCGTCTCGGTCACCGTCCGCGATGGTGCCGGGCTGACTGGCGTCACGACCTTCACCGTAACCAGCAGCGCCGCCACCGGACCCACCATCTCCCCGATCAGCAACATGAACATCACCGGCGGCGCCACTTCGCCACCGGTCTCCATCACCGTCACCGACCCGACGGTGGCGTCCGTGACCCTGATTGCCGACGTCGCGCCGAGCGGCTCGCTCAGCGGGGGGGACTTCGCCTTCACTGGCACCACCGGTTCCCGCTCCATGGTGATCGTCCCCTCCGGGACCGCGAGCGGCTCGTACCAGGTGACGGTGACGGCTACCGATGCCAACGCCCTGACCGCGACCAGCACCTTCACCGTGGTTGTGACGCCGGCCTCCTCCGGATCGACCCCGCCGCCGGCCAGTTCCGGCGGGGGCGGGGGCGGGGGCGGTTGCGGGCTGGGCACGGGTGCCTACGCACTTGCCGGACTGCTCATGCTGATGCTGCGCGCCATCGCCCTGGTCGCCGCCAAGTGCAGGGATTGATCTCTCAAGCGCTACCCACGCACATTCAACCCGACGTGCAGAACCGCGCTGTCAGGGATCCGGCCTGTAATCTTGACGCATAAAAATATATTTATAAGCGACTGATAGGCGTGCAACCATTTGCCAAATGACAATGAACCACCACGTCCAGACGTCGTGACGGCTCATTCCGAGGTGTAGTTACCCGTGGACTTGCCACCGGGTGAACTGGTGCGATTCGCCATGGTGGGTACGCCAATCGAGCCGTGATGGAGCCCCCATTGGACTTCGATTTGGAATATAAACTCATATATGATAGCTATTTATAAAAATTCTTCCGGATTCGGAAAGCTCCTTCGTACTTTTCAGCGTGCGCGACATGCGCTCCTCCTCTTCCAATCGCCGAACGCTGTACAAACGTTACACTGGTGAAGAGATATCTTTGCTTTCAGGGGCTGGTAACTACTCTTCTCCCGCCCCCGCTGCAAGTAAACCACCCTTCGTATCGCTGCCCTCTTTCTCCAGCAAGCCTCCAGGGATTCTTCACCATGCACGCGACCATCACGCCTGTCACTGTGCGCCCCCTGCCTGCCCTCGCTGATCGCAGCATCCCACTGACCCGCCCCTCCCTCCTCACCACCGAGGTTCGCATGCTTTCTGGTCGTATCGCCGCGCTGGCCGTGCTGCTGCTCGCCACCGCCGTGCTGAGCATGCCCCGTGCAGCCGCCGCCGAACCGAGCGTCGGCTTCAACGGTTGGACCAACACTCCTGGGGTGGTCGAAGGCACCATCAACGTCCAC
>JBBQSO010000056.1:0-35364 GCA_038213805.1 Planctomycetota bacterium | reverse complement strand
ACGGACTGCTAGGCGGTTGGTGGTCTCTGTCCGAAGACAGAAACCGATGTGCCTGATCACTTCGAAGAAATGATCAGGACTTTTCCTTCTCTCCTCCACAGCTCTTGAGTTGTCAATGTGCCCGGGTTTTACCGGGGTTTCCCGTCTTTTATCTGGCTGACCTCGGGGCTTCTCAGCTCCCTGCGTCAGCGGCGGGAGGCACATCATGTGGGGTGACCCCCCTCTGTCAAATTTATTTTCCACCCCCTCGGCAGTCCGACTCAAGTCACGCCGGTCCAGGCTCTTAGTTGCCGGACTGGGGGAGGCCCTGGCCCCCCTGGCTCTGGACCTTGGCGAGGTCGGCCTCGAGAGCTTGGATGAAGGCGGAGAATTTGGCGCGGTTGTCGTCGCTGATCGCCACCAGATGGTGGTGGGCGCGGCGCACGAGTTCCATGCGCTGCATCGGGCCGAGCGTCGGGCTGGCTGGCAGGTTGACGAAATCCAGCTCGGCGCGCTCGATGCGCTGGATGACCGGCAGCACCGCGCTGACGCCGAGCATGTCGAGTAGGCGCAGGTTGCCCTCGCTGGGGTTGACCACCACCAGCTTGCCGCCACGAGCGCCGAGCAGCTGCGCATAGCCTACCAGGACACCCATGAAGGTGCTGTCCATGCCGGCGCACACCGAGAGATCGATGCACACCAGCTTGGCGTCCTGTTCGATCTCACTCTGCAGGAAGAGGTCGAGCATCGGCGCGTTCTTCATGTTCGCGAGGCCGGTGGCGCGCACGAAGATGGTCGCGCCCAGGCGCGCGACCTGGTAGCTGGCGGGCTGAGGCAGGTTCATGTCCGCGCCCCGGCTACCAACGCCTGCGCCTGGCCGAGCGCCGCGCTGCCGCCGCCGAGCATTTCCGCCAGTTCCGCGAGGCGTCGTTCCGCTGAGAGTTCGTCCACTTCCACCGTCGTTTCGTCGATCCCCTGGCGCTTGCGCACCGCGTAGTGGCGGTGGGCGGCAGCGGCCACCTGCGGGGTGTGGGTCACCGCCAGCACCGTACGGCCGCGCCCCAGGGCCGCAAGGCGGGCGCCGATCGCAGCGCCGAGCCGACCGCCGACGCCGCTGTCGACCTCGTCGAAGACCAGCACCGGGGTGAGCTCCTGCGCGGCCAGCACCACGGCAAAGGCCAGCGACAGGCGCGCTGCCTCGCCTCCGGAAACGACCGCGCCGAGGCGGCCAGGCGGCAGGCCGGGGTTGGTGGCGACGAGAAATTCCTGGCCGACGGTGCCGAGCGGGCCGGGCTCCGGCAGGGCGGTCTCGCCGAGTACCAGGCGCGCCTTGGGCATGCCCAGGCCGTCGAGTTCAGCGACCAAGCGCGCGGCGAGCTTGGCGAAGCCCTTGGCACGCGCCTTGGCCAGGGTGGCGCCGCGACGCGCGCGCTCGGCCTGGGCGGTGCCGAGTTCCGCGCGCAGGGCATCGCGCCGGCCGTCCAGGCCCTCAAGGGCGCGGATGCGCTCGTCGACCGCTGCCCAGGCGGCGAGCAGCGCGGCCTCGCCATCACCGTGCTTGCGCTGCAGACCGTACCATGCGTCGAGACGTTCCTGGACGCGCGCGAGTTCGACCGGGTCACCCTGCAGGCGCTCGGCGGCATCAGCGCAGGCCGCAGCGGCGTCGCGCACCAGCTCGCCAGCGCTGGCGCAGGCACGGCCGGCCTCGGCGAGACGCTCGTCGGGCGCCTCGCCCAGCTGGCGGGCGAGGCGCGCGAGCACGCGGTCGACGGCGCGCTCGCCATCGCCGAGCAGGGCGGCGGCGGAGGCGGCACGGGTGCGCCATTCCTCGCTGCCGGAAAGCTGTTTGACGCGTCGCTCGAGCTCGGCGAGCTCGCCGGCGCGTGGGCTGAGGGCCTGGAATTCCGCGGCCTGGAAGCGCAGGAAGTCGAGTTCGCGGATGCTGTCGCGGCCGCCGTTCTCGAGCGCGGCGAGGTCGCGCGCCAGGGCCAGGCAGCGCTGGTGGTCGGCGCGGTAGGCCGCGGCCTGCCCGTCGAGGCCGGCATAGGCATCGAGCAGGGCGAGCTGGCGGGCGGGGTCGCCGAGGCGCTGGGCTTCATGCTGGGCGCGGATCTCGACCAGGATCTCGGCAAGGGCGCCGAGCGCGGCGAGGGTGACGGGGACATCGTTGATCCATGCCTGGCTGCGGCCAGAGGCGGCCAGGCGGCGGCGCAGGATGTACTGGCCGTCCTGGGCAGGGATGGCGCAGGACGCCTCGGCGGCGGCGGCGATCGCGGGCTCGACCTGGAAGGCGGCGGTGACCTGGGCGTGATCGGCGCGCGGGCCGACCAGCTTGGCCTGGGCGCGGCCGCCACGCAGCAGGTCGAGGGCATCGAGGAGCAGGCTCTTGCCCGCGCCGGTCTCGCCACTGATCACGGTCAGGCCCGCGCCGGGCGCGAGGCGCGCCTGGGCGACGATGACGAGATTCTGGACCAGGAGTTCAGTGAGCATGCCCGCGACCATCCGCTGGGCGACAGTGCACCACCTCCATGCGCGCGGACAAGGGTTTTGGCCGGCTGCGCCACGCCGCTCGGACGCAGGCGCAAGCCCATCCTTGACTTGCGCCATGCACGCAGAGGGCGCGGGGTCCGGCCCTCGCGCTGAACTCAGTGCGCGGGTGCGTCGATGGCGGTCTGGGCCTGCTGCTGGATGGCGCGGGCCTTCTCCTTGAGGGCCTCGTCGCCGCTCACGCTTTCGGCGCGGCGCGCGATGCGCAGCGCCTCCTTGGGCAGGTTGAGGGCGAGCTTGGCCGTCGCCAGGTCGAGGGCGACGTCGGCATTGTGGTCGTCGGCCGCGTAGAGCGGCATCAGCCAACCAGCCGCCACGTCGGGCTTGCCGAGCTCGTTGGCGAGATGGCCGAGCTGGGCCGGCACGCGCGCGTCCTTGGGGAAGGCCTTGGCGGCCTTTTCCCAGGTCTGGTAGGCCTCGGCCTTCTTGCCGAGCGAGACCTGGAAGTCGGCGAGCTCGGCGTAGCTGTCGTAGTTGTTGCCCTGGGCTTCGGCCAGGCCGGCGAGCTGCACCAACGCGGCGTCCTGGTTGTTGTCGGCGCGGTAGCGCGCGATCAGCGCGCGGCGCGCGGGGATGAACTTGGGGTCGGCGGCGACGGCCTTGAGGTAGGCGTCGGTGGCCATGGCCGCGGTCGCGGGCTTGCGTTCGCCGCCGACCAAGATGTCGGCCTTGGCCGCGGTCGCGGCCTCGAGCACCTGGCCGGCGCCGAAGCTGCCTTCGGGGTCGGCCGGGTTCAGGCGCACCGCGATCTCGTACTCGCGCAGCGCGATCACCAAGTCCGCGGCGGCGCTGGCGCCGCCCTTTTGGGCGCGGTGCAGGTAGACCGCGCCGATCGCCTTGTGGATGCGGTGGTCCTTGGGAGTGATATCGATGGCCTTGCGCAGCGCGTCGATGGCCTCGTCGTAGCTGCCCTGCTGGTCGAGGATGCGACCCAGGTACCAGCGCACCTCGGCGTTGTTGGGGCGTAGGCGGATGGCCTTCTCGCACTGGCGGCGCGCCTCGTCGAACTGGCCCATGCCGGCGAGGGTGATGCCGAGCACGGCGTAGGCGTCGCCCTGCTCGGGATCGAGCTCGACGGCGGTGCGCGCGTGGCTGACGGCTTCGCCGTAGCGCGCGCTGCGCGCCTCGGCACTGGCATCCGCGGCGCCGCCTTCGGCGAGCGCCTTGGCGAGCAGGTAGTGGATGCCCGCGAGCATCTTGCGGTCGAGCGGGGCCGCATCGCTGACGCTCTCGAGCAGGTCGCGCAGCACCTTGGCGCAGGCGTCGTAGTGGCCCCAGGCGGCGAGACTCTGCGCACGGTGGTAGGCGACGCGCTGGCGGGCACCGGAGGGCATCTCGCCGCCCAGGGCGGCGGCGAAATGGTCGTCCGCGAGATCGTAGGACGACTCCGCGGCCAAGCTGTCGGCCTGCTGGATGTGGTAGAGCCCGGTGTCGCTATAGGTGTCAGCGCCTTCGGCGACGTCGAAGGAGTGAATGGAAAGCAGCGGCTGGCCGTCGATGACGCCGGTCACCTCGCCAGTCAACACGAGCAGCTGGTACTTCTTCAATCCGGCGATCTTGGTCGCATCGCGGCGGTCTTTGCTGAGGAAGGCCGTGGTCACCGGCTGGGCGCGCACCTGGGGGTCCCAGATGTCGGCATGGGCATCCCAGAGGATGAGGTTGAAGAAGCACTCCGGCTTATAGGACGTGCGCAGGGTGTCGAAGAGATTGCCGTTCTCGACGAAGAAAGCGTTGAAGCGGATGCGCACGTTCAAGAAGGACTGCGGAGCGGCCAGCACCCCCGACAGGTCGACGTCCTGCACCACCTGTTCTCCCGGATGGATGCGTTCCCGCACCTCGGAGAGCGAGGCGGCGGATAGGCATGGCCCGGCCAATACGGGCGCGGCGCAGATGGCGAGCAGGGCGAGCAGGCGGGATGGGCGCACAAAGCCTCCATGGGCGGGGGACGGAGCGGCCCGCTCCCGATCATGGCCGGGGCGGTCGCCAGGTTCTGCCTCCAACTTATGACACAGGAACGGCCGGCGCGCCACCGCGGGTTAGGAGATTCGTGGTGACGGACGCTGTAGAACGTTTGGGCCGGGTTCGACTACGTGATTAGTCGATAGATGCAGGTCAGGCCGGCGTCCGGCAGTCCACTCGCACCTCGCAGCTTCATGCGGTGCGGGGACGGTCAAACCACCGCCATGCCGTTTCCGGTGCGCGTGGAACCGCGTCAGGCCCGCTTGACGCGCATCATCAGATCGATGATGAAAGCGTCGAGCGCGGCGTCCTGCGAGCGGTACTTGGCGACCTGCTCGCAGGCGTAGGCGACGCTGCTGTGGCTCTTGACCGCGAAGGCCTGGCCGATCGCGGTGTAGGTGTCGGAGCTCGCCGATTTGAGCACGTACATGGCGACGTGGCGGGCGTTCGAGCGCATGCCGGAGCGGTTCTTGCCGAGCAGGTCGTCGACGGTGAGTTCGAAGTAGTCGGCGACCGCGCGCATGATCATCTTCGCGCGCGGCTCGCCGGTGTTGCGGTCGATGACGTCGGCGAGGGCCTGGCGCGCCAGGGTCAGGTCGATGCGGCGCTGGAAGCTGGCGGCGAAGGCGGCGAGCTTGTTGACCGCGCCTTCGAGCTCGCGGATGTTGTCGGTGATGTGGTCGACGACGTAGGCCAGCACCTCGTCGCTGAGGGTGATGCCCTGGGCCTTGGCCTTGGCGATGATCACCGCGTGGCGCAACTTGGGATCGGGCTTCTCCATCGCCACCACCAGGCCGCCGCTGAAGCGCTGGATGAAGCGCTCCTCGAGGTACTTGATGTCGGCCGGCGGCGCGTCCGAGGTGATCACCACCTTCTTGCCCTGCTCGTTGAGCTGGTTGAAGGTCGAGAACAGCTCCTCCTTGGTCTTGACCATCTGCCCGCGCGACAGGAAGTGGATGTCGTCGATGAGCAGCAGGTCGGGGTGGCGCATCTTCACGCGGAAGGCCTGGATGCCCGGGCCGCCCAGCTCGCAGGCGGCGATGTAGTCGTTGGTGAACTGCTCGCAGCGGATGTACTGGACCTTGCTCTTCGGGTAGCGCTCGCGGAAGGCCAGGGCGAGGCCCTGCTCGAGGTGGGTCTTGCCGAGACCCGAGGCGCCGTGGATGAACAACGGGTTCACCGGGTTGCCCGGTTCCTCGAGGATGCGGATGATGGCGTCGTAGGCGAGGCGGTTGCAGTGCCCGACCACGAAATCCTCGAGCGCCTTGAAGCCTTGGCCCCAGCGCGAGCCGCCGCGCTGGCCGTCGAGGTGCGCATGTCCGGCGGCGGGCGTGGCCTCGCGGGCGGCGAGCTGGGCGGTGCTGCGGCGCTGCTCGTGCTCGCGCAGGGCGTTGCCCGAGACGCGGCAGCGCACCTCGCTGACCGGCGCGCCGAGGACCTCGGCGGCGACCAGCGCGAGCTGGCGCGAAAAGCGGTCGCGGATGGTGTGCTGGAAGAGCGCGGTCGGGCAGTCGAGGGTCAGCACACCGTCGGCGAACGACGCGGGGTGGACCTTCGGCGAGGCGAGCCAGAGGCGCACGCCCTGCTCGTTGTCGGGCGAGCGCAGGCGCTCGAGGATGGCAGGCCAGGCCTGCGCGATCACGGATTCCTGTCGTTCCACCGCGGATCCCTCATGTGCCGTCATAGACCCTGCATGCCCCCGCGATCCGTTATCCGATCTTCGACCGCCACCCGCCACTGGCCAGGCGGCGCAGCCGGTCCCCGCCGACGCGGGCGCATCGTCACCCGGTCCCGGAGTGGGACGCGGCTGGCTCGCTTGCGCGAACCCTTCCGGCAGAGGTCCCCATCTGTAGACCGCCCGCGCGCCAACTCAAGATGGCGTTGTGACGGGTCTGGACCGACCGCTTGACTCGCTGCGTCGACCGCAGCCCCGGCGTCCAGGTGGCTGCGCGGAGCAGCACCGGGCCAGGCGCTGCGCGGGTCGCACCCGATGCGCTCAAGCGCGTGCCTGCGCGCGCAGGAAGTCGACGACCTGCGCGCGGCTCGGCGAGACCGCGGTGCGCACGTAGTAGCCGCTGGTCGCACCACCAACGAGCAGCGCGTGCGCGGGCTCCAGGCCGGCGAGCAGCGCGGCGAGGAAGCCGGCGTTGAAGTGGTCGCCGGCGCCGGTGGTGATCATCGGCTTGGGCTCAAAGAAGCCGTTCAGGCCGACGCTGCCCGTCGGCCATGCGCAGGCCGCGGACTTCACCAGGTGGCACATCGCCCACGCCAGTCCGAAGCGTTCGCGCACGGTGACGCAGCCGGCGCGTGCCGCCTCCCATTCGGGCTCCACCGCGGGCCACGGCTCGCCGATCACCTCGAGCACCTGGCGCAGCTCCATCTCGTTCATGCCGAGCACCACGTCGACGTGGCACTGCAGCTCCTGCAGCGCGGCGAGCGCCGCACGGATGTCGCCGGCGGTGCGCTTGGCGGGGTCGGCGAGGTCGATGAACCACAGCGGCCGATCACCGCGCAGGCCGGGCAGCACGTCGGCGGCGAGGCGGCGCCAGATCTCGGTCATGCCCAAGGTCATCGTCCAATTGACCGTGGCGATGCCCTGCGCCGAGCGCAGCGCGTGCTTGAGTCCGTCCAGGCCGAGTTTGGCGACGAGGCGCTCATAGCTCACGTTCTCGAGCGGCAGCAGCTTCCCGAGCATGACCTTGCCGTCGCTGAACTCGAGCGCGTCGGTCGACGCGGCCGCGCCCAGGCTGATGGTGTGGCTGGCGCGCGCGGCGAGCGGCGCGAACACCGGGTCGATGGCGCCCTCGCCGAGCAGGCCGATGGCGGTGACGGCGAAATCGTAGCTGCACAGCGCATTGGCCATGATCGGGCCGTTGCCGCCGATCTTGCTATTCTTCACCACGAGTTCGAAGTTGGCGCTCTTGCCCGCCGCCGCGGTGATGCGCCCGCCGAGCTCGGCGATGGTCTCCATGGCCTGGAAGGTGGTCGCGCTCTCGCGCTTGGCCACCACCGCGATGATGTTGTCGATGAAGCCGTCGAAGCCGACCAGCACCTGCGGCTTGCGGGATGCGGGGAATGCGGCCAGGGCGGCGGCGGCGGCGGCGCAGGAAGCGGCTTGGCTCATGGGCGGGCGATCCTCAAGGGGCGGGGGGGCCACGGTAGGATGGACCAGCGCGGTTCAAGCCCTGGCCTTCCCTGGCCACGGAATCCGGACGCCGGTGTGCCCATGCCCGGCTGCGCGCCAGGAACTGCGCGTCACGCGGTGCGCCACCCGCAACGCACAACAATCAGCGAGTCACCCGAAATGCGCCGCTCACGCCCCGACGCGACCGGCGACCTGGGGCAGCGCGATGCCCGTCGAACGCATCAGCAGCAGCACGCGGCACAGCCACTCGACGGTCTCGAGGTGGCGGGCGGCATCGCGCACGTTCGCGCCCCAGGCGTAGACACCGTGGCCGCGCACCAGCACCGCGGGCATGTGCTCGATGCGCGCGGCGAGCACACGCGCGGTGAGCTCCTCCATGTCCTGGCTGTTCTCGACCACCGGCAGGGTGCGCTCGCAGAGGTGGGTGGTGGTGCCGCTGAGCGCCTTCATCATCTCGATGCCCCGCATCTCGATGCGCGCACCCGCGTCCATGCTGAGCGCGACCGCGTGCGGCGGATGCCCGTGGCACACCGCCTGCGCGCCGGTCGCCTGGTAGATGCGCAGGTGCACCAGCGCCTCATCCGAGGGTTTGCGGGTTTCCGGCGGCAGGGCCTTGGCGTCGCGGCCGACACGGATGAAGTCGGCCGGCTTGAGCTGGCCCTTGTCGACGCCGGATGGGCTCATCGCCACGATCAGCGGCTCGCGCTCGATGACCGCGCTGAGATTGCCACCGGTGCAGGCCATCAGGCCGAGGCCGGCTAGGCGGGCGGCCTCGCCGGCGAGGGCGGTCAGGATGGCGTCGCTCATGGCTTCTCCGTGGCATGGGACCGTAGCGCGGCCGCAGGGCCGGACAATGCCACCCGAGTCCCACCCGCAGCGACGCGGCGCCTGCAAGGCGCAGTTGACAAGGACGGCCGTTCCGGGTTACCAATGGGATGAGAGCATGTGCTTGCCGTCATCGGCCGGCGACCCGTCCCAGCAACGCTGCCGCCCGCCACCTGCGCGCGGAACCGGCCATGAGTGCGAACCAATCCATGAACATCAATGAAGCCAGCAAAGCCTGTGGACTGAGCCCGAGCGTGCTGCGCATCTGGGAGTTGCGCTACGGCTGGCCGGCGCCCAAGCGCAAGCCCAACGGTTACAGGGCTTACAACCAGCATCAGGTGGACGAGCTCAAGCGCATCGCCGATCTGGTGAAGGGCGGCACGCCGATCAGCAGCCTGATCATCGATGGCCTGCCGCGCTGGCCGGCCGACATCCAGCAGAAACGCGTCCCCCAGGGACTGTCGCGCACGCGCAGCCTGGGCCGTCCGGCGGGCTCCCAGGAGGTTAAGATCCAGGGCGAAATCGTCGAGGCTCTGGAGAAGCGCCACGCCAGCCTGGTCAAGGAGCTGCTGCAGCGCGCCTTCTGGCAGGTCCGCCCGAACGACGAGGCGCCCACCGCGCTGATCCCCGCCCTGGCCGGCCTGGCCGAGATCGCCGCTGCCGACCGCCCCCTGGCCGAAGACGCCGAGGTCCGCCTGCTCATCCAGGAGCGCTGCCTGCAGCTGCTGCGGCGCTTCAAGACCGCTGAGCCCACCATCTGGGTCGTCCCGGCAACCAAGGAGGACCTCGCCCTGGCGGCGCTCGCCACCCTGATGCTGAATCAGCGCTCCACGCGCGCCCAGCTGTGGTCCCAGCCCGGCCTGCCCGGCAGCGGCTACCTGCTCGCCGGCGACCATCTCGATGCCGCACGGGCGCGTTCGGACCGCCGCCTGGTCGGCATGGTCTCTGCCCTTGGCGACCAGGGCATCGGCAGTCTCGAAGGGCTGCTCGCCGCGCCCATGACCCCGACCCCGGTGGCTCCGCTCAGCACGAACTGAAGCGCCTCGCCCGCGACCCTGGACCTTGCCGGGGTTTCGAGGGCGGGTGCGCTATCGCACCCATGCAGCGGGGAAATCCGTCAATTCAGTCAGGTGAGATGTGGGCCGCTCCCGGCTGCATCCCCAGCAACCCGCGACGCGAAGCTGTGACACCACGTTGCGGTGGGATCCGGGGTCCGCGCTTTATGGCCCCTCTTCCCGAGGCTCTCGGACCTCCAGCGCCGCCCGCCCCCTGAACGCGGTATGCCAGGCGCGCACGCCGGCTGGTGGGGCGAGGTGGGCGAGGGCGAAACAAGCGGCGCCAGAGCCGGACATGAGGTGCGGGACGCCCTGACCCGCCAACCAGGCGAGCAGGGCGCCGACCTCTGGACACAGTCGCTGGGCGGCCGAGGTGAGGCGGTTGTGAAGGTGCGGTACGACGCCATCACGCGCCAGGGCGGCCTGCCACCAGGGCGCACCGCGCAAGTCCCGCGGACCGCGCTCGGCAGCGTCGAGAGCCTTGAAGACCGTGGGCGTGGCCAGGGTCGCGCCCGGCATCAGCACCGTCACCGGCTGCGCGGGCAGATCGGGCAGAGCGCTGAGGATTTCTCCGCGGCCGGTGCCGTGCGCGGTGCCGCCGACCAGGAAGAAAGGCACGTCCGAGCCAAGTGCGGCGGCAAGCGCGGCCAGCTCCGCCGGACTCCACAGTCCCGACATCAAGCGCGCCATGCCGCGCAGCACGGCGGCTGCATCGCTCGAGCCGCCACCCAGACCCGCGCCGTGCGGAATGCGCTTGGTCAGCGCGATCGCCACGCCGGCGGCAGGCGCGCGTGAGAGAAAAGCCGCGGCGGCGCGCCACGCGAGATTGCCGCTGTCCGCGGGCAGGCCCGCATCATCGCAGGTCAGCGCGATGCCAGCCTCGGGACGCACCCGGAGCTCGACGTCGTCGTGCAGCGTGATGGTCTGGAAGATGGATTCGAGCGCATGGAAGCCGTCGGCGCGCCGGCCCAGCACTTCGAGATGGAGGTTGAGCTTGGCCGGCGCGGCGAGGCGGAGAACGGTCATGGGGATCCCGGGCAGACGCCGAAAACGCCGCACTGTGCCGGCCCGCCGCGGGGTGCAACCCCCGCCCCTGGGGGCTGGGGACGACGGCGTAAGCACATCCTGCGGTTCGTCATACACTACCTACCCGCCGCCATCCTCCACGGTTGAGGCGACAGGGGCTGCCGCGAATGATGCGCGTCCCAATCGGGGTGCACAGCGGAATTGCCGCGGTCTTTGGGCCTGTCAGCTGCACCCCGAGATCGACGACTCCGCCCTAGCAGGAGGTTCTGATGCCGAAGCCGACGTTGCTGGCCACCACGCTGCTGACCGCCGCGCTCTCCGCGGGGGCTGCCCTCCATGGCGCCGATGCGGGGTTCAAGGCCGATGCCCGTTTCCCGAACTCCGACCAGGTCCGTGAGCTGCTCGCGGAAGGGATCAAGGAGTACCATTCGGGCCGCTACGCCAATTCCGCCGCGCGCTTCCGCGATGCCCTCAAGCTTGAGCCCGAGAGCAAGCTGCTCTACGAGTTCTACCTCGCCGCCGGCGATGCCCTGTTCGTGCAGATGGAGGAGTACGACCAGCTCCGCGACGTCCTCAAGGACGTCCTGCGCCAGGCCAACATCTACCAGAAGCAGCTGCGTCGCGACGACAAGTACATCACCCTGCTCATCGACAAGCTCGAGAAGAGCGAAGAGGAGCGCCTGGTCGCCACCAACGAGCTGGTCGCGGTCGGCCCGATCGCCGTGCCGCTGCTGGTCGCCCGCCTCAACGACAACCGCCAGGACGACAACCGCGTCTACGCCCGCGTGGTGCTGTCCCGCATGGGCTACCGCGCCGTGATCCCGCTCATGGAGGCCCTCAAGGCCAAGGATGAGCGGCTGATCAGCAGCGTCGCCGCCGTGCTCGCCGACATCGGCGACCCGCGCCCGCTGCCCAAGCTGAAGCAGCTGCTCGACAGCAAGGACGCCACCGAGACCACCAAGCGCGTGGCGACCAACACCATCGCCGCGATCGCCGCACGCAATAAGGTGGCGGACGCCGGCCCGGCCGACGCCCTCTACTTCCAGGAGGCGCTGCGCTACTTCCGCGGCGGCGACCTGGTGCGCGACGAGATGGTCGCCAACGAGTCGCTGCTGTGGCGCTGGGACGAGAGCAAGGACGCCAGCAAGAAGCTCGGCTTCGTGCGCGTGCCGCGCTACGCCTGGAACGAGCTGATCGCCGAGCAGCTGCTCATCGACGGCGCCGAGTCCTACACCGCCTACACCGCCTACGGCCCGCTGCTCGCCGCCGACCTCGCCGCCGAGGATGTCGAAGCCCAGCGCCGCGTGCGCATCGCCAAGGAGCGCACCACGCCGGTGCAGTTCCCCGATGAGGCCCTCGACGCCATCAGCGAGCGCGTCACCGCGCTGGGCGAGCAGTCCCTGCGCGTGCGCATGTTCGGCCCGGAACGGCTGTACCACGCCGTCCAGGAGGCGATCGTCTCCGAGCGCTACGACGTCGCTGCCTACATCATGCGCCTGCTCCAGGACCGCAGCCTCGCCCAGGGCGATGTCTACCTGCCGGTCGGCTCACTGGCCGCCGACAAGGCCGGCACGGTGCTGGCCGCGGCTCTCGACCACAGCGACAAGATCGTGCGCTACCAGGCCGCGACCACCCTCGCCCACCTCGATCCGGCGGTGAAGTTCTTCAACGCCGACAAGGTCGTCACCACCCTGGCCGATGCGGTCGGCGAGTGGGGCAACCGCGTGGTCGTGGTCCTCGACCAGGACTACCGCCAGCGCAACGTGGCGCGCGAGCAGCTGCAGGGCAAGGGCTACCGCGTCTACGCCGTGCAGGACGGCTTCGACCTGATGCAGCGCCTCGAGGAATCGCCGATCAAGGACGCCATCATCATCGCCGGCGACCTCATCCCGACGGTGCGCGACGAGCACGGCACCATCGTCAGCGTCGACGAGCAGAAAGCCGAGACCCTGGTCGCCAAGCTGTCCAAGGACTGGCGCAGCGAGAAGACCCCGGTGTTCATCTCGCTGCCCGACAACGCCGCACTGGCCGCCAAGATCCAGGGCCTGTTCGACGGTAAGGTCGCCGGCTTCATTCAGAAGCCCTTCAATTCGGTCGACATGTCCGGCAAGATCGAGGCGGCCCTCAAGGACGCCCAGCTGCCGAACGCCAACCGCGAGGATGCCGAAGAGGTGTCCCTGCGCGCGGCCATCGCCCTGCAGCAGCCCGACCCGGCACGCACCCAGTTTGACCTCACCAAGGCGGCCGACGCCCTGGTCAAGACCCTCGACATGCGCGCGGACACCCTGCGCATCGAGACGCTCAAGGCGCTCGGCCATGCCGCCAAGGCCCCGAACGGCGAGTCCGTGAAGGCCATGATCGGCAAGGTCACCGACGTCTACGGCGCCCAGGACGCTTCGCTCAAGCCCGATCTGCGTTCCGCCTTCCTCTATGCCATCGGTCAGCTCAATCCGAACACCGACGCCGCCGTGCAGATCCTGCTCAAGGCGTTGCAGTTCACGGATGAGAAGCCCGAGGTGCAGCTCATGGTGCGCACCGCCGCCGCCGAAGCGGTCGGTCACAGCACCGTGATCACCAACGATCTCCTTCAGAAGTACCAGGTCCAGCAGCGGCTCGATGTCCGCGGCCAGGGCGCTGGTAAAGAATAGTTCTTCGACACGAACCGCACACAAGGCAACCGCCTCGGAGCACGTCGACCATGACCACCACCGTCAAGATCTTCATTGTCCTCAATCTGCTCCTCGCGCTGGCGTTCATGTTCGTCCAGATGACGGTCTACGCGACCCGCGAGAACTGGAAGCGCCGCTGGCACGAGGACACCAAGCAGTTCTCGGTCGAGATCAAGGACGCGGCGCAGAAGATCGCCGACGAGTCCGCTGCGAAGGTGACCGCCGAAGCGCGCGCCGCCAGCCTGAGCGCGCAGATCAATGATCTGCAGGTGCAGGTGAAGAAGCAGGAGGACACCATCACCTCCCGCGAGAAGGAAGTTCAGGCCCAGCGCCTGACCCTCTCGAAGAACGACGAGGAGATCAAGCAGCTGCGCGACCAGAACATGTCGCTCAGCGCCACGCTTGAGGCCACCCGCCAGAGCAACATCGAGAAGACCCACATCGCGCAGGTCGCGCGCGCCGTGGCCTTCCAGCTGAACGTCAAGCTCGCCGAGGTCGAGGACGACCTCAACAGCACCTCGACCGCGCTGACCCAGCGCGAAGAGGACCTGACCAAGCTGACCAAGGACGACAACGACAAGGCCGCCAAGCTCGGCATCGTCAAGGAGCGCTACCCCAAGGTCTGGAACGACGTCGCCAACGAGCACCAGTCGGCCGCCTTCCTCCAGGCCGTGGTCGCCGCCGTGCGCAACAATCCCCAGGGTCAGCAGGACCTGGTCATGCTGACGCTCGGCAAGAAGGACCTGGTTGAGGAGGGCGTCGAGTTCATCGTCTTCCGCGGCAGCCAGTACGTGGTCAAGGTCCGCGCCGAGAAGGTGCTCAACGACATGGTCGCGTGCCGCGTGATCCCCGAGTCGTGGAACACCAACAAGCTGCAGATCCAGGCCGGCGATCTGGCCCAGAACCGGCTCTGAGCCACCACCCTTAGCGAGCGAGGCTAGCATGGAAGAAGACAAGTCGTTCTCGTGGCTGGTGATCATCACCTTCCTGGCGTGGGTCGCCGCGATCATGTTCGCGACCATGGAACTCCTGGAACTGCGTGCGAACGACCTGTTCGTGGTGACCACGCTGTTCTGACCGGAAGCGGAAGCCGCCCACGCGCAACGCCCCTGGCCACATGGCCGGGGGCGCTGTCGTTTCCGGGTGCGGCGGCGGTGCCGGAATCGGCTGGAGAGGATAGAACCGGCAAGACGCCAAGAGCGCTGAACCTCTCGTGCGTCATCAGCAAGATGGACGCGAAAGAATCCGAGGCTGGCAGCCAAACCCTTGGCCTCTTGGCATCTTGGCGGTTCTATCCGTCCGTCCGCTCGGAGAGTCGAGACTCAGTCGATCTTCACGGTACAGGCGCCGATGGCGAGCTGCAGGCGTTCGGAGAGGCGCGCGAAGCGGCTGGCGATGACTTCGGCGGCGCTGGCGCGTTCGTTGGCGGAGAGGCCGGGTGAGGACTGCACTGCGACCGTGAATTCGCGGATGTAGCCGGCCAGAGTCGCGGCGATCTCGCCCAGGTGGTTCAGCGGGATGATCAGCTTGTGGCTGTATTCCCAGACGCCGCGCGCGCTGAAGGTCACGTACAGCAGGTGGCGGCCCTCGCTGGTCTCGAATAGCGAGATCTGGTGGTGGCGCTGCTTGCCCACCAGCTTGTCCCAGGTGGTGATGAAGGCGCGGCCATCGACGCTGCGCAGGAGCCTTCCGGTGAAGGCCACCGGCGGGGCGAGCTCGCGGCTGAGGGTCCACTCCCGGAGCGGCGCTGGTCGCACGGGCACGTTCAGAACACCTGCTCCGCGTCCTTGGCAGGCTTGCCGGGTGGCGGCTGGGCGGGCGCCGCGCGCATGCCGTTGATCTGCGCCATGGTGTAGAAGTACATGCCGGCCGCTGATCCGCCGAGCATCGAGTACATGCCGACCACGCCGCCGAGCAGGCCGCCCGCATCAAGGGTGTAGCCCTTGGGCGTGCGCTGGTAGGAGACGAAGCCATAGCGCCCGGCAGCGCGCAGGTCCTGGGGCATGGTCATGTACTTGGGGTCGACGCCGGCCATCGCCGCGAAGGTCAGGGCCAGCTGCGCGAACGCGGCATAGGTCGCACCGGTGCGGCTGACGCCGACCCCGATCGCGCCAGGCTTGAGCTCGGCCAACGCCGACTTGATCTCGGGCTGGTCGGCGAAGCCGGCCTGGCGCGCGGCGAAGCCGGCGATGCCGCTGGGATTGGTGGTGAGGATGAGCTGGCCCTGCTGGTAGGCGGCCTGGAGCTGCACCACGCCGACCAGGCCGGAGAGCGTGCCGTCGCCCATGTCCTGCAGGCTGGCCTTCTCCTTGAGCGTGGCGAGCAGCTTGGTGGCGGTCTCGGCGGCGATGCCGAGCGTGAGCGTGCCGGTGGGGAATGGCACCCCCTCCTCGCAGTACACCAGCACGTCGCCGTCGATCGCCTTGACCAGTTCGAGGTAGGGCGGCAGCCCCACCTGGGCGAACGTCGCGTCGATCTTCCCGAGCTGGGCGTCGTCGATGTCGGCCTGGGCGATCGCAAGCTCCTGCGCGGTCTGCTTGGCGTCGACGTGCACGGTCAGGGCGAAGAGTGTCGCGGCGGGCAGACTACGCAGCAATGCGAGATTGGCAGGGGGCGCGACCAGCGGCGCCAGCACCGCGGCGTGCGCGGCGGCGAAGGGCATGTCCCAGTGCTCGCGGATGCCGATCGGGTCGAGGGCCAGCGAGAAGGCCAGGCTGTCGATCATCCCCGAGCCCACGCTGAAGCTGTTCGGCGTGCCGGTGGAGCGCAGGAACTCGGCGAGCATCTTGACGTCGATGGCACCTTCGAGGCAGGCCTCGGGATGGACGGCCGGGGTGGCGGGCGAGCGCGGCACGACCGCCTTGACCAGGCCGCCGCCGGCGGGGGCCGAGGCGTAGGCGAAGAGCTGGCCGAAGGCGGTGAGCTGGCCGCCGCCCACCACCCAGGTCGGATTGCCGGCGGCCAGGGTCGGCTCGGCACCGACCACCTTGGTCAGCATGGCCTTGAGCGGTGCCGCATCGCCGGCGAGCAGCAGCGCGCCGGCGAAGTCCTGCTGGTCCTTGGCGGGTAGCGCGATGCCGACGGTCGCCGCGGTCAGGGAGCGCAGGATCGGCCCGACATCGTTGCCCTGCTTGGCGAGATCCTGGAGCCCGTTCTCGAGGTGGCCGCTGAGCAGCTTGCCCCAGCCGCTGGCGAGGAGTTTGGCGAAGGGCGTGCCGGCGAAGCGCGTCTGCGAGCGCGGCAGGTCGTTGAGGCGCAGCGTGGCGACCGCCGCGGGGGGCAGGAATTGCGAGGGCTCGAGCGGCGCATCGGCGGCGGCAAGCGGGCCAGCGAGGCCGGCCGCCAGCAGCGGGGTGAGCAGGGCGTGGCGGAGACGGGCTGGGATGGGCATGGCGGACCTCGGCTGATGATGTACGCGGCGGCGCCACGGCGCCGGCCGTCCACTATGGCCCGGCGGCCGCTGCGCGGCAAGCGATGATGCCCGTAGCCGTCCCACTGGGTGCGTGAACGCCATTGTTCCAGGCCGCGCCGCACCGCGCTTTCCCGCGCCGCCGCGGCGCCTAGCGTGATTGGCCATGCCAGAAACCGCCACCCCGCCCACCGCGAACGCAAAGACCGGTCTCGCCGCAGAGATCGCCCGCCTCAAGCGTGACCGGGACGCCGTCATCCTCGCGCATTATTACCAGGACGACGACATCCAGGATGTCGCGGACTTCATCGGTGACAGCCTGCAGCTCGCCCGCCAGGCCGCGGCGACCACCGCCTCGACCATCGTTTTCTGCGGCGTGCACTTCATGGCCGAGACGGCGAAGATCCTCAATCCGCAGCGCCGCGTGCTGCTGCCGGACCTGCGCGCGGGCTGCTCGCTGTCGGACTCCTGCCCGGCGGACCGTTTCAAGGCCTTCATCGACGCCCATCCCGGGCACGTGGTGGTCACCTACGTCAACAGCTCGGCGCAGGTCAAGGCGCTGTCGGACTGGTGCGTGACCTCGTCGAACGCCTGCGCGGTGGTGCGCGCGATCCCGGCCGACCAGCCCATCATCTTCGCCCCGGACCAGTACCTGGGCGACTGGGTCAGCCGCGAGACCGGGCGGCCGCTGGTGCTTTGGGAGGGCTCCTGCGAGGTGCACGAGAACTTCAGCCAGCAGGCGATCATCGACCTGCAGGCCGCCCACCCCGGCTGCGTGACGCTGGTGCATCCGGAATGTCCGCTGCCGATCCGCGCCCTCGCCGACGTGGTCGGCAGCACCACCCAGCTGCTGCAGCGCGTCCAGCGCGGCGATCCGCGGGGGATCTATCTGGTGGTCACCGAGCCGGGTATCGTCCATCAGATGCGCAAGGCCGCGCCGCTGGCGACCTTCCTGCTCGCCCCGGCCGCGGTCGGCGGCACCCAGCAGGGCAGCTGCACGCACTGCAATACCTGTCCGCACATGCGCCTGAACACCTTGGAGAAGATCCGCGACTGCCTGCGTGATGGCCGTCCGGAGCTGCACCTCGATGCAGCGGTGATCGCGCGCGCGCGGTTGCCGATCGAGCGCATGATCGCGATCGGCTAAACGCCGGCGAGCACTGTTGCGTTTCGTTACATTGGCAGGCAACCGCGTAATCGGTAGCGTGTTACGCGCATGTCTGTTGCCACCCCCATCTCAGATCAGGTGCTCGTCGTCAGGCGCGGCGGCCTGCTGCTGACGCTGCCGGTCGGGGCGGTCGGGAATGCCAGCAGTGCCATGTGCACCCCGCCCCCGCCCTGGTCGCCGACGTGGGTGGCGGGCTTGGCGATCAGTGACGACGGCGTCCATCCGGTGATCGATACGCTGCCCGACGGGTCGCTGCCGGCGCCCCGTCAGCCGCGGCTGGTGATTCTGGTTACCACCACCCCAGCCTGGGCGCTGGTGATCGATGGGGTCGAGGGCATGGCGACAGCTACCGCCACGAGCGGGCCGCTGCCGCGCCTGGCCCTGCCCAGTGCCTGGGCGCAGGCCGGCCGACTCGGCGACAGGCGGGTGGCGGTGCTGATCCTGCCCCGACAGATCGCGGCCCATCTCGCCGGGACGGTGGCGGTGGCCTCGTGAGGACCGCATTGATGCTGGACCGCGACCTCGATCCGCAGCTGCAGGCGCGCCTCACCCAGGCCACGGCGCAGGCTGCGCTCCGCCTAGCCACCTGGGACGGCAACGGGATGCCGCCGGAAGCGGCCCCCACGCTGGTCATCGCCGCCCTGCCGCGCGGCGAGCGGCGCCTGCCGGCCGCGCTCGCCCCCATCATCGATGGGCTCTTCCCGCGCACGCCGTTGCTGCTGATCGGTAGCGAGCCGCTCGTGCAACCCTATGTGCTGCTCGCAGGCGGCCGCCTGACCCTGCTCGGGCCGCCGTTGCCGACCACCCTGATCGCCGAGCGCTGCGCCGCGGCGGCGCGCTGGCGGCCGAACGGCAACGCGGCGAGGCCGGAGCAGCAGGATGGGCGCGGCTGGGGCACCGCATTCGCCGCCGGTCACGGCCGCCTTCCGCAGCTCGCCGGCGGTGACGGGCAGGGGCTCACCGCGATGCTCGCCGGCGGTGCGGCCGGCAGCGACGCGGAGCTCTTGCGTAGCGTGTTGCCGAGCCTGGCGGCCTGGGACGGCCAGCCCGGCTCCGACCAGCTCACGCGCCTGTTGGCGCGCCAGGGCGACGCGCTGGGCGCGCTCATCCACCTCGATGCGCCCGGGCGGCGCTGGCTGGTCGCGGGCAGCACCACCGGCGGGCTGCTCGCCCTGTATTCGCCGGCGCGGCTGCCCACCTGGTACGACTTCACGCCGGCGGGCCCGGGCCTTTACCAGGGCCTGGCGGCGGAGACCGGCGATGTGCTGCTCGTCTGCGGTCCGTTACCCGCTGACCCGGCCTTGACGCCCGCGGTCCTGGCCGAGGTGGCGGCACGCGGTGCACGGGCGCTCGCCGGACATCTTGAGGCGGAGGCCGGGCGCCTGGGTGCCAACGTCGCGGGCGCGGTGCTGGAGGTGCGATCGTGAGCGCGCCCCTGCTGGTGATCGACGACAGCCTGACTATCCGGAAGCTGCTGGAGATGGCGCTCGGCCGGCAGGGCCACGCGCTGGAGGTCGCGGCCTGCGCCGGCGACGGCATCGCCCTGGCGCAGCGCCTGCGCCCGCGCCTGATCCTGCTCGACCACGTGCTGCCCGACCTCACCGGCGACCAGGTGTGCGTGCGCCTGGCTGCGGACGAGCGCACCGCCAGCATCCCGATCGTGGTGATGTCGGCCAAGGGTGACGGCATCCGCGCCCTGTTCCGCCACTGTCCGGCGGTGGTCGCGTTCGTCGCCAAGCCTTTTACGCCCGGCGCGATCAGCCAGGTGGTCGCGCAAGTGCTCGCGCGCCTGCCGGAGGAAGCCGTAGCCGTCGACGTGGAGCCGGTCCGCACCGCCATGGCGGGAGCCGCGACCGTCGAGATCGCCACGCCCACCGCCACGCCCGTGGCGGAACGCGATGCGCGCGTCTGCGAGGAGGCCGCGCGCGCCGCCTTCAGCGCGCTGCGCGACCGCCTGGCGCGCATCCCGGAGTGGTGCGGCGAGTTGCGCGGCCAGTCACCGGCGGCGTTCTTCGCGCGCAAGCTGCTTACGCCCGAGAGCATGGGGGCGCTGCTCGGCGGTTTGGCGCCGCTGCTGCCCGGCGCGGGCGCGCCGGCGCCGGATACGGGCGCAATCGACGCCGAACTCGCGGGCAGCACCGGGCTGCTGCCGCTGCCGCGGCTGGTGCGTGTGCTCGCCGAGAGTGGGCGCAGCGGCGTGCTGCAGGTCGGCGGCGCGCGCGGCCTCGCGCTGCATTTCAGCCGCGGCGAATTGCTGCTATGCGTGCCCGGCGACGCGGACGAGGCGCGCCGTGCCGCCGCCGCCGCCGGCGTCCCGGTGCCCAGCGGCGCCCCGCCGGACGGCGTCCCGGAACTGGTCGCGTGGGTTGAGGCGGCGGTGCCAGCCGCGGACTGCCCCGCGCTGCTGCAGCGCCTGGGCGCCGCCGCACTGGTGCAGCGTCTCGGCCAGGGGCCGCTGCCGTTCGCCTGGACGGACGGTGCGCCGCCGGCCTTCGCCACGCGCGTGGGGCTGGCCATCCCGGCGGAGCAGCTCGACCTTGAGCGGCTGCGCCTGGTCGACGACTGGGCGCAGCTTGAGCTGCAGGTCACCTCGCTCGACCTGGTGTGCGTGCGCGCCCCCGATTTCCTGGCGCGACTGCCGCGCTTCACCCTCGACGCGCTCGAGCGCCGCGTGCTGCTGCAGATCAACGGCCGCAAGCGCGTGAAAGACCTCATCGCGCAGCTTGGACTGTCGACTTTCGACGCCTTCCATGCGCTCTACCGGCTGCTGCACGTGGCGCTCGTCCAGCCGCTCGCGGCGGCGGCGCCGGCCGCGAGCCTGCTGGTGTGCGCGGCGCCCGAGACCGGCCTGACGAGCGCGTTCGCGCGCTTGCTCCACCAGGGCGGCGACGGGCATGGCGCGACCGTGGTCAGCGGCTGCACGGCGGTCCAGGCCGAGGAGCGTCTGGCCGCCGGCGGCGCGAGCGTGGCGCTGGTCGACGTCACCGTCCCGGTCGAGGCGGCGGCGCTGGCGCTGACCCTGCGCGGGCGCCTTGAGACCTCGGCGACGACCCTGGTCGCGCTGCTGCCGCACGCCGACGCCACCCAGGCGCGCGCGCTGCTCGCGGCTGGCTTCGACCACGTGCTGGCGCGACCGCTGCACCGCACGTCCGTCCAGCGCCTGATGAACGGACGCATCGGCGCATGATCACTCCATCCCACCACGAGCGCGCCCCGGCAGGATGCCGTCGCCCGCGGAAGCACCCATGAGCACCGTCCTGATCGTCGATGACCTGCAGAGCGAGCGCGAGCTGCTCGGCAAGGTGGTGCTGGCCAGCGGCAACCAGCCGGCCTACGCCGTCGACGGCGAAGAGGCGCTGGCCAAGGCCAAGGAGTTCAGGCCCGCGCTGATCCTGCTGGACGTGGTGATGCCGCGGCTTGACGGCTTCAGCGCCTGCCGACGGCTGAAGCGCGACGCTGCGACCGCCTCCATCCCGGTGGTGCTGATCACCCGCAAGGGCACCGACACCGACCGTTTCTGGGGGCAGAAGCAGGGCGCCGACGACCATATCGTCAAGCCCTTCAGCGCCGAACAGATCCGCCAGGTCATCAAGCGCTTCGCGCCATGAACGACGCCGTTCCCACCCTGGCCATCGCCGCCGCCGGCGCCGGGCGCGTCTGCCTGGTATGGCTCGGCGCGGGCTGCTTCGCCTTCGACGTCGGCCTGGTCGGCGAGGTGCGCGAGCTGGGCGGCGTGACGCCGCTGCCGCGCTGCCCGGCGGCGGTGCTCGGCATCGCCAATCTGCGCGGCCAGGCGCTGGCGGTGATCGACACCGCGCAGCTGCTCGGGCTGCCCGGCGAGCGCGTCGCGCCCGAGCCGCGCCCACGCGTGCTGGTGCTGCGCCCGGCCGCGCGCGGGGCCAGCCTCGCCGGCCTGGTGATCCGCGGCGCGGCCGGCGTCCACGACCGCGCCGCGCTCGCCTTCCGCGCCGGCGACCGCGCCATCGAGCCAGCCATCGTCGCCGGCTTCCTGACCGTCCCGGAGCATCCCGGGCTGGTCGCCACGCTGGTCGCCTCCAGCGAGCTGCTCGCCCGTCTCGACGCCCTGCGCACGTTCCGTGCCCACGGCGCCCACAACGCCAGCAGCGCCCACCGCGCCGTCCCCGCCTAGGAGCCTTCCGCATGTCAGCGCTTAACACCCGGCACCGCTTCGCCCGGATCGTCTTTGCCCCGGTCTACTTCTTCATCGAGCGCGTGCGCTTCGCGCGCTCCCTGCTGCTCCTGTTGCTGCTGCTGCCCGACGGGTACGTCGCCTTCATGCTCGTCAAGCAGACCAGCAAGGATGTCGACTTCAGCTTCAAGGAGAGCGTGGGCGTCGCCTACATCACGCCGGTGCGCAGGTTCCTCGCCACCGTGCAGCGCCTGCGCGTGGTCGCCTACAGCGGCGTCGAGGGACCGGCACGCACTGAGATCCTCGACCTCACCCGGCTCGCCAACGGCCAGGTCGCCGACGTCGAAGCGGCAGAGACCGCCTACGGCGCGCAGCTCGAGACCAGCACGCTGTGGCGCAACGTGCTCGACGGCTGGACGGACGATCCGCCCGCATCCACGGCGCACCTCGGCTGGCGGCAGCTCCAGGCCGCAACCTTCCCCACGCCGCAGGCGCGCGACCAGGCTTTCGCCGAGCTCACCGGTTACATCGCCGGCACACTCATCGGGATCCAGGCCGGCAACCATTCGAATCTCATCCTGGATCCCGACCTGGACAGCTACTGGATGATGGACGCGTGGCTGCTCAAGCTGCCCAATCTCGGCGAACTGGTCGCCAGCGCCGGCACCGCCAGTCTTGGCGCGATCGCCGACGGCGTGCTCACCAACGAGGAGCGCGCCGACCTCGCGGGGACGCTTGGCCTGATCACCTCCACCGCCAACGACCTGATCAACGTCGATCTCAAGAGCGCCCTTGAGGACAACGAGAAGTACACCGAGGGCCGCCAGGGCAACGCGCGCCTGCGCCTGGTGGTCAAGGACCACTTCGACGCCACCGCCGCCAAGCTGCACGCCTTCACCGACGCGCTGCGCGACAACCTGCTCTACCCGGCGCAGCCGCGACTCAAGGCCGCCGACCTGACCCAGCGCGCGGCGCAGCTGATCGACGAGATCCAGGCCCTGCAGCAGGCGGTCGGGCCCGAGCTTGACCGGCTGTGCGTGGAGCGCGCGGACCGCTACCGCGCCACCCGCGGCATCGGCATCTGGACCTTCATCGGCGCGGCGCTGCTGATCAGCTACGTGTTCAACGGCTTCACCAGCCAGGTGAAGGAGTCGCAGGAGCGCATCGTCGACGAGCACGGGCTGCTCCAGGACGACATCCGCGGCCTGCTCATCGTGGTGTCGAACGCCGCCGACGGCGACCTCACCGCGCGCGCCAAGGTCGGTGACGGGACGCTCGGCAACGTCGGCGACGCCTTCAACCAGATGATGGAGTCGTGGCAGGAGCTGATCGCCGCGATCACCATCCAGCTCGACCGCACCAACCAGGCGGTGGCCGAGCTGCGCGGCGCGGCCGCGACCATGGCCACCGGCGCTTCACGCCAGGCGCACGAGGTGCTGGCCGCGACCACCGCGGTGCAGCGCATGAGCGACGAGATCACGCGCGTCAGCGGCAACGCCGACTCGGCGGCCGCGGCCGCGCAGCGCACCCAGGAGTCGGCGCTGCAGGGCTCGTCCTCGGTGCAGGACGTGGTCCAGGGCATGGACACCCTGCGCGCGCTGGTGCAGGCCGGCGCCAAGAAGATCAAGCGCCTGGGCGACCGCAGCATGGAGATCACCTCGATCGTCGGCACCATCGCCAAGATCAGCGAGCAGACCAACATGCTGGCGCTCAACGCCGCCATCGAGGCGGCGCGCGCAGGCGATCAGGGGCGCGGCTTCAGCGTGGTCGCCGACGAGGTGCGCAAACTCGCCGAACGCACCGCGAACGCCACCCAGGAGATCGACAAGCTGGTGCGCACCATCCAGACCGAGACCACCGAGTCGGTGAGCGCGATCGAGCGGCAGACCCTGGTGGTGGAGGAGGAGGGCCGCGCGGTGGCCACCGCCGGTTCGGCGCTGACGCGCATCAAGGAGGTGTCCAGCCAGTCGACCGCGCTGGTCACCGACATCGCCAGCACCGCGCGCACCCAGGTCACCGGGGCGCAGTCGGTGGTGGGCACCATGCAGCGCATCTCGGCGATCGCGCAGGACACCGAGCGCAGCGCCCAGGGCTCGCTCGACATCGCCCAGGGGCTGGGCCAGCTCTCCGAGCAGCTGCGCTCCAGCATCGGGCGTTTCCGGACCTGATCAGCATGGAGCGCTTCTCCATCGACGAGGTGCACGGGCCGTTCCGCGCCGACATCAGCGCGGCGTTGGACGGCATGGCCGGCCAGCTCGCGCAGCTGCACGGCGCGCCGAGCGTGCAGGACGTAGCCGCGCTGCTCGGCGCGCTCGACGACGGCTGCCACACCATCGCCGGCAGCAGCTCGCTGGTCGGCGCCGACGGGTTGACCGCCAGCGCGGTGACCCTGCGCGAACTGGTCGAGGCGATGGAGACCGAGCGGCTCACCCAGCTGCGCGCCGCGCACCGCCTGCAGCTGCTGGCCGCGCGCGCCGCCAGCGGCCTGACCGCCATGGCAGGCCTGCTCGACCTCGAACTGGCCAAGGACCGCGTCGGCGCCGACGCCGTGGCGGCCGCCTTCGCGGCGGCCACGGCGCTGCCGCTCGCCGAGCTCGACGAGGTGCCGGTGCGCGGGATGACGGTGGAGGCGGGTGCAGCGGAGTCCGCGGGCGCGCCGCCGGCGGACGAGACCGGCTACGTCTTCGCCGATGAGACCCCCGGACCGTCGCTGACGGGCGCCGACGATGAGGAGGGCTACCTGTTCCCGGAGGAGCCGGCCGCGTGTGCCGGCGCCCCCGCTCCGGCACCCGTCGCCGCGCGGGTTGCCGCCCCACCCGCAGCTGCATCCGATCCCACCGACCAGCCCGAGGCCGAGGTGGTGGAGGCCTTCGCGCAGGAGGCCGGCGAACTGCTCGACAGCCTCGACCGCCACACGTTGGCGCTCGACCAGGGCGGCGGACGCGGCGCGCTGACCGAGCTGCTGCGCGACTACCACACCCTCAAGGGTTCGGCGCAGACCGTCGGGCTGGCCGCGCTCGGCGACCTGGCGCACCGCGTCGAGGATCTGCTCGAAGGCCTGCGCGAGCGCCGCACCCTGCCCGCCGGCACCGTGCCCCTGCTGCTGCGCGTGCAGCGCGCGCTACGCGCCGGGCTGGCCCGGTGCGGCGCGCCCGACCTCGCCCCCGCCGAGCTCGAGGCCGCGATCGGCGCCCTGGCCGCTCCGGACCACGGGCCGGACGCGGCGCCGGACGCTGCCGGCACCGCGAGCAGGGCCCCCGCCGAGGCGGGCCGCTGGCTGCGCATCGCCGCCAGCCACCTCGACGGTCTGATGCACCTCGCCGGCGAGCTGGTGATCGGCCGCGCCCGCCTCGGCAACCGCATCGGCGGCCTGGCCGCGGTACAGCGCGAGCTGAGCGCCAGCCGCACGCGCCTGCTCGCGACCGTCGAAGATTTCCGCGCACGGCACGAGTTCAGCGGACTGGACGGCGCACGCCTTCGCGGCGGCGCGGCGGCCCTGGGCGCGGACAGCGCGGGCACGGGCGCCGCGGTTTTCACCGAGCTCGAACTCGATCGCTACGACGACGTCAACGTGCTGGCGCGCGCGCTCGCCGAGATCAGCGGCGACATCGGCGAGCTGCAGGGCGGCATCGACCGCTCGCTCGCCGCCTTCGACGAGGACGCCGAGTCCATGGGCCGGGTCATCTCGGGCATCCAGGGCGGCGTGATGCGGGCGCGCCTGGTGCCGGTCGGCGGCCTGTTCATGCGCCTGCACGTCGCGGTGCGCGAGACCGCGGAACGCCTCGGCAAGGGCGTGCGCGTGGCCACCGCCGGCGAGGAGGTCGCGCTCGACAAGGCGCTCACCGACGCCGTGCACGGCCCGCTGCTGCACCTGGTGCGCAACGCCGTGGCGCATGGCCTCGAGCAGACGGAGACGCGCCTGCTCGCCGGCAAGACCCCGGACGGCACCATCACCCTGGCGGCGCGCCAGGAGTCCGGCGAGATCGTCATCACCGTCAGCGACGACGGCGCTGGCCTCGATCTCGCCGCCCTGCGCCGGCGCGGCATTGCGCTCGGCCTGATCGCCGCCGACACACCGGCGGACAGCGACGCGGTGCGCGACCTGGTCTTCGCGGCCGGACTGTCCACCCAGGCCAGCGCCGACGCGGTCAGCGGGCGCGGCTACGGCTGCGATGCGGCGCGCCACGAGATCCAGCGCCTGGGCGGCACGGTGCGCGTCGCGGCGCTGCCCGCGGGCGGCACCTGCTTCACCGTCACCCTGCCGCTGACCCTGGCGATCAGCCGCGCCCTGCTGGTGGTGGCGCAGGGGCGCATCTTCGCGGTGCCGATGCACTTCATCGAGCGCCTGCTCGACCTCGGCGAGCTGACCGCCACCGCCTCGGCCGGGGCGGTGCGCATCCCGTACGCCGGTCGTCAGCTGGTGCTGCGCGACCTGGTCGCGGTGCTCGGCCTGGGCGATTCCCCGCCGGCGGGACAGGGACCGGCGCTGGTGCTGCGCCTCGGCGATCAGCGCTGGGCGCTGCGTGTCGATGCGCTGCTGCGTCAGGAGGAGATCGTCATCGGCAGCCTCGGCGAGCTGCTCGCTGGCCACGCCCTGTTCTCCGGCGCGGCGATCGCCGGCGACGGCACGCTGATCCCGGTCATCGACGTGCCCGGGCTGCTCCAGCAGTCCGCCATCGTCGCGCCACCGCCCACGCCCGCGCCGGTGGCGCTGCCGCCCACCGCCACGCCTGCCGTGGCCGGCGGGCCGCGCGTGCTCTACGTCGACGATTCGCTGTCGGTGCGCAAGGTCGCCGAGCGCCACCTGCGCGAGCTCGGCGCCGTGCCGACCATGGCCGGCGACGGTGCGGAGGCGCTCGCCCTGCTGCGCGCCGGGGAGTTCGACCTGGTCTTCACCGACCTCGAGATGCCGCACCTGAACGGCTATGAACTGCTGCGCGAGATCCGCGCCGCCCCCGGCCTGGAGGATCTGCCGGTGGTGGTGGTGTCCTCGCGCTCGGCGGACAAGCATCGCGCCCTGGCCACCGAGCTCGGCGCGAGCGCGCACCTGCCCAAACCGTTCACCGCCGAGATGCTGCAGCAGGCGCTCGCACGCTGGACGCGCAGGCCATGAGCCCGCCCGCCCAGGCGCTGCTGCTGATCGCCGCCCCGTGGCTGCTCGCCCTGCCCATCGCCGAGGTCGAGCGCGTGCTGCTTGCCGAGGCGCTGACCGCGCCTCCGGCCACCGCGCAGGCGCATCCGGCGCTGCTCGGTACGGTGCTGCACGCCGGCAGCCCACGCGTCGCCGTCGATCTCGGCGCGCTGCTCGGGCTGCCATCCGGCGCGGAGAGCTGGATCCTGCTGACCTGCCGGCGCCTGCCCCTGGCGCTGCGAGCCGGGCGCTGCCTGCAGGTCGCGACGCTCGCCGGAGCAGTGCGGCCGCTGCCCGTGGGCTTCGCCGGCGGGCACCTCGCGCTCGGCGGCTTCCCGGCCGGTCCGCTCGCGGAGCGCCATGGCCTCGCCGCGCTCGGGCTGGCGCTCGCGGCCGAACGACTGCTGCCGCCCGCCGCGGTGGGCGCCGCGCGCACCCTGCTGCTGGCCCCCACGGCGACGGAGAGCCGCGCATGAGCCTGCACCAGCTCGGCGGCCTGGTCCTCGACGGCTGCTTCGCCAGCGACGGTTTCGTCGCGCCCGGGCTGCTGTCCGGCCGCTGCGCGCCGCTCGCCGGATACGCGCTCGCCGATGAACTATTCGTCGGCGCGCCGGCCGCGCCCGTCAGCGCGCGTCCGGCCGACGATGCCGGCACGCGCGATCCGACCCCGACCCACGCCGCCGACCTCTCGGGCGCCGGGCACGGTGCGCCGGGCAGCGAAGATGAGCTGCCCGCCGTCGGCACCGTGCTTGGCAAATACCGCCTCGAGGAGCTGCTCGGCAGTGGCGGCTTCGCCGCGGTCTACCGCGCCACCCACCTGCTGATGCGCACCCAGGTGGCGATCAAGCTGCTGCAGCCGTGGGTGCTGCGCCAGCGCCCGCAGCTCGCCGAGCAGCTCTGTGAGGAGGCGCGCTTCACCTCGCTGATCAGCCACGCCAACGTGGTGCGCGTGCACGACGTCACCATGGAGGAGCGCCACGCCTACATCGTCATGGAGTTCATCGACGGCGTCAGCCTCGGCCGCGCCATCGCACGCCAGCCGCTGCGCCCGCTGAGCGTGCTCAAGCTCGGCATGCACATCTGTGCCGGTCTCGGCGCCGGGCTGCAGCAGGGTCTGGTGCACCGTGACGTCAAGCCGGGCAACATCCTGATCTCGCGCGAAGGCCGCGCCAAGCTCGTCGACTTCGGGCTCGCCCGCCACAGCGTGCTGTCCGGCAACACCGGTGAGGAGCAGCGCGCCACACCGCTCGGCGAGGTCGCCGGCACGCCCGCCTACATGGCGCCGGAGCAGGCCACCGACCCCGACCACGCCGACTTCCGCGCCGACATCTACGCGCTCGGGGCCACCCTCTTCCACAGCGCCGTGGGCGTGCCGCCCTTCACCGACAGCGATCCGCTGCGCTTGGTCTACCGCCACATCCACGATCCGCCGCCGGTGCCCGGCGAGCTGATCAGCGGCTTCCCGCCCCAGCTCTCGGCGCTGCTGCTGCGCATGCTCGCCAAGCAGCCGGAGGAGCGTTTCGCCAGTTACGCGGAGCTTGGGCAGGCGCTGCGCGCGACCTACGAGGCGCTCAAACTGCTGCGCACGGAGGATGGCGATTCGTCGAGCGGGCGCGTCGTGGTCGGGGACGGCCGGCGCAAGGCGCTGATGACGCGCGTTAAGAACATGTTCGGGAACAAGGGCTGACTCGGGGCATCCCCTGCCACTGGCGCGTGGCGCCGACGCATGGATGATCTTCCGCCATGCCGCTTTCCCTCACCGGCGCCGGCCCGCTGCCACATGTCGGCGCCATCCGCATCGCCGCCTGCGGCGAGCACACCGTCGATGCCGGCTGGTCGGTGTGGGACAAGGGCCCCTACCGCACCTGGAACCACACCATCTGGCACATTCTCGAGGGCGAGTGCACGATCGCCTTCGACGGGCAGGAGTGGCGACTGGCCGGCGGCGCGCTGCATCTCATCCCCGGCCACCGCTTCGCGCGCCGGCGCACGCCGGGCATGCGCCACCGCTGGATCAACTACAACCTCGAGCAGCTCTCCGCCGACCTCCACCTCGGCCGGCTGGAACGGCCGCTGTCCCTGCCGCTCGCCGAGTACCGCCCGTGGGTGACTGCCGTGGGCGAGGCGGCGCGCCTGGGGATGGAGCCGCCCGCGCGCGTCGCGGAGGCGTCGGCCTACGCCGTGGCCGCGCTCGAGGGCTGCCTGCTGCAGGTGGTGGCGCACATCGGCGCGCGCCTTGGACCGCCGCCCGGCGACTACGGTGGCGAGGTGCTGCGCACCGCGCTCGCCTACATCGAGCGCCACTACCGGCGCATGCCCACCCTGGCCGAGATCGCGCGTGCCTGCGAGCGCTCGCCCAATCATCTGCACAGCGTCTTCAGCAAGGCCTTCGGCGCCTCGCCCACGGTCTACGCGCGCGAGTGCCGGATGCGCGACGCGGTGCACCTGCTCACCGCCACCGCGCTGCAGGTGCAGGAGGTGGCGCGCCGCTGCGGCTACGAGGATCCGCTGCACTTCTCGCGCGTCTTCAGCCGCTACTTCGGCTGCAGTCCGCTGGCGGTGCGCCAGGATCCCGGCCGCGGCACCCCGCAGGGCAGCACCGTCGGCCGCACCCTGGTGAGCGGCGCCATCATGCCCCACCCGCAGCCGCCGCGGCGGGGCCGAACCTCGCGCTGAGCGTCGCCCCCTGGGCTGCCACAGGGAATGGCCGCCAAGACACCGCGGCAGCCGATAAAATACCGTAAGAACATCCATGCCGATGCGGGGTCGCGGCATGGCCGCCCGTGCCGCCCGGGCATCATCGCCGGTCTCTCGAGGAGGGCGTGGCGATGCTGAAGCGCCTGGACCATCCGCAGCTCCGGCCCCCTGGCCTGCTCGCCGCCGCGCTGTGCGCCGCGACCGTGTGGGCGTCGGCGTGCCTGGCGGCGGGCGAGGCGTCGACGCCCGCCGCCACGCCCGCGACGCTCGCCGTGGGCTTCGCCCGCGAGGTCCGCCCGCTGCTCGACCGCTACTGCGCCGAGTGCCACGGCAAGGACGTGCAGAAGGGCGACCTCGATCTCGAGCTGGCGGCGCCGGCCGCGCTGGCCCCGGCGCAGCGCCCGCTGTGGCTGCGCACGCTGCAGAAGCTCAAGGCGCGCCAGATGCCGCCCGCCAAGCACCGCCAGCTGGACGATGACGAGCGCGAGCGCATCACCGCGTGGATCGGCGCGCTGCGACGCAGCGATCCGCCCGATCCGGGGCGGGTGACCAGCCGCCGCCTCAACCGCAGCGCCTACGACCGCACCATCCACGACCTCTTCGGCATCGACTTCAGGCCCGCAGCGGACTTCCCCGCCGACGACGTCGGCGACGGCTTCGACGGCGATGGTGACGTGCTGTCGCTGTCGCCGCTGCTGATGGAGAAATACCTGTTCGCCGCCGACGCCATCCTGGATCGTGTGGTGGTCGACGACCGCGTCGACCTGCACTGGAGCGGATCCGAGCTGGTCGCGGTAGTCGACGGCAAGGCGCAGGAGCGCGCCGCGGACCCGGCCGCCGGCAAGCCCCAGCCGTGCGCGCTGAGCGGCCCCGGCGAGGCCGTGGCGATGCTGCCCGTCCCCAATGCGGCCGCCTACACCATCCGTTTCAAGGCCGCCGCCGAGACCGCCGGCGGCGAACCGGCGCGGGTGGTGGTGCGCATCGACGGCGTGGCCGCCTACGAGTGCCGGGTGTCGGCGAACGCGAAGTCCCCGGCCGCCTACGCTTTCACGACTACGCTCACGCCGGGGCAGAAGCGTCTGTCGCTGGTGTTCATCAACCCGGTGGCCACGCCCGTCGCCAGCAGCGCCACGCCCCCCGGCACGCACGCCGCCCCCGGCGCCCCGGCGCGCGCGGTCGAGGTGGCGCGGCCGCGCCGCCTGCTGATCGACAGCGTCGACGTGCAGGGGCCGCCGGCGGCGCCGCTGACCGCCGCCCACCGCCGCCTGTTCACCGCCACGCCCGGACCCGGGCTAGCCAAGCGCGAGGCTGCGCGGCGCATCGCCACGGACTTCGCGGCGCGCGCGTACCGCCACCCGCCCGACGCCGCGCAGCTCGACCTGCTGCTGCGCGTCTTCGACCTCGCCGACGCGCAGGACGCGCCGTTCTCGGCCGCGGTCAAGCTGATGATCAAGGCGGCGTTGATCTCGCCGTCATTCCTCCTGCGCATCGAAGAGGAGCGCCCGCCCGGTGCGGACGGCGCCTACGCCATCGGCGACTACGACCTCGCCGTACGGCTGTCCTACTTCCTGTGGTCGACGATGCCGGACGAGCAGCTCACCGCCGCGGCCGCCGCGGGTACCCTGCACCAGCCCACGGTGCTGGCGGGCGAGGTGCGGCGCATGCTCGCCGACCCGCGCGCGCGCGCCCTGACCGACGACTTCGCCGGGCAGTGGCTGCAGCTGCGCAACGTCTTCATCGTCGAGCCCGACCGCACGCGCTTCCCCGGGCTGACGCGCGAGCTGCGCCAGGCGATGTACGACGAGGGCGCACTGCTCTTTGCCGGGGTGCTGCAGAATAAAGGCAGCTTGCTGGAGCTGCTCGACTGCGACTACACCTACGTCAACGCCGACCTCGCCCGCTTCTACGGCATGGCGGGGATCACCGGCCGGCAGATGCGTCGTGTGCCGCTGGAGGACCGCGACCGCGGCGGCATCCTCACCCTGCCGGCACTGCTGATGGTCACCTCGCACCCGACGCGCACCAGCCCGGTGAAGCGCGGGCGCTGGGTGCTGGAGGAGATCCTCGGCACGCCGCCGCCCCCACCCCCACCGCTGGTCGCCGCCCTCGACCAGCAGGACCAGCACGGCGGCGTGGGCCTGAGCATGCGCCAGAAGCTGGAGCGCCACCGCAGCGACCCCGCCTGCGCCTCGTGCCACGCGGTCATGGACCAGATCGGCTTCGGCCTGGAGGGCTTCGACGCCATCGGCCACGCACGCACCCGCGATGACGCCGGCGCGCTCGTCGACACCAGCGGCGAACTGCCGGGCGGGCGGCGCTTCAGCACGCCCGACGGGCTCAAGCGCCTGCTGCTGACCTACCGCGACGACTTCGCGCGCACCTTCATCGCGCGCCTGCTGGGCTACGCGCTCGGCCGCCGCCTGCAGGACGCCGACGAGCGCGTGATCGACGCCATCGCCCGCGCCAGCGCCGCCGACGGCTACCGTCTGGATGGCATCGTCATGGCCGTCGCCACCAGCTACCCGTTCCTCAACCGCCGCGCCGCGAGTGCACCATGACGAAAAACTGGCTCATCTCCCGCCGCACCGCCCTACGCGGCCTCGGCGCCGCGCTCGCGCTGCCGCTGCTTGAGACCATGGGCTGGGCGGAGTCGCCGAAGGGCGCTGGCCGGCCGCCGGTGCGCATGGCGTTCATCTACGTGCCGCACGGCGTCGACAACGCCAACTTCTGGCCGGCCGACGCGCGCCTTTCGGCAAGCACGCCGCTGCCGAAGATCCTCGAGCCGCTGCGCCCGGTCGTCGGCGACTGCCTGGTGCTGGGCGGCCTCAACCACCTGCGCGCCTACGGCGACGGCAACGCCCCGCACCCGCGCGAGACCGGCACCTGGCTGACCGGTTATCCGTCCCGCCGCGACACCCTGGAGAACGCCATCTCGGCCGACCAGATCGCGGCGCAGAAGATCGGCGCCTACACGCCGCTGCCCTCGCTTGAACTCGGCACCCACCAGGCGTACCGCGCCGGCGACTGCCAGATGGGCTACAGCTGCGCCTACAACACCAACATCTCTTGGCGCTCGGCGACCCAGCCGATGCCCAAGGAGATCAACCCACGCGCGGTCTTCGCCCGGCTGTTCTCGTCGCGCGCCTCGACCCCGGTCCACCGCGCGCGCGGCCCGGCCGGCGACCCGGCGCGCTTTGCCGCCGCGCCCGCCGCCGGCAACGCGGACGCGGATGCGGCGGCCGCGCCGTCGCTCGACCAGAGCATGCTCGACCTGGTGCTGACCGACGCGCAGCGCCTGCGCGGACAGGTCAGCGGCAACGACCAGCGCAAGCTCGACGAGTACCTCGACGGCGTGCGCGAGCTGGAGAAGCGCATCCAGTCGATCGAGCGCCAGCAGGCCGCCGCGCGCGCGACCGGGCCGGCGGCGAAGCGCGGGGCCAAGGACTCGCCGCTGCTTGAGGTGAAGGTCCCAGACGCCGTGCCGGCGCGCTTCGACGAGCACGCGCGCCTGCTCCTCGATCTGGTCGCGCTGGCCTTCCAGAGCGATACCACGCGCATCGCGACGATGATGTTCGGGCAGTATATCCTTGCCACCTCGGGCTACCCCGAGATCGGCGTTCCCGAGGCCCACCACGAACTCTCCCACCACGGCAACGATCCGGCCAAGCTCGCCAAGATCTGCGCGATCAACACCTACCACGTTGCCCAGTTCGCCGCGCTGCTCACCCGCCTGAAGGACCTGAAGGAGGGCGGCGGCACGGTGCTCGACAACTGCATGGTGCTCTACGGCTCCGGCATGGGCGATGGCGACAAGCACAACCACCACAACCTGCCGACCATCCTCGCCGGCGGCGGCGGCGGGTCGGTGCGCGGTGGGCGCTACGTGAAGCAGTGCGCGGGCACCTTCTGCGACCTGCTCATGGCCATGCTCGCGCGCGCCGGCTGCCCGGTCGAGAGCCTGGGCGACGGGACGAAGCTGCTGCCGGACCTGGCGGGATAACCGCCCGCGGGGATGGCCCGGGGCTCCCCTATGCATTGCCCACCAATCAGCCGGACGGGTGTGGGTAATGAACAGGGATCCCCCGGGCGGGGGATGGGCACGCATGCGGGTACGGCTAGGCTGGACGGGCCACGCGCTCAACGTCACGGCCGCAGCCGTGTACCGTTAGCTACCGCCCCCCGGAGACCTCCATGGCCACGTCATTCCGCACCCTCGCGCTGCCCCTCGCCCTCATCGTCGCCTGCGCGTTCACCGCGTCCGCCGCTGAGAAGGGCCTGATCGAGGGTGACCTGGTCGCGGTCTGCGGCGACTCCATCACCGAGCAGAAGGACTACTCGGTCGACATCGAGGACTACCTGCTGATGTGCCAGCCGGTGGCCAAGCTGCAGGCGATGCAGTTCGGCTGGGGCGGCGAGACCTCGTGGGGCTTCCTGGGGCGCATGGCCAACGACGCCCTGCCCTTCGCGCCGCAGGTCGCCACCACCTGCTACGGCATGAACGACGGCGGCTACGCGCCGCTCGGCGCCGACCGCGCCAAGCAGTACCACGACGCGCAGAAAGGCATCGTCGCCGCCTTCAAGAAGGCCGGCACGCGCTTCATCGTGGTCGGCGCGCCCGGCTGCGTCGACGCCGACACCTTTCACCACAGCCCCGAGCAGGCGCTGATGTACAACAAGACCCTCGCCGAACTCGGCGCACTCGCCAAGCAGGTCGCAGACGAGGAGGGCGTGGCCTTCGCCGACGTGCACGGCGCGATGATGGCGGCGATGGCCAAGGCCAAGGAGAAGTACGGCAAGGAGTACGTCTTCGCCGGCGGCGACGGCGTGCACCCCGGGCGCAACGGCCACCTGGTGATGGCCTACGCCTACCTCAAGGCGCTGGGCTGCGACGGCGCGATCGGCACCGTCACCGTCGACCTTGCGGCCAAGAAGGCGGAAACCACCGCCGGCCACCGCATCCTCGCCGTCGGCGCCGACGGCGCGGTGCAGGTGGTCAGCACGCGCTACCCGTTCTGCGTTAGCGGCGACCCGAAGCAGCAGACCACCGCCAGCGCCGCCGAATTCATCCCCTTCAACCAGGAGCTCAACCGCTTCCTGCTGGTGGTGACCAACCCCGGTGCCGAGCGCCTGGCCGTCACCTGGGGCGGCGCCACCAAGGAATTCAGCGCCGCCGACCTCGCCAAGGGCATCAATCTCGCCGCGGAATTCAGCGACAATCCATTCACGCCCTTCTTCCTCAAGGTCGAGAGCGCGGTGCGCGGCCAGCAGATCTACGAGACCGAGTTCGTGAAGAACTTCCTGCACAACGTGCCCCAGTACCGCCAGGTGATCAGCGACGAAGCTGCCACCTGGGATCGTCTGGTCGCCAAGGGCACCGCCAAGGCCGGGGCGCTGCGCACCGCCGCCAGCGAGGCGCTCGTGCCGGTGACGCATGTGATCACGATCAAGGCGGTGAAGTGAGGGGCTGGTGGCTGATGGCTGATGGCTGATGGCTGATGGCTGATGGCTGATGGCTGATGGCTGATGGCTGATGGCTGATGGCTGATGGCTGATGGCTGATGGCTGATGGCTGATGGCTGATGGCTGATGGCTGATGGCTGATGG